>NZ_QLJH01000018.1 GCF_003951315.1 Sphingomonas sp. S-NIH.Pt15_0812
CCCCTCATGGCCCGCCCCCCGGGCCAAGCCCCAGATTGGCCGTCCCGGCACGGCCGATCAAGCCATGTCGATCGCCGGTTGAAACACCGGTCGCGCGTTGCTACGTTTAACACGTTAAACGGAGAACCCCATGCTCGGTGTCAGGCTCGACTCGGATCTGGAAGCGCGGCTGGCGGCGGTCGCGCGGACCCAGGGCCGCAGCAAGAGCGACATCGCGCGCGAGGCGGTGCGCCGCTATGTCGACCTGCACGACGAGGCATATCGGCGCGAGGCGCGGCGCCAGTCGCTACGCGCCTCCAAGCGCGACAAGGCGGAGGATGACGGCTTCTGGACCGTCCTGGCCGAGGCAAGCGGCGCATGACTGTCGCGGCGAGCGACCTGGCGCGGGGCGCGATCCTGCTGGTCGACGGTCATGACGGCGGCGAGCCGCGACCGGCGGTGGTCGTCCAGGCGGAACTGTTCAACGAGACCCATGCCACCATCACGCTCTGCCCGCTGACCCGTAGCGTCGGCGGCGAGGCGCTGTTCCGCGTCGCCATCTCGCCCCAGGAGCATACCGGCCTGCCGGTCGAATGCGAGGTGCAGGTCGATCGCATCATCTCGGTGCCGCGTCATCGCTGCGTCAAGCTGCTCGGCCATGCTTCGGCGACTCGCATGGAGCAGGTGGACCAGGCGCTGCGTCGCTGGCTCGCCCTTTGACCTTGTTTCAATCTGACACTTCCAGGAGACGCACATGACCCCGACCGTGAAGGCCATTCTCGACAAATATGAAGGCACCAGCCCGGCCGTGAAGGCGAACCTGGCCCGCATCCTGATGCAGGGCCATCTGGGCGGCACCGGCAAGCTAGTGATCCTGCCGGTCGACCAGGGCTTCGAACATGGCCCGGCGCGCTCCTTCGCGATCAATCCGGCGGCCTATGACCCGCATTACCACTATCAGCTTGCGATCGATGCCGGCCTGTCGGCCTATGCCGCGCCGCTTGGGATGCTGGAGGCGGGGGCCGACACCTTCGCCGGGCAGATTCCGACGATCCTGAAGGTCAACAGCTCGAACAGCTGGGCGACCAGCATCGACCAGGCGGTGACCGCCAGCGTGGGCGACGCGCTGCGGCTGGGCTGCGCCGCCATCGGCTTCACCATCTATCCGGGCTCCGACCAGATCTTCGAGCAGATGGAGGAGATCCGGGCGCTGCGCGAGGAGGCCGAGGCGGTCGGGCTGGCGACGGTGATCTGGAGCTATCCGCGCGGCGGCGACCTGTCCAAGGAAGGCGAGCTGGCGCTCGACGTCGGCGCCTATGCCGCGCACATGGCGGCGCTGCTCGGCGCGCATATCATCAAGACCAAGCTGCCGACCGACCATATCGAGCAGAAGGAAGCCAAGCCGCTGTACAAGGACGGCGACTTCACGTCCCAGGCGGCGCGCGTGCGCCATATGGTGCAGGCGAGCTTCGCGGGCCGGCGGATCAATGTCTTCTCGGGCGGCGCGGCCAAGGGCGAGGATGCGGTGTTCCAGGACGCGCGCGACATTCGCGACGGCGGCGGCCAGGGTTCGATCATCGGCCGCAACACCTTCCAGCGCCCGCGCGAGGAAGCGCTGGCGATGCTGGCGCGCATCGTCCGCATCTACAAGGGCGAGGAATGAAATCCGCACGGCCGTCGTCCCATGGGTGACGGCCGATCACCGCTCTGGAGCAGGCGGCTGCAAGCGGCTAGGGCGGGGGGATGACCGAAGACGATCCCCTGGGCCCTCTCGACCCGAATTTCGCCGCCGCCTTCCAACGCGACGTGCGGCGGCCACCCTGCCAACTCTATCTGATCTCGCCGCTCGACGTGGCCGGCGGCTTTGCCGACCGGCTGGCGCGCGCCCTGGATGCCGGGCCGGTCGCGGCCTTCCAGTTCCGCGTCAAGGATGTCGACCAGCATGAGGCGGCGCGTCTCGCCGAGCCGCTCCAGCGCATCTGCGAGGATCGCGAGGTCGCCTTCATCGTCAACGATTCGATCAGCCTCGCCAAGCGGCTGGGGGCGGACGGCGTGCATCTGGGCCAGGAGGATGGCGATCCGCGCGAGGCGCGCGACGCGCTCGGACCGTCGGTGCAGATCGGCGTCACCTGTCACGACAGCCGCCATCTGGCGATGGAGGCGGGCGATGCCGGCGCGGACTATGTCGCGTTCGGCAGCTTCCATCCGACCACCACCAAGGTGGTGAAGCATCGGGCCGAGCCGGTAATCCTGTCCTGGTGGTCGGCTTTGTTCGAACTTCCCTGCGTCGCGATCGGCGGGATCACGCCGGATAACGCCGCGCCGCTGGTCGCGGCGGGCGCGGATTTCCTGGCGGTGTCGGGCGCGGTCTGGTCGGGCGACGAAGCGGCGGCGGTCCGGGCCTTCGCGCAAGTGCTTGGCGGGCAAGGCTAGGGCGGAGCCAAGCCGGGCCTCGCTCGTTTGATCCGGATAGGTAACCGTTCGGATTGGAGAGCCATGGGCCGCATCACCCTGAGTCTGGTCGCTGCGCTGGCCGCGCCCGCCGCCATCGCCCAGACCCCGCCTGCTGCGGCCCCCGTGCCGATCGATCCCGGCCTGATGAAGATGCAGGTGGTGCTCGATCGGTTGGGCTTCTCGCCGGGGGTGATCGACGGCCGGCCGGGCATGTCGCTGACCGCCGCGATCAAGGGGTTCCAGGAAAGCCGGGGCCTGAAGACCAGCGGCGAGCCCGATGCGGCGACCATGGCGGCGCTCCGCCCCTATTGGGGCACGGAAGCGACCAAGGTGCTGACGCTCGATGCGCGGGTGCTCGCCGGCCCGTACATCGATCCGATCCCGCATGGCGAGGATCAGCAGGCCAAGCTGCCCGGCCTCTATTATCGCAGCCCGCTCGAAAAGCTGGCGGAGATGTTCCACACCACGCCGCAGGTGCTGGTGGCGCTCAACAGTCCGCAGACTTGGCTGCGGCCGGGCAGCCGGGTGACCTTCCCCAATGTGCTGCCGTCGAGCCGCGCCTATGATGCCAAGCTGCGCCCCGACTGGATCGCGACGCTGAACGGCCTCAATGTCGATGCGGTACAGCCGCAGGCGGCGAAGCTGGTGGTCGACAAGTCGGACAAGGTGCTGCGCGTCTATGACAAGGCCGACAAGCTGGTCGCGCAGTTCCAGGTGACGACCGGCTCGACCCACGACCCGCTGCCGATCGGCAAGTGGACGGTCAAGGGCGCGGACTACAACCCGAAATTCCACTTCAACCCGGCGCTGTTCTGGGATGCGGACAAGGACGACAAGAAGGCGATGCTGCCGCCCGGACCCAATGGCCCGGTCGGGGTGGTGTGGCTGGACCTCAGCAAGCCGCATTACGGCATCCATGGCACCCCCGAGCCGCAGCTGATCGGCCGCACCGAGAGCCATGGCTGCGTGCGCTTGGCCAATTGGAACGTGGCGCGCCTGGCCCTGATGGTGAAGCCGGGTACGCCGGCCATCTTCCAGGAATAGCGCATGAGCCGGGTCGGCTGGGTCATCCTGGCGCTGGTGGTGATCGTGGGGGCGCTGTTCGCCTCGATGACCCGGTTCGGCGGATCGGGCAGGCCGACGCGGCCTTCCGCCCAGCCGGCCGCCAGCGTCGTCGACGAGGACGCCGTGCTGGCGGTGCCGGTGGCCGGTGTCGCGCGCACCGGCATCGCGGATAGCTGGGGCGATCCGCGCGGGGAGGGGGGGCGGACGCACCAGGGCACCGACATCATGGCCCCGGGCGGTACGGCCGTCCTCGCCGCCGCCCCCGGCCGGGTGGAGAAGCTGTTCGCCAGCGACCCGGGTGGCCTGACCATCTATGTCCGCTCGCCCGGCGGGCGCTGGATCTATTATTACGCGCATCTCGCCGGCTATGCGCCCGGCCTGGCCGAGGGGCAGGCGGTCGCGCGCGGGCAGCGGATCGGCTTCGTCGGCGACACCGGCGATGCGGGCGCCGGCAACACGCATCTCCATTTCGGGCTGCAACGCATGGCGCCGGGCGAGCGCTGGTGGCAGGGGCAGTCGGTCAATCCCTACCCCCTGCTTGCCGGATCGACCGCAGGACGCTAAATCGCCGGGCATCGGGGCGACGACGCCCCCGGCTCTTTTCAGCAGGTCAATCCATGAAGATCAGCGGCGTGGACATCCGTCCCGGCAACATCATCGAGTATGACGGCGGCATCTGGCGCGCCGTCAAGATCCAGCATACGCAGCCCGGCAAGGGTGGCGCCTATATGCAGGTCGAGATGAAGAACCTGATCGACGGGCGCAAGAACAACGTCCGCTTCCGCTCGGCGGAGACGGTCGAGCGCGTCCGCCTCGACACAAAGGATTTCCAGTTCCTGTTCAAGGACGGCGATCAGCTGACCTTCATGGACAAGGACAATTACGAGCAGATCACGCTCGACGCCGGCATCCTGGGCGACGCCGCGGCCTTCCTGCAGGACGGCATGGACGTGGTGATGGAGCTGTACGACGAAAAGCCGATCTCGGTGCAGCTGCCCGACACGATCGAGGCGACGATCGTCGAGGCCGATGCGGTGGTGAAGGGGCAGACCGCCTCCTCCTCCTACAAGCCCGCCGTGCTCGACAATGGCGTGCGCGTGATGGTGCCGCCGCACATCGCCGCCGGCACGCGCATCGTCGTCGACGTGTACGAGCAGACCTACGTCCGCCGCGCGGACTGATCGTCCTCTATAATGGGGCAGGGGCCGGCGTCGTTCGCGTCGTCGCCCCCCGCCTCGACACCGGTCGCTTCGGCCGCCCCCTGACCAGTTCCTCCCGCCCATGGGAGGATGGAGAATATCATGCCTTCGCATTCCGGCCTGATGACGGTGATCGAGCGTGCCGCGCGCAAGGCTGCGCCGCGTCTTCGGCGCGACTTCAACGAGGTCCAGCAGCTCCAGGTGAGCCGCAAGGGCCCCGCCGACTTCGTGTCGATGGCCGACCAGCGCGCCGAGCAGACCCTGTTCGAGGAACTGTCGCGCGCCCGGCCCGACTGGGGTTTCCTGATGGAGGAGCGTGGCGAGGTGGCGGGTGATCCCGACAAGCCGCGCTTCATCGTCGATCCGCTCGACGGCACGTCCAACTTCCTCCACGGCATCCCGCACTTCGCCATCTCGATCGCGGTCGAGGAGCCGATGCCGAACGGCAAGCGCGAGATCACCACGGCCCTGGTCTACCAGCCGCTGACCGACGAGAGCTTCTGGGCCGAGAAGGGCCGGGGCGCCTGGCTGACCGACCAGCGGCTGCGCGTCTCCTCCCGCCGCGACCTGTCGGAGGCGCTGATCGCGACCGGCATCCCGTTCCTGGGCCATGGCGACTTCGTCGAATGGACGCGCATCTTCGGGGCGGTCGCGCCGCAGGTCGCCGGCATCCGTCGACTCGGCTCGGCCGCGCTCGACCTGGCCTGGGTCGCGGCGGGGCGGTTCGACGGCTATTGGGAATCGGGGCTGAAACCCTGGGATACGGCGGCCGGCCTGCTGCTGGTCAAGGAAGCCGGCGGCTATGTCACCGACTATCGCGGCGCGGACCGCGCGCAGGAGCGCAACGAGTTCCTCGCCTGCAACGATGCGTTGCACAGCAAGCTGCATAAGCTCGTTGCCGGTGCTCTGCGTTAACCCACCGGCACTGGGAAATTCTGCAACAAGTACCTATACTTAGCTTTCGCGCTTCGGCGCGTCGCCAGGACGGCGTGATCGCCTCTCGTTGAGAGTGATTCGCAAGCGGTTGGAAACCTTGCCCGACTTGTCCGGCGCGCCTAAAGCCCTCGTTCATCCGTTCGCACTTGCGAGAACCGTTTTGGTCGATCTGTCGCAATATCTGCCGATCCTCATCTTCCTCGGGGTGGCCCTCGCGCTGTCGAGCGCGTTCGTCTTCCTGCCGATGGCGGTCGGCCGGCTCACCGGCGCCCACAAGCCCGACGAGCAGAAGCTGTCCGAATATGAATGCGGCTTCCCCGCCTTCGAGGACCCGCGCAGCCAGTATGACGTCCGCTTCTACCTGGTCGCGATCCTGTTCATCGTCTTCGATCTGGAGGCGGCGTTCATCTACCCCTGGGCGGTCTCGGTGTTCAGCATCGGCTGGACCGCGTGGTTCGGCATGATGATCTTTATCGGCGAACTGGCCCTCGGCCTCGCCTATGCCTGGAAGAAGGGAGCATTGGATTGGGAGTAGAGCTTCACTCCGGTCCGGTCGAACTCAAGGCTCGCCCGGACGGCGGCGCGGCCGTGGTGCCGCCCGATCACGGATTTTTCGACAGCCTGAACGGTGAACTGACCGACAAGGGCTTCCTCGTCACCTCGACCGAGGAGTTGTTCCAATGGGCGCGCACCGGCTCGCTCTGGTGGATGACCTTCGGCCTGGCGTGCTGCGCCGTGGAGATGATCCACGTCAACATGCCGCGCTATGATCTGGAGCGGTTCGGCGCCGCGCCGCGCGCATCGCCGCGCCAGTCGGACGTGATGATCGTCGCCGGCACGCTGTGCAACAAGATGGCGCCCGCGCTCCGCAAGGTCTACGACCAGATGTCGGAGCCGAAATACGTCATCTCGATGGGCAGCTGCGCCAATGGCGGCGGCTATTACCATTACAGCTATTCGGTGGTGCGCGGATGCGACCGCATCGTGCCGGTGGACATCTACGTCCCCGGCTGCCCGCCGACCGCCGAGGCGCTGCTCTATGGCGTGATGCAGTTGCAGCGGAAGATTCGCCGCAGCGGGAGCATCGAGCGATGAGGGCGCCTGCGCCTGCCTATGCCGCCGCGGGCGACACGATCGAGGTGGCGACCCGCGCGATCGGCGCCGGGCTGGTCCATGCGGTCGAACTGGTCGGCGAGGTGCAGCTGCACGTCCATCGCGACTCGCTGGTCCCGGCGATGATCGCGCTGCGCGACACGCCGGGCCTGGAGTATCAGCAGCTGATGGAGATCGCCGGCGTCGACTATCCGCAGCGCGCGGAACGGTTCGACGTGGTGTACAACCTGCTGTCGATGACCCGGAACCACCGTGTCCAGGTCCATGTCGCGACCGACGAGGAGCATCCGATCCCGTCCGTCACCGGCATCTGGCCGGTCGCCGGCTGGCTGGAGCGTGAGGTCTATGACCTGTACGGCGTGCTGTTCGAGGGCAACAAGGACCTGCGTCGAATCCTGACGGACTATGGCTTTCGCGGCCATCCGCTCCGCAAGGACTTCCCGATGACCGGCTATACCGAGCTGCGCTACTCCGAGGAGGAGAAGCGCGTCGTGTACCAACCGGTGCAGCTTGCGCAGGACTTCCGCACCTTCGACTTCCTCAGTCCGTGGGAGGGTGCCGAGTACATCCTGCCCGGCGACGAGAAGGCGAAGCCGGCCCCGGGCGCGGCCAGCACTCCGCCGGCCGCCCTGCCGCAGGACAAGGGCGCGCAGACGCCCGCGACCGCGGACCAGGTGCAGAAGGCGGATGCGGACGGTTCCGCCAAGCAGGAGCCGAAGGCGTCGAGCGAGCCCTATGCCAAGACCACGGCGGAGAGCACCGCCGAGACGGGCAAGGGCAGCGCGGAACCCGATGCGACCCCCAAGCCGGCGGATCCGGACGTGATCCCGACCGCGGGCAAAGGACAGAATCAGTGAGCCATATCCCCGGAGTGGAGGTCGCCCCGGCGACGACCACGATCGATCCCTATGTCGACGAAGTGCTGGACGTGCATTCGCCCGCGCACCCGACCGAGGGCGATGTCACCATCCAGAACTACACGATCAACTTCGGTCCCCAGCACCCGGCGGCGCACGGCGTGCTGCGGCTGGTGCTGGAGCTGGACGGCGAGATCATCGAGCGGGTCGACCCGCATATCGGCTTGCTCCACCGGGGCACCGAGAAGCTGATCGAGTACAAGACCTACGCCCAGGCGCTGCCCTATTTCGATCGGCTCGACTATTGCTCGCCCATGTGCATGGAGCATAGTTTCGTCCTGGCGGTCGAGAAGCTGCTCGACATCGATGTGCCGCTGCGCGCGCAATATCTGCGCGTGTTCTTCGCCGAGCTGACCCGCATCTCCAACCACATGCTGAACCTGGGTTCGCACGTGATGGACGTGGGCGCGATGACGCCGAACCTGTGGCTGTTCGAGATCCGCGAGGACTGCCTCAACTTCTTCGAGCGTGCGAGCGGCGCGCGGATGCATCACAATTACATGCGTCCGGGCGGCGTCCATCAGGACGTGCCGCTGAAGCTGCTGACCGACATCGCCGACTGGCTCGACACGCGCCTGCCGCGCCTGTTCGAGGACGCGATCAGCCTGGTCGCCGACAACCGCATCTTCAAGCAGCGGAACGTCGACATCGCCACGGTCAGCCGCGACGATGCGATCGCCTGGGGCTTCTCGGGTCCGATGATCCGGGCCGCGGGCATCCCCTGGGACCTGCGCAAGCAGCAGCCCTATGACGTCTATGCGCGCATGGACTTCGAGGTGCCGGTGGGCACGCGCGGCGACTGCTACGACCGGTTCATGGTGCGCGTGGAGGAGGTCCGCCAGTCGGCGCGGATCATGAAGCAGTGCCTGGCCGAAATGCCGGAAGGGCCGATCGCCTCGGACGACCGCAAGGTCGTGCCGCCCAAGCGGTCGGAGATGAAGCGCTCGATGGAGGCGCTGATCCACCACTTCAAGCTCTATACCGAGGGCTATCACGTGCCGGCCGGCGAGGTCTATGTCGCGACCGAGAGCCCGAAGGGCGAGTTCGGCGTGTTCCTGGTGTCGGACGGCACCAACAAACCGTATCGCTGCAAGATCCGGCCGACCGCCTTCTCGCACCTCCAGGCGGCCGACTTCATGAGCCGGGGGCACATGCTGGCGGACACGACCGCGATCCTGGGCGCGATGGACATCGTTTTTGGTGAGTGTGACCGATAATGGCTGACGCCGTTCATATCCCCGACGAAGCCGAGGTCCGCGCGCGCTGGGGCGCGTTCGCCTGGACCGAGGAGAATGCCCGCAAGGCGCAGGAGGTGCTGGCGCGCTATCCGGCCGGGCGCGAGCAATCGGGCTCGATCCCGCTGCTCGACCTGGCGCAGCGCCAGGTGGGGGCCGAGACCCAGACGCAGGGCTGGCTGCCGGTCCCGGTGATCGAATATGTCGCGCGCTATATCGGCGTGCCGTACATGCGCGTGTACGAGGTCGCGACCTTCTACACCATGTTCAACCTGGCGCCCGTCGGCCGCTATCACGTCCAGGTCTGCGGCACGACGCCGTGCATGCTGGCGGGCAGCGACGACGTGTTCGCCGCGTGCAAGAACAAGGGGCTGATCAAGGGCAAGACCACGCCCGACGGCCTGTTCACGCTGACCGAGGTCGAGTGCATGGGCAATTGCTCCTCCGCACCGATGGTCCAGGTGAACGACGACAATTACGAGGATCTCGATTACGATCGCACCACCGCGATCCTTGAGGCGTTGGCACGCGGCGAGACGCCGAAGCCGGGCACGCAACAGCCCGGTCGCCACACCGTCGAGCCGGTGGGCGGTCCGACCTCGCTGACCGCGATGGTGACCGGGAACCACGACTATCGCGGCGAATGGAACGTCGCCCGGCAGGGGGAAGCGCGGGGAGTCGAGGCATGAGCCTTCAGGACAAGGATCGCATCTTCACCAATCTCTACGGCTATCAGTCGTGGCGGCTGGATGCGGCGCGGGCGCGCGGCGACTGGGACAATACCAAGGCGCTGCTGGATCTCGGCAACGACAAGATCATCGACGTGGTCAAGGCCAGCGGCCTGCGCGGCCGAGGCGGCGCGGGCTTCCCCACCGGCACCAAATGGTCGTTCATGCCCAAGGAGCCGCGCCCCGACCGGCCGAACTTCCTGGTCATCAATGCCGACGAGTCCGAGCCGGGTTCGTGCAAGGACCGCGAGATCATCCGCCACGATCCGCACAAGCTGATCGAGGGCGCGCTGGTCGCGGGCTTCGCGATGCGCGCGCGAGCGGCCTATATCTACATTCGCGGCGAATATATCCGCGAGGCGGAGACGCTGTTCGCGGCGGTGGCCGAGGCCTATGCGGCCGGGCTGGTCGGCAAGAACGCCTGCGGCTCGGGCTATGACTTCGACGTCTTCGTCCATCGCGGCGCCGGGGCCTATATCTGCGGCGAAGAGACCGCGATGCTCGAAAGCCTGGAGGGCAAGAAGGGCCAGCCGCGCCTCAAGCCGCCCTTCCCGGCGGGGGCGGGCCTCTATGGCTGCCCGACCACGGTGAACAATGTCGAGTCGATCGCGGTCGCGCCGACGATCCTGCGACGCGGCGCGGAATGGTTTTCCAGCTTCGGCGCGGAGAATAACCGCGGCACCAAGCTGTTCCAGATCAGTGGCCATGTGAACACGCCCTGCGTGGTCGAGGAGGCGATGTCGATCAGCTTCCGCGAGCTGATCGAGAAGCATTGCGGCGGCATTCGCGGCGGCTGGGACAATCTGCTCGCGGTGATCCCGGGCGGTTCCTCGGTGCCGCTGGTGCCGGCCGCGCAGATCATGGACTGTCCGATGGATTTCGATGGCCTGAAGGCGGTCGGATCGGGTCTGGGCACCGCCGCGATCATCGTCATGGACAAGTCGACCGACGTGGTCCGCGCGATCAGCCGGCTGTCCTATTTCTACAAGCATGAGAGCTGCGGCCAGTGCACCCCGTGCCGCGAGGGCACCGGCTGGATGTGGCGCGTGATGGAGCGGCTGCGCACCGGCGACGCCGAGGTGTCGGACATCGACATGCTCCAGCAGGTGACCAAACAGGTCGAGGGCCATTCGATCTGCGCGCTGGGCGACGCTGCCGCCTGGCCGATCCAGGGTCTCATCCGCCATTTCCGGCCCGAGCTGGAACGCCGCATCCATGAGCGCGGCGGCTCGCTCGCGCCGATGCAGGAAGCTGCCGAATAATGCCCAAGCTGAAAGTAGACGGGATCGAGGTCGAGGTGCCGCAGGGCGCCACGGTGCTCCAGGCGTGCGAAGCGGCAGGGAAGGAAATTCCCCGCTTCTGCTATCACGAGCGGCTGTCGATCGCCGGCAATTGCCGCATGTGCCTGGTCGAGGTAAAGCCGGGGCCGCCCAAGCCCCAGGCCTCGTGCGCGCTGCCCGCCGCCGAGAATCAGGAGGTCTTCACCACCACGCCGATGGTGAAGAATGCCCGTGAGGGCATCATGGAATTCCTGCTGATCAACCATCCGCTCGACTGCCCGATCTGCGATCAGGGCGGCGAGTGCGACCTGCAGGACCAGTCGGTCGCCTATGGCCGTGGCCAGTCGCGCTTCCAGGAGAACAAGCGCGCGGTCACCGAGAAATATATGGGCCCGATCGTCAAGACGATCATGACCCGCTGCATCCAGTGCACCCGCTGCATCCGCTTCGCCGAAGAGGTCGCGGGCGTGGAGGAGATCGGCGCGATCTATCGCGGCGAGAATATGCAGATCACCTCCTATCTCGAAGAGGCGGTGACGAGCGAGCTGAGCGGCAATGTCGTCGATCTCTGCCCGGTCGGCGCGCTGACCTCCAAGCCCTATGCCTATGAGGCGCGGCCCTGGGAGCTGCGGCGGACGCTGACCATCGACGTGATGGACGCGGTCGGCACCAACATCCGCCTCGACAGCCGAGGCCGGCAGGTGCTGCGCTGCGTACCGCGCATCAACGAGGACGTGAACGAGGAATGGGCGTCGGACAAGACGCGCCATGTGGTCGATGGTCTGGTCCGTCGCCGGCTCGACCGTCCCTTCGTGCGGCGGGACGGCAAGCTGGTGGCGGCGACCTGGGATGAGGCGTTCGCTGCGATCGCGGCGGTCGCGCATGGCGGCAGCGTCGCGGCGGTCGCCGGCGACCTGGTCGATTGCGAGACGATGTACGCCGCCAAGGCGCTGCTCCGCACGCTCGGCTCGGACCGGCTGGAAGGCCGCCAGACCGGCATGGCCTATGACACCTCGTCGATGGCGGCGGTCAATTTCAACAGCACGATCGCCGGTGCCGAAGAGGCGGACGCGATCCTGCTGGTCGGCACCAACCTGCGCTGGGAAGCACCGCTGGTGAACACCCGCATCCGCAAGGCGATCAAGAAGGGCGCGAAGGTCTTCGCGATCGGTCCCGAGATCGACCTGACCTACAAGGTCGAGTGGCTGGGCGCGGACCTGTCGATCCTCGGCGATTTGCCCGAGGCGCTGGTCAAGACCTTCACCGACGCCAGCAAGCCGATGGTCATCGTCGGCGGTGCGGCGCTGAAGGGCGCGCATGGCGCGGCGCTGAAGCTGGTCGACACGCTCGGCCTGGTGAAGGACGGCTGGAACGGCTTCAACGTGGTTCACATGGCGGCGAGCCGGATGGGCGGGCTGATGCTCGGCTATGCGCAGAAGGGCGGCATCGCCGACCTGCACGACGCCAAGCTGACCTTCTTCCTGGGCGCGGACGAAGTCGACTTCACCAAGTTCGGCGGGTTCAAGGTCTATGTCGGCCATCACGGCGATCGCGGTGCGGCCGCGGCCGATGTGGTGCTGCCGGGCACGACCTATGCCGAGAAGTCGGGCACCTGGGTCAATCTGGAAGGCCGGGTCCAGCGCGGCGAGCGTGCAGTGTTCGCACCGGGCGACGCGCGCGAGGATTGGTCGATCTTCCGCGCCCTGTCCGACGTGATCGGCCGCCGTCTGCCGTTCGACAGCCTCGCGGGCCTGCGCGAAGAGATGTTCGGCGAAGTGCCGGCGCTGCGTGACGAGGGCCTGGTGTCGTTCGACTGGCGGGTGCCGGCGCTCGACGGCAGCGCCAGTGGCGTGCTCGACGGCTATCCGATCAAGGATTTCTATCTGACCAACGCGATCTGCCGGGCGAGCCCGACCATGCAGCGCTGCTCGGCCGAACTCGTCCATGGCGAGACCTTCGCGGAGGCTGCGGAATGACCTCGTTCTTCGAAACCACCGTGGGCCTGCCCTATGGCTGGGCCTGGTTCGTGTCGACCATCATCGGCATCCTGGTCATCGCGCTGCCGCTGATGCTGGCCGTCGCCATGATCATCTATGCCGATCGCAAGATCTGGGCGGCGATGGCGTTGCGCCGCGGCCCCAATGTCGTCGGTCCGCTCGGCCTGCTCCAGTCCTTCGCCGACGGTCTCAAGGTCTTCCTGCAGGAAACGATCATCCCGACGGCGGCGAACCGGGGCCTGTTCCTGCTCGCGCCGATCATCACCTTCACGGTCGCGTTGATCGTCTGGGCGGTGGTGCCGTTCGCGCCGGGCGTGGTGCTCGCCGACATCAATGTCGGCCTGCTCTACGTGCTCGCCGCCTCGTCGCTCGGCGTCTACGGCATCATCCTGTCGGGCTGGGCGTCCAACTCGAAATATCCCTTCTACTCGGCGCTGCGCGCGGCCGCGCAGATGGTCAGCTACGAAGTCGCGATCGGCTTCATCCTGATTTCCATCGTCCTGTGGTCGGGCACCTTCAACCTCTCCGGCATCGTCGCCGCGCAGAAGGGGTTGTACGGCTTCGTCAACGGCAACGGCTTCAACCCGCTGCTCTTCCCGATGGCGGTGATGTTCCTGATCTCGGCGCTGGCCGAGACCCAGCGCGCACCGTTCGACCTGACGGAAGCGGAGTCCGAGCTCGTCGCCGGGTATCAGACCGAATATAGCTCGATGAGCTTCGCGCTCTTCTGGCTCGGCGAATATGCCAATGTCATCCTGATGTGCGCGCTCAACGCGACGTTGTTCTGGGGAGGCTGGCTGCCGCCGATCGACTGGGCGCCGCTCTATATGGTGCCGGGGATCATCTGGCTGTTCGCCAAGATCCTGTTCTTCTTCTTCGTGTTCAGCTGGATCAAGGCGACGGTACCCCGTTACCGCTACGACCAGCTGATGCGGCTGGGCTGGAAGGTCTTCCTCCCGGTGTCGCTGTTCTGGGTGTTCCTCGTGTCCGGTGTGCTCATGTACCACCGGGTTGGGATTTGACGATGAGTGTCGCGCAATACGTCAAGGCGTTTACGCTTTGGGAGTTCGTGAAGGCCCATGCCCTCACGCTGAAATATTTCTTCAAGGCCAAGGCGACGATCAACTATCCGTATGAACGCAATCCGGTAAGCCCGCGCTTCCGGGGCGAACATGCGCTGCGTCGCTATCCCAATGGGGAAGAGCGGTGCATCGCGTGCAAGCTTTGCGAGGCGGTGTGTCCGGCGCAGGCGATCACGATCGAGGCCGAACCGCGCGACGACGGCAGCCGCCGCACGACGCGCTACGACATCGACATGACCAAGTGCATCTATTGCGGTCTGTGCCAGGAGGCCTGCCCCGTGGACGCGATCGTCGAGGGGCCGAACTACGAGTTCTCGACCGAGACGCGCGAGGAGCTGATCTACGACAAGGCGAAGCTGCTCGATAATGGTGACCGTTGGGAGCGCACGATCGCGGCGAACCTTGCCGCCGATGCGCCGTATCGTTAATGCGCCCGCATCATCCATACAGCGCGGGTAAGGGGGCCGTCGCGTGATCCAGGCCATTGCCTTTTACCTGTTCGCCGCCATTCTGGTCGTGTCCGCCGGCTTGACGATCTCGTCGCGCAATCCGGTGCACTCCGTCATGTGGCTCATCCTGGCCTTCTTCAACGCGGCGGGGCTGATGGTCCTGGTCGGGGCCGAGTTCATCGCGATGCTGCTCGTCATCGTCTATGTCGGCGCGGTCGCGGTGCTGTTCCTGTTCGTCGTCATGATGATGGACATCGACTTCGCACAGCTGAAGACCGACGTCGCGCGCTATGCGGCGATCGGCCTCGCGCTCGGCGCGGCGCTGGCGGCCGAGATCATGATCGCGGCCTTCGCCTGGAACGCCGGGCGGATCGACCTGACGCGCCGCGTCGCGCCGGTCGACCGCGCGCTGCCGAACATCGAGGCGCTGGGGCAGCTGCTCTACACGCGCTACCTGTTCCTGTTCGAGGCGGCGGGCTTCGTCCTGCTGGTGGCGATGATCGGCGCGATCGTGCTGACCCACCGCGAGCGGGGCGGCACGCGGGCGCAGAATATCAGCCGCCAGGTTGCGCGCCGCCCGCAGGACGCGACCCGCAACGTCAAGCCGGCCGTGGGCCAGGGGGTGGAGCTGTGATCGGACTGATCCATTATCTGGTCGTCTCGGCGATCCTGTTCACCATGGGTTGCGCGGGCATCTTCCTCAACCGGAAGAACCTGATCGTCATCCTGATGGCGATCGAGCTGATCCTGCTGTCGGTGAACATCAATCTCGTCGCCTTTTCGTCCTTCCTGGGCGATCTGGTCGGGCAGGTCTTCTCGATGTTCGTGCTGACCGTCGCCGCCGGCGAGGCGGCGATCGGTCTCGCCATTCTCGTGATCTACTATCGTGGCCGCGGCACCATCGCGACCGACGACGTCAACCGGATGAAGGGGTAAACGGTTGATCCTCGCAATCGTCTTTCTGCCGCTCCTCGCCGCCGCGATCGCGGGGCTGGGAAACAAGGCTATCGGCGCGACGCCGGCGAAGCTGGTCACGACCGGCGCGTTGTTCGTCTCGTGCCTGCTGTCGTGGCCGATCTTCATCGGCTTCCTGGGCGGCAACACGCCCGCCACCGTGACGCCGGTGCTCGACTGGATCCATTCCGGCAGCATGAACGTCGACTGGGCGCTGCGCGTCGACACCATGACCGCGGTCATGCTGGTGGTCATCACCACCGTGTCGGCCTTGGTCCACCTCTATAGCTGGGGCTATATGAGCGAGGACCCGGACCAGCCGCGCTTCTTCGCCTATCTGTGCCTCTTCACCTTCGCCATGCTGATGCTGGTGACGGCGGACAGCCTGATCCAGATGTTCTTCGGCTGGGAAGGGGTGGGCCTCGCCTCCTACCTGTTGATCGGCTTCTGGTTCCGCAAGCCGACCGCCAACGCCGCCGCGATCAAGGCCTTCGTAGTCAACCGCGTCGGCGATCTCGGCTTCATGCTCGGCATCTTCGGGACCTTCCTGGTGTTCAACACCGTGTCGATCCCGGCGATCCTGGCGGCCGCGCCGAGCATGGCGGGTTCGACCATCGGCTTCCTCGGCTTCCGCGCCGACACGATGACGGTACTCTGCCTGCTACTGTTCGTCGGCGCGATGGGCAAGTCGGCGCAGCTCGGCCTTCACACCTGGTTGCCGGACGCGATGGAGGGCCCGACCCCTGTGTCGGCGCTGATCCACGCCGCGACCATGGTCACGGCCGGCGTCTTCATGGTGTGTCGTCTTTCGCCGATGTTCGAGGTCGCGCCCGCCGCGCTCGAGGTCGTGCGCTGGGTCGGTGCCGCGACCTGCCTGTTCGCCGCGACCTGCGGCCTGGTGCAGACCGACATCAAGCGCGTCATCGCCTATTCGACCTGTTCGCAGCTCGGCTACATGTTCTTCGCGGCCGGCATCGGTGCCTATGGCGCGGCGATGTTCCACCTGTTCACGCACGCCTTCTTCAAGGCGCTGCTGTTCCTGGGGGCGGGCTCGGTGATCCATGCGATGCACCATGAGCAGGACATGCGCTATTATGGCGGCCTGCGGAAGGAGATCCCGCTGACCTTCTGGGGCATGATGATGGGCACGCTCGCCATCACCGGCGTGGGTCTGCCGTTCGTCGACATCGGTTTTGCGGGCTTCTATTCGAAGGACGCGATCATCGAAGCAGCCTGGGCGGCCGGGCAGCCGGGGACCTGGTTCGTCGGCGTGCTCGTCGCGCTGCTGACCAGCTTCTATTCCTGGCGCCTGATGTTCCTGACTTTCTGGGGCAAGCCGCGCTGGGTCAATTCGGAGCATATCCAGCACGCGGTGCATGATGCGCACGGCCATGGTCATGACGATCATGCGCACGGCCATGACGCGCACCATGCCGATGAGGCGCACCACAACCCGGCCCAGGCCGAGGATGCGGGCGATGCCCCGTCGCAGCATGGCCCGCGCCAGCAGGACCTGCAGGTCGGCACGGCGGGCTATCATCCCCATGAAAGTCCGTTCCCGATGCTCGTGCCGTTGATCGTGCTGTCGATCGGCGCGATCGCGGCGGGCTTCGTCTTCGCGCCCTTCTTCATCGGAGCGGAAACGGGTGGGGCCTTCTGGCGTGGCGCATTGTTCTTCAACGAGCATCTGATGCACGCCATCCACACCGTGCCGGAGCCGGTGAAGCTGGCCACCGCGATCGCGATGCTGCTCGGGCTGGGCACCGCCTGGTACGCCTATATCGCCAATCCGCGCTTCCCGGCGGCGGTCAGCGGCCAATTCGGCGTGCTGTACCGCTTCCTGCTCAACAAATGGTATTTCGACGAGCTGTACCATCTGCTCTTCGTCCGCCCCGCCTTCGCGATCGGCCGCTTCCTGTGGCATCGCGGCGACGAGAAGACGATCGACCGGTTCGGGCCGAACGGCTCGGCCTGGGTCGTGCAGATGGGCAGCCGCGCTGCCGGCAAGCTGCAATCAGGATATGTCTATTCCTATGCGTTCGTCATGCTGATCGGGCTCACCGCCGCGGTCACCTGGGTCATTGCGGGTTGATCGGGTGATGGAGGGCCTTCCCATTCTGTCGCTGATGCTCGCGGTGCCGCTGGTTGCCGCCGTCATCTGTCTGTTCCTGTCCGCGGAGGGCGCGCGCCGGCTGGCGCTCGCCGCCACGCTGGTCGATTTCGTGCTGGGCATCCTGCTCTGGCTCAACTTCGACATCGGCGGTGCGCAGTGGCAGTTTGTCGAGGCGGGGCCGCGGCTCGGCTTCTTCAGCTGGAGCCTGGGCATCGACGGCTTCGCGTTGATGCTGATCATGCTCAGCGTGTTCCTGATGCCGATCTGCATCGGCGCGAGCTGGCGGTCGGTCACCAACCGCGTGCCGGAATATATGGCGGCGTTCCTGCTGACCGAGGTGCTGATGATCGGCACCTTCGCCGCGCAGGACCTGTTCCTCTTCTATCTGTTCTTCGAAGCCGGCCTGATCCCGATGTACCTGATCATCGGCATCTGGGGCGGGGCGAACCGCATCTACGCGTCGTACAAGTTCTTCCTGTACACGCTGCTTGGCTCGCTCCTGATGCTGATCGCGATGATCTACATGGCGCAGACCGCCGGCAGCTCCTCGATCCCCGATCTGCAGGCCTATGACTTCCCGGCGCATGTCCAGACATGGCTGTGGCTGGCCTTCTTTGCCTCGTTCGCGGTGAAGATGCCGATGTGGCCGGTTCATACCTGGCTGCCCGACGCGCACGTGCAGGCGCCGACCGCGGGCTCGGTCATCCTGGCGGGCGTGCTGCTGAAGCTGGGCGGTTACGGCTTCCTGCGCTTCTCGCTGCCGATGTTCCCGGAGGCGTCGGGTCAGCTGACCTGGCTGATCTTCGCGCTGTCGGCGGTGGCGGTGGTCTATACCTCGCTGGTCGCGCTGGTGCAGTCCGACATGAAGAAGCTGATCGCCTATTCGTCGGTCGCGCACATGGCGATCGTGACCATCGGCCTGTTCGCCTTCAACCAGCAGGGCATCGAGGGCGCGATGATCATGATGCTCAGCCACGGACTGGTGTCTGGCGCGCTGTTCCTGTGCGTCGGCGTCATCTACGACCGGCTGCACACCCGTGAGATCGCGCGCTATGGCGGGCTCAGCATCAACATGCCGAAATATGCGGTGCTGTTCCTGTTCTTCACCATGGCATCGATCGGCCTGCCCGGGACCAGCGGCTTCGTCGCCGAGTTCCTGGCGCTGATGGGCACCTACCAGCGATCGACCTGGTTCGCGCTGTTGTGCACGACCAGCATCATCCTGGGCGCGGCTTACATGCTCTATCTCTACCGCCGGATCGCCTATGGCGAGATCAAGTCGGACGAGGTGCGCGGCATGTCGGACCTGTCGGGTCGCGAGATGTGGCTGATGGCCCCGATCGCCGGCGTGGTGCTGTGGATGGGTGTCTATCCGGAAAGCTTCCTCGCGCCGATGCGGAGCGACGTGGCGATCCTGATGCAGCGGGTCGATCGCGCCGCACCGCCGAGCGACAGCCGTCCCACGCCGGGCAATCCGGCCGCCGTCGCCGCCCTGAAGACGCACGAAGCGCATGAAGAAGCCGCCCCGGGGGAGGCGCACTAATGGATTATGCCGCCAATCTGATGCTGTCGCTGCCCGAGGTGATCCTCGGCGTCGGCGCGGTCATCCTCATGATGTTCTCCGCCTGGGGCGGTCCGGGTGCGACGCGCGCGGTGTCCTGGGCCTCGGTCGCGATATTGTTCGGCGCGGGCATCGCGCTGACCGGTCCCGCCGGGCATGGTGGCGACGCCTATCTCGGCCTCTATCATGCCGATGCCTTTGCGGCCTTCGCCAAGGTGCTGATCTACATCGCCACGGCGGTCGCGATCATCATGGCGCCCGGCTTCTTCGAACGGACGGCGGGCGACAATCTGCGGCCGGAATATCCGGTGCTGATGTTGCTTTCGGCGACCGGCATGGGCCTGATGGTGTCGGCGGGCGACCTGCTGACCCTCTATGTCGGGCTGGAGTTGCAGAGCCTCGCGGCCTATGTCCTCGCCAGCTTCATGCGGCGCGACCAGCGGTCCGCCGAAGCCGGCCTGAAATATTTCGTGCTCGGCGCGCTGGCCAGCGGCATCCTGCTCTACGGCGTCAGCCTGGTCTATGGCTTCACCGGCACCACGCTGTTCCGGGGCATCGCCGATGCCTATGCGATCGATGCGGCCAATCCGGTCAAGTCGCTCGGCATGGTGTTCGGCCTGGTCTTCGTCTTCGCTGGCCTGGCCTTCAAGATCTCGGCCGTGCCGTTCCACATGTGGACGCCCGATGTCTATGAGGGCGCACCGACGCCGGTGACCGCCTTCTTCGCCTCCGCGCCCAAGGTCGCGGCGATCGGGCTGGTGGTCCGCGTCGCCATCGAGGCGATGGGCCCGGCGCTCGGCGAATGGCGCCAGATCGTGATCTTCGCCGCACTCGCCTCGATCATCCTGGGCGCGGTGGCCGCGATCGGCCAGACCAACATCAAGCGTCTGCTCGCCTATTCGTCGATCAACAATGTCGGCTTCGCGTTGGTCGGCCTCGCCGCCGGCACAGCCGAGGGCGTGGCGGGCGTGATGACCTATATGGCCATCTATGTCGCGATGACCTTGGGCTCGTTCCTGGTCGTGCTCCAGATGCGGGGGGCCGATGGCCAGCCGGTCGAGAGCATCGCCAGCCTGTCGGGCATGTCGCGCACGCGGCCGGCGCTGGCGGCGGCGATGGCGATCTTCATGTTCTCGCTCGCCGGTATCCCGCCGCTGTTCGGCTTCTACGCCAAGTTCGCGGTCTTCTCGGCTGCGGTGCAGGCCGGGCTGTTCCCGCTGGCGGCGATCGGTATCGCGGCGTCGACGATCGGTGCCTATTATTACCTGCGCATCGTCAAGACGATGTATTTCGACGATCCGGCCCCGGCCTTCGTCAAGGGCGAGGAAGGCGCGCTGCAAGGCGGGCTGATCGCACTGGCGGCGGTCGTCGTGTCGCCGCTCGGCTATCTGGCGATCCCGGCGCTGGGTGCCTGGTCGATGGCAGCCGCACGAGCGCTGTTCTGATCGACGTCCGCACGGTCGCGGAGACGGGATCGACCAACGCCGATCTGCTCGCCCTGGCGGCGGGCGGATCGGCCGGGTCGCCGGTCGAGGGGCTCTGGCTCCGCGCCGAACGCCAGACGGGGGGACGCGGGCGGCAGGGGCGGCCCTGGCAGTCGCCGCCCGGCAATCTCTACGCCAGCACCATTCTCTACCTGCGTCCGGCCGACCCGCCCGCCGCCAGCCTTGCGCTGGTCGCGGCCGTCGCGCTGGACGAGGCGGTGCGCGTGTTCGTCGAGGCCGCCGTCGCGACCTCGCTCGCCCTCAAATGGCCCAACGACCTGCTGGCGGGGGCCGCGAAGCTCTCCGGCATCCTGCTCGAACGCACCGGCGATGCGGTGGTGATCGGGTTCGGCGTCAATCTGGCGCATCACCCCGACCTGCCGGATCGTCCCACCACCAGCCTGGCGGCACTCGGCGCACCGGTCGATCCGGCCGCCTTTCTGGAGGTGCTGGGCGAGACGATGGCGCGCTGGCGGGATCGGTGGCGGGTGGACGGGATCGAGCCGGCCCGTCGCCGCTGGCTGGAGCGGGCGCACCCGGTCGGTACGGCGCTCACGGCGCGGCTGCCCGATGCGACTATGGTCGACGGCCTGTTCGACGGCCTTGACGCGCAGGGCGCGCTCCTGTTGCGCTTGGCGGGCGGCGAGCGCCGTGTCATCCACGCCGCCGATATCTTCCTGATCTGAGGGGCCGTCATGCTGCTCGCCATCGATGCCGGAAACACCAATATCGTCTTCGCGCTGGTCGATAGCGACGGGCAGGAGCGGCACATCCGGGGCCGTTGGCGGCTCGCCACCGATCCCCGGCGGACGGCGGACGAATATGCCGTGTGGCTCAGCCAGTTGCTGGCGCTGGAGGGCTTTGCGCGGACCGACGTGACCGATGTCATCATCTCCACGGTCGTTCCGCGCGCGCTCCACAATCTCCAGGTGCTGGCCCGCAAATATTTCGGTGGCGAGCCGCTGATCGCCGGTCAGGCGCCGGTCGAATGGGGCATCGAGATCGATGTCGACGAGCCGCGCTCGCTGGGCGCGGACCGCGCGGTCAACACGATCGCCGCTCATGCGCTCCATCCCGGCGACCTGATCGTCATCGACTTCGGCACCGCCACGACCTTCGATGTCAGCGACTATCGCGGGGCGTACAAGGGCGGGATCATCGCGCCCGGCATCAACCTGTCGCTCGACGCGCTCGTCACCGCCGCCGCCAAGCTTCCCCGTATCGCCATCGAGGCACCGGCCAGCGCCACCGTGATCGGCCGCAACACGGTCGACCAGATGCATATCGGCATCTATTGGGGCTATATCGCGATGATCGAGGGGCTGGTCGCCCGGCTGAAGGCCGAGGTCGGCCGTCCGGTCAAGGTGATCGCCACCGGTGGCCTCGCCACGCTCTTCGAGCAACATACCAATATCTTTGACGCGATCGAACCGGATCTGACGATCCAAGGTCTGGCGATGATGTGGGATAAGGCCCATATCCGTTGAACCACGCCCGCGCCGGGCGACCTTCCGGCGCATCCTCCATATGAGAGCAAACATTTGACCCCCAAGAACGAACTTCTCTTCTGCGCGCTCGGCGGCTCGGGCGAGATCGGCATGAACGTCAATCTGTACGGCACCCGTGGCAAATGGGTGATGGTGGACTGCGGCATCACCTTCGCCGATCCGGCCTATCCCGGCATCGACGTGATCCTGCCCGACCTCCAGTTCATCGAGGAGCGCCAGGAGGATCTGGTCGGCATCGTGCTGACCCATGGGCATGAGGACCATATCGGCGCCTTGCCCTATCTCGCCGAGGATCTCGGCGTGCCGCTCTACGCCACCGCCTTCACCGCCGGACTGATCCGCGGGAAGCTGGAGGAAGAGGGCATCGAGAACCGCGTCAAGCTGCGCATCATCGACTATGGCAAGCGCGTCGATGTGGGGCCGTTCGGCTTCACCTTCGTGCCCATGTCGCACTCGATCCCCGAAGCCTCGGCGCTGCTGATCGATACGCCGGACGGCCGCGTCTTCCATTCGGGCGACTGGAAGCTCGACGCCGCGCCGATCATTGGCAATCCCGCCACCGCCGAGCAGCTCGCCGCGATCGGTGAGGAGGGCGTCGACGTGCTGGTGTGCGACTCGACCAACGTGTTCAACAAGGATGCGTCCGGCTCGGAATCGACGGTGCGGCGCGGATTGGCGGAGACGATCGCGCACGCCAAGGGGCGGGTGCTGGTCACCACCTTCGCCTCCAACGCCGCGCGCCTGGTGACGCTGGGCCAGGTGGCGCGCGAGACGGGGCGCAAGCTGTGCGTAACCGGCCGCTCGCTCGACCGGATCCTGAAGGTCGGCCGCGCCTGCGGCTACTTCAAGGACTTCCCGGACACCGTCGATCCCGAGACGGCGATGCGCCTGCCCAAGAACAAGGTGCTGATCGTCGCCACCGGCGGGCAGGGCGAGGCGCGCGCGGCGCTGTCGCGCGTCGCGGAGGGCAGCCACACGATCAAGCTCGACATGGGCGATACGGTGGTCTTCTCGTCCAAGCAGATCCCCGGCAACGAGGTCGCGATCGGCCGCATCCAGAACCTGCTTGCCGCCAAGGGCGTCGAGATGGTGACGGAGCGCCAGGCGCATGTCCATGTCTCCGGCCATCCGGGGCGGCCCGAACTCGCCAAGGTCTATGGCTGGCTGAAGCCCGACCTGCTGGTGCCGGTCCATGGTGAGATGCGCCACCTGATGGAGCATGCCCGTTTCGGTCTGTCGGAGGGGGTACGGAACAGCGTCGTCCAGACCAATGGCGATGTGATGCGGCTGCTGCCCGGCCCGGCGAAGAAGATCGGCACGGCGCCGATCGGCCGGCTGGTGCTGGACGGCGACGTGATCCTGCCGTCCGACGGATCGACGATCAACGAGCGGCGCAAGCTGGCGCTGAACGGCCAGATCTCGGTCGCGGTCGCCGTGGCGCGTGACGGTCGCCTGGTCGGTACGCCGCAGGTGCGCCTACAGGGCGTGCCGGTCGAGGACGAGCGCACCGCCTTCATCGACGACGCGGTCGATGCCGCCGCGCAGGCGATGAAGGGCGGGCGTCGGGCGAAGGACCGGCTGCGCGAAGATGTGCGGCTGGCGGTGCGCCGGGTGGCGACGCGCTGGACCGGCAAGAAGCCGATCGTCGACGTGCTGATGATCGAGGCCTGATCTCGTGAAATGGACGTCGGCGCTTGCGATCTACGTCCTGTTCTGGGCCTTCAGCGTCTTCCTGGTGCTGCCCTTCGGGGTACGCACCACGGAAGAGGCGGGGGGCGAGCGCGTGCCGGGTCAGGCCGACAGTGCCCCCCATGACTTCCGCGTCGGTCGTATCGCGCTGCGCGTGACGATCGTCGCGACGATCCTGTTCGCGCTGTTCCAGCTCAATTATCATTACGGTTGGATCACGCCGATCAGCGCCGATTATCTCGGGCTGGCCAACATGGCGGTCCGCTGATCCCGGTTACAGCCGGGGCAGGGTGACGCCGCGCTGGCCCATATATTTGCCGGCGCGGTCGGCATAGCTGGTCTCGCAGGGCTCGTTCCCCTTCAAGAACAGGAACTGGCACGCGCCTTCATTGGCGTAGATCTTGGCGGGCAGCGGCGTGGTGTTGGAGAATTCCAGCGTCACATGCCCCTCCCATTCCGGTTCCAGCGGCGTGACGTTGACGATGATGCCGCAGCGCGCATAGGTCGACTTGCCCAGGCAGATCACCAGCACGTCGCGCGGCACGCGGAAATATTCGACCGTGCGGGCGAGCGCGAAGCTGTTCGGCGGGATGACGCAGACATCGGTCTTGCGATCGACGAAGCTGTTGGCGGCGAAATCCTTGGGGTCGACCACCGCGCTGTCGACATTGGTGAAGATCTTGAACTCGTCGGCGACGCGCGCGTCATAGCCGTAGGAGGACAGGCCATAGCTGATGCAGCCGTCGCGGCGCTGCGCCTCCACAAAGGGTTCGATCATGCGATGGTTGGTCGCGTGCTCGCGAATCCAGCGGTCGGAGAGGATGGACATGGGTCCACCCCTTCGCGGCAAAGCCGCCGGCGTGCAAGCATGGCCTCGGCATCGACCGTTCAGCGGCCGCAACCGCCCCTGGTCTCCAGCGCCTCGTGCGCGATGCCTTGCAGCGCGGCGGTCTGTTCGGGGGAGAAGCCGAGCTCCATCGCCGCCGTCTCGTCCCGATCAAGCGAGCGCGGATCGCGGCCGGTGATCTCGCCGAACAGCACCAGCGCTTCCAGATAATAGCCATAGGCGCTGGCATGATACTGGTCCCAGGCCCAGAGCGGCAATTGGCCATAGGCGATGCCGTCATAGGGGTCGGCATCGGCGACGCCGGCGCGGATCGCGCAGGTAAAGGCCTGGCCCACCGGGGCGACGCCGCGCACCGCCGCCCCGGCCGATCGGGCGGCGCGGTCGTATCCCGCGCGGACGCCGTTCGCCATCGCCGCGATGCCCTGGCCCGACCAGGGGCTGCCGGGCCGATAGGTCAGGTCGGGCCGCGACCAGGTGCTGTCGAGCAGCAGGCGGACGCGTGGGTTGCGGGCCGTGAACAGCCGGGCGAGCGTATCGACCGAGGCGATCGTCTCGGCCGGGTCGCCGGGGCGCTGGGGGTTGAGCGTCGAATAATCCTGAAGCACCACCCGGTCCCAGCGCCGGTCGATCTGCGCGCGGCGATTGGCGAGGTGCCAGGCGAGGCTGCGCCCGCCCTCCGTCTCCAGCGACACATCATAGTCGAGGCCGGCCTGTTCGGTGAACCGCTTGAACAGCGCGGGCACGCCGCCGACACCGGTGCCGTTCAGGTCGGTGACGCGGTGCGCGCCCATATGATGGACCGGCGAATGCGCGCCGAAGGTGAAGCTGTTGCCGACGAACAGGATCGTCTCCGCCCGGACCGGCGCGGCGGCCAGTCCGAGCAGCGCGGCGAGGGCGAGCAGCCGGCGCATCATCGTCCCAGCAGCGCCGCGATGCGGCGTTCCTCCGCCTGCCACTGGACGGCGCGGGCACCCAGCCAGTCGTCGTCATAGCAACTGTCGGCATAACGCTGCCCGCTGTCGCACAGGATGGTGACGACCGCGCCCTGTTCGCCGCGCGCCGCCATCTCCTCGATCAGCATCAGGCAGGCATGGATGTTGGTGCCGGTCGACCCGCCGACCGGCCGACCAAGCCGCTGGCTGATCGCGCGCATCGCGCCGATGCTGGCGGCGTCGGGCACCGCGACCATGCGGTCGATCACGCCGGGGATGAACGATGCCTCGACGCGCGGCCGGCCGATCCCCTCGATGCACGAGCAGCAGCCCTGGTCGAGCGTCTGGATCGAACGGTCGGCATAATGGCGGTGGAAGACCGAGGCTTCCGGATCGGCGACGCACAGTTGGGTCGGATAGCGGCCATAGCGGATGTAGCGCCCGATCGTGGCGGAGGTGCCCCCGGTGCCCGCGCCGCAGACGATCCAGGCCGGCACCGGATGATCCTCACGCGCCATCTGCGCGAAGATGCTCTCGGCGATGTTGTTGTTGCCGCGCCAGTCGGTCGCCCGCTCCGCATAGGTGAACTGGTCGAGATAATGGCCGCCGGTCTCCTCGGCCAGCCGCGCCGCCGCGCCGTAGGCGTCGCGGGGATCGTCCACCATATGAATTTCGCCGCCATGGAAGCGGATCGCGTCGAGCTTGGCCGAGGAGGTGGAGGCCGGCACCACCGCGATGAAGCGCAGGCCGAGCAGATGCGCGAAATAGGCCTCCGACACGGCGGTCGAGCCCGACGAGGCCTCGATCAGTACCGTGTCCGGCCCGACCCAGCCGTTGCAGATCGCATAGAGGATCAGCGATCGGGCCAGGCGATGCTTCAGGCTGCCGGTCGGATGGACCGACTCGTCCTTTAGGTAGAGGGTGATGCCGGGGAAGCGTGGCAGTTCCACCCGGATCAGATGCGTGTCGGCGGAGCGATTGAAGTCCGCCTCGATCCGGCGGACCGCTTCATCGGTCCAACGGGCGGCGAGCGTCGCGGCGGGCAGGGGGCTGGCATCGATCATCGCGACACCGGTTGCGCCAATCCGCCCGCCCCCGTCAACCGGCCCCCCTCAACCGCCCGCACCCTCGACGCGGCCGGTCCGCTCCAGCTTGCCCCAGCCGATGCCGAAGCCGCCGACCGCCGATCCGATCGCCTTCAGCACCACCCAATACATGAGCTGGCGATAGACGAAGCGCTGCGCGACCAGCAGATGCGCGGGATAATGTCTCTCGCGTGGCTCCAGCCGGTAGGCGATCCAGCCGCAAAGGATGTCGATCGTGGTGAAGGCCAGCCAGTAGACGCCCATCTGCAACACGTCGCTCTGCGTCTGCGCCCAGCCATGCTGCTGCACGCGCACGATCGTCGAGACGACGGAGATGAGCAGCGCGAGATCGATCACGGGCGAAATGGCCGCGAACACGATCTGGAACAGCCAGGCCTGGGGCAGGCCGATCATCGCAAGGCCGGCGGGCCGGCGCTGCTTCAGGATGGCGGCATGTTTCCACAGGCATTGCAGCGTGCCGAACGCCCAGCGGAACCGCTGCTTGGCCAGCGCCTTGAAGCTTTCCGGCGCCTCGGTCCAGGCGACCGCATCGACATCATAGGCGATGCGCCAGCCGGCCCGCTGGATGGCGATGGTCAGGTCCTGGTCCTCGGCCAGCGTATCCTCCGGATAGCCGCCGACCTGGTCGACCGCCTGCCGCCGCCATGCGCCGACCGCGCCCGGCACCACCGTCATCGCGTCGAACTGCGCGAGCGCCCGGCGCTCGACATTCTGCGCGGTGACATATTCCACCGCCTGCCAGCGGGTCGCCAGGTTCACGCGGTTGCCGACCTTGGCATTGCCCGCCACCGCGCCGATCGCGGGATCGGCGAACCAGCGGACGAGGCGCGCGATCGTGTCCGGCTCGAACTGGGTATCCGCGTCGAGCGCGACGATGATCTCGCCCCGCGCCTGGAGCAGCGCGCGGTTGAGCGCCGAGGCCTTGCCGCCATTGGTGAGGGTCAGCAGGCGGACGCGCGGATCGCCGCCGAACGCCTCGGCGACCAGCGCGCTGGTGCGGTCCTTGGACCCGTCATCGGCAACGATCACCTCGATGGTCGCGCCCTCGCTGGCCAGCACGCGGGTGACGGAGGGGACGATAACCGCCTCCTCGTTCCAGGCGGGGATGATCACCGACACCAGCCGCTCGGGGGTGAAGGGCGGCGGCTCGATCCCGGCGGTCTTGCGGGCATTGTGCACGGCCAGCCCCGCCATCAGCACCGCGCGCGCGATGCCGAGCGAGATGGCGACGAAGAACAGCCATTTGAGCAGCCAGACGAACCCGCCGAGCAGCGCGAAGATGCCGACATCGACGCGCACCGCGGCCAGGTCGCTGCCGCTGACCGGCGGCATCACCTGCGCGTGGCTGAGGCCCATCAGTCGCGACACGGGCACGAAGGTGAAGCCGCGTGCGCGCAGCCCGTCAATGATCCGGGGCAGCGCCTCGACCGTCTGCGCGCGGTCGCCGCCGCCGTCATGGAGCAGGATGACGTTGGCGGTGCCGCGATCGGCGCTGGGGTTCACCGCCTGATCGATCGCGCGCTGGACGATCGCGTCGACGCCCGGCCGCTTCCAGTCGTCGGGATCGTCGTGCAGGCCGACCACCGTATAGCCGCGCTCCTGCGCGATCAGCGCGGGGTCCAGCTCGTCGGGCGTGGTCGGCTCGGCGTCGCCGAAATAGGGCGCGCGGAACAGGCGGGTGGCATGGCCGGTATAGGCCTCGATCAGCCGCTGCGTGGCGTTCAGTTCCAGCGCGGTGCCGCGCGTGCTGACCTCGGCGAGGTTGGGGTGGGTATAGCTGTGGTTGCCGATCTCATGCCCCTCGGCGACCAGGCGGTCGAGCAGCAGCGGATGCGCCAGTGCATTCTCGCCGATGACGAAGAAGGTGCCGGGGGCATGTTCGCGCTTCAGCACGTCCAGGATCTGCGGCGTCCAGGTCGGGTCGGGGCCGTCGTCGAAGGTCAGCGCGACCAGCTTGGGGATCGCGCCGGTGCGGCGGACGACATAGGGGGTGGGCAGGGTCTGATATTGTTCGCCGACGATCAGGCCGTTGGGCTTGAACGCAACCTGGCGGGCGCCGAGGGTCGGCGTGTTGGTGATGCGCAGGATCTCGCCATCGCCCTCGACATCGACATTGCCGACCGAGCGGAAGGTCGACAGGTCCGGCCGCATGCCCTTGCGCCAGGTGGCGAAGTCCTTCCACACGCCCGGGTCCTCACTGCCCAGCCGCCACAGGGCGACCGCGCCGACGCCCGAGGCCTTGGCGGCGAGCAGCTCGTTCCACACGCTGGCGGCGTCGAGCATCCACACGTCGTGACGCCGGCCGGCCTCGTCCTGATAGGCGAAGTGGCTGTTGCCGCTGGCGGGGTCGAAGGCGATGGCCGCGCCATTGTCATGCGCCGCCAGCCAGGCCTCTTCCAGGCTCAGCGCATCGGCATGGCCGCCATGCCAGTCATAGGCATAGCTGCCGACCGCCAGCACCAGCTTGTCATGGCCGACCTGGGTCAGCGCGTCGCGCAACTGGCGGAGGAACCAGCCCTGCGCCGCGATCGGGCCGGGCTGGCCGCCCTGCCAATGCTGGTCGTAATCCATCAGGAACAGCCGATCGGTCGCGCCCGCGAACGCCTTCAGGTTCCAGTCGGGGTCGCCGACCGGCACGGTCGCGGTCACCAGCTTGCCCAGCGGGGTCCAGGCGGTGCGCGCCTCGCGCAACAGGGTGCGATAGTCGTTCAGCGACCCGGCCGGCAGGCTCTCGAAGTCGAACACGACGCCTGCCGCCTTGCTCTGCACGATCGACCGGCCGATCGTGTCGATCAGCGTGCGCCGCGCCCTGGGATCGTGGAGCAGCGCCGCCGCGCCCGCGCCGTCCCAATCGCCATCGGCGGTGTTCTGCACCATCGGCAGCACCGCCGGCCGCTTCGGGCTGGCGGCCAGGATGGCGTCGAACCGCGGATCGGGGGTGCGGACGATGGTGTGGTTCGGGCCGGTGACGCTGAATTGCGCCGGCACCACCCAGTCGAGCTGGCCGATATGGCGTTCCAGCGACACGCGGCTGGCATCGGCCCAGGGCACGTAGAAGCCGACCGTCAACGGCCGCCCGCCGGTGCCGGCCCTGGCCCGCTTGGGCAGCCAGCCGATGTGGCGCAACTCGTGGCTGACGCCGTGTCGGAAGGCGGCGATCCGCTGCGCCAGCGGCGCGGCGCGGGGCCGCTCGAACGGCAGGGGCAGCGAGGCGCCCGCCGGCACGTTCAGGATCGTCACCGCAAAGGCCGCGCCCGCCAGCAGGATCACCGCCACCAGCAACAGCACGCCCCGCAGGCTCCACGCGCGTCGATTGCCGCTGGGGTCGTAGAAGATCGGTTTGCTCATCGTCGGGGCCCTAGACGCGGATGTCTTCTCATGCCGTGTCCCCTACATGACCGATCCGTCATCCGATCGGCGAGGAAGCACTCGATCGTTCAGCGTCTCTTCGTGTCGGGAACATAGGCGTCGATCAGCGCGCCCACATAGTCGGGGGCGACGCCGGTCAGCTCGCGCGCCGGGGTGCCGCCATAGATGAAGCCGTCGACCGGATAGGTGCTGCCGCCCAGCCCCTCATTGTCGCGGAACCAGACCTTCACGTCGCTCCAGTCGTTGCCCGGGCTGACATCGTAGAGCGTCACGTCCTGCTCGGCATGGCCCCGCTCGCCATTCTGGCGCGACCAGTTGGCGTGGGTCAGCATCACCACGCGCGTCTCGACCACGCGGCTGACCACGGCGACATGGCCGAGCGGCAGGCGGCTGGTGCGCGCGAAGACGATCACCGCACCGGGGCGGGGCACATGGCCGCGGGCATAGCGACCCTCGGCCTGGCTCCACCAGGTCCAGGCGTCGCCGAAGATCTGGATGCCCGAGGCGGCCCGCGCGAAGGGCACGCATTGCCCGACATAATCGAGCAGCGACCGGCCATGGGCGGGCGCGGCGACCGACAGGGCGGTGACCATCAGCGCAAGAGCGGAGGTGGCGGCGCGAAGCATGCGGCAAATTATGCCGATTCGCGGTTAATGGAAGATGAGAATCCGGCTTTTCCGGCGCAATTCATCGCATTGGTGAGGGCGTTCCTGAACATTCCCCTATTGTTCCGCAGCCTTCGCCGGGGAGCCGTCGAGGAGAATGGCACAGGCTTAACCCGGCTTGCGCCGCGACAGGAAGGCGAGGCGTTCGAACAGCATCACGTCCTGCTCGTTCTTCAACAGCGCGCCGTGCAGCGGCGGGATCGCCTTGGTCGGGTCGCGGTTCTGGAGCACCTCCAGCGGCATGTCCTCGTGCAGCAGCAGCTTCAGCCAGTCGAGCAACTCGCTGGTCGACGGCTTCTTCTTCAGGCCCGGCACCTCGCGCACCGCGTAGAAGATCTCCATCGCGCGGGCCACCAGCATCCGCTGGATGCCGGGGAAATGCACCTCGACGATCCGCTCCATCGTCTCGCGGTCGGGAAAGGCGATGTAATGGAAGAAGCAGCGCCGCAGGAAGGCGTCGGGCAGCTCCTTCTCGTTGTTGGAGGTGATGACGACGATCGGCCGCTCCACCGCGCGCACCGTCTCCTTCGTCTCGTAGACGTGGAACTCCATGCGATCGAGTTCCTGAAGCAGGTCGTTGGGGAATTCGATATCCGCCTTGTCGATCTCGTCGATCAGCAGCACCGGCGGCGTGGGATGGGTGAAAGCCTCCCACAGTTTGCCGCGCCGGATATAGTTGCCGATGTTGTTGACGCGCGGATCGCCGAGCTGGCCGTCGCGCAGCCGCGCCACCGCGTCATACTCGTACAGGCCCTGCTGCGCCTTGGTGGTGGACTTCACCGCCCATTCGATCAGCGGCGCGCCGATCGCCGCCGCGATCTCCTGCGCCAGCACCGTCTTGCCGGTGCCGGGCTCTCCCTTGACCAGCAGCGGCCGGCGCAGGGTGACGGCGGCGTTGACCGCGACCCGGAGGTCGTCGGTCGCGACATAGCGGGCGGTGCCTTGGAAACGATGCATGGCCCGAGACTTGGCGGATCAGTCCTCCACGTGCAAGCGGTCAGCCGCGCGCCGCGCGCCGCGCTTCCAGCAGGTCCCACAGACCGCGATGCTGGGCGAGCAGCTGGCGCGCGCCGAAGGTCATCGCCCGTTCCACCGAGGGCGAGTCGGCCAGATGCGTCACCGCGCCCTGCGTCGCGACCAGACTGGGCAGTGTCGTCGGCTGGACCTCGATGGCGAAGGCGGTGGCGCAGCGGGCGAGCAGGTGGCGGATCTCCACCCAGTCGGCGATCAGCGCCGCCGCCGCGCCGGTCGCGGTGCCGCCCCGGTCGGACCGGGCGAGCATCTCGATCGCATGACGGACGCCGGCCAGCGCCGCCTCGCTCTCCGCCTGGCCGGGGGTGGAGGGCAGGGGACCGGCCGCGGCGGTCAGCTGCGCGATCAGCCCGCGCTCGTCGGAGAAGCCGGCCGCCGCCGCCGCCAGCCAGTCACAGGCATCGGGCTGGACGCAGCGCTGGTGCGCCTCGTCGACCATGCCCGGATGGCTGCCATGGACGGCGCACAGGGCATGGACCGCGTCGGACAGGTCGCGCGGATGCGCCGCCGCCGTCAGCAGATGCAGGAGATGCGGGTGCGGTGCGCTGCCCTCCTCGGATACCAGCCCTCCGATCCGGTCCCAGGCACTGTGATGTGGTGCCAGCTTTACGCTTTCCAATGCTGTTCTTCCCGTATGCTTGCGGCGGATTTGGCCCGCCGGGTCCGGAGGCTATCGGACAGGAGGCGATACCGAACCGCTCAAATACGTGGTGAAACTGTCATTAACCCTGATCCGGGCGGCGGCGGATGGCGGGATTCCGGCTGGACGCGGGCCTGCGTCCTGTCGATAACGCCCCGGTCGCCCGGGTCGGGCGCGGCTACGGAGATTGGGCGGGATGCGCGCATGGGTGTTGGGTTTGGCGCTGGGTACGGCAGGATGTTCGATCGCGACGGCGGCCATGGCCGCTGACCAGACCGGGGCGACGCCGCCCGCCACGTCGCCGGCGTCCACCGCACCGGCCACCCCGCCAGCTCCCGTCGATCCGGCGGACGGCCGGCTGACGCTGGCGCGCGTGTTCGGCAATCCCGACCTGTCGGGCACCCAGCCGCGCGCGCTCCGCCTGTCGCCGGACGGCACGCTGCTCACCAGCCTGCGCAACCGCCCCGACGAGAAGGAACGCTTCGACCTGTGGGCGGTCGACACGCGCACCGGCGCGGAGCGGATGCTGGTCGATTCGAAGCGCGTCGGCACCGGCGCGGAGCTGACCGAGGCGGAGAAGATGCAGCGCGAGCGGGCGCGTATCGCCGGATCGAAGGGGATCGTCGATTATGACTGGTCGCCGGACGGCAAGACGATCCTGGTGCCGCTGGACGGCGACCTCTATCTCGCCACCCTCGACGGGCAGACGCGCAAGCTGACGCAGGGGGCGGGCGGCGCGCTCAACCCCGTGGTGTCGCCGCGCGGGCAGTATGTCACCTATGTCCGCGACCAGAATCTCTGGGCGCAGCCGCTTTCGGGCGGTCCCGCCCAGCCGGTGACCAAGGGCGGCGGCGGCACCGTGCATTTCGGCGAGGCGGAGTTCGTCGCGCAGGAGGAGATGCACCGCGACACCGGCTATTGGTGGAGCCCGGACGAGAGCCGCATCGCGGTCGAGCGGTTCGACGAGGCGCCCGTCCATGTCTTCACCCGCGCCGCGATCGGCGCGACGGGCACCAAGGTCTATGAGCAGCGCTATCCGGCGGCGGGCACGCCCAATGCCGTGGTCGAACTGTTCGTGATGAAGCCCGATGGCAGCGGCCAGGTGAAGGTCGATCTGGGGCCCAACCCGGACATCTATCTGGCCCGGGTCGACTGGCTGCCCGACGGATCGGCGCTGCTGGTCCAGCGGCAGACGCGCGACCAGAAGCGGATGGACGTGCTGCGCGTCGACCCCGCCACCGGCCGCTCGACCATCCTGTTCACCGAGAAATCGGGTGAGAAGAGCTGGCTCAACCTGTCCGACGCGTATCGGGTGCTGAAGGACGGCAGCCTGATCTGGCGTTCGGAAAAGACCGGCTATGGCCAGCTCTACCGCTTCGCCGCCGGCAAGTGGACGCCGCTGACCAAGGGCGACTGGGTCGTGACCAGCCTGGTCGGCGTCGACCAGGACAAGGGCCGCGTCTATTTCCTAGGCAACAAGGACGATGTGCTGGAGCAGCAGCTCTATGCGGTCGACATCGCCAAGCCCAACCAGATCACCCGGCTGACCGAGCGCGGCTATTGGAACGGCGCGACGATGGACGGCTCGGCCAGCCGCTTCATCGTCTCGCGCTCCAGCCCCAGCCAGCCGACCCAGGTCTATCTGGCCGATGCGACCGGCAAGCGCCTGTCCTGGATCAACGAGAATGCGATCCGGCCGGGCCACCCCTATTATCCCTATCTGGCGCACCACCGCGAGACCCAGTTCGGCACGATCAAGGCGGCGGACGGCACCACGCTCTATTATGAAATGATCACGCCCAAGCTGGAGCCGGGCAAGACCTACCCCGTCTTCTTCCAGCATTATGGCGGTCCGGGCACGGGCCAGCAGGTGACGCGCGGCTGGCAGGGCGCGTTGCCGCAATATCTGGTCGACCAGGGCTGGATCTTCTTCCAGATCGACAATCGCGGCTCGTACAACCGGGGCAAGGCGTTCGAGGACCACATCTACCATGCCATGGGCACGGTGGAGGTCGAGGACCAGTTGGCCGGCGCGAACTATCTGAAGACCTTGCCCTTCGTCGATCCGGCCAAGATCGCCACCTATGGCTGGTCCTATGGCGGCTATATGTCGATCAAGATGCTGGAGAAGACGCCGGGCGTCTATGCGGCGGCGGTGTCGGGCGCGCCGGTGACCGACTGGCAGCTCTACGACACCCATTATACCGAGCGCTATCTGGGCGATCCGGCCAAGGACCCGGCAAGCTATAGCGGCTCGGCGGCGATCGCCGATGCGTCCAAGATCCGCGATCCGCTGCTGCTGATCCACGGCATGGCCGACGACAATGTCTTCCTGGACAATTCGACCGCCTTCGCCGCCGAGATGCAGCGCACCGCGACGCCGTTCGAGATGATGTTCTATCCCGGCTATACCCACCGCGTCGCCGGACCGGGGATCAGCGAGCATCTGTGGAAGACGATCCTCAACTTCCTCGACCGCGAGGTGAAGAACAGGCCTGCGGCGGTGCCGGCGCCGGAGGAGGGCGAGACCCCAGCGGCACCGGCACCGGCACCGGCGACGGCGCAGTAACCGTCCGTGGACCGTTGCCCTGCCTGAACCCGGGGTCAGGCGGGGCAACGGCCGATGCCCCGCATGGCCCCGGGCGCCTGCCTTGGCAGGAGCATGACGGAGGCTCGACCACCGTCTCGTAAGACACTCGTCGCACGGCTGCGCTAAGAGGCACGGCGATGCGATTCGTCACCACCTTCCACCTCTGGCCCTTTCTCGACACGCTGGTCAGCTATCTCGCCGCCTTCGTGCTCGGCACGCTGATCGGGGCGGAGCGGCAATATCGCCAGCGCAATGCGGGGCTTCGCACCAACGCGCTGGTCGCGATCGGCGCGGCGGCGTTCGTCGACCTGGGCCAGCGGCTGGGCGGCGATGTCGAGTCGATCCGGATCATCGCCTATGTCGTCTCCGGCATCGGCTTCCTGGGCGCGGGCGTCATCATGAAGGAGGGGCTGAACGTCCGCGGCCTCAACACCGCTGCGACGCTCTGGTGCTCGGCGGCGGTCGGCGCGATCGCCGGCAGCGACATGCTGGCCGAGGCGGTGCTGCTGACCGGCATCGTCCTGCTCGCCAACACCGCGCTCCGTCCGCTGGTCGATGCGATCAACCGCATCCCCGTCGCGGGGCGCAGCGTCGAGGCGACCTATCTGGTGACGCTGACCACCACCGAGCAGCAGGCCCAGGGACTGGGCGACGAACTGGTCGCCCGGCTGGAAGCGGCGCAGCTCCCGGTCGGCGAGGTGCGGATCGAGCCGCGTGCCGGCGGCGCGGCCGATGTGGTGGCGACGCTGACCAGCACGATCGTCGACGATGCCGAACTGGATCAGGTCGCCGATGCGCTCCAGGCGCTGCCCGGCGTCCGCCACGTCACCTGGCAGGGCCGCACGCACGACTGAAGCCACGCTTTATCGCGCAATATCCCGAAACCCGTTGTACGGTGCGACGCAATACCGTTATGGGCCGCGCCTGCATACGGAGGGTCATATGGGTTATCGGGTCGTGGTCGCGGGGGCGACGGGCAATGTCGGGCGCGAGATGGTCAACATCCTCGCCGAGCGCGAATTCCCGCTCGACGAGATCGCGGTGCTTGCCTCCAGCCGCAGCCAGGGCGACCAGATCGAATATGGCGACACCGGCAAGATGCTCAAGATCCAGAATATCGAGCATTTCGATCCCGAGGGCTGGGACATCGCCCTCTTCGCGATCGGCAGCGAGGCGACCGCGGTCTACGCGCCGAAATTCGCTGCGGCCGGCTGTACCGTGATCGACAATTCGTCGCTCTACCGCATGGATCCGGACGTGCCGCTGATCGTGCCCGAGGTGAATCCGGAGGCGATCGACGGCTATCGCGCCAAGAACATCATCGCCAATCCCAATTGCTCGACCGCGCAGATGGTCGTGGCGCTGAAGCCGCTGCACGACGCCGCGACGATCACGCGCGTCGTGGTCTCGACCTATCAATCGGTGTCGGGCGCGGGCAAGGTCGGGATGGACGAGCTGTTCGAGCAGAGCCGCAACATCTTCGTCGGCGATCCCGCCGAGCCGAAGAAGTTCACCAAGCAGATCGCCTTCAACGTCATCCCGCATATCGACAGCTTCCTGGACGACGGATCGACCAAGGAAGAGTGGAAGATGGTGGTCGAGACCAAGAAGATCCTGGACCCCAAGATCAAGGTGACCGCCACCTGCGTCCGCGTGCCGGTGTTCGTCGGCCATTCCGAAGCGCTGAACATCGAGTTCGCGCGCGAGATTTCGGCCGAGGAGGCGCGCACCATCCTGCGCGAGTCCCCGGGCATCATGCTGATCGATAAGCAGGAAGATGGCGGCTACGTCACGCCGATCGAGGCGGCGGGCGACGACGCCACCTATGTCAGCCGGGTGCGCGAGGACCCCACGATCGAGAATGGGCTGAACCTGTGGTGCGTCAGCGACAATCTCCGCAAGGGCGCGGCGCTCAACGCGGTGCAGATCGCCGAGCTGCTCGGCCGCCGGCACCTGCAGAAGGGGGCGTGACGATGCGCGCGCGGCGCGGAGCTTCCGTCGCCGCGCTCGCCCTGGCGGCGATGGCGCTTGGCGGATGCGAGCCCAATCCCCGACGCGAAATGCCGGCGGTGGTCGGCGCGGCATTGACCTATGTCGCGCGGTCCGGCCCGACCTGCATCGAGCGGGTGATCGCGCCCTGGACGCCCAGCCGTTCGCTGCGCCGACACGAATCGGATGCGCCGCCGGGGTTCGAGCGGCTGTTCCGGCCGGGCGTGTTCCGCGGCGGCGGCGGCATCAAGACCGCGCCCGCCGGCATCCGCATCGCCGCGCGCAGCCATTGCCGGCCGGTGCGCGGACCGTTGATCCTGGGCGACCGGGCGATGCTGCGCGTCAGCCGCGACGGTGGCGATCGCAAGCTGTGGCTCGCCAAGGAAGCAGGGCATTGGCAGGTGGTGGCGGACACGCCCGCCGTCTGATCGCTTCCGGGTCGGCTCGGCTCAGTGGCCGATATAGCGGCCGGGCCGGTGCCAGGCGATCAGCATCAGGCTGATCGCCACCGCGCTCAGCGCCGACCAGGCCAGTTGGGGGACGCGCACCACGGGGATGGCGGCGGCCAGGATCACCACGTCCAGCGCCATCTGCGTCCGCCCCGCATTCCAGCCCCGGCTGCGTTGCAGCCACAGCGTCACCACCCCGGTGCCGCCGACCCCGGCCTGGTGACGGGCCAGGCAGAGGATGCCCATGCCGATCACCGTGCCGCCGACCAGCGCGGCGAAGGCGGGATGGACATGGCTGATCGTCACCGAACCGCGCGCCAGCATCGTCACCGCACTGATCCCCAGATTGGCGAGCACCGTCTTGATCGCGAACCGCGTCCCCAGCACCCGCTGCGCCAGCGCGAAGAAGGGCAGGTTGACCAAGGTGAACAACAGTCCCGCCGGCAGCGGCAGGATATAGGACAGGAGCAGCGCGACCCCCGCGATGCCGCCGGTCACCAGCCCGGCGCCCTTGAGCAGCACCAGGCCCAGTCCGATCAGGATGCAGCCGATCGCCAGCGCATAGCCGTCCTCCGCGACGCTGTGCGGGCGGCCGAGGGGCAGGTCGGGGGCAGGGGGCAAGGCTGGAACTCCGTCGGGGTACGGACATCCTCTCCTGCGACCGTCTATACCGATCGTCCGACCGTTTTCACGCGGTAAATCACGCTGAGGCCGGTCCCGGCATGGATCGTGCCCGGCACGAGACGCGCGCAAGGATCTGGTCTCGCGCCGACCAGCATCCCGGGCGTCGCCTATAATCAAAATGATAGAGGCGACAGTTCCGGGAACGAAGAGATGAAGCAGCGACTGACCGCCCTGGATGCGACGCGGGGACTGGCGGTGGTCGCGATGGTCTTCGACCATGTGCTGCTCTGGGGCCATGCGAACGGTCATCATGGCGCGTTCGATGCGGTGTCGCGGCTGTTCAATTTCTTCCGGATGCCGGTGCTGATGCTGGTCAGCGGTTATCTGGCGCATGCGCTGCTGTCCCGATCCATGGCGAGGACGCTGGACCGCTGCGTCCATTTCGCCTGGATCTACATGATCTGGCTGGTGCCGCTCCTGCTAGTGTCGCCCTTCGGCAACGACCTGTCGCTGCCCAATTATGTAGATAATCTGTCGCGGCCGATGACCAGCCTGTGGTTCCTCTGGGTGCTGGGCCTGTTCACCCTGTCGGTGCCGTTCACCGCCCTGGTCCCCCGCTGGATCGTGCTGGCTGCGGCCGCCAGCCTGGGGGTCGTCAGCTTTGTCGGCCTGTTGCCGCTCAATACCTACAGCTTCCAGAACGCCGCCATCTATGCGCTGATGTTCTATGCGGGACTGTCCTGGCGGCCGGAGATCGAGCGGGCGCTGACGGCGGATCTGTCCTGGTCGTTGCTCGCCAAGCTGGCGGCGGCGGCGGTGGTCGCCACTGTGGCGGCGCAGATGCTGCGGCTGGCATCCGGCCATGACGGGCTGGGCGGGGCGCAACGCCTCGCCATCTGCCTTGCGGCGCTCTACGCCATTCGGGTCATGGTCGATCGCCTGCCCGGTCTGGCGAGGCTGGCCTGGCTGGGGCGGAACACGCTGCCCGTCTATGGCCTGCATCTGCCGCTGATGATGATCGTGCGCGATCCCGTCGCGCGCATGGCCGGGCCGCTCACGCCCGTCGCCTGCACGGTCGTGCTGATCGCGGGATCGCTGCTGCTGCACCGAGCCGCAAGGCAGGCGAAGCTGGCCTGGCTGTTCGAGCGACCCGTATGGCTGACGATGGCGGGGGACCGCGTGCTCGGCGGCATCGCGTTTTCGCGACCGTTCGCCGGTAGGGTCGCGCTGTCAGGGGCGGGCGGCGGCCGGGTCCGCGATCGACTCCACCGTCACCAGGCCGCCCTCGACCGCGACGATACGCGCCGTCGCGCCCTGTGGCAGGTCCGGACCGGTCGCCGGCCAGCTGCCGTCGCCGATCCGCACCCGGCCACGACCCTGGCGCAATTCGGTGTCCACGACCACGATCGCGCCGATCATCCGGCCCGCCGGGTCGTTGAGGCGCGCATCGCCCTCGACCGGATAATCGCGATACCAGCGTCGGCCGATTAACACGGTCACCACGCTCCACAGCGCGAAGGCCACGACCTGCGCGACCGGCGGCAGGTCCGGCAGCACATAGCTGGCCAACCCGGTGATCGCCGCCGCGATCGCCAGGAAGATCAGGAAGACACCGGGGACCAGCAGCTCCGCGATCCCCAGCACCAGCGCCGCCGCCAGCCAGGCCGGCCCGCCCAGCCAGTCGCCCCCGGTCATGCCGCGTCCCGGCCCGGGTCATCAGGGCGCCGCATCGCGCTCAGCCCTGCGGCAGCTCGAACGGTCCCCGGCGCGGCTCGGCCCGTGGGGCGGTGGGAGCGGGGGTGGTGACATTGCCCTTCGGCGTATCGGCCAGCGCCTCCTTGGCGAGCGCGCCGATGCCGCCCAGCGTGCCGATCAGCTGAGTCGCCTCGACCGGGAACAGGATGGTCTTGGCATTGGGGCTGGTCGCGAACTTGCCGACCGCCTCGACATATTTCTGCGCGACGAAATAGTTGATCGCCTGGACGCCGCCCGCCTCGATCGCCTCGGACACGACGCGCGTCGCCTTCGCCTCGGCCTCCGCCGCGCGCTCGCGGGCCTCGGAATCGCGGAACGCCGATTCGCGCCGGCCCTCCGCCTCCAGGATGCGCGCCTGCTTCTGCCCCTCGGCGCGCAGGATCTCGGAGGCGCGGGTGCCCTCGGCCTCCAGGATGTTGGCGCGCTTCTCGCGTTCCGCCTTCATCTGCCGGCCCATGGCGGTGACGATGTCGGCGGGCGGGCGGATGTCCTTGATCTCGACGCGGGTGATCTTGACGCCCCAGGGCACGGTGGCGTGGTCGACGACCGACAGCAGCCGCGCGTTGATCTCGTCGCGCTTCGACAAGGTCTCGTCCAGGTCCATCGCGCCCATCACCGTACGCAGGTTGGTGGTGGCGAGCTGGAGCAGCGCGACATAGAGGTCCGACACCTCATAGGCGGCCTTGGCGGCGTCCAGCACCTGGAAGAAGACGACGCCGTCGGTCGAGACGATCGCATTGTCCTTGGTGATGATCTCCTGCCCGGGAATGTCGATCACCTGCTCCATCATGTTCACCCGCCGGCCGACCCGGTAGAAGAAGGCGGGATAGAAGTTGAAACCCGGCGCGGCCGTGGTGGTGTAGCGGCCGAAATGCTCGATCGTGTATTGATAGCCCTGGCGGACGATCTTGATACTGGAAAACAGGTAGAACAGCACCAGCAGCAGTGCGAGCGCGGCGATCGTCAAACCCATGGTTCTTCCCCTCGTTCGGCTCCACATAGCATGGGGCGCGTCAGGGGGCCTAGCGGTTCGCGCGTCATGAGGTTACATGGCGCGCCACCTGACACCCACCGCTAGGATCGGCAGCTACCATGGACATCCGCCTCGGCCTCACCTTCGACGACGTGCTGCTGGTGCCGGGGGAATCGAGCGTCCTGCCCAGCATGGCCGACACCCGCACCCAGGTGACGCGCGGCATCGCGCTCAACATCCCGGTCCTGTCCGCGGCGATGGACACGGTGACGGAGGCGGACATGGCGATCGTCATGGCGCAGCTGGGCGGCATGGGCGTGCTCCATCGCAACCTGACCGTCGAGGAGCAAGTCGCCGCCGTCCGCCAGGTCAAACGGTTCGAGAGCGGCATGGTCGTCAATCCGATCACCATCGCGCCGACCGCGACGCTGGCCGAGGCGCAGGCGCTGATGGCGCGCCACCGGATCAGCGGCATCCCCGTGGTCGAGGCGAACGGCCGGCTGGTCGGCATCCTGACCAACCGCGACGTGCGCTTCGCCGGCAATCCACACCAGCCCGTCTCCGAGCTGATGACGCACGAGAATCTCGCCACCGTCTCGACCGATGTCGGGCAGGAGGAGGCGCGCCGCCTGCTCCACCACCGCCGGATCGAGAAGCTGCTGGTGGTCGACGACGCCTATCGCTGCGTCGGCCTGATCACCGTCAAGGACATCGAGAAGGCGGTGACCTATCCGGACGCGACCAAGGATGCCGCCGGCCGCCTGCGCGTCGCCGCCGCGACCACGGTGGGCGACAAGGGCTTCGCGCGGACCGAGGCGTTGGTCGATGCCGAGTGCGACTGCATCATCATCGATACCGCGCACGGCCATAACCGCGACGTCGCGGCCGCGGTCGAGCGGGTGAAGAAGCTGTCCAACTCGGTCCAGGTCGTCGCCGGCAACGTCGCCACCGCCGAGGCAACGCGCGCGCTGATCGATGCGGGCGCGGACGGGATCAAGGTCGGCATCGGCCCGGGCTCGATCTGCACCACCCGCGTCGTCGCGGGCGTCGGCGTGCCGCAGCTCACGGCGGTGATGGATTGCGCCGAGGCGGGCCACAAGGCGGGCGTGCCGGTGATCGCCGATGGCGGCCTGCGCACCTCGGGCGACCTGGCCAAGGCGCTGGCGGCGGGCGCGTCGACCTGCATGGTCGGCTCGCTGCTGGCGGGCACCGAAGAGGCGCCGGGCGAGACGTTCCTCTATCAGGGCCGCGCCTATAAGTCGTATCGCGGCATGGGGTCGGTCGGCGCGATGGGGCGCGGCTCGGCGGACCGCTATTTCCAGGGCGATATCAAGGACCAGATGAAGCTGGTGCCCGAGGGGATCGAAGGGCAGGTCGCCTATAAGGGGCCGGCGCGCGACGTGATCCACCAGCTGGTCGGCGGCATCAAGGCGTCGATGGGCTATACCGGCTCGGCGACGCTCGCCGCCCTGCGCGAGCGGGCGCGCTTCATCCAGATCACCGGCGCCGGGTTGCAGGAAAGCCACGTCCATGACGTGACGATCACCCGCGAAGCGCCCAACTACCCGACCCGCTGAGGTGACGCCCGCCGCCCGCGTTCAAGCCGCGATCGAGATCGTCGACCAGGTGATCGACGCCGCCACCACCGGCGGCGCGGCCGCCGATACCCTGGTCCAGCGTTACTTCGCGACCCGTCGCTATGCCGGGTCCAAGGACCGGCGGGCGGTGCGCGAGCATGTCTATGCGGCGATCCGGCTCTGTGGGCCGGTGCCGCCGAGCGGGCGCGCCGCGATGCTGCTGCTCGCCGACCGGGATGCCGGGGTCGCCGCCGCTTTCGACGGTTCGACCCATGGTCCCGCTCCGATCGGCGCGGACGAGCCACGTGCCACGCCGGGCCTGGCCCCGACCTGGCTGGAGGCGGCGCTGATCGAGTCCGGCCTGCCGCAGGACGCCCTGCCGGCGCTGGTCGACCGCGCGCCGCTCGACGTGCGGATCAATCCGCTCCGCATGACCGAGGCACTGCCCGAGGGCGAGCCGCTGCCGCACGGTCTCCACGGCCTGCGCCTGCCGAGCGGAACCCGCGTCGAGACGCTGGACGCCTATCGCGACGGTGCGATCGAGGTGCAGGATGCCGGCAGCCAGATCGTCGGCCTCGCGCTGCCGGTCGCACCGGGCGATCGGATCATCGACCTGTGCGCGGGCGCGGGCGGCAAAACGCTGGCGCTGGGCGCACGCATGGCGAACCAGGGATTGCTGCTCGCCTGCGACACCGATCGTGCCCGGCTCCAGCAATTGCCGCCGCGGGCCGAGCGGGCCGGCGTGACGATCGTCGAGGCGCGGCTGCTCAATCCGGGGCGCGAGCGCGAGATGCTGGCCGATGCGATCGGCGCGGCCGACGGGGTGCTGGTCGACGCGCCCTGTTCGGGCACGGGCACCTGGCGGCGCAATCCGGAGGCGCGCTGGCGGCTCGATCCGACCCGACTGGCCCGTTTCGTCGCCACCCAGGCGCAGGTGCTGGCGACCGGCGCGGCCCTGGTCCGGCCGGGCGGGTCGCTGGTCTATATCGTCTGTTCGCTGCTCGATGCCGAGGGGGCGGGGCAGGTGGAATCCTTCCTGGCCGACCATCCCGGCTGGCGTGTCGAACCGCTCGACCTGCCTGCCGGCCGCCCGCAGGGGCAGGGCGTGCGGCTCGATCCCGCGCGCGACGGCACCGACGGCTTTTTCGTCGCGCGGCTGGTGGCCCCATGCTAGGGCGAGGCTGATGTTCCGCCTGGAGACGATCATGCGCTTCTCGTCCGTCGCTCTGGCCGCTGCGCTGGCGACCGTCAGCCTCTCCGCGTCGCTCGGCGCGCAGCGGCCCGACGACCGGATCGACGCGCGCTCGCTGCAACTGCTCGAACAGGGCAAGGCGGAACGCGCCGCCGGTAAATATGACGCCGCGACCGACACGCTGGAGACGGCGGTGGCGGTCGATCCACGCAACCGCCAGGCGTTCGTCGTGCTGGCGCAGGTGGCGCAGGCGCGCGGCCTGCCCGGCAAGGCGATCCGCCTGTACCGCGAGGCGCTGTTGCTGGAGCCGGGCGACCGCCAGGCGCTGAAGGGGCAGGGCGACGCGCTGGTCGCCAAGGGCGCGATCGCGCAGGCGCGGGTCAACCTCGCCAAGCTGAAGACGTTGTGCAAGGGCGGCTGTCCCGAGGTGCAGGCGCTCGCCGCCGAGATCGCCAAGGGCCCGCCGATCACCACCGCGCAGGTCGCGCAGAAGGATGCGCCCAAGGCGGACTGAGCGGGTAGCCGCTCGCTTTCCACCCCCCGTGCCCTGGCCTCCGCCATCGAACGGGAAGGGGACGCCACCCCCCCCCATTGAGCGGCCGGCGATTGTTTGTAAGCTGCGGCGGTACATTCCTGCCGAAAGCCCCCGATGCCGCGATCGCTCCTGCTGCTCCTGTCCGCCACCCTCTTGTCGAGCGGGGTGCTGGCGGCCCCGCAACAGACCCAGACCGCCACGCCCGAGGCGACCCGGCCCGACCGACATTTCGGACCGCGCGACGCCTTCGCCCTGTCGCAGGCGAGCGATGTGCGGATCAGCCCGGACGGCAAGCGCATCGCCTATACCCGCGCGACCGGCGACATCATGACCGATGGCGACCGCCGCCAGGTCTGGCTGGTCGATGTCGCCACCGGGCGGCAGACGCCGCTGGGCGTGCCGGGCAGCGCGCGACCGCGTTGGTCGCCGGATGGGCAGCGGCTGGCCTATGCCGCCAGGGGGGAGGGCGACCGGCCGCAGATCTTCGTCCGCTGGCTGGCGAGCGGCACCGGCGCGGCGATCACCGCACTGCCCGAATCGCCGTCCGACATCGCCTGGTCGCCGGACGGGCGGATGATCGGCTTCACCATGTTCGTGCCGGGGGACGGAAGCCAACTCGGCACCCCGCTCGCCAAGCCAGAGGGGGCGCATTGGGCCGAGCCGATCAAGATCATCGACCAAGTCCATTACCGCGAGGACGGCGGCGGCTATCTGCGCCCCGGCTACAACCATGTCTTCGTCGTCTCGGCGGACGGCGGCGCGGCACGCCAGCTGACCTTCGGGCCGGAGGATGACGGCGGCAGCGTCGCCTGGACGGCGGACGGACGCAGCCTGCTGATCGCGGGGAATCACGGCAAGGACCCGGATCGCGATCCGATGAACAGCGACGTCTTCGCGGTCGATGCCGCGACCGGCGCCCTGCGTCGGCTGACCGACCGGCAGGGGCCGGACGAGGCGCCGGTCGCGTCGCCCGATGGCCGGCTGATCGCCTATGTCGGCTTCGCGGACAAGCTGCTCGGCTATCAGAACCGCCAGCTGTCGGTGATGAACGCGGACGGATCGGGCGCGCGGGTGCTGACCGCCGGGCTCGACCGCAGCGTCGACAACCCGCAATGGGCGGCGGACGGCCGCTCCATCTATGTCCAATATGCCGATCACGGCGTCACCAAAGTGGCGCGGGTCGGGCTGGACGGCCGGGTGACGACGGTGGCGGACGGCCTGGCCGGGGGCGAGCTGGACCGGCCCTATTCGGGCGGCGACTTCAGCGTCGCGCGGGACGGCGCCATCGCCTTCACCCAGGGCGACACGACGCATCCGGCCGATGTCGCGGTGACGCGCGGCGGCGGCTCGGCGAAGCGGCTGACCGATCTCAATCGCGAGTTGTTCGCGGGCAAGGCCTTGGCGCAGGTGCGACCCCTGGCGGTCACCTCCTCGGCGGGCGGCCTGCCGATCGACGCCTGGATGATGACGCCGCCCGATTACGACCCGGCCCGGCGATATCCGCTGATCCTGGAAATTCATGGCGGCCCCTTCGCCAGCTATGCGCCGGTCTGGTCGACCGACGACCAGCTCTATGCGGCGGCGGGCTATGTCGTCGTCTATGCCAATCCGCGCGGCTCGACTTCCTATGGCGAGGGCTTCGCCAATCTGATCCATCACAATTATCCGAGCAGCGACTACGACGACCTGATGAGCGTCGTCGACGCAGCGATCGCCACGGGGCCGGTCGATGCGAAGAACCTGTTCGTCACCGGCGGGTCGGGCGGCGGCCTGCTGACCGCCTGGATCGTCGGCAAGACCGACCGGTTCAACGCCGCCGTCACGCAGAAGCCGGTCATCAACTGGACCAGCGAGGTGCTGACCACCGACGGCTATACCAGCATGGCGCGCTATTGGTTCGGCAAGATGCCCTGGGAGGACCCGGAGCAATATTGGCGACGCTCGCCGCTCAGCCTGGTCGGCAACGTCAAGACGCCGACCGCCGTGGTGGTGGGCGAGGAGGACCATCGCACCCCGCCGGGCGAATCGGAGCAATATTACGCCGCGCTCCAGATCCGCTCGGTGCCGACCGTGCTGATCCGCGTGCCGAGCGCCAGCCATGGCGGCCTGGCCGACCGGCCATCGCAACTGGTCGCGAAGAACGCCGCGATCCTGGCGTGGTTCGACCGCTATCGGAAGCGGTGATGCCGGGGCGTGACGGACCGGTAAAGCTCGCGTAGGGAAGGCTTTGTCGTGACCACGCTCCACGCCTTCGCCAACCCCGCGCGCTTCCTGAAGGTGGCGAGGCCGTTGACGCCGATCCTGTTCTGGGCCGGCGTGCTGCTGGTCGCGATCGGCTGCTGGGCGGGGCTGACGCGGACGCCGCCCGACTATCTTCAGGGCGAGACGGTGCGGATCCTCTACATCCATGTCCCCGCCGCCTGGCTGGGCATGGGCGGGTGGAGCGGCATCGCGCTGTCGTCGATCGCGCTGCTGGTGTGGCGGCACCCGCTGGCTGGCATCGCCGCGCGCGCCATCGCACCGGTGGGCGCGGCCTTTGCCGCCCTGTGCCTGGTCACCGGATCGATCTGGGGCCGACCGACCTGGGGCACCTGGTGGCAATGGGACGGGCGGCTGACCTCGATGCTGCTGCTGTTCTTCGTCTATTGCGGCTATGTCGCGCTCGCTCGGGCCGATGCGGAGCGGGGGGGCGACGGACGCATCCCGGCGCTGTTCGGGATCGCCGGCACCGTGCTGCTGCCGATCATCCGCTATTCGGTGGTGTGGTGGAACACCCTGCACCAGGGGCCGAGCATCGGCCTGACTGGCTCCAGCATCGACGGCGCGATCCTGTGGCCGCTACCCTTCATGCTGATCGGCTTCACCGCGATCTTCGCCGCCATCGTGCTGATGCGGATGCGGACGCTGCTCGCCCGCGCCAAGGCGGAGGCGCGGATGCGCCGGATGGCGCGCGCATGAACCCCTGGCCCTTCGTCGTCGCCGCCTATGCGGTGACCCTGGGTGGCACGGCCGCCATCGCCTTCGCCGCCTGGCGCGCGATGCGCGACGCGGAGAAGCGATGACCGCCAAGAACCAACGGATGCTGCTGGTCGCGCTGGCGCTGGGGGCGGTGGCGCTCGCGGCGCTGCTCGCCCTGTCGGCGCTGAAGGATCAGGCCGCGTTCTTCTACGCGCCGTCCGACGTGGCGCGGCGGGCCCCGCCGCTCGACCGGGCGGTGCGGCTGGGCGGCATGGTCGCGGCCGGATCGGTGCGCCGCGCCGCCGATGGCGTGACCGTGCATTTCACCGTCACCGATGGCCGCGCGACCACGCCGGTCACCTATGCCGGCATCGTCCCCGACCTGTTCCGCGAGAAATCGGGCGTGGTGGCGGAGGGACGGTTCCTGCCGGGGGGCGGCTTCGTCGCGACCAACCTGCTCGCCAAGCATGACGAACGCTATATGCCGCCCCAGGTCGCCGGCGCGATGCACGAGACGAGGACGCTGGCGCAGTGATCGCGGAAGCCGGTTTCGCCGCCCTGTGGCTCGCCGCCGCGCTCGCCGCCCTGCAACTGGCGCTGGCGGCGCTCGGTCTGCGTCCGCGGGACGATGCGGAGGAACTGATGGCGGCGGTGCGGCCGGTCGCGATCGTGCAGGGCGCCTTGGCCCTGGTCGCGATGCTGCTGCTGATCCTGCTCTTCCTGCAATCCGACATGTCGGTGAAGCTGGTCGTGGAGAACAGCCATTCGGCCAAGCCGTGGCTGTATAAATTCGCCGGGGCCTGGGGCAATCACGAAGGATCGATGCTGCTCTGGGTCACGATCCTGGGGCTGGCGGGCGGTGCGGTGGCGCTGGTCGAGCGCCGGCTCGACATGCGCACGCTGACCGCGACGCTGGGCGCGCAGGCGGTGATCGCGCTCGGCTTCTATGCCTTCCTGCTCTTCGCCTCCAATCCCTTCGCGCGGGCCGAGCCGGCGCCGGCGGACGGGGCGGGGCTCAACCCGCTGCTCCAGGATCCCGGCCTCGCCTTCCATCCGCCGACCCTCTATGCCGGTTATGTCGGCCTGTCGGTCGCCTTCTCCTTCGCGGTGGGCGCGCTGCTGACCGGGCAGGTCGGGCGCGACTTCGCCCGCGCGATGCGGCCCTGGGTGCTGGGCGCGTGGATCTTCCTGACGCTCGGCATCACCGCCGGCAGCTACTGGGCCTATTATGAGCTGGGCTGGGGCGGCTGGTGGTTCTGGGACCCGGTGGAGAATGCCTCGCTGATGCCGTGGCTGGCGGCGACCGCGCTGCTCCATTCGGTGACGGTGCTGGCGACGCGCGACGGCCTGCGCGCCTGGACGGTGATGCTGGCGGTGGTCGCCTTCTCCATGTCGATGATCGGCACCTTCCTGGTCCGCTCCGGCATCCTCACCAGCGTCCATGCCTTTGCGGTCGATCCGACGCGCGGCGCCTTCATCCTGGTGCTGCTGGCGCTTTATATCGGCGGCGCGCTGCTGTTGTTCGGCCTGCGGGTCGGGACGGTGCGGCAGGGGCGGCTGTTCGAACCGGTCAGTCGCGAGGGCGGGCTGGTCGCCAACAACCTGCTGTTGTCGGTGATCCTGGGGATCGTGCTGATCGGCACGCTCTATCCCCTGGTCGCGGCCGGGTTCGGCGTGCAGCTGTCGGTCGGGCCGCCCTTCTTCAACAAGGCGGCGGGGCCGGTGGCGCTGCTGCTGGTCGCGCTGATGGGGTTGGGGCCGCTGCTCCGCTGGCGGCGCGACTCAGTGCAGGCGTTGTTGGTGCGCGCCACCTGGCCGATCGCCGCCACCGTCTTCGCCTTTGCCGGCCTGATCGTCTTCGCCATGCCGATCGGTATGTTCCCGCTGCTGGGCCTCAGTCTCGCCGCGGGGCTGGCGGTGGCGAGCGTCGCGCCGCTCTGGGGCCGCAACCTGCGCCGCACGCCGCTGTTCACCTGGGGCATGGTGATCGCGCATCTCGGCATCGCGGTGAGCATGGCCGGCATGGCCTGCGACGCGGCCTTCACCGCCGAGCGATTGATCGCGCTGCGGCCGGGCGACTCGACGCGGGTCGGCCCGTGGCGGGTGACGCTCGACGGCCTGTCGCCGGTGGTGGCGGACAACTGGTCGGCGGTGCAGGCGCGACTGACCGCCACCCGCGACGATGCGCGGCGCGAACTCTTCCCCCAGTCGCGGACCTTCACCACGCCGCCGACCACGACCAGCGAGAGCGCCATCGCGACCATGGCTGATGGCCAGCTCTATACGGTGCTCGGCCAGCCCGATGGCACCGGCCGCTGGCAGGTCCGGCTGTGGTGGAAGCCGTTCGTGACGCTGATCTGGTTCGGCGGCGTGCTGGTGGCGCTGGGCGGGCTCGTGTCTCTGGTCGGCCGCGTGCTGCCGCGCCGTCGCGCCGTGGCGGAGCCGGGCTGGTGAGGCGGCCGCTGCTTTGGGTGCCGTTCGCCGGCTTCCTGCTGCTGCTGCTGATCGTTGCGATCGGGCTGTTCCGGCCGGCCGACCGGGCCGTCCATTCGACGCTGATCGACCGGCCCCTGCCCGAATTCGCGGTCCGCCCGATCGTGCCGGGCAAGCCGGGCCTGGCCAAAGCCGATTTCACGGGGCGACCGCGCCTGCTCAACGTCTTCGCCAGCTGGTGCATTCCTTGCATCGCCGAGGCACCGCAGTTGCTGGCGTTGAAGCGCGCGGGCGTGCCGATCGAGGCGATCGCGATCCGCGACACGGGCGCGGAGGTGCAAGCCTTTCTGCGCCGCCATGGCGATCCCTATGAGCGGATCGGCGACGATCCGGCCAGCGCCACGCAGCTCGCTTTGGGGTCCTCGGGCGTGCCGGAGACGTTCCTGGTCGATGCCAAAGGCGTGATCCGCCGCCAATATATCGGTGACATCCGGGCCGACCAGGTTGCCGAGATCGTCGCGGCGGCGGAGGCCGCGCGATGACCCGGTCTTTGACCATCACGCTGTCGCTGCTGCTCGCTGCCCCGGTCCAGGCGCAGACCGCGACGCCCGCGCCGCTCGCCGACACGCAACTGCCCGATCCTTCGCAGGAGGCCCGGGCCAAGGCGCTGATGGAGACGCTGCGCTGCGTCGTCTGTCAGGGCCAGTCGATCGCCGATAGCGACGCGACCATGGCGGGCGACATGCGCGCGCTGGTCCGCACCCGCATCCGCGCCGGGGAACGGCCGGCGGCGATCCGGCAGTGGCTGATCGACCGCTACGGCAGCTATATCAGCTATGACCCGCCGCTGGAGGCCGCGACCTGGCCCCTGTGGCTCGCGCCGATCCTGTTGCTGGCGCTGGGCAGCTGGATCGCGCGCGGCAGCTTCCGCCGCAGCCGGGGGCGCTGATGGGCTGGGTCATGCTCCTGATACTGATGGTGGCGAGCGCGGTGGCGCTGGCGCTGCTCCATGTGCCGCGGCGGCTCTGGTCGCTGGTCGGCGCCGCGCTGATGCTGGGCGCGGCGGGCTATGCGTGGCAAGGCGCGCCGACGCTGCCCGGCCATCCGGTACAGGCCGATCGCGAGGCGCTGGTCAGCGATGCCGCGATCATCGACCTGCGCACCGACATGTTCGGCCGCTACGGGGCGGAGGGGGCGTATCTGACCGCCGCCGATGCGATGGCGCGCGTGGGATCGTCGCGATACGAGGTGGAGACGATCCTGGGGGCCCTGCGCGGCGCGCCGAAGAGCGTGCAGCTCTGGACGGCCCTGGGCGATGCGCTGGTCCGCCATGATGGGGGTCGGGTGTCACCCGCCGCGCGCTTGGCCTTCGACCAGGCAAACCGGCTCGATCCGCGCCATCCCGGTCCCTATTTCTTCCTGGGCATCGCGCTGGTGCGGAGCGGCGACCTTGCCGGCGCGGAGCGCTGCTGGACGCGGGCGCTGGAGCGGACGCACCCCCAGGCGAATTATCGCCCGGCGGTCGCGGAACGGCTGGCGATGGTGCGCCAGCTCATCGCCGCGACCGGCGGACGATAGGAGCGTCCGCGGCTTACTTGCCGCGTCCGGTCTTCTCCTGCAGCGCATCGATCCGCTTGGAGGCATCTGCCTTGGTCAGCGAGTCGTCGAATTCCTCGCCGGCTTCCTCGCTCAGCGTCTTCAGATAGCTGGCCTGCGCGCCGGTCATCGGCTCGTCGCCGGTGGTCCAGTCATTGGGGTCCTTCTCGGCGTTGGAGAAGGGTTCGCTCTTGGGATTGGCGGTGTCGGTCATGCTGGGTCCTTTCGCCGGCATCAACCTCTGCGTTCGTGCGATGTTCCGGTCGCAAGTCATGGTGGCAGCGTCATAAAATCTTCCGTGCTGAATGGTGACATGGATTGCCGTCGCAGGGAGGGACGGGCCCGGGCCGGGCATGTCCCGTTGCGGGTGCGGAGGAGCCATGCTAATCGCGCCGTCTGATGTCAGCGCTGGAAAGTGCGTTTTTCGCCATGAAATTCCTGATACGTTTCCCGGATCGATCGTACCGCCGGTGAGCACCGCCACCCCGAGCGCGATCGCGTCCGACCCCGCCGCCGTCGTGTCGCCGACCCACGGCCACCATCATCATCCCAAACAGGGCCTCGCCAAGCTGGCGCTGGGCGCGATCGGTGTCGTCTATGGCGATATCGGCACCAGCCCGCTCTACGCGATGAAGGAGGTGTTCGTCGGCCATCATCCGCTGACGGTCGACCAGCTCCATATCTTCGGCGTGGTCAGCCTGATCTTCTGGTCGCTGTTCCTGATCGTCACGGTCAAATATGTCCTGACCATCCTGCGTGCCGACAATAATGGCGAGGGCGGCAGCCTGGCGCTGCTCGCGCTGATTCAGCGGCGCAGCGGCGCGGGGCGGAAATGGGGCACCAGCCTGGTGATCCTGGGCGTGCTGGCGACCGCCTTGTTCTTCGGCGACTGCATGATCACGCCCGCCATCTCGGTCATGTCGGCGGTGGAGGGGCTGGCGACGGTCGAGCAGGGCTTCGACGCCTTCGTCATCCCGGTCTCGGTCGCGATCCTGGTCGGCCTGTTCTACATCCAGTCGAGCGGTACGGCGCGGGTCGGCAAGCTGTTCGGCCCGGTGATGCTGGTCTATTTCGTCGTGCTGACGCTGCTCGGCCTGATGCAGATCTTCGCCCGGCCCGAGGTGCTGCTGGCGCTCGACCCGCGCTGGGCGTTCCGCTTCGCCGCCGAGGATGGCGGCCTCGCCTTCCTCGCGCTCGGCTCGGTGGTGCTGGCGGTGACGGGGGCGGAGGCGCTCTATGCCGATATGGGTCATTTCGGCCGCCGCCCGATCGAGGTGGCGTGGCTCTATCTCGTCTTCCCGGCGCTGATGATCAACTATCTGGGTCAGGGCGCGCTGCTGCTCGCCTCGCCCAGCGCGGCGGAGAATCCCTTCTTCCTGATGGCCCCGGAAAGCTGGCGGCTGCCGTTGGTGATCCTGGCGACCATGGCGACCGTCATCGCCAGCCAGGCGGTCATCACCGGCGCCTTCTCGGTGGTGCAGCAGGCGGTGCAGCTCGGCCTGATGCCGCGCCTGCGCATCGAACATACCAGCGCGTCGGAGGCGGGGCAGATCTACATCCCGGTCGCCAACTGGACGCTGATGATCATGGTCGTGCTGCTGATCTTCGGCTTCCGCGAATCGTCCAACCTCGCGGCGGCCTATGGCATCGCCGTCACCGGCACGATGTTCATCAGCACCTGCATGGTCGCCGTGCTGATCAAGCGCGTGTGGCAATGGCCGACCTGGCTGGTGATCGTCGGCACCACGATCTTCCTGGCGATCGACGGCCTGTATTTCGCGTCCAACCTGACCAAGGTGCCGGACGGCGGCTGGTTCCCGCTGCTGATCGGCGTGATCGTCTTCACCGTGCTGACCACCTGGTCCAAGGGACGCAAGCTGATGATGGAGCGGCTGCGCGAGGATGCGATGCCGATGAAGGTCTTCATCGATTCGGCTGCCGCCTCCGCCACCCGCGTGCCGGGCACCGCCGTGTTCATGACCTCGACGCCCGACGGCGTGCCGCACGCGCTGCTCCACAATCTGAAGCACAACAAGGTGCTGCACGAGCGGATCGTGCTGTTGACCGTGAAGATCGCCGACCAGCCCTATTGGCCCGATGCCGACCGGGTGAAGAAGGAGACGCTGGGCGAGGGCTTCCACCGGATCGTGCTGCGCTTCGGCTTCATGGAGGAGCCGGACGTGCCGGCCGCGCTGAAACAGGCGGCGGGCTCGGAAAAGGCGTTCCGGATGATGGACACCAGCTTCTTCCTGTCGCGGCAGACGCTGCTGCCTTCCGACCGGCCGGGCATGGCGCTGTGGCGCGAGAAGCTGTTCGCCTGGATGCTGCGCAACGCGGAAGGCGCGATGGAATTCTTCCGCCTGCCGACCAACCGGGTGGTCGAGCTCGGCAGCCAGGTGGAGATTTGAGCGGGGAGGGGGCGTTCGTCCCAGCCCCCATCATCGTCACCGCGCTGTTCGGCCGTGCCGACCAGGGCTGGTTCGACGCGCAGCGCGCCGCCTATTTCCCGCCCGAACGCAATGTGCTGGCGGCGCATTGCACGCTCTTCCACCATTTGCCGCCGTCCAGCGCCGCCGAGCTGAAGCATCGCCTGATCCAGGCGACGCGGGGTGTGCGGGCGCCCGATGCGAAGGTCGGCGGCCTGATGTCGCTGGGCCGGGGGGTCGCCTATCGGATCGACTGCCCGATGCTGACCGGCATCCGCGCCGATCTGGTCGATGCCTTTGCCGGGATGCTGACGCCGCAGGATGCCGGCGGCTGGCGACCGCACGTCACCATCCAGAACAAGGTCGACCCCAAGGTCGCGAAGCTGCTGCTCGGCCGGTTGCAGGCGGAGTTCCAGCCGCGCCGGGTCGAGGTCGCGGGGCTGGCGGCCTGGTGGTATCGCGGCGGCCCTTGGGAATTGCTGTCGCGTCATTTGTTCGCTTGACGTCACCGACAAGCCTGCTAAACGCGCGCCTCCACGGTGGAGCCAACGCCTTATGGCGAAGTAGCTCAGCTGGTTAGAGCACGGGAATCATAATCCTGGGGTCGGGGGTTCAAGTCCCTCCTTCGCTACCATCTCCACCGACTTGCTCGGTCCCCTCCGGGGGGCCGAGCTGGAACCTCCAGTCGCCAAGGCGACGACAGATCCCAGCGACGATATGACTTCAATCGACCATTCGTCCGCATTGAGCGGGCGCAGGGTCACACCCGCGATGATGTCGCGGATACTGGCGACGACCTTGGCTGATTCGGCGGTGTCGCTGCCGAGGTGGCTGGCAAGCGTGCGAATGCGCTTCCGATAAGTCTCGACGATCTCCGGATTGAGCGCGATGACGCCGTCCGCAGCCTCCTCCTCGCGCTGACGCTTCAGCGCCTCCCGCTCTGCCTTTCTGGCGAGGAGCGCTTCCCGAATCTCCACAAATTCCGTCGCGCCGCTGGCGATCGCCGCCACCAAGCGTTCGATGACCTTGTCCAGCTTGGCGATCTGCCGGTCCAGGGCGGCGGCATTGCGCTTCAGATCGCGCGAGTGTTCCGCCATCGCGTTATGATAGCTCTTGACCAGACGCGACACCGCCTCTGGTGCCAAAAGGCGGTCAGCGAGGCCAGCCACCACGCGCTTCTCCAGCTCCGCGCGGGGGATCGTGCGGCGAAGCGTGCAGGTCCCGGCCTCACGGGCGCGCGAACAGCCAATTCGGCTGTTGGTGGTGACGATCATCGATCCGCCGCATTCGCCGGCAGGTGATGAGGCCGGTCAGGAGGTAGCGCGGGCGGGGGCGCGCGTTCAGCGGCACCATGGCGTGCGACTCGGCTATCTCCCACGCCCTCCGCCAGGACTCTTCGTCGACGATTCGCAGGTCCGGCACCTCCATCCAGACACGCTCGCCGTCCGCACTGGGGCGGGATATGCGACGGCGCGTCTCGGGATCGCGCTTCATGGTCACGCGATTGTAGAGGTAGCGTCCGACGTAGATCGGATTGCGCAGGACGCCGAGGCCACGGGCTGGCGATCCCGTGATCGTCGAGGCGCGCCATTCCCCGCCGCGGGGGGGAGGGGATCTTGTCGGCATTCAGCCCATGCGCGATTTTCTTGGGTGATATGCCGGCGATGTACTCGGCATAGATTCGTCGGACGACGGCCGCCTGATCCGGATCAATTCGCCGAAGGCCCCGCTCCGGCTCTCCTCGCGCGTCGAGCTGGTGGACGACCTGATAGCCATAGGCGAGGCCACCCGGTACGCGGCCGCGCGCGACGGTGCCGCGCTGGCCGCGGTTGCGCCCCGCAGGGTGGTGTAGCTGAGGCGGCGTAGCCGCGCCGATCTCCGGTCAGGCCGGGCTGGTCAGGCTGCCATGGCTGGCAGCGCGACGGCGGGATCATCGCTCAATTGCGCGACGCTTTCCAGCGTCATGTAGCGTCCTCGCTGGACGGCCCATTCACCGTTCTGCTCGAGCAGCAGCGCACCGACGAGGCGGGTGATGGCGTCCTCGTTGGGAAAGATGCCGACGACGCCGGTGCGGCGCTTGATCTCGCCGTTCAGGCGTTCGAGCGGATTGGTCGAATGCAGCTTGGTGCGATGCTGCGGCGGGAACGACATATAGGCCGAGACGACGCGGCGCCCGCTCTTGCCGGCATGGGCCATGGCGTTGCGCGCGAAATGAACGCGGCACCGCTGCCATGTGGCGCTGAACACGCGCGAGACGGCCGCCTTGATGCCCTCGTGCGCGTCCGAGATGACGAGCTTCACGCCGCGCAAGCCGCGCCGCGCGAGGCTCCGCAGGAAGTCCGTCCAGAACGTCTCGGCCTCCGACGCGCCGATCGCCATCCCCAGGACCTCGCGCCGGCCGTCGCCGTTCACGCCGACCGCGATGGTCACCGCGACCGAGACGATGCGGCCGGCCTGGCGCACCTTCAGGTACGTCGCGTCGACCCAGACACAGGGCCAGTCGCCTTCGATGGGCCGGTCGAGGAATGCCTTCACGCGCACGTCGATCTCCTCGCACAACCGGCTCACCTGGCTCTTCGAGATACCGCTCATCCCCATCGCCTTGACCAGATCGTCGACCGAGCGGGTCGAGATGCCCTGGATATACGCCTCCTGCACAACGGCAGTCAGCGCCTTCTCGGCGAGGCGGCGCGGTTCGAGGAAGGCCGGAAAATAGCTGCCGGTCCGCAAACGCGGGATGCGCAGTTCCACCGTTCCGGCCCGCGTCTCCCAATCCCGCTCGCGATAGCCGTTGCGTTGGGCGAGCCGGTCGCTGCTCTTCTCGCCGTAGCCGGCGCCGGTCAGGTTACCCACCTCCAGGTCCATCAGCCGCTGCGCGGCAAAGCCGATCATCTCGCGCAGGAAATCCGCATCCGCGCTCTTTCCCACCAGCGCCTGCAGGTTCATCCTATCGTCGGTCATCGGGGTCTCCGTGGGTTGAGTGTCGTAACCCAAACCTATCCGAAGATCGCCGATGGCCACCCCTCAGCTACACCACCCTGCGGGGCGCAACCCTCGCACAATACGGGTAGCGACCTTTACAGTGGCTCCGCGATCCTTCGGGCCCTTGATCTAAGCCGTGAAGCGGGTGGTTGGGGTACATCCGACCGTGACCGCACCTCCATTGGAAGGGAAATGGAGGACGCTGCGGAGGATGTGGCCACCGTTCAATCGTTAAGCTTGACATCGTGCAGTTCTGTCGCCCGTCACTTGACAGGCGACGGGTCAGAAGCTATTTGGCTGACCATGGAAATCGAGAGCATTGACACGCGGCGCGGCGGCGCTTCGCTGAAACGGGCAACGCTCGCGGTCTCGACAGCAAATCGGTCGATCGCCTCAGCCGCATGCTCCTCTTTCTGGACAGCGCGTCGTCTGTCGAGGCTCTCCGAGCACCACCCAATTATGGCGCTCACCAGTTGACCGGAGATCGCGCTGGCACCTGGTCGCTTACCGTCACTCGCAATTGGCGCATGACATTCCAGGTAAATGCCGATGGCGCGATCGTTGATCTCGATCTGGAGGATTATCACTGATGGCTATCCGTCTCCATGCCAGCCACCGCATCCATCCGGGTCGCTGGCTCGCCACCGAGATCGTCGAGGCTCATGGCCTTTCGGTCAGTGATGCGGCTTCGCGACTGCATGTCACACGACAGGCCCTCAGCGCCCTGCTGAACGGCAAGGCGGACTTGTCGCCGACCATGGCGATCCGTTTCGAGAAGGTGTTTGGCATAGATGCCGAGACGACGCTGCGTATGCAGTTGTCGTGGGACATCCGGCAGGCGCGCGAGCATCAGGACGAGATCATCGTCGAGCGGAGCTTGGTTGCGGTTTGACCGTAACCGGACTGGGGTACGGCTGGGGTACATCTGATCGCGACGGCCCCTCCATAGGAGGGGAAATGTCATACGCGGCGGACGATCTCTCCGCCGCGAATGTCTGAGATTGGGAGGGGAGCGGAAGGTCGGCTTTCCGGCACAAAGCTTCGAAAGCCGACTTTTAGCCGAGCTTCGTCAACGCCTCGATCGTTTCATCGTGCGTGGGTGGTCTGCTGTCATCTTCTACGAAGTGAACTGCGTCCCGAACGGCATCGTCCGCGAAGTCAAAGTCGTCGCTCATGATGATACAATCTGCGACGTAGTTCGCGAGTCGAAACGGCAATCGCCCATCGGCTATAGCCGCGAGCAGCCGCCGTGCGCCTTCTCTCGTCACCTCGACGGGCGGCCCATCAGTGATGAGGATATAGCCGTTCTCACCCGCTCGGAAAGCCGCCTCGCAGGCATTCACTTCGGTAGCGATGTCATCAACCAGCACCTCCGGCGATAGAACGCCGTTCAAAAATCCTACGAGGGTCACATGCTCCATAGGAGCAGCGTGCATCGGTGAACGAAAGTCCGCAATCAGGAACCGTAGGAGTGGCTCTGAAGGGCCAATAATGGGTGATTGTGTTGAAAAAGGCTGGCTTGCAGTAGTGTCGGTGGTCTGATTCAATTGCCTTGAGGTGAGCGGAGACGGGCCGATGATGGGCGAGCGGACGGTAGCGCAGGAGGCACTGTTCTACAGCTTCAGCCTGGAGGGGCACGTGCCGGGGGATCATCTGCTGCGCTCGATCGACCGGTTCGTGGATCTGTCGGTCATCCGCGAGGAGCTGAAGCCCTTCTACAGTGACATGGGTCGCCCCTCGATCGATCCGGAGCTGATGATCCGGATGCTCATCATCGGCTATTGCATGGGTATCCGGTCCGAGCGGCGGCTGTGCGACGAGGTGCATCTGAACCTGGCCTATCGCTGGTTCTGCCGACTGGATCTGGACGGCGACGTGCCCGACCATTCGACTTTCTCGAAGAACCGGCACGGGCGCTTCCGCGACAGCGACCTGTTGCGCCGGTTGTTCGAGACGACGGTCGCGCGCTGCATGGCCGAGGGGCTGGTGGGCGGCGAAGGGTTCGCGGTCGACGCCAGCCTGATCCGCGCCGATGCCAACCGCCAGACCGGCGGGCCGGGAAGCGACGGCGTACCACCCGACGCCGACAGCCGTGCGGTCCGCGAGTATCTGGCGGTTCTCGACGATGCAGCGTTCGGCGCAGCGACACCGGTGGTGCCAAAGTATCTGGCGCCGGCCGATCCGGCATCGCGCTGGACCAGCGCGCATCGCGGGCCGGCCTTCTACGCCTACTCGACCAACTACCTCATCGACCTCGACCACGCCGTCATCATGGACGTGGAGGCGAGCACCGCCGTACGCCAGGCCGAGGTGACCGCGTGCAAGCGCATGATCGCGCGCGTGCAGGAGCGCTTCGGCGTCTGGCCCGAGCGACTGGCCGCCGACACCGCCTACGGCTCGGCCGAGATGCTCGCCTGGCTGGTCCACGAACGCGACATCCAGCCGCACACCCCGGTGTTCGACAAGTCGGCCCGCCGCGACGGCACGTTCGAACGCGATGCCTTCACCTGCGACCATGACGACGACAGCTACGTCTGCCCTGGCGGCAAGCGCCTTCGCCCCAGGAACCGCAACTTCGCGACCGCCCGGGGCGATGTCGGCCAGGACGGCTTCATCCGCTACCGCGCGCGACAGCAGGACTGCGGCGGCTGCGCCCTGCGGGAACGCTGCACGCCCAATATGCCGGCGCGAAAGGTCACCCGCTCGATCCACGAAGGGGCTCGCGACCTGGCCCGCGATATCGCCACCACTGACGCCTACGTCACGTCTCGCCGTCAGCGAAAGGAGGTCGAGATGCTGTTCGCGCACCTCAAGCGCATCCTGAAGCTCGACCGATTGCGCCTGCGCGGTCCAAACGGTGCCAGGGACGAGTTCCATATGGCAGCCACCGCCCAGAACCTCCGCAAGTTGGCCAAGCTCATCCCGATGCCGGTACAGCCGCTACCCGTCTGAGGCGGTCAGCGGCTTCCGGCGCAAACCAGCCCCCAATTGTCTCCGCGCCAGACGCCGACTTCTTCAACACAATCGGGCGCGAGCGGACCGCAGGTATGCCCGCTCCTGCTCAGCGTACATCGGCCTAAGAAACGGTTAGAAATGCGCCACTGCGGCAGAGTGTATCTCCGCCGCCTCTCACTCATATTTGCCTCGTTTGGAACGGATTTTCGCAGGATTTGCCATTTCCATCGCCGCAGCGTCTGCTTCAGCCTTGGTAGCGAATAGGATCGCAAGCCACTGCTTTTCGCTAGCGGAATAAAGCCCCCAGGAGTCGGGTCGTGAGGGATCAGCATATCGGTGTGCTTCATATCCGTGACTATGAGGCATAAAACCGCTCCAACAGCGCTCAGCTATATAGCCTCATAGGTACGTCCCTCGGAGCACGGCGGATGCAGAGAACTGGCGAATGCCAGCATTCGTGCTTTCGGGCATAGACGGACGTGGAGTATCCCCGACGCTATTCGGGGTACATCGGTCGGGGGAACAGCACAGAATTGCGATGCTGCGGCGGAGGGTATCTCAGCCGCGGTAATAGCGTCAACGTTATCGAGCGTTTACAGCGGTAGCCACGGTCGTGTGGGACATGCGTGCCCGACGACGCTCAAGTTCTTGCCACTTGGAAACCTGTCCGCGATTCTTGGCAACTGCAATCTGTTCCTGCGTGCGCTTCTTTTCCAAGACGCCTAAGCCGACAGAGCCACCCAACGCGATCGCTGCGCAGCCTATCGTCATGACTCCCATGATGCGGCGCTCTTTGCTGGTTCCGCTCATCACCATCTCCTTACCGCTGAAACGCGAGCCTGCAGGGTATCTGCGCATCGTTCGGGAACAGTCGATCCCGCGCGACACTTACAATCGACTTTATTGTTGGTGACGCAACCCACGTAGGACGCTTTGGTTCAGCCGCGTCGCGGCATGTGTACATTCGTGCTTTCGGGCGGAAAACGTCGGGGGATCACCCACCGAGCCCGAGAACAATTCGTGCTTTCGAGTAGGAATTCGTCGGCGGGCGGCGCCACCCGCCGACGATGAAAGGGGCCGGTAAGGCGGCCCTATAACCGCCGGCCTGGGGCCTCGCGAGCGGACCAGGACGTGTCTCGGCCCCAGCGCTCCGCTGGGTATGCCGCCAGCCTAGCGCGCCGCGATCGGTGCGCCCATCCCATGAGGTATCGATGCTGACCATCGCGGCCGTGAAGGCAGCGCGGACGAAGCCGCGCGCCTACAAGATCTACGACGAGCGCGGGCTGTTCCTGTTCGTCGCGCCGTCCGGCCTGAAATCCTATCGGCTGCGCTTCCGCTTCGGCGGCAAGGAGCAGCTCCTCGTCATCGGCAGCCATCCCGAGGTGACTTTGGACCAGGCGCGCGATCGGCGCGATGCGGCGCATGAGCAGATCGCGCGTGGCGAGGACCCGCGCGCGGCTGATCGCACGTCGGCCGGCGCCCGGACCTTCGATCAGGCGGCGCGCGCCTGGCACGCGCTGCGCGTGCCGGACTGGACGCCGATCCATGCCGGCGACGTGCTGGTGAGCCTGGAGCGCGACGCCTTCCCGGCGATCGGCGCGCTGCCGCTCGGCGAGGTGACGCGGCCGCAGGTGCTGGCGCTGCTCCGCGCGATCGAGGCGCGCGGCGCGAAGGAGACGGCGCGCCGCATCCAGCAGCGGATCTCCTGCGTCTTCAAGCTGGCGATGTCCGAGGGCTGGTGCGACATCAACCCGGCCGGCGAGGTGACGGAGGGCCTCGCCAAGGCGCGCGCGGGCGGCCGCCACCCGGCGATCGTCGACGCGGCCGAGCTGCGCGACCTGCTCGCGGCCGTCGACGCGCTGCGCGCCGCGCCCGTCGTCGTGCTGGCGTCGCGGTTCCTGGCGCTGACCGCCGTCCGCCTCGGATCGCTGCGCGGCGCACGCTGGGACGAGATCGAGGTTCTCGACGGCGCCGAGCCGGTCTGGCGCGTGCCGGCGGCGCGGATGAAACTCTCGGCCGAGAAGAAGCTCGACCCGGCGAACGATCACCTGGTCCCGCTGTCGCCGGCGGCCGTCACGGTGCTGCGGCGTGTTCGTGCTATCGCGGACGCTTCGCGGCTGATCTTCCCGGCCGGCGGCGGCACCGCGCCGGTTATGCCGGCCGGCATGTGCCGCATGGCTGGCGGGCGAGCTTCTCGACGATCCTGAACGAGCAGATGCCGGACCAGCGCGGCACGATCGACCGGGCGCTGGGCCATGCCGGCGGCGGCAAGGAGGCCAAGGCGCTGGAGATCAATGTCGCGGTGGAGGGGGCCTATGATCGCTCCCTCCACCTGGCTCCCCGGCGCGCTTTATTTAACTCCTGGGCAGATTTTTTGTTGAATGATCGCGTCGAATGAGACCGGATCAACCATGCGCGCGTCTTCCATCCCGGCAACAGTCGCTGCCGCAAACAACGTCGCCTCCCAGCTTTCAGATGTTTGACTTGCGTTCACCAGCAGATCGCTAATCGAATCAAGTAGCGTATCATCAAGAAATTCAGCAAGCCACCAGAGGCGTACAAAAATGGCAAATCCGTCGTCTGGCCTTGCAGTCAACAATGTATGCCAAACTGCCTCTAGTTCCAAAAGTGCAGGATTGGAGAAGCTGACTGTGCCGACACCCATATGTTCGTTCATCACACCTGCCAGGTGGACGTCCGCAGGACGAATGGTATATGGAATGTTCCAGATTTGATGGCGGACGGGCCAAAAGATTGGCAAGCCCACTTTCAAGGCCTCTACGTCGACAATCGGCAGCGGTGGAACCCGACGTGACTTCAACTGCTTCGAAGGCTTTCGCATTACACTTTCCCTGTCAGTGACTGCTCGTCCCGCATAATCGCCTGCTCCCAGCGATCACGGCCGCCATCGACCTTCCGCAGCTTCTGCTTGAGGCGCAAGGCCCCGATGGTGGGGGCCGGGGTCGCCATCAGGCGGTCGATCGCCTTCACAAGCGACAGTTGCGCGCGCGCCGCTTCGGCCGCTTCGGGCAGGTCGAAGCGCCAGTGGACGATCTCCGCCGCGCGAAGCATGTGAGTGCAATGCTCGCGATACGCCTGGGCGGCATAATAGCCGTGCTGGGCCAGCCGCCAGCGCCGTTCGCGCGCGTCGCGGACTTCGCGCGCGTCGCGGACTTCGCGCGCGAAGCGGCGGTTCGCATGTGGGTCGATAGCGTCGGTGATCGGCGCTAACAATTTGGCAATGAACGGGGATGGTGTAAAAGAATGGGCAGCTTGAACCACGGGTATCCTCCGAGGCTTAAGTCAGGAGCGAAAGAGCGGGCCAACGCCCTTTCGCTCCGGCATTGATGGCGCTAAAAATACACGGCGACGGGGTCGTCCGCGCGTAGACAGTGAGGCCGTCAACGTGCGTCTGTCCCGTGATGACCTCGCCCTTCTCGATAATTGGATCGAGGCAGCTACGGACGCGCCGACCCGCCCAGAGGCGATCCGTCGTTTGATCCGAGAGGCTATTGCCGAGGGGCTCCCCCGCACATGCGGGGATTGACCAAGGGCAAGGTCGTCTGGCGGTAAGCGGACGGCGGCTCCCCCGCACATGTGGGGATTGACCGATCGCCCAGACGATAAAGGTCGTACAGCACGGACTTCCCCCGCCCAAGCGGGGACGACACTGACCAACGGATCGTGCGCTCCCACCTGACGGGAAGCGTCGCGATCCGCCCCCTGTCCCCCCTGATAGCCCCGGGGCGGCGAACGCCGCCACGTCCCGACCGCCGGGTCTGGGCGATCGGGTGCGTGGGGTGCGCCATTTCGGCGATGGGGGGACTTTCAAACTGCCGTCGCGAAGCGACTCTTCTCATCCTTAAACTTGGAAACCCATACAGGCTTAGACAAAATGTCACCCCGGTGGTGCGTTTCGCGCCAGGCGGGTGGCAAAGGCGATGGCCTCCGCTTCGCGGGCGGCATAGTCAGGGGAGGGCTTCACCTTGGCGGCGGCAAGGGCGGCGATGCACCGCGCCCAGCCGACGGGGTTCAGCGCGGCCGGGATGCGGCATTTGGGCTTGTCGCGCTTCACCAGTAGCGTGCGCTTGGGAGGCTTGCCCTCTTTCGCGTCGCGACTCTCACGGGCGTATCGCTCCCGCTTCAGTCGGGCGAGCGTCTGCTCAAAGGCGGCGTACAGCTCCGGCGCTTTGCATTTCATCCTGTCCGGGATGAAACAGTAGATATCGCTGATCTGGATTTCCCGGTCGACGCCGGGTGCTTTCTCCAGCCCCGTCTTGATCGATCGGTGGACGTAGGTGAGCACCCCAACGGCTGCCAATTTCTTCTTGAGCCGCTGCCACTGTCTTGAATCATAACCGCTGAGGGCGGCGATCTGGCTGTTCGCCAGGTCGTTGGTTCCGGTGAAGTAGTCGAAGCCGTGACGGGGATCGAACAGGACCTTCATCATGGCGATCGCGGCCGGCGAGAAGATGCCTAGAAAATACCGAAAGGTGCCAGCGGTTGCGACCCGCGCCTCCTCCATGGTCACCAGCAGCGCCTTTATGGTCAGGCGTGCGCTTTCGAGCGTGCCGTCGCCACCGGGCTGTGCCTGGATCAAGGCCTGCGGGCTGTCGATGTCATAGGTGTTGCGCCACACACGGCTGAGGCCGCGTTGGCGTGGAATGGAGGGCTAATAGGCAAGCGACATCGTGTCGGCTCCCGGCATGGGAAGTCGATGGGCGCACGAAAGCGCCGGCCGAAATGCGGTTCTCGGTCGTCGCTCATGCAGGGTGGAACGCGCCTCACCAGGCGCAGGATCGGATCAACCGATCGCTACGGGGGTGCCTTGTTCCTGATGTCGTGATTCGGGCCGCTATCAGCGGCCCGGGGCTTCAAACCTTAAGGGACCGAGCCGGTCGATCGTGATGGAAGCGATCCTTCGCTACCACCGTGGCCTTTTCCTCAGGCCGGATCGCGCATCACGCGTCTCCTGAAATCCCAAAACATTCATAGGGATCGTTCGCGATCAACAGGCTGTCGCCGCGCGCCAGCGCGGCCAGCGTCAGGTCGTGCGCGGCGGCGTGGTCGATCGCCAGCGTCGTTGGTGCGGATATGCCGACCAGCAGCGGCGCGCGCGCGACCAGCGCCTTGTCGACCATCTCGAAGCTGATTCGCGAGGTGACGAGCAGGAAGCCGTCGACCGCCCGACCGCGGATCGCCAAATCGCCGACCAGCTTGTCGAGCGCATTGTGGCGGCCGACATCCTCGAAGGCGGCGAGGATATGTCCCTCCCGGTCGCAGGCGGCGGCGGCATGGACCGCGCCGGTCGCGGCGTTGAGCGGCTGATGCGCGCGCAAGGCCGCCAATGCCGCGAACAGAGCCTCCGGCGTCACTCGCGGCCGGGGCGCGGGCAGGGCGGGGCGGCGGAGTTGCTCCAGTCCGGCGATGCCGCACAGGCCGCAGCTCGTATCGCTGGTGCGATGCCGCACGCGATCATGGATACGGCCGCGACATCGTTCCGACAGCGCGACGCGGACGATCCAGCCCGCCTCGGCCTCGAACGGCTCGACCGCCACCACATCGGCCGGCTCATCGGCCAGCCGCTCGGTCAGCAGGAAGCCGGTGGCGAAGGCCGTCAGGTCCGCCGGGGTCATCATCATCACCGCATAGCCCAGCCCGTCAACCTCGATCGCGACGGGCGCCTCGATCGCGACCTGGCGTTCGCCGGGGGCGATGCGGTCGGGGCGGACGATGCGGATGGGGCGGGTCTGGGTGGTCATGGACATTTCCGGCGCAATTCCTTCCCCGGCGGGGAGGAGTGAAGGGAGTTACGCCGAGGCGTAGCGCCATCCCGCCAGCGCCTCCAAATCGGCCGGCGTGTTGACGTTGGGGATCGGCGCATCTGGCACGATCGGCAGCGCGCCGATGCTCCGCGCCCAGCGCCGGACCGAGCGATCGGGCGCGGTTTCGATATGCCCCAGCAACTGCGCGCCAAGCGCCGCCGGCCAATGGCCCAGGATCGGCGCCTCGCTGCAATAGGCCGGGGCGCGGCGCAGCAGCGCCTCGATCAGCCCGTCGGGCACCACCGGCATGTCGCAACCAATCGTCAGCACGCAGCGATAGCCATGCGTGCAGCCATGATCGAGCGCCGCCGCGATCCCGCCCAGCGGTCCGAGGCCGGCGCGCGGCAGGTCGGGCAGGCCGCCCATCCGCTCGCCCACCACCACGATCGAATCGACATGCGGGCGCAGCCGGTCGGTGGCGTGATGCAGCAGGTCGCGGCCGTCCAGCGTCGCCGCCGCCTTGTCCGACCCGAAGCGGGAGGATTGCCCCCCCGCCAGGACCGCGCCCAGCACCCGGCTCATGCCCGCACGCGCACCGGCACCGACTTGCCCGCCGGCACATGGCTTTCCAGCGCATGATGCTCCAGCGGGATCAGGTAGTTGAGCTCGGGATAATAGCCGCCCAGATTGCCCGCCGGGATATTGTACTCGACGACGCGCAGCCCCTCGACCGTGCGGTCGACGCCGTCCTCGGCATCGCTCTCCAGCGCCACCTTGTCGCCTTCCTTCAACCGCAGCCGGGCCATGTCGTCGCGGTTCATCATCACCACCATGCGCGTGCCCCGGATGCCGCGGAAGCGGTCGTCATAGCCATAGATGGTGGTGTTGAACTGGTCGTTGGAGCGCAGCGTGATCAGCCGGAACCGCCCGTCCTTGTCCGCGAAGCCGGAGGCGTTGAGCGCGCGCGGCACGTTGAATTCCGCCTTGCCGCTTTCCGTCTCCCATTGGCGGTGCGAGGCCGGATTACCCTTCCAGAAGCCGCCGGGTTCGAACAGGCGTTCGTTGAAGTTGGCGAACTTGTCCGGATAGCAATTCTCGATCGCGGTGCGGACCAGGCCGTAATTGCCGACCCAGGCGTCCCACGGGACATTCGGATTGGGCGGCAGCACCGCCTTGGCGATGCCGGCGACGATCGCCGGTTCGGACAACAGCGTGTCGGACGCCGGCTTCACCTTGCCGACCGAGCCATAGATGTGGCTGAACGAATCCTCCATCGACACCGCCTGCCGGCCGGTCGCCTGCATATCCTGTTCGGAGCGACCGAGGCAGGGCAGGATCCAGCTTTCCTGGCCCGGTACGAGCTGGCTCTTGTTCAGCTTGGTGGCGATATGGACGGTGATCGGCAGCTTGGCCCAGGCCTCCTTCATCTTGGCATGCTCGGGCGTGGCGCGCAGGAAATTGCCGCCGAGCTGGACGAAGCCCTGGCACTCGCCCGAGATGATCGCGCGGCAGCTTTCCACCGTGTCCCATCCCTTCTCGGTCGGGGGATCGAACTCGAACAAAGCCTTCAGCCGCTCGACGGGGGCGAGTTCGGTCTTCTCGGTAATGCCGACGGTACGCTGGCCCTGCACGTTGCTGTGGCCGCGCACCGGCCCCGGCCCGGCACCCTCGCGACCGATGTTACCACGCAACATCAGGAAGTTGGTGAGCACGAACAGGCTGTCCATGCCATAGCGATGCTGGGTGATGCCCATGCCGTAGACGGCGATGACCCGCTCGGCGCGCATATACACACGCGCCGCCGCCTCGATCGCGCCGCGCGTCAGGCCGCTGGCCTGGGTGAGTTCGGTCCAATCGGCCCGGCGGCAATAGTCGGCGAACGCCTCGAACCGCACGGTATGCTGTTCGATGAAGTGGTGGTCGACCACGCGCGTGCCGCCATGGGCGACGGCATGGTCGTCCGCCTCGATCACCAATTTGCACATGCCGACGATCGCCGCGATGTCGCCGCCGGCATGGAGCTGGTGATATTGGGTCGAGATCTTGGTTTCCTGCCCCGCGATCATGTCGAGCGGGCTCTGCGGATCGGCGAACCGCTCCCAGCCGCGCTCCCGCAGCGGATTGAAGGTGACGATCTCGACGCCCCTGTCGCGGCAGGATTTGAGCGTGTGGAGCATCCGGGGGGCGTTGGTGCCGACATTCTGCCCGAAGCAGAAGATCGCGTCGCACTTGTCGTAATCCTCCATCTGGATCGTCGCGACCGGCGATCCGATCGCCGCCTTCAGCCCGACGGAGGTGGTCTCGTGACACATGTTCGACGAATCGGGCAGGTTCTGCTGCCCCCACATCCGCGCGAACAGCGAATACATGAACGAGGTTTCGAGCGAGGCCCGGCCCGAGGAATAGAGCACGACCTTCTTGGGGTCGCAGGCCTTCAGCTTGGCGCCGATCGCGGCGAACGCCTCGTCCCAGCTGGCGGCGACATATTTGTCAGTCGCACGGTCGTAGCGCATCGGGTGCGTCAGCCGCCCGGTCTTTTCCAGGTCGTAATCCGGCCATTCGGCCATTTCCGATACGGTATGCTGCTGGAACAGGGCGGGGGTGGCGCGGTGCCTGGTCAGCTCCCAGGCGGTAGCCTTGGCGCCGTTCTCGCAGAATTCGGCGATATGCGGCTTGGCGGGTTTGCCCCAGGCGCAGGACACGCACATGAAGCCCTCGGGCTTGTTCTGGCGGCGCAACGTATCGAGCACGTCGATGCCCGGCCGCTCGCCCGGCAGCACCTCGACCATGCCGCGCATCGATCCCCAGCCACCGGCGGGGGCGGTGTACGGCTTGATGACGATGTCCTGGCCGCTCATCGAGTCGCGCTCGCCCTCTTCGCGCCCGTGCTGATCGTGGGCGTGCTGGTCGTCCGTCGGGTGTTCGTCGTGCATGATAATCCTCCGCCTGACCTGCCAACGATCGGAGGGCATGGGAGTGCCGTGACGTTTCCGTCATCCGGTTCATTTTTGGCGTCCAAGCGCCTACATGGGCGCAAACACCTCTAGGACGATCGGTATCATGGCGACTCATTCCACCCGTATGCTCATCCTCGGCTCCGGCCCGGCGGGCCTGTCCGCCGCCATCTATGGCGCGCGGGCGGGGATGAAGCCGATCGTGGTCCAGGGCATCCAGCCGGGCGGCCAGTTGACCACCACCACGGAAGTCGAGAATTATCCGGGCTTCGCCGACGTCATCCAGGGCCCCTGGCTGATGGAGCAGATGCAGAAGCAGGCCGAGCATGTCGGCACCACGCTGATGTGGGACACGATCGTCTCGGTCGACCTGTCGCGCCGCCCGTTCCGGCTGATCGGCGATGGCGGCGACGTCTATGAGGGCGAGGTGCTGGTGATCGCCACTGGCGCGCAGGCCAAGTGGCTGGGCCTCGATTCGGAAGAGGCGATGAAGGGCAAGGGCGTGTCGGCCTGCGCGACCTGCGACGGCTTCTTCTATCGCGGCAAGAAGGTGGCGGTGATCGGCGGCGGCAACACCGCGGTCGAGGAGGCGCTGTACCTGACCAACCACAGCGACGACGTGACGCTGATCCACCGTCGCGATTCGCTGCGGGCCGAGCGTATCCTGCAGGAGCGTCTGTTCGCGCATCCGAACATCACGGTGCTGTGGAACAAGGAGGTCCGCACCTTCGTCGACGGCGGCGGCACCGCCGGGCTGGTCGCGCTCGACCTGGAGGACACGGTGACGGGCGAGCATAGCCGGCTGGATGTCGCGGGCGGCTTCGTCGCGATCGGCCACCATCCCGCCACCGAGCTGTTCCGTGGTCATCTGGCGCTGGACGAAGACGGCTATATCGTGGTGGAGACGGGCTCGACCCGCACCAGCGTGGCCGGCGTGTTCGCCTGTGGCGACGTGGCGGACAAGGTCTATCGCCAGGCGGTGACGGCGGCGGGCACCGGCTGCATGGCCGCGCTGGACGCCGAGCGCTTCCTCCAGGCGGAGGAATTCGCCGAGTTGCAGCAGGCGGCGGAGTAACGCCCGCCCATCTGCTTTCCCTTCTGTTCCCCGGCGAAGGCCGGGGCCCAGTCGGGAAGGCCTTCTTAAGGAAGCGTCGTGCTTCGTTCACGGTAACGAAGGACGACGTCTCGCTAGCAGCGTCCCCCAACTGGACCCCGGCCTTCGCCGGGGAACAGAGGCACGCCTTACTTGGCGCAGGTGTCCGCCGGGCCCGGATCGAGGTCCAGGCAGCGGCCATCCACTCCCGGCGTCTTCAAGCCGATCGTCGCGCCCAGCGTCGGCACGATATCGACCGTCTCCACCGACAAGGGTTGCTCGAACGGCGTCATCCCCTTGCGCCAGAACAGGATCGGCACGCGGCGGTCATAATCCCAGGGGCTGCCATGCGTCTCGACATAGCCGGGGCCCGGCTTCTCGATCGTGGTGACGCGCGGCTTGAGCAGGATCAGCAGGTCGCCCGACCGTTCCGGGTCGAAGGAGGATCGCGCCCGCTCCGCCAGCGTCCAGGTCTCGGGCGGGGTGGTCGGCCAGGGGGTGGCGGCGATCTCGTCGCGGGTCAGCGCGGCGGCGACCTGCGGCATCGCGCTGTAGCGGCGCTTCGCCTCCGCCAGCACACGGGCGCGGACGGGCCGGGGCAGGTTGCGGTCGACATAGATGTCGCTTTCCGCACCGAGCAGCACCGGCCCCTCCAGCTTCATCTGCTGCGCGATCGCCGCGCCGACCGTCTTGGCCTGGAGCTCGGGCGAGACATGAGTCTCCATCGGCATGGCGCGTTCGATCTGCCGCTCGGTCATGTCGTGCGCGCCATGGTCGGCGGTCAGCATCACCTCATAATCCACGCCGCTCTCGTCCAGCACCTCGAAGAAGCCGGCCAGCGCCTGGTCGAGCTGGTCCATCTGGATGCACATCTCGGTGCCCTGGGTGCCGCGCGAATGGCCGATATAGTCGGTCGCGGACAGGCCGATCGCGATCAGGTCGGGGGCGGAATCCTTGCCCAGCTTCATGTCCTGCACCAGTCCGGCGGCCATCGCCAGCACCGCCGCATCGGCGGCGGGCGAGGCGCGGAAGGCGGTGGCGTCGCCCGCCTCGCGCTCGAACCGGCCCTGGCCGACCGTGACCGCGTTGACCGTGATCGCCCGGTCCAGCGGCTTGCACCAACCGGGCAGGGGCAGCGCGGTCTGCGGCCGGGCGATCAGCGCCGCCACCGTGTCGCGGGTCCGCTGCACGACCGGCGGCACCGCGCGACCGGCAAAGGAACTGTAGGTCTTGCCGTCCCACCACCAGAGCTCGTCGACCTTGTGGCCGCCCATCATCACCGCCGCCCGGTCCTTGCCCGCGACCGACACGACTCGCGAGGCGGGGTTGGCCGCCTTCATCCGCTCGCCGAGCGTCGGCACCTTCAGCGTGCGGTCGGTGACGGTGTATTTGGTGTGGGTCGAGCCGGGGACCGACGTGTCCTCCGCGCAATAGACCACCTTGTCCTCCAGCCCGACCGACTGGTCGATCCAGTTGTTGGCGATGATGCCGGTATGCGCGGGGCGATAGCCGGTCAGGATCGTCGAATGGCCGGGGCAGGTCTCGGTCGCCGCATGGCTCTGATAGCCGGACGGAAACACCGCGCCGTTCAGCAGCCGCGCCATGCCGCCGGTGAAGTGGTTGCGATATTGCGCGAACAGGTCGGCGGAAAACTGGTCGACCGAGATGGCGACGATCAGCTTCGGCGCGGGCCGGGGGGACGCCGATGCGGTCGCGGTCGCCTGGGTCTGCGCCAGCACGGGCGCGGCGGAGGCGAGGAGCAGGGCGGCGGCGAGCATGACAGGCGACTTCATCGACGATCCTTGGTGCGGGGGGCAGGCTTCGCTATGGAACGCCGACCCACAGGAGACAAGACGGCCCCATGACAGCCTGGTTTTGCCGGATGATGACGGTTCTGGCGTTCTTCGTCGCTCTTCCTGCGCTGGCGCAGGCCCCGGGGGAGACGCATCTGGCGATGACGATCGCCGCCGAAAGCGCGACCCCGCGCGCCGGCGGCACGGTGACGCTGGCGCTCGCCGCCAAGCCACAAGCCGGCTGGCATGGCTATTGGAAGAATCCGGGCGATGCCGGGATCGAGACGCTGGCCGAATGGACCCTGCCCAAGGGCGCGTCGGCGGGGCCGCTCCGCTATCCGGTGCCGCAACGGCTGACCGTCGCCGGGCTGATGAACTATGTCTATGAACAGCCTTTCGCGCTGCTGGTCGACTTGAAGGTGCCGGCGGGGCTGGCGGTCGGCACGCCGCTGCCGATCCGGGTGAAGCTCGACTATCTGGTCTGCACCGACACGGTCTGCGTGCCGGAACGGCAGACGCTGTCCACCACCCTGACGGTCGGCGACGGCAGCATCGCGCCCGCCGACCGCGCCCGGTTCGACAGCTGGCGGCGGCGGCTGCCGCGTCCGCTGGGATCGACCGCCACCTATCAGGTGGTGGGCAAGCAGTTGCGCCTGTCGGTGCCGTTCCCGGCCGAGGCGCCGATCGACAAGCCCTATTTCTACCCCGCCGATGCCGGCAGCATCGCGATGGCCGCCCCGCAAAAGGTCACGCGCGACGGGGACCGGCTGATCGTCGAGACGGACGCCGCCGCCACCGCGCCGACCGCGCCGATCGCGGGCGTGCTGGCGACCGCGCCGGGCGAGGGGCTGGCCCTGACCGCCAAGCCCGGCACGGTCGCCGCCTCCACGACGTCGCCGGGCGCGGCCAAAGCGGGGCAGGCGGCCACCGCGATCCTGGCGTTCCTGGGTGCGGTGCTGGGCGGGCTGATCCTCAACATCATGCCCTGCGTCTTCCCGATCCTGAGCCTCAAGGCGCTGAGCCTGGCGCGCGGCGGCGGGACCGAGCGGGAGGCGCGCGGCGAGGCACTGGCCTATACGGCGGGCGTGGTGCTGGTCTGCCTGGCGCTGGGCGGCGGCTTGCTGGCGATCCGCGCGGCGGGTTCGACGGCGGGCTGGGCGTTCCAGTTGCAGGACCCGCGCGTCATCGGCGTGCTGCTGCTGCTGGTGGGCGGCATCGCGCTCAACCTGGCCGGCCTGTTCGAACTGCCGACGCCACGCTTCGCGGGGGAGAGCGGCGCGACCGGCGCCTTCGCCACCGGCGCGCTCGCCGCGTTCGTCGCGACGCCGTGCACCGGGCCGTTCATGGGCGCGGCGCTGGGCGCGGCGCTGGTGCTGCCGACCTTCGCGGCGCTGCTGATCTTCGCCGGGTTGGGGTTGGGGATCGCGCTGCCGTTCCTGCTCATCGGATTCGTGCCGGCCTTGCGGCGGCGCCTGCCCAAGCCGGGGCCGTGGATGGCGCGGCTGCGGCGCATCCTGTCGGTGCCGATGCTGCTGACCGCGCTCGGCCTCGCCTGGATCCTGGGGCGGCAGGCGGGCGTCGACGGCATGACCCTGGGCATCGCCGCGCTGCTGCTGGCGGCGCTCGGCCTGTGGTGGACCGGCCGGCTCCAGAGCATCGGCCGCGAACGCGTCTGGGCGCCGGGGCTGGTCGCGCTGCTGCTGGCGGTCGCGGGCGTGATGACCGTCCGCCCCGCCGCCGCCAGCGCGGAGGCGAGCCTTGCCGGTGCGGAGCCGTTCAGCGAGGCGCGGCTCGCCGCCCTGCGCGCGGAGGGCAAACCGGTCTTCGCCTATTTCACCGCCGACTGGTGCCTGACCTGCAAGGTCAACGAGAAGACCGCGATCGAGACCGCCACCGTCGCCGACTCCTTCCGCCGGGGCAAGGTCGCGGTGATGGTCGGCGACTGGACGGATGGCGACCCGGCGCTCGGCCGCTTCATCGAGGCGCACAACCGCGCCGGCGTGCCGCTCTACCTCTGGTACGCGCCCGGCGCCAAGGAGCCGCGCGTGTTGCCGCAGGTGTTGACCACCGGCACGCTGACCGCGCTGTCGGAGGGGACGTGACAATCTAAATCGCCATGGACGCACGTTAAGACCGAAACCGTCCCTTCCCCCTCTTGTGCGACGCGGCGAACTGCCGCAGCATCGTTTGCCGGCCGGTCGCCTCGACCGGGCCGTCAGGGAGAATGATGATCGTCGCGATGGGGACAGTGGCATTCGACGAGATCATGGGGAGCGACGGCGCGGCGCGCGCCGAACTGGCGGCGCTGGGACGCTGGCTCCAGACCACGCCCGAAAGCGAATTGCGTCGCCGCCAGGCCGCGGCGGAGGCGGCGTTCCGCCAATTGGGGATCACCTTCGCCGTCTATGGCGAGAGCGAGGCGAGCGAGCGGATCATCCCGTTCGACATCGTGCCGCGCGTCTTCCTGCCCGGCGAATGGGCGCGCCTGTCCGAGGGGCTGGTGCAGCGGGTGGAGGCGATCAACGCCTTTCTCGACGACATCTATGGCGAGCGGCGCATCCTGAAGGACGGCGTGCTGCCGGAGGACCTGATCTTCGGCAATCCGCAATTCCGGCCGGAGATCGCGGGGATGCGGCCGCCGCACGGCGTCTGGGCGCATATCTGCGGCATCGATCTGGTGCGCACCGGCCCGGACGAATTCTACGTGCTGGAGGATAATGCCCGGACGCCATCGGGCGTCAGCTACATGCTGGAGAATCGGGAGGCGATGCTGCGCCTCTGTCCCGAGCTGTTCCGCAACTTCCGCGTCGCGGCGGTCGACAGCTATCCCGACCGGCTGCTGGAGACGATGAAGTCGGTGGCGCCCGAGGGTGTTTCCGCGCCGACCTGCGTCGTGCTGACGCCGGGCCATTACAACTCGGCCTATTACGAGCACAGCTTCCTGGCCGATTCGATGGGGATCGAGCTGGTCGAGGCGGCCGATCTGGTGGTGGACGACGATATCGTCTGGATGCGGACGATCGCCGGCCGGGTGAAGGTCGACGTGATCTATCGCCGCGTCGACGACGATTTCCTCGATCCGCTGGTGTTCCGCCCCGATTCGCGGCTGGGCGTGCCCGGCCTGATCGCCGCCTATGCCGCCGGCAATGTCGCGATCATCAACGCGCCGGGCAACGGCATCGCCGACGACAAGGCGATCTACAGCTACATGCCAGAGATCGTGCGCTATTATTCCGGCGGCGAGGCGAAGCTGCCCAATGTCGAGACTTGGCGCTGCCGCGAGCCGCAGGCGCTGCGCTACGTGCTCGACCATCTGCCCGAACTGGTGGTGAAGCTGGTCGACGGGTCGGGCGGCTACGGAATGCTGGTCGGTCCCACCGCCAGCACGGCCGAGATCGAGCAGTTCCGCGCCGCGCTGATCGCCGAGCCGCATCGCTATATCGCGCAGCCGACCCTGGCCTTGTCGACCGTACCGACCATGGCGGATCGCGGCCTGGCCCCGCGCCATGTCGATTTCCGTCCCTTCCTCCTCACCGGATCGCGCGGCGTGCAGGTGGTGCCGGGCGGCCTGACCCGCGTGGCGCTGCGCGAGGGATCGCTGGTCGTCAATTCCAGCCAGGGCGGCGGCACCAAGGACAGTTTCGTGCTGATGGAGGCACCGGACGAACGCAGCCAGAGCCAAAGCCAGAGCCTGGGCACCATGACCCAGGTCCAGACGCTGGGCGGCGCACCATGCTGAGCCGGACCGCATCCTCGCTCTACTGGCTGGGGCGTTATTTCGAGCGGGCCGACTTCATCGCCCGCCTGGTCGAGGCGACGGTGCGGCTCGACGTGCTGTCGGCGCGCCCGGCGGGGCAGGCGGCCTGGGCCTCGGCGCTGGCGGTGACCGACACGACCCAGGCCTTCGCGACCGGCGGCCGCGAATTGCGCCGGCGCGAGGTCGCTAGGTTCCTGACCGTGGAGACCAGCCATCCCGGCTCGATCGTGCGCTGCGTGGAGATGGCGCGGCTCAACGCGCGTGCGGTGCGCACCGCGCTGACGCGCGAGGCCTGGACCGCGATCAACCAGGCCTGGCTGACCTTCGCGGCCAAGCCCTCGGCCGACGACCCCACCGCCGTGCTGGCGCTGACCGATGCGGTGAAGCACGAGACGCGCGGGTTCGAGGGCGCGGTGCACCGGATGCTGCGCAACCAGACCACCTGGTTCATCCGCCTGGGCCAAGCGGTGGAGCGCGCCGACAACACCGCGCGCCTCCTCGACGTGAAATACCACATCCTGTTGCCGGCGGGCGAGCGGATCGGCGGTGTGGTTGATCGCGACCAGTGGACCACGATCCTGCAGACCGTGTCGGCGGTGACCGCCTATCGCTGGCTCTATTCCGACGGGCTTGCCCCGGCGAACGTCATCGACCTGCTGATCGCGCGCGCCGAGCTGCCGCGCAGTCTCGCCGCGTCGGTCGAGGAGACGGTGGACGTACTGGGGATGCTGGCGCGGCGCACCGGCCTGCACGGCGAGGCGGACCGGATGGCGCGGCTGCGCGCCTCGCGCGTGGTCAAGACTCGGTCGGGCGAGGTGATCGCGGCCGGGCTGCACCAATATCTGCAGAATTTCATCGAAGAGAATGCGCTGCTGCACGGCGCGATCGGCCGGCAGTTCAAGTTCATGTGATCGGGACATGGCCATCGGCCCTGGGGTGGGGCCGATGGTCCGAACAGGGGCATCGTAAAGACATGCGGATGACGATCGAGCATCGGGCGGTCTATCGCCTCGCGGGTGCGCAGGCCGGCCTGGTCCAGGCCCTGCGCCTCACGCCGCCGACCAGCGACGACCAGACGGTGGTGCGCTGGCGGATCGATGTCGATCGCGACGCCCGGATGCGGCCGGGGCGCGACGGCTTCGGCAATGCGGTGACGATGCTCTATGTCGATACGCCGCTCGACACGCTGGCGATCGAGGTGACGGGCGAGGTGCTGACCAGCAACGCGCATGGCGTGCTGCGCGGCGTGGCCGAGCAACTGCCGCCCGCGCTGTTCCTGCGCGCGACCGATGCGACGCCCGTCGATCCCGCCATCGCCGCCTTCGCGCAGGAAACCGGGGCGGGGCTGAAGCCGCTGGGTGCGCTCCACGCCATCAACACGGCGCTGCACGACCGATTCGCCATCGTACCGGCCGGCGACCCGTCGCGCACGCTGGGCGAGGCCTTCGCCAGCGGGACGGTCGATCCGGTCGAGATGGTCCATATCTTCCTGGTCGCCGCGCGCAGCCTGGGCCTGCCGGCGCGCTATGTCTCCGGCTATCGCCAGCATGGCGACGCGCCGGTCGCCAGCCCGCATGGCTGGGCGGAGGCCTATGTCGAGGGGATCGGCTGGATCGGCTTCGACCCCCTGCTCGGCCGCTCGCCGGAGGAAGCCCATGTCCGCCTCGCCACGGCCTTGGATGCCGGGGGCGCCAGCCCGGTCGCGGGTGCGCCGGTGATCGAGCCATAAGGACGCGCAGAGGCGCGGGGGGGACATGGAGGCGTAGGGACGGCCGGGGTAGACCATCCCGCTCGCCTTCGTCTGCATCGTCCGGAGGGGGTGTGCAACGATCCCCTGGCCGCGGCGCGTTTTCGGCCGTCGCGTATCAAGACCAAATGCGACACCCACCGATTACCCCCTGACGCGGGCGCGCGGGCGGCCTATGTTGGGGGCAATGCTTCCGCTTCGATCCGCCTTCGCCATGGGTGCCCGCCGTGGCTGACACTTTCGACATGGACGCGCCGCCGCCCTTCGACCTGCCGATGCCTGCGCCCGCCGCCGCGGCGGCCCCGGCGCCCGAGGCGTATCGGGTGCTGGCCCGCAAATATCGGCCGCAGACCTTCTCGCAGCTGATCGGGCAGGACGCGATGGTCCAGACCCTGGGCAATGCGATCAAGCGCGACCGGCTGGCCCATGCCTTTCTGATGACCGGCGTGCGCGGGGTGGGCAAGACCTCCACCGCGCGGCTGATCGCCAAGGCGCTGAACTGCGTCGGCCCGGACGGGCAGGGCGGCCCGACGATCGATCCGTGCGGGGTGTGCGAGCCGTGCCGCGCGATCGCGGAGGGGCGGCATATCGACGTGATCGAGATGGACGCCGCCTCGCATACCGGCGTCGACGATGTGCGCGAGATCATCGAGGCGTCGCGCTATGCGGCGGTGGCGGCGCGCTTCAAGATCTACATCATCGACGAAGTCCATATGCTGTCGAAGAACGCGTTCAACGCGCTTCTGAAGACGCTGGAGGAACCGCCCGCCCATGTGAAGTTCCTGTTCGCGACGACCGAGGTCAACAAGGTGCCGATCACGGTGCTGTCGCGCTGCCAGCGCTTCGACCTGCGGCGCATCCCGGCGGAGAAGCTGGCGGAGCATTTCGCCAAGGTCTGCGAGGCGGAGGGCGTGACGGCGGAGGCGGAAGCGCTGGCGCTGGTCGCGCGCGCGGCGGAGGGGTCGGCGCGCGACGGCCTGTCGATCCTGGACCAGGCGATCGCCCATGCCGGGCTGGAGGGCGGCGGCGTCTCGGCCGAGGCGGTGCGCCAGATGCTCGGCCTGTCGGATCGCGGCGCGGTGCGCGATCTGTTCGGCCTGCTGCTCGCCGGCAATGCGGTCGAGGCGCTCGCCAGCCTGCGCCGGCAATATGATCACGGCGTCGATCCGGTATCGGTGCTGCGCGCGCTGATGGAGATGGTGCACGGCGTCACCCTGACCAAGGTCGGCGGCGCGGACGATCCGGCACAGGCGCTGGAGGAGCGCGAGGCGCGGCGCGACTGGGCGACTAGGCTGTCCTTCCCCGTGCTGCACCGGCTGTGGCAGTTGACGTTGAAGGGGCATGACGAGGTGGCGCAGGCGGCGCTGCCGATCGAGGCGGCGGAGATGGCGCTGCTGCGCGTCATCCATGCCTCGCAATTGCCCGATCCCGGCGAACTGGCGCGCAAGATCGCCGAGGGCGGGGTGCTGGCCGCACCGGCGGCGGCCGGGCCGGCCCCGGCACCGGCCGCTGCGCCGGCCGCGCCCGTCTCGCTGATCCCGGCCGATTTCCCGGCGATGGTCGAGGCGCTGGACGCCGCCAACCAGCTCGCGCTGGTCGCACGGCTGCGACAGGGCGCGCGGCTGGTGCGCTATGCCCCGCCGGAGCTTGTGTTCAGCGGCTCGCGCCCCATTTCGGCCGACACGCTGTCGGATCTGGCCGCCGCGCTGAAGGCGATGACGCGCCAGGTCTGGAAGATCACGCTGGAGGATGCGCCGGGCGAGCCGACGCTGAACGAAGCCGATGCGGCGGCGGACGAGGCGCGACGTCAGGCCATGCTGAAGACCGAACTGGTCCAGGCGGCGATGGCGGCCTTCCCCGAGGCCGAACTGGTATGGAATAGCCAAAGGAGTAGCATGTGAACAATCTCGACGACATTCTGGCAATGGCGCAGAACGTCCAGAACGAGCTGCAAAAGGCGCAGGCCAGCCTCGACACGATCGAGGTCGAGGGTGTGTCGGGCGGCGGTCTGGTCAAGGTGAAGGCGTCCGCCAAGGGCCGGATCATCGGCATCGCGATCGACGATTCGCTGATGCAGGTCTCCGAAAAGGGGATGCTGGAGGATCTGCTGACGGCGGCCTTCAACGATGCGCGTGGCAAGGCGGACGCGGTATCGGGTGCGGAGATGTCGAAGATGACCAACGGCCTGCCGCTGCCGCCGGGGTTCAAGCTGCCGTTCTGACCCGTTTCGGGACTGGAACAAGACGCTGATCCATGGCGTTTTTTCGATCCTGACAGGAGAGGAGAGCCGCCATGGCCGAGGAACGCTACACCACGACCGACACCCGTCCGACGACCACGATCATCGAGCGCCGCAGTGGCGGCGGCGGCACCGCGCTGATCGCGATCGTGCTGCTGATCGCGGTGGTGATCGGCGGCTTCTACCTGTTCGGCCGCCAGGGGTCCGAGAACCGCAAGGACGCTGCGATCAGCTCCGCCGCCAAGAGTGTCGGCGGCGCGGCCGACAAAGTCGGCGACGCGGTCGAGGGCAAGTGAACACATGGGGCGGGCTTCGGTCCGCCCCGCTTCCCGGCATCGGATGACCGCGTGGAGCGTGTCCAGTGTCGTGCCGCAAGCCGGTGGTGCGCCGCGTGAGGCTCGATCCGGACCTAGAGCGGGATGACGTGGGGCTGAATCGATGGGGATTTCCATGGAGGCGCTGATCTGATTCAAGGGCAGGCTGGCGGAGGAGGCCGGTCTGCATGGCGAAGCCGTATTCGATGGACTTGCGCGACA
>NZ_QLJH01000019.1 GCF_003951315.1 Sphingomonas sp. S-NIH.Pt15_0812
GTCGGACGTACCGGCCGCGGGCTGGCGCTGCGGCCGGATCACTGGGCCAAGACGATCGATTTCCATGATTTCCGCCTTTCCCCCGGCACAAGACATGCTGGCATATCCTATAAGTAACCAACGGTCCACTGGCGTGGACCCTATCCCGGAACCTCGACCATGCGTCTGACCGCTTCATTGTTCGCCCTCCTTGCCCTGGCCGCGCCCGCCGCGGCCCAGGCCGGGGCACGCGTCAAGGACATCGTCGATGTCGAGAATGTGCGTCCCAACCAACTGGTCGGCTATGGCCTGGTGGTCGGCCTGCCCGGCACCGGCGACCGCACCAACAACGCGCCCTTCACCGAGGAATCGCTCCAGGCGATGCTGGAGCGGATGGGTGTCAATGTCCGCGACGCCAAGATGAAGCCGCAGAACGTCGCCGCCGTCTCCGTCACCGCGACCATGCCCGCCTTCGCGCGCGCCGGCTCGACCATCGACGTGCAGGTCTCGGCGCTGGGCGATGCCACTAGCCTTCAGGGCGGCACGCTGCTGATCTCGTCGCTGCGCGCGCTGGACGGCGAGATCTATGCGGTGGCGCAGGGGCCGGTGGCCGTCTCCGGCTTCAAGGCGCAAGGGGCGGGGGCCAGCGTCAGTCGCGGCGTGTCGACCTCGGCGCGGATCGCCGGCGGCGCGATCATCGAGCGCGAGGTGCCCTATGCCCTGCGCTCGGCGACCAGCCTGAAACTGGCGCTGAAGAATCCCGACCTGGCGACCGCGCGGCATATCGCGGCGGCGGTCAACGGCCTGTACGCTGGCACCGCCAGCGTGCTCGATCCGGGCACCGTGCAACTCACGCCCGGCGTCGGCTATCGCGGCAACATCGTCGACCTGCTCGGCGACGTCGAGAACCTCCCCGTGTCGGTCGACCAGGCCGCACGCATCGTCATCAACGAGGCGTCGGGCACCGTGGTCATGAGCGCCGACGTGCGGATCAGCCCGGTCGCGATCGCGCAGGGCGGCCTGACGATCAGCGTCAGCGAGACCCCGGTCGCCTCGCAGCCCGCGCCCCTGTCGCAGGGGCAGACGGCGGTGCTGCCGCGCACCCGCGTCGCGGTGGACGATGGCGGCAACGCCTCGCTCGCGATGGTGGAGGGCGCGTCGCTGCGCTCGCTGGTCGCCGGCCTCAACACGCTCGGCGTCTCGCCGCGCGACCTCATCACCATCCTCCAGGCGATCAAGACCGCCGGAGCGCTGCAAGCGGAGATCGCGGTCCAATGATCGATCGAATGAGCCCCCCATCGCCATCTAGCCAGGGCGCAGCGCCGGCCAGGGCCGATCCCGCCGCCGCCAAGGCCGCCCACGAATTCGAGGCCGTGTTCATCGGCCAGATGACCAAGATCATGATGGAGACGGTGCAGAGCGACGGCCCCTTTTCCGGCGGGCATGGCGAGGAGATGTTCCGCGGCGTGCTTGGCGAACAGCTCGGCACGGTCATCAGCGCGCGCGGCGGCATCGGCCTCGCCCCGGCGGTGATGGACCAGATCATCAAGCTTCAGGGAGGCGGCAACGCATGACGGCGGCACTGATCGATGCGCTGGCCTCGCTGGCCCAGATCGTCGACGAGGAGAATGACCGGCTGACCCGGCCGATCCATCATCCCGAACTGCCCGCCCTGGTCGAGGCCAAGACGCGGCTGGCGGCGACGGTCGAGGTGGAGATCGCGCGGCTGGCGCGCGAGCGGCCGGACTGGATCAACAGCGTCGAGGGCGAAGGCCGCGTCGCGCTGACCCAGGCGGTGGAGGTGCTGACCCGCCGGCTGGCGGTCAACAGCAAGCTGATCGAGCGGCGGATCGAACTCTGCGACGAGATCATGGAGGCGGTGGCCGACGAGGCCCGCCGGCTGAGCGGCGCGCGCAGCGCGGTCTACGGCGTCCATGGCACCCTGTCGCGCAGCGACCAGGCCGCGCCGATCGCGGTGAACAGCCGGATCTGATCGCCCCTTTGCGCCCTCCGTCCGTCCCGTCGTCCGGATTGCCGATGCCGCATCACGACATCGTTCGCGAACCCCCGTCCCTCATGGAGATCGACGCCCGGCCGCCATCGGTGCCGACGGCGATCACGTCGATCATCGGCGGCGGCATCGGCTCCATCCATGCCGCCCCGCTGGAGCAGACCGCGACCTCGGTCACGCAGATGGATGGCCGGACGCGTCGCGTGGTTCACCCGCGAGCCTCGCGCCGCCCCTGCCATGCACCGGCACCCCGGGGCACGACCGGCACGCCGGTCCGCACATTACAGAATTGCATTGCCGCCCGACCTGCAAGTTTCCGATCGGGAACGATGGCCGTCACTGACCACCGCAACATCGGATCATCTATATTGTATGACGGCTCTCTCTGAGGGGAATGATATGCAGTGGTTTACGGAGAACTCACCGATCCGGCAGAAAATGGCCATCGTCACGGCGGCGATGGTCGGCTTTTCGGTGCTGGCGATGCTGACGGGCGCGCTGGTCGCGGAATTCGCCCCCTTGTGGGTGGCGCTTCTCGCCGGCCTGGTGCCGGTCGGCGGCGCCTTCGTCGCGGCGCGGCTGATGAGCACGGGCGTCGTCGTGCCCTATGTCGCGACGGTCGAGCGGATGGAGGCGCTGGCGCGGGGCGATACGGACAGCCCGATCAACTATACCCATTTCACCGACTGTATTGGCCGGCTGACCAAGGCGATGTTCACCTTTCGCGAGACCGCGATCACGCAGCGCAAGGTCGTGGTCGAGCAGCAGGCGATCGTCGATGAGATGAACACCAGCCTGCTGCGCCTGTCGGAAGGCGATATGACGCGCACGATCACCACCGACTTCCCCAGCGAATATGCCTCGCTCAAGACCAACTTCAACCAGGCGGTGCTCAATCTGCGCAACTTGATCGGATCGGTGTCGGAAAGCGCGGCGACCATCCGCACCGGCTCGGACGAGATCGCCCAGGCCTCGGAGGATCTGGCGCGGCGGACCGAGGCCAATGCCGCCTCGCTGGAACACACCGCGTCCTCGGTCACCCAGATGGACAGCCGACTGAAGGCCTCGGCCACGGCGGCGGCGCGCACCGTGGAGCGGGCCGATCAGGCGATCTCCACCGTTGGCGGCGGTCGCGCGGTGGCGGACGAGGCGGTGCAGGCGATGGGCCGCGTCGCGGACAGCGCCAAGGGCATCGATTCGGTGATCGAGGGGCTCGACAAGATCGCGTTCCAGACCCGCGTCCTGGCGATGAACGCGGCGGTCGAGGCGGGCCGGGCCGGCGATGCCGGGCGCGGCTTCGCGGTCGTCGCCGATCTGGTGTCGGCGCTCGCCATGCGATCCGAGGAGGAGGCGAAGCGCGCCCGCGAACAGCTGACCGCGACTCAGACCGACATCGTCACCGCCGTGCAGGCCGTGCAGAAGGTGGACGGCGCGCTGTCGGCGATCTCGGGCGACGTGGCGCAGGTGCACGAGTTGCTCGCCACCATGGCCACCGACAATTTGGCGCAGGCGACGGCGATCACCCAGATCTCCAGCGCGGTCGGCAGCATGGACCGCGCGACCCAGCAGAATGCGGCGATGGTCGAGCAAACCTCGGCGGCGGCGCGCAATCTGGCCAATGAAGTCGGAACACTCGCGGAAAAGGCGTCGCACTTCAAGACCGATGCCCGACGCGGCGGCGACCAGCGACCGGCGGTGCGCAAGATCGACATTGCGAGCTTCAACCAGCCGATCAGGCCGCTGCCCGCCGCCGCCGTCACGGCCCTGACGCCGAACGGCACCGACGACGACTGGAAGGAGTTCTGATCGGCTCGCCGTCCGTCACGCTGACGCCGAGAGGGCGGCGCGAGCGGACGGCGGGTCGATCCGATCGAAGGGACGATGGGAACAACGGCGTATCGGGCGTCGACGGACAGTCCAAGGCCGTCCCGACCGCCCTGCACCGTCACCGATAGGCGGGCACCCACATGCGGGCGGCCAGCGCCTCGGTCTCGTTCGCCTCGGCCGGGGGCGCGACCCCCTCGGCGCGGGCCTGGTCGGCCACCGCCAGCGCGACCTGCAGGGCCACGTCGCGGAGCGCCAGGATCGGCGGCAACAGTCCATCGTCCGGCCCGGCCAGTTCGCCCAGCTTGCGCGCGGCGGCCATGAACATGCCCTCCGTCACCCGCGTTGCCTTCGCCGACAGGGCACCCAGGCCGACGCCGGGGAAGATATAGACGTTGTTGACCTGCGCCAGCGCCTGGGGCGTGCCGGACAGGTGTGGATAGGGGCTGCCGGTTCCGACGATCGCGCGACCCTCGGTCCAGGCGATCAGGTCGGCGGGGTTGGCTTCCGATCGCGAGGTCGGGTTGGACAGCGGGAAGATCACGGGATGCTCGACCGCCGCCGCCATGCGCCGCACGATCGGCTCGGCAAAGGCGCCGGGCTGGCCGGACACGCCGATCAGCACGCCGGGGCCGACCCGCTCGACCACCTCCGCCAGCGTGATCGCGCCTGGCGCCGACCAGCCGGCCAGCTCCTTCGGGTCGCGCGCCAGCGCCGCCTGGCCATCGCTCAGGCCCGCCATGCCGCGCACCACCAGGCCGAAGCGGTCGATCGCCCAGATCCGGCCGCGCGCCTCGATCTCGGTCAGGCCATCGGCGACCAGCAGCCGCACCAGCATGTCGGCGATGCCGCAGCCCGCCGCGCCCGCGCCGTACAGCACGAACCGCTGCTCGGTCAGCGCATGACCGGTGCGGCGCACCGCCGACAGCAGGGTGCCGACCGCGGTGGCGGCGGTGCCCTGGATATCGTCGTTGAAGCTCAGCAGCCGGTCGCGATAGCGATCGAGCAGGCGATAGGCATTGGTGCCGGCGAAATCCTCCCATTGCAGCAGGACATCGGGCCAGCGCGCCTGCACCGCCGCCACGAACTGCTCGACAAAGGCGTCATAATCGGCGCCGCGCACGCGCGCGTGTCGCCAGCCGACATAGAGCGGATCGTCGCGCCGGGCTTCGTTGTCGGTGCCGACATCGAGCAGGATCGGCAGCACCTCGGACGGGTGGATGCCGGCACAGGCGGTGTAGAGCGCCAGCTTGCCGATCGGGATGCCCATGCCGCCCGCGCCCTGGTCGCCCAGGCCCAGGATGCGTTCGCCGTCCGACACCACGATCACCTTGACCCGGTCCAGCGCCGGGTCGGCGAGGATCTGGTCCATGTGATCGCGATTGGGCCAGGACAGGAACAGGCCACGGGGCTTGCGCCAGATCTCGCTGAACCGCTCGCACCCCTCGCCGACCGTCGGCGTATAGACCAGCGGCAGGAAGCGCGGCAGGTCGCTCGCCACCAGCGCATGGAACAGCACCTCGTTGCTGTCCTGCAATTCGCGCAGGAACGCGTAGCGGGCGAAATCGTCGGGCAGCCGTTCCAGCGCCCGCCGCCGCCGCTCGATCTGGCTGTCGAGCGTGCCGACATGCGGCGGCAACAGGCCGTGCAGGCCGAAGGCGTCGCGCTCCGCCTCCGTGAAGGCGGTGCCCTTGTTGGTCAGCGGATCGGCAAGGAGCGCGCGGGCGGCGATATGCGAACTGGCGATGGGATGGTCTCCGTCAGGTCAGAACCGCAGGCTGAGCCAGCCTGCGAGGAAATCCGAGCTCTTGTACCCGGCATTGGTCAGCGCCGGCCCGGCCATCAGATGCTCGTACCGGCCGGTCAGGCTGACTCGTGGCGACACCGTGTAGACCGCCTGCAACCGCGCGGTGTCGGCGATCTTGCGCCCCGCGACCAGCTGCGTGCCGGCAAAGGCGGTGCCGTTGGCACGGTAGACCGCGTCGGTCACCGTATCGCGCCAGCTCAGCTGATATTCGGCCGACACGCGCAGCTTGGCCAGGGGCGTGAAGGTGAAGGTCGGCGCGAACGCGATCAGGTTGGTCGGCGTCGCATAGAGCTGGTAGCTGTAGTAGATGTTGTTGCCGAATGGCGCGAGCGCGTTGCGCAGCTTGCCGGTGCCATAGGCGCCGCCGCCGGACGCATAGTCAAAGTGGAAGCCGACGCGTGGTGCACCCTTGCTCTTCCCGATGCGGTAGTTCTGCGCGAGCAGCACCAGCCAGGCATCGATCGAGCGGCCGTTGTAATTGCCGCCCTGGTAGTTGACCGTCCAGTCGAGATTGACCGGACCGACATCGCCCAGCGTGTGCAGGCCGTAGAAGAACCGCTCCTCGCGCACGGTGGTCCGCCCCCAGGTGGCGTTGTCGTTGCGCAGCCGCCACAAGAACGGGTCGAGGAACAGCTTCGAGCCGCCGAACAGCGTCTTGGGCAGGACGATACCGCCCGAGATGCCCGAGAAGCGGCGGCCGCGCTCGCTGATGTCGTCGCCGGTGCCGCCGACGCCCAGCCGCGTGGTGCGGAAGTCGAACAGGTCGACCCGCACCGACTTGGCCCGCGCCCAGGCGCGGGTGCCGTTATAGACGAAGAAGATGGTGTTGTTGTCACGCGGCACGACCATCAGGTTGGGGCCGTCGGCGAAGGTCTGGCGACCGTAGCGGACGCCGACATCGGCCTCGGCGATCTTGCCGGTCACGTCGACGAACGACTGCTGCACGACCAGGTCGTTGCGCATCTGCGGCGTGATCGTCCCCAGGTTGCGGCCGGCAAGACCGGCATGGGCCAGCTCGCCGAACAGGCGGACATGGTTGCCCAGATGCAGGTCGGCGCCGCCGACGATGCGGGTGATGTCCTGGCGCTGCGCCTCCGCGTCGCGCAGGTTCGGATTGGTCGTCTGGTTGACGCGGAAGCGAAGCTCGCCCGACAGCGTCAGATAGACATTGCCGTTGGCATCGAACGGAATGAACTTCAACCGGTCGAGCGGGTCGTTGCGCTTGGCGGGATCGCGATAGCGGGTCCAGTCCTCGGCCCAGCGCGACTGGTTATAGCCGCCCGCCGTGTTCCCGTCGCCGACCGCCTCGGCCGGGTAGGCCTCCTGCACGGGGGAGGCGATGGTCTGGTTGCCGCGTTCCTTGGGGCCCAGCGCCTGCGGCGTGGCGGGAGCGGCATCGGCGGGAGCGGCATCGACGGTCGTGGCAGGGGCCGGGGCCGGCGGCGTTTCCGCCGGTGCCGGCGCGGCGGCGATCAGGGCAAGCGGGGCGGTGGCGAGGGCGAGGCGCGTTCGGGTCGGCATGGTCGTTACTTTCACTTGTCTGGCGGTGGCGGCGCGGGGCCGCCCCATGGAGGTCACGTACCCGCATCACTCAGCGGGGACGGCACCAACCCCCATCTGATCCACGCGCAGGCTCTCTCCCTTCATAGCGCGATCGAGCTGTGCATGGTCGAGCACGCCCTCCCAGCGCGACACCACGATCGTCGCGACCGCATTGCCGATGAAGTTGGTCAGGCTGCGGCACTCGCTCATGAACCGGTCGACGCCCAGGATCAGCGCCATGCCCGCGACCGGCACGGTCGGCACGATCGACAGCGTCGCGGCCAGGGTGATGAAGCCCGCGCCGGTCACGCCCGCCGCGCCCTTGGACGACAGCATCGCCACCGACAGCAGCAGCAGTTGCTGGCCCAGCGTCAGGTCGACATTGCACGCCTGGGCGATGAACAGCGCCGCCAGCGTCATGTAGATGTTGGTGCCGTCCAGGTTGAAGGAATAGCCGGTCGGCACGACCAGCCCGACCACCGACTTCGGACAGCCGGCGCGCTCCATCTTCTCGATCAGGGCGGGCAGCGCGCTTTCCGACGAGGAGGTGCCCAGCACCAGGAGCAGTTCGGTCTTGAGATAGGAGATCAGGCGGAAGATCGAGAAGCCGCACAGCCGCGCGACCACGCCCAGCACCACGATGACGAACAGCAACGCGGTCAGGTAGAAGGTGCCGACCAGCATCGCCAGATTGGCGAGCGTGCCGACGCCGTACTTGCCGATGGTGAAGGCCATCGCGCCGAACGCGCCGATCGGGGCGGCCTTCATGACGATCGCGACGACCTTGAACACGGCGGTCGACAGTTCCTCCAGCGCGGCGGTGATGCGCTCGCCGCGCTCGCCGATCATCGCCAGGCCGATGCCGAACAGGATGGCGACGAACAGCACCTGGAGGATGTTGCCCTCGGTCAGCGCCGACAGGAAGGTGTCGGGAATGATGCCGGTCAGGAAGCCGGTGATCGTCGTCTCATGCGCCTTTTCGGCGAACTCGGTCACCTTGCTGGTGTCGAGCGAGGCGGGGTCGATGTTCAGCCCCGCGCCCGGCTGCACCACATTGGCGACGACCAGGCCGACGATCAGCGCCAGCGTCGAGAAGAACAGGAAGTAGATGAAGGCCTTGCCCGCGACCCGGCCGACCGAGGCGAGATCGCGCATCCCGGCGATGCCGGTGACGATGGTCAGGAAGATGACCGGGGCGATGATCATCTTCACCAGCTTGATGAAGGCATCGCCGACCGGCTTCAGCGCCGCGCCCGTGGTGGGATAGAAATGGCCGAGCAGCACGCCGGCGGTGATCGCGATCAGCACCTGGACATACAGGTGGCGGTACCACGGCTTGGCGGCCGGGGGCAGGGCAGGTTGGGCAGAGATGTGCATGGCTGAGCCTTTCATCCTCTCGAACGCGCTGCCGTATTCGGCTGGTGCGATAGGTTATCGGGGCCAGCATCCGCTTTCGGGACAGGCTATGCAATGCGCGCTCAAAGCCGTGGAAATCCGCCATTCCGCGATCGAATGGCAATAAATGTGAGTGAAATCCCGCACACGGTTCCGCCGGGCTTGGGCGGATGTCCGCCGCCGGGCGCTCGTGATCCGCCTGGGTGGGGCGGGGGGGGGCACGGGCAGAAGGAATGTCCGTGCGGGTGAGGACGGCGGCGCTCACCGGCCGGGCGCGTCTTCGTCAGGCCGGCGGCCTGCCACCTGCCCGGGATGGTTCCTCGCTATTCCGCCCGGCGGAACGCGTCGAGCGATAGGCCGTGACGCGCGACCTTGTCGTAGAAGGTCTTGCGGGGGATGCCGAGCCGTTCCAGTGCGGAGCGGACATCGCCCTGCACCTCCTCCAGCACGGTGCGGATCACATCGCCCTCGAACCGCTCGACTCGCAAGGGAAGCGGCTCCATCTCCGGGGCGGTCGCGGCCTGGTCGGCCAGGCCCAGCGTCACGCGCTGCGCATAGTTGCGCAATTCGCGGACGTTGCCGGGCCAGTCATGCGTGTCGAGCCGCGCGCTGATGCCCGCATCGATGCTCGGCACCGGCCGTCCGAATCGCTCCGACGCCTCGCGTAGGAAGGCCGCGAACAGCAGCGGCACGTCGCCGCGCCGTTCGCGAAGGGGCGGCACGCGCAGCCGCACCGCATCCAGCCGGTAGAGCAGGTCGGCGCGGAACCGGCCGGCCGCCACCGCCTCGGCCAGATCGGTCTTGGCGGCGGCGACGATGCGCAGGTCGACGACGCGCGGGCCCTCGCCGCCGCCGCGCACCTCGCGCTCCTCGACGACGCGGAGCAGCTTGCCCTGGAGCGCGGGCGACATGCTGTCGATCTCGTCGAGGAACAGCGTGCCGCGATCGGCGGCGATGATCCGCCCTTCCTGTCCGCGCCGGCCGGCGGAGGGCCCCAGGCCGAACAGCTCCTCCTCCGCCACCGCATCGGGCAGGGCCGCGCAGTCGATCGCGACGAAGGGGCGGGCGCGGCGCGCGCTGGCGCGGTGGAGCAGCCGGGCGACCAGTTCCTTGCCGGTGCCCGTCTCGCCCTCGACCAGCACATCGACCTCGGCGGGCGCGACCTGGCGGATGGTGGCGCGCAGCCGCTCGATCGCGGGTGACTGGCCGATCAGCGGCGAGGCATGGTCGGCATCCTCCGCCAGTTGCCGCAACCGCCGGTTCTCCAGCACCAGCCGGCGCAGCTCCAGCGCGCGGTTGGCGCTGGCGACGAGCTGCTCGGGGGCGAAGGGCTTGGCGATGAAGTCGAACGCGCCGTCCTTCAGCATCGCCACCGCCATCGCGACATCGCCATGCCCGGTCATCAGCAGCACCGGGATTTCGCTGTCGATCGCGGCGGTGCGGTGGAACAGCTCGGTGCCGGTCATGCCCGGCATCCGGATGTCGGTGACGAGAATGCCGGGAAAGTCCGCGCTCAACCGCGAGAGCGCGGTGCGCGGATCGGCATGGGCCTCCACCTCCAGCCCGGCCAGCTCGAATGTCTGGACCAGCGCGGTGCGCAAGCCGTCATCGTCATCGACCAGCAGGATCTGAAGCTCGCTCATGCGCGCGGCAATATCATGCGAAAGGCCGCCCCGCCCAGAGGCGAGGGGATCAGGTCGAGCGTCCCGCCGAATTCCACCACGATGTCGCGCGCGATGCCCAGGCCCAGGCCGAGTCCGTCGGGTCGGCCGGTGACGAAGGGGGTGAAGATCTCGCAGGCGCGATCCTCGGCGATGCCCGGGCCATTGTCGGCGACGGTCAGCGCCACGGTGTCCGCCGCGGTGGCGACGAGCAGCGCGACGCGCGGCGCCGCCCGGCCGGCGAGCGCATCCAGCGCGTTGGCGAGGAGATTGACCAGCACCTGTTCCAGCCGCACCCGGCCCGCCACCACCATCGGCAGGTCGTCCGGTTCGGGCAGGTCGAGCGCGACGCCGGCGGCGCGCAGCCGGTCGCCGACCAACAGCATCGTCCCCTCGATCACCTCGGTCAGCGGGATCGGCCCCAGGCTGCGGCTGCCGCGCCGGGCGAAGCGGCGCATCTCGCTGACGATGCTGCCGATCCGCTCGGTCAGCGCGGCGATGGTGGCGAGGTTCTCGGCGGTGCGTTCGGGCCGGGCGCGGTCCAGAAACAGGCGGCCATTCTCCGCCAGCGTGCGGATCGTCGCCACCGGCTGGTTGATCTCATGCGCGATGCCGGCGGTGATCTGTCCCAGCGAGCCGAGCCGGTTGGCCTGGGCCAGTTCCTCGCGCGCGGCGCGAAAGCGCTGGTCGGCGGCCATCCGCTCGGTGATCTCGACGCGCAGTCGGTCATTGGCGAGACGCAGGTCGCCGGTGCGCGCGGCGATCTCCGCCTCCAGCGCCTCGCGCCGGGCGGCGGCGCGCTCGCCCCGGCTGGTGCGCCACAGCCAGCCGGTGGCCAGCCCCGCCGCGATCAGCGCGAAGGCGAGCGTCGCGGTATGCGACCAGGTGTCGGCCGTGTGCAGGGCCGGGGCCAGCGGCTCGACGTGCAGCAGGCGCCAACCGGGCAGCGGCGCGGCCAGCGTCGCGCTCGCCATCGCCGCGCGCGCCGCCGTCCCCTCGCGCCAGCGCGCCAGGGGCAGGGGCTGGTCGGCGAACTGACGGTGGATGCGGATCACCTGCCGCTCGGTCGCGGTCAGCGGACGCAGGGTGGTGAATCGCTGCGTGGGGTCGCTCGCCACCACCACCACGCCGGTCGCGTCGGTCAGCAGCGTCATGCCCGCATCGCCGCGCCAGGCGCGCTCCAGGCGATCGAATTCCATCTTCACCACGATCACGCCGTCCGGATTCGCCGCCGAGCCGATGCGGCGCGCCAGGAACAGGCCGGCCCGGCCGCTGGTCGTGCCGATCGCGAAATACTCCGCCGCGCCATAGCGTTTGGCCTGGAGGAAGTAGGGGCGAAAATCGTAGCGCTGGCCGGCGAAGCTGTCCGGCCGGTCGGCGTTGGAGGCGGCGACCGCCAGGCCGTTGCGATCGACCAGGTAGATGACGGGAGCGCCGGTCCGCTCGGCCAGCAGCTTCAGCTTGCCGTCGAGCCGCTCCGCCGCCGCGTCGCCGTCCGAGGCCAGCGCCGGGCGCAGTTCGGCGAACTCGCGCAGCACGATCGGCAACAGGCGGAACTTCTGCAACTCGCTGTCGAGCAGCCGCATCTGCTGGCGGGCGGTTCGCTCCACCTCGATCGCCAGCGACGCGCGCGCTTGGTCACGGGCATAGCGGCCGGCGATCAGCGCGAAGAGGATCGTCGCCACCGCGACCAGCAGCACCGCGACGACCGCGCGACGGGCGGCGGGGCTGGCGAACGGGCTGGCGGGGACGGGCACCTGTGTGGATTGCCGCAAGGCTGGGCGGCTTGGCAAGCGAATCCCCGCACGCTCGAGTCGCGCCCGTCGACCGCGCAACCTCGGGAAATCCCCACAACTGCTTGGCTAGGGCCTGGAAAATCGTGCCGCTTGCCGGCCGCGTCGATCCGGGGGAGCATGACGCGTCCCTGTCCGAATACGGCAGGAAAGAAACCAAGGAGAGACATGATGGCCGGTGCCGTTCCCCGTGATCCGATCCAGATGGCGGGCGCGCCTCCGACATCCTCCACCGCCGGCCGGTTGAAATCGATCATCGGCGGATCGACCGGCAATCTGGTCGAATGGTTCGACTGGTATGTGTATTCGGCCTTCACCCTGTATTTCGCGCCGCATTTCTTCCCCAGCACCGATCGCACCGCGCAGTTGCTGAGCGCGGCGGCGGTGTTCGCGGTCGGGTTCGTCATGCGGCCGATCGGCGCGTGGATCATGGGCATCTATGCCGACCGGCGCGGGCGCAAGGCGGGGCTGACCCTGTCGGTGACGCTGATGTGCGCGGGCTCGCTAATCATCGCGGTGACGCCCGGCTTCGAGACGATCGGCCTCGCCGCGCCCGCGCTGCTGGTGCTCGCCCGGCTGATGCAGGGCCTGTCGGTCGGCGGTGAATATGGCGCCAGCGCCACCTATCTGTCGGAGATGGCGGGCAAGGGGCGGCGCGGCTTCTTCTCGTCCTTCCAATATGTCACGCTGATCTCGGGACAGTTGCTGGCGATCTGCGTGCTCCTGATCCTGCAATCCACGCTGAGCGAGGCGGATCTCGACGCCTGGGGCTGGCGCATCCCGTTCGCGGTCGGCGCGTTGCTCGCGGTGGTCGTCTTCTATCTGCGGCGCGGGCTGGCGGAGACGGAGAGCTTCAAGAACGCCAAGCAGGAGGGGGCGCCCAAGTCCGGCTTCTGGCAACTGATCCGCCATCACCCGCGCGAGACGGCGACGGTGATGCTGCTGACCGCGGGCGGTACGCTCGCCTTCTACGCCTATTCGATCTACATGCAGAAGTTCCTGGTCAACACCTCCGGCTTCAGCCGCGAGGTGGCGAGCCAGATCAATGCCGTGACCTTGTTCGTCTTCATGCTGCTGCAACCGCTGGTCGGCGGCCTCAGCGACCGGATCGGACGCAAGCCGATCATGGTGGCGTTCGGCATCGGCGGCCTGCTGTTCACCTATCCGATCTTCTCGACGCTGGCGACGGTGCGCGATCCGCTGACCGCCGGCCTGCTGGTGATGGCGGCGCTGATCATCGTCACCGGCTATACGTCGATCAACGCGGTGGTGAAGGCCGAGCTGTTCCCCGCCCATATCCGCGCGCTGGGCGTCGCCTTGCCCTATGCGCTGGCGAACACGATCTTCGGCGGCACCGCCGAATATGTCGCGCTGAAGTTCAAGGCGGCGGGCTGGGAACAGGGCTTCTACTGGTATGTCACCGCGATGATCGGCGTGTCGCTGATCGTCTATCTGCGGATGCGCGACACCGCGCGGCACAGCCAGATCATCGAGGACTGAACGCGATCGGGGCGGGGGATCGCTCCCCCGCCCCGCCGGTCCTGCGGCTGACGCGACGGCGGTTCAGGCCGTGGCGGTCGCCCGGCGGGCCCGGCGGCGCAGGCCGACACCCATCATGCCGAAGCCGCCCAGCATCATCACCCAGCTCGACGGCTCGGGCACGGCGCTGGCAAGATAGGCGTTGATGAAGCCGGTATACGGCTTGACCCAGGTATCGCCCGTCAGCTCGCCGATCGAGGAGTTGGTGCAGTTGCCGCTCGCGGAGGCATAGGGATCGATGCTGCCGGTCCGGCCGCAGCCGCCGCCGAACACCGCGCCGGTCACGCCGAAAGAGGTGATGCCGGCGATCTTGCCGTCGATGAAGATCGGGCCGCCCGAATCCCCCGGCGAGGAGGCGCTTTCCCCGTCGATTCCGGTCTGCGACGTGCCCATGCCGCGGCCAAAGGCGTCATGCGTCGCCGTGCCGTCGTCGAAGTCGGACAGCAGGATGTTGTGCTGGGCGTCGCCGAACACGTCGTCGCCGTAGAATTCGTAGAGGTTCCTGCCCTCGCGCTGCTTGTAGTCGTTGCTGACGCCGCCGGTGCCGGTGCCCTCCGGACCGCCGATCGTGCCGGTGCCGACGCGGGTGAAGTCGCGCAGCGGGTTGCCGTCATAGATGCCGTAGACGTCATGGCCGGTCGCCTCGCGCGACAGCGAGAACAGCGCGATGTCGTTGCCCGCGCCGAGGTCGGTCGCGTCGTAATCGTCATGCACCTTCCACGAGCCGGTGATGGCGGTGAAGGTGGTCTCGGCCGTGCGCTCGCCACGCGAAGGCAGGTAGAAGGTGACCGACGTCACCTTGTCCATCGTGCCGTCCTGCTTGAAATCCGACAGGCAGTGCGCGGCGGTCAGCACCGCGCCGCTCGACACCAACGCGCCGGTGCACAGCGACCCGAAACCCGTCGTCTTGGTGGACTCGAAGCTGATGAACAGCGATCCGACCCCGGTATAGGAACCACCGGTCAGGCCACCGGCGACCTTGTCGGCGGTGGTATAGGTCATGATCGGCACAGCCTGGCCACCCAGGGTATAGGCCGCCTGCGCAGGCATCGCGCCAGCCACCATCGCCAGCGTCGCCGCGGCGAGCATGGTCCACGTCTTCGTCATTTTCCCCCCTGTCTTATTCGCTGCAAAAGGCCGGCCCGCCATGTTCAGGCGGCCGGTTCGGTCGCAAACCTGTCCTGTTTCGATGAGCTTAGCAAGATGGTGGTTACCGGAATATTATTCATGACCGATCCGTCATCTTGCGAATGCCGGCATGATGGAAATCATCACTCCAACCTTCCTGGAAATGCCGTTTCATCATTGATGAATTCCGCTTGAAATCAGAGTGTTGCTAGTGGAATTGGGCGGGACGCCGAAACGTCATCGATGTGAGACATGGGCGTCACAGGCCGGTGCTAACCCGTCCTGATCCGGGACAGGGAAGAGCCATATGCGGATTGCGATCGTCACCGACGCCTGGGCGCCGCAGGTCAACGGCGTCGTCCGGACGCTGCGCGCGACGCGGGCGCAACTGGAGTCGATGGGCCATCGGGTGATGGTCGTCTCGCCCGACCGGTTCCTGTCGCTGCCCTGCCCGGGCTATGCCGAGATCCGGCTGGCGCTGGCGGGATCGCGCCGGGTCGGACGGATGATCGCCGACTTCGCGCCCGAGGCGGTGCATATCGCTACCGAGGGCCCGCTCGGCTGGGCGGCACGCGCCTGGTGCCTGCGGCAGGGGCTGCCCTTCACCACCGCCTATCACACCCGCTTTCCCGAATATGTCGCCGCGCGCACGCCGCTCCGGGCGGAGCGGGTCTGGCCGATCATCCGGCGCTTCCATGCTCCCGCCCATGCGATCCTGGCCGCGACCGCCGGTGTCGAGGCGGTGCTGGCGGACCATGGCCTGACCCAGGCGCGGCGCTGGGGGCGGGGCGTCGACCTGGAGCAGTTCGATGCGATCGGGCCGATCGACCAGGCGATCCGGTCTCTGGGGGGACCGGGTCGGCCGGTGCTGCTCTATGTCGGGCGTGTCGCGGTGGAGAAGAATGTCGCCGCCTTCCTGTCGAGCCGCCATCCAGGCGTACGCGTCGTGGTCGGCGACGGACCGGCGCGCGCGGCACTGGAGCGGCGGTTTCCGGACGCGCACTTCCTGGGCGCGCGGCACGGCACGGCGCTGGCCGCCGCCTATCGCGCCGCCGATGTGCTGGTCTTCCCCAGCCTGACCGACACGTTCGGGCTGGTGATGGTCGAGGCGCTGGCCTGCGGCACGCCGGTCGCGGCCTTTCCGGTGACGGGGCCGGTCGACGTGCTGGTGCCGGGCGTGGGCGGGATGCACGACGATCTGGACCGGGCGATCGCCATGGCGCTGCCCTGCGATCCCGCCGCCTGCGCCGCCTATGGCCAGGGGTTCAACTGGGCGGCCAGCGCCCGGCAATTCCTGTCCGCGCTCGCTCCGATCCCCGCCGAGCGGCGGTCGGCGACCATGGTTCCGGCGCTCGCCTGACGATTCGGCATGGACCCGGAGCCTCTGCGCCCTTAAGCGGCGCGCGGACAGCGAAGGAAGAACTGTGGCGAACGTAGCGGTCATCGGCGCGCAATGGGGCGACGAGGGCAAGGGCAAGATCGTCGACTGGCTGGCAAGCCGAGCCGACATGGTCGTGCGATTCCAGGGCGGGCACAACGCCGGGCACACGCTGGTGGTGGGTGACAAGACTTATAAATTGTCGCTCCTCCCCTCCGGCCTGGTGCGCGGCACCCCGTCGGTGATCGGCAATGGCGTGGTGCTGGACCCTTGGGCGCTCAAGGCGGAGATCGAGCGGCTGGGCGAGCAGGGCGTGGTCGCCACGCCCGAGACGCTGCGCATCGCCGATACCTGCCCCCTGATCCTGCCCTTCCACCGTGACTTGGACGGGTTGCGCGAGGATGCGAGCGGCGCGGGCAAGATCGGCACGACCCGGCGCGGCATCGGCCCCGCCTATGAGGACAAGGTCGGCCGCCGCGCCATCCGGGTGTGCGACCTCGCGCATCTGGGTTCGCTGGAGCCGCAGCTCGACCGGCTGCTGGCGCATCACGATGCGCTGCGGGCGGGTTTCGGCGTCGACCCGATCGACCGCGCGGCGCTGATCGCGGAGCTGGAAGAGATTGCGGGCTTCGTCCTGCCCTTCGCCAAGCCGGTGTGGCGCGACCTCAACGAGGCGCGCAGCGCGGGCAAGCGCATCCTGTTCGAGGGTGCGCAGGGCGTGCTGCTGGATGTCGACCACGGCACCTATCCGTTCGTCACCTCGTCCAACACCATCGCCGGGGCGGCGGCGGGCGGTTCGGGCCTGGGGCCCTCGGCGGTCGGCTTCGTGCTGGGCATCGCCAAGGCCTATACGACCCGCGTCGGCTCCGGCCCGTTCCCCACCGAGCTGGAGAATGAGACGGGCGAGCGGCTGGGCATGCGCGGCCATGAGTTCGGCACGGTCACCGGCCGCAAGCGGCGCTGCGGCTGGTTCGATTCGGTGCTGGTGCGCCAGTCGGCGGCGGTGGGCGGCATCACCGGCATCGCGCTGACCAAGATCGACGTGCTCGACGGGTTCGAGGAGGTGCAGATCTGCACCGGCTATCGCCTGCGCGGCGAGGTGCTGGACTATTTCCCCTCGCACGCCGCCGACCAGGCGCTGGTCGAGCCGGTCTATGAGACGATGGAAGGCTGGAGCGAGTCGACGGCGGGCGCGCGCAGCTGGGCCGACCTGCCGGCGCAGGCGATCAAATATATCCGCCGCATCGAGGAGTTGATCCGCTGCCCGGTCGCGCTGGTCTCGACCAGCCCGGAGCGGCTCGACACGATCCTGGTCCGCGATCCCTTCGCGGATTGACGACCCTCGGGGGCGGGGCGGCAGGATACCGCTCCGCCCCCGGCGACGACGGGATACGCCGACGTTCGCGCTGCGACGACGCTAGGTAGGTTCCGGCGTAATTCGCGCGCCTGACGCCCTGGATCGTTTCGCTGCGCTCGCCATGACGATCCCAAGTCCCAATCATGTCATCGGGTTCTACAGTTCCGCCTGCGCCTCCCTGAGATCGGGGAAGCTGTAGCGCGACGGCGGATCGTCGCTCGTGCCGCGGGCGAACACGGCGATGTCGCCCGGCACGATGGCCTCTCTGGCCCAGACGTCCCAGCCGATATGGATGAAGTCCGGCGTTCCGAACACGCGGACGGCGCTATGATATTCGTCGCCCCGGAATGCGACGAAATGGACCGCCCGTCGCGGGGGCGGGGCACCCGCACATGTCATGCCGGGTGCCTCCGTCGCGACGGACCGGCAAGCCCGTCCGCCATGTCCATCTCGCTTATTGGTAGCCGCCGTTTTCCTCGCGCTCCTCGGCCGCGTCCTCCTGCACCTTCTCCATCTCTTCGGCTTCGTCCTGCGTGGTGTCGGGATCGATCATGATGCTCTCCTTCGCGGTAGGATCAACGCGAGATCCCGCCGGTCGGGCGCATGGGGATCGTCGATGCGATCCATGAGGCATCATCATGCGTTGACCCGGCACCCAAGCCAAGCGGCCGACCTTCGGAGATCATCATGCGGTTCGTTCAGATCGACATCCTTCCGTCCGGCAAGGCGCTGGTCGACATCGACAAGCTGACCCATGCCGTACCGGAGGGCGAAGGGTCGCGCCTGTTCCTGGGGGCGCAGCACCTCGACGTGCCGCATACGCTCGGCGAACTGGAGAATGTGCTGGCGGGGCGCGACCGCACCGACAATGGCGAGCATGGCCGAGCCGGCTTCGGCACGGGCTGAACGCGATCTCCGCGCGCCATGCCCCGATCGGAAACCGCTTCAGAAATCCGCCGTCACGCTCGCGATGACGCGGCGGCCCGGCAGCAGCGTGTAACCGCCGCCGCCGGATACCCGCCAACCGAACGTATCGGCGACGTTGCGCACCTGTACCCGGAGCAGCGTCGGCACATGGCCGATGCGGCTGCGATAGCGCGCGCCGAGATCGAGGATCGCACGCGCCGGAAGCGAGGCGGTGTTCGCGGCATTGGCGGTCCGTCGCGCTTCATAGGTGGCATGGGCGTCGACCGAAAAGCCGGAGAAGCCCGGAATCCGGTAGTCGACGCTGGCATCGATGAACAACGGCGTTCGGCCGATCGGGCGCGGGCCGATCCGCCCGTCGTCGACCGCCTGGCCCGTCACGCGGGGACGCAGCCAGACCATGCCGACGATCATGCTGAGCCCCTCCAGCGGACTTCCGGACAGCGATGCCTCGGCCCCGCGATGGGTGACGGTGCCCAACTGGCGAAACGCGCCGTTCCGCCGGTCGAGGTCGAAATAGGGCTTGGCGATGTCGAACACCGCCGTCGTCGCGCGCCAGCCGCCGGGAAAGGCGTAGCGGGCACCAGCCTCATATTGTCGGGTCCGCAGCGCGGGCAGCGCCGCGCCGGGATTGCTCGCATTGCCCGGCGCGATGCCGCTTTCCTCCAGCCCGCGCGTCGTCGCGACGTAGAGCGTCAGGCGTTCGGTCGGCAGCAGGGCGAGGGCGGCATTCCATAGCCAGGGGCGATCGCGTTCCAGGACGACGGCCGCGTCCGGCACCACCACCGCGTTGCGATAATCGGTGCGCGTCAGGCCCAGATTGAGTTCGAGCAGCCTGGTCCAGCGCAGTTCATAGCCGACCGCATGGCTCGCCTGCCGCACATCGTCGCGCGTCCGCTCGCCGGATACCGGCATCGGCCGGGGGCGGGGGTCGGGAACGCCGATCGTCGCAAGTCCCAGATCGGCGGTGGCCAGCCCGCCATAGCGCGCCGACACATCGCGCGCCCGCACCGACACGAGCAGCCGGTGGCGACGCGGGCCGTCCTCGATCAGGCGGCTGAGGCGCAGTTCGCCCGAGGTGGAGGCGGTCGTCTGATCCTCGCCCGCCAGCACGAAGGAACGGCCGACCCCGTCCGCATCGACGCCGCGATAGAAGGCGGTGTGATATTCGTCGCGGGCGAAGCGGCTGCGGAAGGCGCCGGCGGCGACCTGCCACTGGCCGAGCGTCGCCTTGGCCAGCGCGCCATAGTTGAACGCCTGTCCCGCCCAGTCGGCCCAGTCCTGTCCGAAGAAGCGGCGGCGCACGATGGGCTGCGGCACCCGGCCATCGGCGGTGAAGATCGTCGGCGCCTGTTCCTCGTCCGCGAAGCTGTAGCCGCCATAGAAGCCGGTCAGCTCGACCCCGTCGACCGGACGCAGGCGCGCGATCCCGCCATAGCTCAGGAACCGGCCACTGGCCCCGCTGACATATTGGTCGTCGTAAAGCCCCGCATCCAGGTTGATGCCGATCCGTTCGCCGATGGGGATCGCCGCATCGACGATCAGATCGGTCCCCAGATAATCGCCGCTGTTCACCTGGACGCTGACGACCGGCTTGGGTCCCGCGCGACGCATCTCATGGTCGATGATCCCGGTCGGCGCGGGCAGCGGATAGCCGAAGGCGCTGAGGCCGACGCGGGTCGTCGTTTCGCGGGTGATGACGCTGCTCAGCGTGGCCGCGCGATCCCAGTATATGCCCTCGATCCGATTGTTGCCCGCCTCGGTCGCGCTGAACCCGCGCACCTCGCCGCTGGCGTAGATGCCGATCGATTCGCTGCCCACGCTCTTGCCGAAGCCGTCCTCCGCCTCGCGCACGGTATTCTCGGTCGTGCGCTGGGCGGCAGCGGGCGCCTGCCAGCCACCGGCGGCCAGCGCCAGCCCCCATGCCAGTCGTCTCACAGCGCGAGGGCGATCCGGGCGCGGATCGTGCGCGGTGCGCCGGGCGTGATCCACACATTCGAATAGCTGCTTTCGAGATAATAGACGTCGAACAGATTCTCGCCATCGAGATGCGCCGACAGCCCTTTTGTCAGCCGGTAGGACAGCTTGAGCCGAGCGGTGGCATAGCCCGGCAGGCGGAGCCCGCTGGCGACGTCGTCGCCCGGCCGTGCGCCGACATAGGTCACGCCCGCGCCGATGCCGACCGATCCCGGTCGCGTCCCGCGGGACTGCCAGAAGGCATAGGCCGCGCCGCTGTGATGCGGGATGTTCGACAGGGCGCTGCCGGTCAGGCCCGACCGTGTATCGCGCGTCACCTTCGCATCGGTATAGGCATAGACGCCGGTCAGCGTCAGCCGCTCGCCGACGCGATAATTGGCGTCGGCTTCCACCCCGCGACTGCGCGCCTCGCCGGTCGCGATCGAGAAACCGGGATTGGCGGGATCGTTGACCAGGATGTTGCGCTTGGTGATCTGGAAGAGCGAGACGGTGCCGGTCAGCCGCTTGTCCAGCGCCGCGATCTTCACGCCACCCTCCCACGCCTCGCCGCGTTCGGGGGCGAAGGGGGCGTCGGCGGCGTCGACGCCCTGGTTGAAGCGGAACGACCGGCCCCAGCTGATATAGGCCGAGACATGCGCGCTCGGCGCGATGGTGAAGGCGGCGCGGGGGCTGGTCGCCTGTGGACGCTGCCGGTCGGTGCGGCCGGTCCGATAGTTCAGATTGTCCTGGCGTATCCAGTCGTGGCGGAGACCGAGCAGCAGCGAGACGCGATCGTCGAACGTCAGCAGGTCCTGGGCATAGACGCTGTGCCCGCCCAGCCGTTCGAGCAGATCCTGGTTGAGCGGCGCGACCGGCTTGGGCTGGCCATAGACCGGCTTGGCGATGTCGATGGCATAGGGCTGCGCCGCCGTCGGGTTGAACCGGTGGAAGATGCGTCGCTGGTCGTAATCGAAGGCGTCGGCGCCGACCCGCATCTGATGACCGATGCCGAGCAGCGTACGATTGGCGCTCAGCTCGATCCGCCCAGACAGATCCTGCCAGCGGTAATCATGGATGCGCAACTGCCGCCACAATTGCGTGCCGACCAATCGGCTATTGTGCGTCGACTGCCCCAGCAGCGCGCCGTCGCGATATTGGACGCCGCCCTCCAGCGCGACGCCGGGGCCGAGATCGACATAGGCGGTCGCCTGATGCTGCGACGTGCGCTGGGTCATCTGCCCGTCGTTCGGCTCGCCCAGGAACCGGCTGCGCGGCAGCGCGCGGCCATTGCCGTTCACCGCCACCAGCCCGCGATCATGGGTGAAGCCCACCAGATTATATTCGAGCTGGTAGAGCAGCCGCACCCGGTCGTTCAGCCGCCAGCCGATCGACGGCGCGAACAGCAGCCGGTCGTTATGCACGAAGTCGCGGAAGCTGCCGCCGTCCTGATAGACGCCGATGACCCGCGTCGACAGGCCCTTGCCGACCGGGCCGCCGATATCGAAGCTGCCGCGCCACGTATCGAAACTGGCATAGCCCAGCTCGCCGCCGGCATGGACATGGTCGAGCGGGGCCTTGGTCACGATGTTGATCGATCCGCCCGGTTCGCCCTTGCCCGATAGCGCCGAGGCCGGGCCCTTCAGCACCTGGAAGCTTTCGACCGTCGCCACGTCGCGGCGCGCATTGAAGCCGCGATTGGCGCTGAAGCGATTGACCAGCAGGTCCGGCCCCTGATTGATATCGCCGGAAAATCCCCGGATCGCATAGGCATCCCAGGCGCCGCCGAAGCTGTTCTGCCGCGACATGCCGCCCGCCAGATCGAACAGCTGCGACAGGTCGGTAAAGCCCGCCCGCTCGATCAGCTGGTCGTCGAGCAGGCGGACATTCTGCGGCAGCAGTTGCGGATCGATGTCGAGTCCGTTGATGCTGGCATTGGCCCTGCGCGACCCGGTGATGACGATGTCGTCGGTCGTTTCCTCGACCGGCGATGCCTTGGGCTCCGCGCCTTCGTTCGCCCGCGCGGCGGTTGCGCTGGCCAGCGGCACGAGCATCAGGGCCGGCGCAAGCCGGCGCAAACAGATCGACATACGGTTCCCCCCAAATGCGAATGACGTGAAATTTTACGCGCCCCAACCCGATCCACAAAAGCCTGTCAATGGAATGATACATCATCGCACTTGACGATGGCGTTTGTCGGAGGGCAGTGGGCGGATATGTCGATGCCGCACCAACCGCCCGCCGGCCTGCCCGAAATCGCCATTGACGGCGCCATCCTCCATTATGGCGCGCATCGCGTGCTCGACGGCCTGTCGCTGTCGGTGGCGAGCGGCGAGATCTACGCGCTGCTCGGTGGCAATGGCGCGGGCAAGTCGACGACGCTGTCGGCCCTGCTCGGCTTCGTCCGGGTCGACGGGGGCAGCGTGCGGGTCGGGGGGATCGACGCGGCCGCCGATCCCGACGCGGCCCGGCGCCGCATCGCCTATCTGCCGGAGAATGTCGCGCTGTACGAGCATCTGAGCGCGGTCGAGAATGCGGATTACCTGCTCGCCCTGTCGGGTACGCCGCGCGACCGGCCGGCGATTGTCGAGGCCCTGGCGGCGGCGGGCCTGCAGGAGCGGGCGTTCGACCAGCGGCTCGGCGGCTTTTCCAAGGGGATGCGACAGAAGGTCGCCATCGCCGTGGCGCTGTTGCGCGAAGTCCCGGTGCTGCTGCTCGACGAGCCGACCTCCGGCCTCGATCCGCGCGCGACGGCCGATTTCAACGCGCTGCTCCATGCGGTGCGGGCGCGGGGCACCGCCGTGCTGATGGTGACGCACGACCTGCTCAGCGCCGCCGATGTCGCCGACCGTATCGGCTTTCTGGAGGGCGGACGCATCGTCGCGGCGGTCGCGGCGGAGGGCGAGGCCCGCTTCGACGTGCGCGCCCTGCATGATCGGTTCGCGGGGGCGGCGGCGGCATGAGCGCGGTCTCGCTCATCGCGCGCGACGAGTGGCGGCTGATGCGGCGCAACCGCGTCGCGGTGACCGCCATCCTGCTGCTGCTGCTCCTGACGCTGGTTGCGGTCGTCACTGCCTGGACGCATCAACAGGGAATCGCCGACCATCGCGCGCGCAATCAGGCGGAGGCGAACCATGCGTTCGAGGCGCAGCCCGACCGCCACCCGCACCGTGTCGTCCATTATGGGCATTTCATCTTCCGCCCGCTGGGGCCGCTCGCCGCCTTCGATCCGGGCGTCGACGCCTTTACCGGCAACACCATGTTCCTCGAAGGACATCGGCAGAATACCAGCAATTTCGGCGATGTGCGGCAAAGCTCGGCCCTGGTCCGCTTCGGCCAGCTCACCCCGGCCTTCGTCCTTCAGGCGGTGGCGCCGCTGCTGTTGATCTTCCTCGGTTACGGGGCGGTCGCGCGCGAGATCGAAGGGGGGACACTGCGCCCGCTGATGGTGCAGGGGGCCTCGGCACGGTCGATCGTGCTGGGCAAGCTCGCCGCGCTGGGCGTGGTCGCGCTGTTGGTCGGACTTCCGGCGATGATCGGCTTCGTGCTGATCGCCGGCCAGCCGGGCGCCTTTGCCGGGCCGATGACGGCCATCGCACTGGGCTATGCCGCCTATCTGGCATTGTGGGTGGTGGCCATCATCCTCGTGTCGATGCTGGTCCGTCGCCGCCGCGATGCCCTGCTCGCCTTGCTGGCGGTGTGGGCGGTGACGGTGGTGCTGCTGCCGCGCGTCGCGCCCGACATGGCGAGCGCGGCCTATCCGCTCACCAACCGCCTGCAGACCGATGTCGCCATCGCCCGCGACCTGCGGCGGATGGGCGACAGCCATGATCCCGACGATCCGCATTTCGCCCGGTTCAAGGCGGACGTGCTGAAGCGCTATGGCGTGACACGCGTCGAGGATCTGCCGGTCAACTATAAGGGCCTGCTCGCGCTGGAGGGCGAAGCGCTGACCAGCAAGTTGTTCGACCGTTATGCCGCGGCCAGCTTCGCGACGCAGGCGCGGCAGAATGCATGGGTCACCGGGATCGGCCTGCTCAGCCCGACCATCGCGCTGCGCCAGGCGTCGATGGCGGCGGCGGGCACCGACTTCACCGGCCATCGCCGCTTCCTCGAACAGGCGGAGGCCTATCGCTACGCCCTCGTCCAGCGGTTGAACCGCTTGCAGGCCGAGGCGGTCCGCTATGCCGACGATGTCGCCAAGGACGCCGGCGCCGACCGGCGTAAGCGGATCGGGGCCGACCATTGGCGGGGAATTCCCGAATTCGCCTTCGTCCCGCCCGATGCGGCGACCTTGGTGCGGGCGAGCCTGCCGGGGCTGACCATCATCCTGGGCTGGCTGGTGGTGGCCGGGGCCGCGCTGGCATGGGCGACCCGCCGACTGGGAGCGAAGTAATGGCGATGTGGAGGCATGAGCTACGGCTGCTGCTGCGGTCGCGCATGGCGAGCATCGCGCTGGTCCTGCTGGCGGTGCTCAGCGCCGCCGCCGTCGCCGCCGGGATGACCGAAATGGCACGGCAGCGCGCCGCCATCGACGCGATCTCCACCGCGCAGGCGGGGGATGTCGCCGCGATCGCCCGCTATGTCGACCGGGAGAAGGACGCCGGAAGCGCCGCCTATTATACCTTCCACCCCACCTGGGACGCGCCCGCGCCGCTCGCCTTCGCCGCGATCGGCATGCGCGATGTTGCACCGTATCTCCTGCGCGTCCGGACGCTGGGGCTGGAGGCGCAGATCTATGACGGCGATACTTTCAATCCCGAACTGGCGCTGCCGGGGCGGTTCGATTTCGCCTTCGTGCTGGTGTTCCTGGCGCCGCTGTTGGTCATCGCGCTGTTCCACGACTTGAAGTCGGGCGAGCGCGAGGCGGGACGCGCCCGGATGCTGGGCGCGCTGCCGGGCGCGGGGCGGCTGTGGCTGCGACGTGGGCTGCTGCGGTTCGCGCTGTTGCTGGCGGCCCTGGCGGTGCCGTTCATGATCGGCGCGCTTCTGTCGGGGGGCGAAACCTGGGCGATGCTGCTGGTCGTCGCGGTGGCGGGTGCGTATCTGTTGTTCTGGATCGGCCTGGCCGGGCTGGTGTCGCGACTGGGCCATGGATCGACCGCCAATGCCGCGACGCTCGCCGGACTGTGGCTGGTGCTCGTGCTGGTCGTTCCGACGCTCGCCAATGTCGTCATTGATCGCGCCATTCCGGTCGACGAAGGTGCCCGGATCGCGCTGGCGCAGCGCGAGAATGTCCACCACGCCTGGGAAATCCCGCGTGAGGACACGATGCGGCGCTTCTATGCCCGCCATCCAGAATGGGCGGACTCGCCGCCGCTGCCCGAGGGTTTCCATTACAAATGGTATTTCGCCTTCCACCAGAATGGCGACGACAGCGTCGCCGATCGGGTCAAAGCTTATCGCGAGCGGCTGGAGCGCCGCGCCAACGCCGCCGACGCGCTCGGCTGGCTACTTCCGTCGGTGGGCGTTCAGGCGCTGCTGACGCGGCTGGCGCATACCGACCTGGCGGCGCAACTCGCCTATCAGGATCGTATCCGCGCCTTTCACCGTCGGCTGCGCGACTTCTATTATGACTATATCTTCCGCGACCGGCCGTTCGGCAAGGCGGACTTTGCCAAGGCGCCCGGCTACTGAGGCCATGTCAGGGGATGCGGCGCGCGACATGCGAGGCATCCGGATAAGCCAGAGTTTTGGGCACAATGGTGCGTGACAGCGTCGCCGACGCGCCCGCGCTTGCGATGCTTGCCGAGCCGTCCGTCGGATGGGGCCGGTCCGTGCAAATCTCGTCGGACCAGGGCAGGCATGACTGTCCGAGCGAAAAAGAACCGGTTTTCCCACAAGGCCCGGACCAGAATTGGATCGAGATTCGATAAAGACCGATTGGCGCTTAGCGTATTCGCCGAATCATGATAGTAAGACCTATCGTCGACAGCCTCTCTCGAAGCGTCGACGGCTGAGAGACATCGTGCTCCCGCTTCCACATGCCGGGAATTATCATGTCTGATAGTGCATTAGATTATCGTTCGCGCGCGGCGGATTGCCGGCGCACGGCTGGCGCCGCCATCTTGGAGAATGTCCGCCTGCGCTGGGAATCGTCCGCCTTGAACTGGGACGCACTCGCCGAACGGGCCGATCGCACCGATGCCGAGCGAGACAGGATCAAGGCCGATCGCATCACTGCGATGGCGCGAACCTAGCCATGGCCGCCTCGCCATGCCTGGTGCGGGTGAGGGTGCAAGGAGCGGGCGGCGGTTGCGGGAAGCCTCGCGGCATCACCGCTCGTGAACTCGCGCCTTCCGCGGCGGAGTAGGGGCCGGCCGTAGCCGGCCCCGACAGGCTTAGGCGAACGCCAGCTTGCGACGACGCATCGCATAGCCAACCATGCCGAAGCCGGCGAGCATCAGCGCCCAGGTGGACGGCTCGGGGACATCCAGGGGCTCGAAGCTGGCCTGGCCGCCATAGGCGCCGTTGCCGCGCGAGAAGCCGGTCACGGTGATCGTGTTGAGCTGCCCGGCGGTGATGGGGATGAGATTCTGGAAGGCCGTTTCGAACACGCCGCCGCCCGCGACGAAGATCTGCGCAGCCACGCCGTTGATCAGGACGGACGTGAAATCGAGATCGTTCGCGTTACCGAGGAAGTTCGCGCTCGTCGTCACCGTGCCGCTGCCGAAGCCATTGGCGGGGATCGTGAAGGTGAAGGTGTCGGTGAACGCACCCGACGCGATGCCCGTGTTGAAAAAGGCACCGGCGAAGGTGCCGTTCGGGCCAGCGGTGGCCTTGAAATTGGCACTGCCCACCGGGAAGGTTGCCGCTTGCGCCGACGAAGCGGCAATAAGGCCGCTCGTCGCAATCGCTGCGGCGAGTAAAACCGTTTTCATCTCAATTGTCCCTGTTGGCGAAACTGCCGCACGGCCTGTGCGCGTAAAGTCTCTGATAACCAAGAGAAATTTGCGTAGTTAATCGTAGGTTAAGGTGATTTTAAGCGTGCCGTTCGAGGCCCTGCGCCGCGTCTGGAAGGATGTGTTGCGGCCTGTACGCGACGAATGTCCGATCCGTACCGCCGTCAAACCCCGTAGCGCTTGTTCCCGCTGCTGGTGATGCAATATCGGCCGCCGCGCGGGCCGACACAGGCGTCGTCGCCATTGCACGGACATTCACCGCTTGTCGTGCCGCGCGACGGCGTGAAGGTGCGGACGCGTACGCTGTGCTTCCGGCTCTTATAGGTCGACGATCGGCGGGCGTCACTTGGCACCGTGCCGACAGCCAGCATCGAAAGGGCGGCACAACCGAGAATCACCATGCGTCTCATAGACGTCCCCCTGTCGGGGCACCTAGTCTCCCGAGACGGGCCGCGTCCACGACTCCTTGATCGGTTCTGGATGTATTCTGCCGGAAAGTGACGCGGGAACAGGCTGTTAGTCAGCTCGACGGAGCCTTCACCGGACGATGGCGTTGCGCGCCTGCAACGATAGGGGATTCGCCATGACTGGACTATGGGCCGCCGGCTTCTGGGGGCTGGTGGGAGGATCGGCATTGGTCCTCGGCGCGGTCGTGGCGTGGTTCGCGACCCTGCCGCAACGCCTGATCGCCGCCGTGATGGCGGTCGGCGCGGGCGTGCTGATCTCCGCCGTGGCGTTCGACCTGATGGATGAGGCGTTCCACCAGGGCGGCTTCGATGCCACGGCGGTCGGCTTTCTTGGCGGAGCGATCACCTATACGGCCGCGAACATCATCGTCTCTAGGCGCGGAGCCCGTCACCGCAAGCGGTCGGGCTCCAACCCCGACGAACGCCAGTCCGATGCGCGCAGCGACTCCGGTGCCGCCATCGCGATCGGCGCGCTGCTCGACGGCATTCCGGAATCGGTCGTCATCGGCGTCAGTCTGCTCGGCGGCGGCGGCGTGAGCGCGGTGACGGTGGCGGCCGTGTTCCTGTCGAACGTGCCGGAGGGCTTGTCGAGCGCGGCCGGCATGAAGGCGGCCGGCCGCTCGCCCAAGTACGTGTTCGGCGTCTGGGGCGGCATCGCCATCGCCTCCGCGATCGCCGCGATGATCGGCAATGTGGCGCTGGCCGGCAGCAGCCCGGACCTGATCGCGGGCGTCACGGCGGTCGCGGCCGGCGCGATCCTCGCCATGCTGGTGGACACGATGATCCCGGAGGCCACCGAAGCCACGCATGACTATTCCGGCCTGATCGCGGTCGTTGGCTTCCTGCTGGCCTTCATTTTGACGAAAAGCGGTTGAAACCGATGGAGCGACCGCATCCCAAGCCTTGTATCCGGCAGAGCTGCCGCCGCGGCCGGGGGGGGGGCGTCAGGTCGGCACCGGCAAACGGTAAAGGCCGCCAGCCTTTCGACCAGCGGCCTTTCTTGAAGCCATACAGAGATGGGAGTTCAGGCCTCAAACCGGATATGGGTTTACGCCAGGGCGATCTTGGTCGACCGGCGGCGATAGCGGGCTGCGGCTCCAACCATCGCAAAACCGACCAGCATCATCGCCCAAGTCGTGGGCTAGGGAACCGCCGCCACCGTCAACTGCGCGACCTTGAAGAAGTCGTTGCGATCGTCCGGCCCGTTGAACGAACCGCCCACGATCCAGACGTTCGACGCTTTGGCCAGCGGCAGGGCATAGGTCTGGAGAGCGGTCTTGTAGGCGTCGCTGTTGCTGTTGGAGCCACCGAGGCGGGTGTCGAACAGCGTCGCGGCATCCGTGCCCGTCAGCGCCGTGCCGAGGCCGAGCGTCGACGAGTTCCAGCCGATAAAGGCGTCATTGTCGGTATAGTTGCGGTCGTCGATGCCGAAGCTGTTCAGCTTTGCCGATTGCAGCGTCACGGCCTCGCTGAACTGGAGGATGAGGAATTCCCAGCCATTGATGTTGTCGATCTGGTGATAGCCGCCGTCGCGACGTTCACCCTGCTGGTAGATGCCGAGACCGTTCGAGCCGAAAGACGCGATCTCGCCGGCCGTGAACGCACCATCGAAGCCTCGCGACCAAGCGGTCGCCTTCATCGTGATCGACCGCGACCCGTCACTGCCGGAGTAAGTGAAAGCATTGCCGTAGCCTGAGCCGGTAACTTTACCGGAATTGACTGTGTTGAACACGAAATCCGCGGCCTGCGCCGATCCGGCGCTAGCAAAGGCTCCAAATGCTGCCGTTGCGGCGATGATCTTCTTCATGTCGTTCCCCGTAATCTGATGAACAATCTCCTAACGTGGATTTTCGTTATCGCGCAATAGGTTGTTGGGGGCAGCTTTGTGTCAATATGAAGCCCGCCATGGTTAATCACTATAGTAACCATGATTTGCGGGTAATGCGATCGATCTAGACCCAGTCTGCACGCATAGGTTTTCGTGCGAGTTGAAGATTTGATTAGAGGCTGGCCCATCATTGCCGATGTGATCGACGACGCCCATCGCGTCGAGGTTCGCGACCAAGAGGTGCGGATCGCGGAGCACGACGCTATGCTGGAACGCACGATCAGGGTGTCCGGGCAGCCCGGCGCGGCAGTGTGCAAAGCTGAACGGAAATGGCGCACCCGACAGGATTCGAACCTGTGGCCTCTGCCTTCGGAGGGCAGCGCTCTATCCAGCTGAGCTACGGGTGCCTGGAGGGCTCGCCTAGCAAAGCCTTTGGCGGAGCGCCAGCCCTAACGTGCAGGGAATCGTCGTGTCGGCGTCAGGGTGACGGGCTGGAAGGGCGCCAGGCCGCAGGCGGCGCCGCTCTGGATCGGCGCGCTGGTGATGACCGTCAGGATGTCGGTCGAGCAGAGCCGGTTGCCGATCGGGCGGTAGCTGATCCGCCGCTCATAGCCGAGGCCTGGGCAGGCCTGTGCCAGGGTGGTGCGGAAGACGCGGCGGTCGCGCATCAGGAAATCGATCACCCGGTCGCTGCGGACCTGGCTCTCGCGGATCAGATGGGCGGGGATGCAGTCCACTGCCGCGCCTGCCGGCTCGGCCGGGGGCGGGGTGCCATGATCGCGGTTCCTGGCGGAAGCCGCGAAGGCGGGTGCGATCGCCAGCAGCAGGAAGAACCGTCGCCGGGATCGCGTCATCGCATCGCCTCCGTCAGGCCGCGCGCGCCGCCTTGGTGGCGGGCGGCGGGGTCTTGGGCTTGAACGCACAGAGATCGGCGACGATGCAACGCCAGCATTCGGGCCGGCGCGCCTTGCACACATAGCGGCCGTGCAGGATCAGCCAGTGATGGGCGTGCTGGCGAAAGGGCGGGGGCGTCGCCTTGTCCAGCTTCAGCTCGACCGCCAATGGCGTCTTGCCGGGGGCGAGGCCGGTGCGGTTGCAGACTCGGAAGATATGCGTGTCGACCGCGAAGGTTTCCGCGCCGAACGCCACGTTGAGCACGACATTGGCGGTCTTGCGGCCGACGCCGGGCAGCCGCTCCAGCGCCTCGCGCGTGGCGGGCACCTCGCCGCCGAACGCATCGATCAGCATCTGCGACAGGGCGATGACGTTCTTCGCCTTGGCATTGTACAGGCCGATCGTCTTGATATGCCGTTTCAGCCCCTCCTCGCCGAGCGCCACCATCTTCTCGGGCGTGTCGACCGTCTCGAACAGCGCGCGGGTCGCCTTGTTGACCGACACGTCGGTCGCCTGCGCCGACAGCGCCACCGCCACGACCAGCGTGAACGGGTTGCGATAGTCCAGTTCGGTGACCGGATGCGGGTCCGCTTCCGCGAGCCGGTGATAGAAATCGCGAACGTCGGCGCGCTTCACGCTCAGAGGCCCAGCACGTCGCCCATGCGATAGCGGCCGGCGGGTTGCCGGGCGAGCCATAGTGCCGCCTTCACCGCGCCGCGCGCGAAGATGCTGCGGTCCTGCGCCAGGTGGCTGAGTTCGATCCGCTCGCCTTCCGCCGCCAGGATGACGCTGTGATCGCCGACCACCGATCCGCCGCGCAGCGCCGCCAGCCCGATCGTGCCCTCGCTACGCGCGCCGGTCAGTCCGACGCGGCTGTCGACACGCAGTTCCGACAGCGTCGAGCCGCGCCCCGCCGCCGCCGCCTCGCCCAGCAGCAGCGCGGTGCCGGAGGGGGCATCGACCTTGTGGCGATGGTGCATCTCGACGATCTCGATGTCCCAGTCGGGTCCGAGCCGGGCGGCGGCCTCCTGCACCAGCATCGCCAGCAGCGTGACGCCGAGCGAGGTGTTGCCGGTCTGGAGGATGGCGACGCGGGTGGCGGCGGCGTCGATCGCCGCATGGTGCGCGGGCGACAGGCCGGTGGTGCCGATCACGATCGGCGTATCCGCCGCGACCGCCGCGTCGAGATGTGCCTCCAGCGCGGAGGGCGTGGAGAAGTCGACCAGCACGTCGGCGGCGCGCGCAACGATCGCGGGATCATCCTTCGCCTCCGACCCGCCGGCGAGCCGTGCGCCAGCCTCGACCAGCGCGTCGGCGATGGCGCGGCCCATGCGGCCGGCGCTGCCATAGATGCCGATGGCGGTCATGCGGGAAGGCTCAGATGCTGGCGGTGTGGCATGGCCGATCCTTGGCACGAAGCGCGGCAAGCCGGAACCGGAAATCGCCCGGTTTCGCTAACGCCCGGCGAGTAAAAGCGGAAACGCCGCCGGCCTGACGGCCGACGGCGTTTCCGACGTTCGGGGCGGGAATCTGTCCTGCCGCCCCGTCCGTCACTTCAAGCGAAGCGGATCGCGGTGTTGCGGCGGCGATAGCGCGCAGCACCGGCGACCATGCCGAAGCCGAGCAGCATCAGTGCCCAGGTGGCGGGTTCGGGCACCGCCGAGATGGTGACGACGTTGCCGCCCTCGGTCGGCACCACATAGCCACCCGGCGTGGCCAAGTCGGCATCGGTGATGTTCAGCCTCAGGCCGCCGATGTAGAGCGGCTTGGCGGCGGTGAAGGCATCGTCGAACCAGTATTCGACCGAGTCCTCACCTTTCCGCTTCGTGCCGATGCCGAAGTTGAAGGCGCCATATTCCGCTGCGGAACTGCCGAAATAGGCGGCGTTGTTGCCCTTGAGGCTGTTGCTGATGTCAAAGAAGACGTAGTTGGCGATCGAGTTCTGGATGCCGGTATCGGAGTTCAGATCGAACGAATCGATCAGATCTGCGCCATTGGTAATCTTGAAGTTCAGCAGCGCAGCGGAGGCCGGCGCAGCGGCGAGGATGGTCAGGGCGGCGGTGCTGGCGAGCAGGGTCTTGATGATCTTCACAAAGGTCTCCGTCAGAGAGGTTCGAGAACTTGACGCCTCTTTGATGCGACCGACCGAGTAGGGCAACAGATAGCTTGGATTAACAATGTGCTAAAGCGGGACGATGATAAAGATGAATAAAATAATCCATGATAATCATTATGTTGATCGGTAAACCTCCATGCGATCGCCCATCGGCTCTGTCGATTTTCGGTGTCACCGGGCCTTGCCGGGCCTGTTCGCCAATCGCTGGGGCTTCTATCCTGCCGTCATGGAGAAACGATCTGCCATCGTCGTGCTGACCGGGGCGGGGATTTCTGCCGAATCGGGGGTCCCCACTTTCCGAGGGCCCGGAGGCTTGTGGGAGGGGCATCGGGTCGAGGAGGTCTGCACGCCGCAGGCGCTGGGGGCCGACCCGGCCTTGGTGCACCGCTTCTACGATTTGCGCCGTGCGGCGCTGCTCGATGTCGTGCCAAATCCCGCCCATGAGGCGCTGGCGCGACTGGACCGGGAATGGCGGGGCGAGTTGCTGATCGTGACGCAGAATGTCGACGACCTGCATGAGCGGGCGGGCGCGCGGCGGCTGCTCCATATGCATGGCGAATTGCGATCCGCCTTGTGCGCCGCCTGCGGTGCCCGGATGCCGCATCCGGGGCCACTGCCGCCCGGCAGCCGCTGCCCAGGCTGCGGGGCGGCGGCGCTACGGCCGGACATCGTCTTCTTCGGCGAGTTTCCCTACGCGATGGAGCGGATCGAGGCCGCGCTGGCGGCCTGCGACCTGTTCGTCTCGATCGGCACGTCGGGCGCGGTCTATCCGGCGGCGGGATTCGTCGCGAAGGCCGCCGCCTATGGCGCACGCACGCTGGAACTCAATCTGGAGCCATCGGCAGGCAGCCGCCGATTCGACGAGACGCGGCTCGGCCCCGCCAGCCGGCTGGTGCCCGAATGGGTCGAGGCGCTGCTTCAGTCGACCCAGTCGAGCCCGATGTCGCGATAGAGCGTTCGGTCCTCGTCCCAGCCGGGGCGGACCTTGACGTGGAGGTAGAGGTGCACCGGCCGGTCGAGCAGCACCGCCAGTTCGGTGCGCGCGCGCGCGCCGATCTCGCGGATGCGGCTGCCGCCCTTGCCCAGCACGATGGCGCGCTGGGTCGGGCGCTCGACCAGGATCTGCTGGTGGATCTCGACCGATCCGTCCTCGCGCTCCTTGAACGCCTCGGTCTCGATCGCGCTGGCATAGGGCAACTCGGCATGGAGCTGGAGATAGAGCTGCTCGCGCGTCACTTCGGCGGCCATGGCGCGCTCGGTGGCGTCGGACACCTGGTCCTCGGGATAGTGCCAGGGGCCGACCGGCATCGCCCCGGCCAGCGCGCGCTTCAATTCGGGCAGGCCGTCGCCGGTCTGGGCGGAGACGAACCAGGTCTCTGCAAAGGGCAGCAGCGCGTTCAGCCGCTCGGCATGGATCAGCAGCTTGGCCTTGTCGGCCAGGTCGACCTTGTTGAGGATCAGGTGCTTGGGCTCGGGCCGGTCGCGTAAGGATTCGGCGATGTCGGTCACCTTGCTGCCCAGGCCGCCCTTGGCGTCGACGACCAGCGCCAGCACGTCCGCGCCTTCGGTCCCGCCCCAGGCGGCGGCGACCATCGCGCGGTCCAGCCGGCGCTGCGGCTCGAAGATGCCGGGCGTGTCGACCAGCAGCAGCTGCGCCTCCTCCTCGATCGCGACGCCCATCAGGCGCGCGCGCGTCGTCTGCGCCTTGGGGCTGACGATCGCCACCTTCTGCCCGACCAGGGCATTGACCAGGGTGGACTTGCCCGCATTGGGCGCGCCGAGGACGGCGACGAGGCCGCAACGTTGTTCGCTCATGCGCGTGGCGTAGAGGCGGGACGGGGGGCGGGGCAAGCCCCGAGCTTCCGCGCGGGCAAAGGGTGGCGCTCCGCCTGGCCCTGGACTCCCGCGTTCGCGGGAACATGAAGAGGCGCCCCCTCCCCGAAGGCGGGAAGGGGGCCGGACGTCTTACAGGAAGCGGTTGATGAGGTTCTCGATCCGCTCCTGCCGGCCGGAGCGGGGCTTGGGATCGATGTTCCGCTCCACCGCCAGGTCGGCGATGCCCGCCAGGTCGAGGCCGCCGACCTGCTGGCCGAACGCGCCGTCCCAGCCGGCGTAACGCTCCGCCTTGATCGAGTCGAGGCGACCGTCCTCGATGATCGCGGCGGCGTTGAGCAGGCCCTTGGCGACCACGTCGATGCCGCCGACGTGGCCGTAGAACAGGTCGGCCGGGTCCATCGACTGGCGACGCACCTTGGCGTCGAAGTTGAAGCCGCCGGTGGTGAAGCCGCCCGCGCGGATGATCTCGATCATCGCCAGCGTCAGTTCCTCGACCGAGTTGGGGAATTGATCCGTGTCCCAGCCATTCTGCGGGTCACCGCGATTGGCGTCGATCGAGCCGAAGATGCCGAGCGCCGCCGATGTCGCGATCTCATGCTCGAAGGTGTGGCCCGACAGCGTGGCGTGGTTCGCCTCGATATTGACCTTGACCTCGTTCTCCAAGCCGTAGCGCTTCAGGAAGCCGTACACGGTCGCGGTGTCGAAGTCGTACTGATGCTTGGTCGGCTCGTGCGGCTTGGGCTCGATCAGGATCGTGCCGGTGAAGCCGATCTTGTGCTTGTGCTCGACCACCAGGCTGAGGAAGCGGCCGAAATTGTCCAGCTCGCGCTTCAGGTCGGTGTTGTGCAGCGTCTCATACCCCTCGCGGCCGCCCCACAGCACATAGTTGCTGCCGCCCAGGCGATGCGTGGCCTCCAGCGCGTCGCGGACCTGGAGCGCGCCGAACGCATAGACCTCCGGATCGGGATTGGTCGCGCCGCCGGCGGCGAAGCGCGGATGGCTGAACAGATTGGCGGTGCCCCAGAGCAGCTTGCGGCCCGACGAGGCCTGGAGCGTCTCCAGATGGTCGACGGCCTCGGCGAAATAGCGGCGATGCTCGGTGACGTTGGCGGCGTCCGCCATCACGTCCACGTCATGGAAGCAGTAATAGGGCACGTCGAGCTTCTGGAAGAAGTCGAACGCCACCTCGCGCTTCTCGGCGGCCGCCGCGCTGTCGTTCGCGCCGCGATGCCAGGGGCGGTTGAAGGTGCCGCCGCCGAACACGTCGGAGCCGGGCCAGCAGAAGGTGTGCCAGAAACAGGCGGCGAAGCGGAGATGCTCCTCCATCGTCTTGCCCATCACGACGCGGTTCTTGTCGTAATAGCGATAGGCCAGCTCGTTGGTCGAATCCGGACCTTCGTAGCGGATCTGGGGAATGTCGGCGAAGAAATCGGACATCAGGCGTTCCTGTCGAGAGGGGTGGGGGTGATGCGGGAATAGGCGTCGCGGAAGGCGGCCTTCTTGGCGGCGAGCCGGTCGACCAGTTCGGGTTCGGGGGCGATGCTGCGCGCGACCGGCGGGGCGGCGCAGACGCTGGCGGGATCGCCGCCATCGACGGCGAGCTGCGCGAGGCGGGCGGCGCCCAAGGCCGGGCCGACCTCGCCGCCCTGGAGATAGACCAGCTCGACCTCCATCGCGCTGGCGAGGATGCGGCCCCAATAGCCGGAGCGCGCACCACCGCCGATCACCGCCATGCGGTCGACCCGCGTGCCGGCATCCTTCAATGCGTCGAGCCCGTCGGCCAGCGCGAAGGCGACGCCCTCCAGCACCGCCTGCGCCAGTCGGCCGCCGTCCGTGTCATGGTCGAGGCGGAGGAAGGCGCCACGCACCTCGGCATCGTTGTGCGGCGTCCGCTCGCCCGACAGATAGGGGAGGAAGAGTTCGGGGCCGCAGGCCGGCCCCGCCGCCTCGGCGCGCGCGAACAGTTCGGCCGCGCCGCCGGCCGCCGTGATCCGCGCCACCCAGTCGATGCACGAGGCGGCGGACAGGTGGACCGACATCTGGTGCCACAGGCCGGGCAGGGCGTGGCAGAAGGCATGGACGGCGCGCGCCGGATTGGGGCGGAACTCCTTCGTCGCGACGAAGATCACGCCCGAGGTGCCGAGCGACAGCAGCGCGTCGCCGTCCCGCACCACGCCGACGCCGACCGCGCCCGCCGCATTGTCGCCGCCGCCGGCCGCGACCGGCACTGGCGGCACGCCCCACAGTTCGGCCACCTCGGCCAGCAGCGTGCCGGTGACGTCCGATCCCTCGTGCAGGCTGGGCATCTGCGCCTGGGTCAAGCCGCAGGCGGCGAGCACCGCGTCGCTCCACCGCCGGCCGGCGACGTCGAGCCAGATGGTGCCGGCGCTGTCCGACAGGTCGGACGCCTTGTCGCCGGTCATCTTCAGCCGGACATAGTCCTTGGGCAGCAGCACGGCGCGGACCGCGGCGAACACGTCCGGCTCGTGGTCGCGGACCCATAGCAGCTTGGGCGCGGTGAAGCCGGGCATCGCCAGATTGCCGGTGATCGCGTGGAGATCGGGCACCGCCGCCTCCAGCGCGCGGCACTCGGCGGCGCTGCGCCCGTCATTCCACAAAATGGCGGGGCGCAAGGGGCGGTCGTCCGCCCCCAGCAGGGTCGCGCCGTGCATCTGCCCGGCGAGACCGATGCCGCGCACCGCGCGCCGCACCGCCGGGTCGATCGCCTGGACGGCGGCGGTGGTCGCCTTCCACCAGGCGTCGGGGTCCTGTTCGGACCAGAGCGGATGGGGACGCTGCACGGTCAGCGCCGCCGTTCCCTGTCCGGCGACCGCGCCGCTGTCGTCGAGCACTACCGCCTTGACGCCGGAGGTGCCGATATCGATGCCGAGAAACATGGGGGGATCAGTCCTTGAACGGGTTGATCGTCTGGATCGTGCCGTCGGGGTTGAAGCGCAGCTCGGTCATCTTGGCGGAGCGCAAGTGGTTCTTCCCGGACAATTGCGTGTCATGGTAGAAGAGATACCAGCGACCCTTGAAGTCGATGATCGAGTGGTGCGTCGTCCAGCCCTGCACCGGCTCCATGATCCGGCCGGTATAGCGGAACGGGCCATAGGGCGTGTCGCCGATCGCATAGGCCAGGTAGTGCGTGTCGCCGGTCGAATAGGTGAAGTAATATTTCCCGTTCCGCTTGAACAGCCAGCTCGCCTCGAAGAAGCGGCGGTCATGATCGCCGCCGAGGATCGGCTTGCCCTGGTCGTCGACGATCTGCACGTCGCGCGGCGCCTCGGCGAAGCTCTTCATGTCGGGGGACAGGCGGGCGATCTTGGCCGACAGCGCCGGCTGGTCGTCGCGCTTCAGGTCGGTGTCGCCGCCGTTCGCGTCATAGCGGCCGGTCGCCCAGCGCTGGAGCTGCCCGCCCCAGATGCCGCCGAAATACATGTAGCTCTGGCCATCGGTGTCGGTGAACACCGCCGGATCGATCGAATAGCTGCCGGCGATCGGCGTCGGTTCGGCCTTGAACGGGCCGGTCGGCGACTTGGAGGTGGCGACGCCGATCCGGAACACGCCCTGTTTGTCGCGCGCCGGGATATAGAGATAATAGGTGCCGTTCTTGTACGCGGCATCGGGAGCCCAGGTCTGCTTGGACGCCCAGGGGATGTCCTTCACGTCGATCGCGACCGGATTCACCGTCACCGGGCCGCCGGGCCGGTCCATGCTCAGCACCTGATAGTCGTGCATCGCATATTGGTTGCCGAGATCGTCGTCGGGAATGCCGGCATCGACGTCATGGCTGGGATAGACGTAGATCTTGCCATTGAAGACATGCGCGGACGGGTCGGCGAAGAACTGGTTCCGGACCAGCGGCTGGGCCAGATAGCGCTTGCCGTCCGGGCTGCGTGGCTCGGCCGCCGCCTTGGCGGGCGCGGTCTTGGGCTGTTGCGCGATCGCATAGCCCCCGCCGGCAAGCGCCAGCGTGGCGGCCGCGAGAAGGGTGGAGAAATGGCGTGGCACGACCTTCTGATCCTTTCCTGTCTTTTTAGAGCCTTCTGCTGAGGCATTTGCGCGGCGGGAACCACATCGATAGCGCTACCATATGGAAGCGGAGGGGCGGGGGCAAGCGTCGCCGCGCGGAAATCGCGGCCTCTAGCGAAATGGATTGCGATCCCAGGGTCCGTGATCGGCGGCGGCCTGTCCTATCTGGTCCAGCGCCTGGGGGTGGAGCGTTCGGCGACGCTGGCCTGGCTGCTGAACGGCCGGGGGATGCCGACCCGCCCGGCGGCCGGTCCGGCGGTCATGGCGAAACCGGTCTAGCCCTTCCCCAAGCGACGGCGAGCGCGTACCGACAGCATCATGGCTGCCGAACCTCCTTCGCCGATTGCTGTCTCCACCCCGCCCAAGCCGTCCACCCGCACCGCCCGCCGCGCCCGGTCCGCGCCGACGATCAGCGACGTGGCGCGCCATGCCGGCGTGTCGCCGATGACGGTGTCGCGCGTCATCAACGGCGAGGCGAGCGTCCGCCCCTCGACGCGGGAGACGGTGAAGGCGGCGATCGCCGCGCTCAACTATGCGCCGAACCCGGCCGCGCGCAGCCTGGCCGGCGCGCGCCAGCTCCGCGTCGCGATGCTCTACAGCAACCCCTCCGCCGGCTATCTCAGCGAGTTCCTGCTCGGCAGCCTCGACCAGGCGTCGCGATCGGACGTGCAGATCGTGGTCGAGAAATGCGAACTGGGCGATCATGAGATGGAGGTCGCCGCGCAGGTGGTCGCCAGCGGCATCGACGGCGTCGTCCTACCGCCGCCGCTGTGCGAATCGGAGCCGCTGCTCGACCTGTTCGCCAAGGCCGGCGTGCCGACCGTCTCGGTCGCGACCGGCCGGCCCGCCGCCGATATGCTGGCGATCCGCATCGACGACCGCGCCGCCGCGCTGACTATGACCCGGCACATCATGTCGCTGGGCCATCGCCGCATCGGCTTCATCATGGGCAATCCCAACCTGACCGCCTCCGCGCGTCGGTTCTCCGGCTACAAGGCGGCGCTGGAGGAAGCGGGGATCGCGGTCGACCCGGAACTGATCGTCCAGGGACTCTATACCTACCGATCGGGCCTGGATGCGGCCGAGCAACTGCTCGACCGGGCCGATCCGCCGACCGCGATCTTCTCGTCCAACGACGACATGGCCGCCGCCACCGTCGCGGTCGCGCATCGGCGCGGGCTGGACGTGCCGGGCGACCTGACGGTCTGCGGCTTCGACGACACCACCCTGTCGACCGCGATCTGGCCGGAGCTGACCACCATCCACCAGCCGATCGCCGACATGGCGCGCGCGGCGGTCGAACTGCTGGTCGCGGTGCTGCGCCACAAGGATGGCGAGGTGGCGGACCGGCACCTGCTGCTCGACTATACTTTCATTCGGCGTCAATCGGATGCGCCGCCCCGGATGCGGCCGAAGGCGCTTCCGGCTTGACCGCCAACGGTTAACTGATAGCGATAACAATATTGGGGGCGGGCCGGTCGTCGGCGACGCGTCATCAGGAGAGGGTCCCATGACCGATAAAATGCGGGGGACGGGAAGTGCGGGCGAAGCCGCCACCGTCAACCATGGTTTCATCGCCGCGATCGTCGCCGTCGCGACCATCGGCGGCTTCATGTTCGGCTATGATTCGGGCGTCATCAACGGGACGCAAAAGGGGCTGGAGGCGGCCTTCGACCTCGGCCGGCTCGGCATCGGCGTCAATGTCGGCGCGATCCTGGTCGGCTCGGCGATCGGCGCGTTCGGTGCGGGCCGGCTGGCCGACCGGATCGGCCGTCGCAACACCATGATGCTGGCGGCGGCGCTGTTCCTCGTCTCCGCGCTGCTCGCGGGCGCGGCGACCAGCTCGGCGATCTTCATCATGGCGCGCATCATCGGCGGCCTGGGCGTCGGCGCGGCGAGCGTCATCTCGCCCGTCTATATCTCCGAAGTCACCCCGGCCTCGATCCGCGGGCGTCTCACCAGCGTGCAGCAGGTGATGATCATCACCGGCCTGACCGGCGCGTTCGTCGCCAATTTCGCGCTGGCCCGCTATGCCGGCGGCTCGACCGCGCCGTTCTGGCTCGACTATCCGGCCTGGCGCTGGATGTTCTGGCTCCAGGCGATCCCGGCGTTCATCTATCTCGTCGCGCTGTTCGTCATTCCGGAAAGCCCGCGCTTCCTGGTCGCCAAGGGCCGCGAGGCGGAGGCGCACGTCGTGCTGACCCGCCTGTTCGGCCGCGCCGAGGCGGACCGCAAGGTCGTCGAGATCCGCAACTCGCTCGCCGTCGACCATCACAAGCCCAAGCTGTCCGACCTGGTCGACAAGACCACCGGCAAGATTCGCCCCATCCTGTGGGCAGGCATCGGCCTCGCCATCTTCCAGCAGCTGGTCGGCATCAACGTCGTCTTCTATTACGGCGCGACCTTGTGGGAGGCGGTCGGCTTCTCGGAGGATTATGCGCTGCAGACCAACATCCTGTCGGGCGTGTTGTCGATCGCGGCCTGCCTGTTCACGATCGCGACCGTCGACAAGATCGGCCGCAAGCCGCTGCTGCTGATCGGTTCGGCCGGCATGGCGGTGACGCTGGCGCTGGTCGCCTATGCCTTCTCCACCGCCGTGACCGGCGCCAGCGGAGCGGTGTCGCTGCCGGGCAATAACGGCATCCTCGCGCTGGTGTCGGCGAATCTCTACGTCATCTTCTTCAACGCCAGCTGGGGCCCGGTGATGTGGGTGATGCTGGGCGAGATGTTCCCGAACCAGATCCGCGGCTCGGGCCTGGCGGTGTCGGGCTTCGCGCAGTGGATCGCCAACGCCGCCATCTCGGTCAGCTTCCCGGCGCTCGCCGTGTCGCCCGGCCTGGCGGTGACCTATACCGGCTACGCCTTTTTCGCGGCGATCTCGTTCTTCTTCGTCAAGGCGCTGGTCAACGAGACCAAGGGCCGCGAGCTGGAGGACATGGCCGGCTGATCCCCGGTTCGTCAGCGACGCAAAAGAGAAACGGCGCGGGGAGCGATCCCCGCGCCGTTTCTCTTCGTGCGCCTGCGGTCGTGACTACTGGCAGAGCCCGGCCGGCGGTCCCTTGAGCACGGCCGGCCCGTTCAGCGTCGCGGTCGGCCCCGGCCGGCGCGGGTCGAGCGCGGCGGCGTAGAAGGGGTCGGCCTCCGCCTGGGCGAGCGTGGTGAAGCGGAAGCCCATGGCGCGATATTGCGCCAGGATGCGGGGCAGGAGCCGCGCGTCGAGCGCCCCGACATGCATCAGCAGCACATAGGGGATGTCGTGCCCGACCTGCGCCTTCGCTCGCGACCGGGCGGCGAGCGCCGCCGCCCTGGCATCCGCCAGCATCCCGGTTTCCAGCCGTGCGATCGCGGCCTTGTCGCCCTTGGCGGCGCAGGCGGCATAGACGGGGTTCCAGGCGAAATCGTCGAAGCTCATCGTCACGCCGGCGATGCGATAGCCGTCCGCCGCCAGCCGGGCGCGGACCGCATCACGCGCCGCCGGATCGCGCCCCTCCGCCAGGAAGGGATAGCGGAACCAGTGCCAGTCGCTCCGCCCCGCCGCCATCGCCAGCGGCCCCTCGTTCCTCTTCACCGAGGCGAGGAAGGCGTCCGCGCCGACCTGGTCGAGATTCTCATGCGCATAGCTGTGGTTGCCGAGTGGAAAGCCCGCCGCCCGCCACGCCCGGATCGCCGCCGCCGAGGTCGGATCGTCCAGCCCGAACCCGGCATTGAGGAAGCCATGGGCCGGTGCGCCCGCGGCGCGCAGCGCTGCGGTGATGCGGCGGATCACCTCCAGCCGGGTCATGCCGGGCGGCAGGGGGCCGTGCGCGGGAATATCGTCGAAGGTGATCGCGATCGTCGGTGCCGGAGCGGGCGCGGGTGCGACCGGCACCGGGGCCAGCGCCGCCGCGACCGCGACCGGCCGCTGCCGGGCGCTGAACAGCGTCAGCGGCACCGCATCGCCCATCGCCTTGTAACCCGCCTCGGACGGGTGGAGATGGTCGCCCGAATCATAGGCGGGCCGAAGCCGGTCGGGATGCGCCGGGTCGCGCAGCAGTCGGTCGAAATCGACCACCGCGTCGAACGTCCCGCTGGTGCGGATGAAGGCATTGATCGCCTGTCGGTCCGCCTCCGTCTCCGGCCCCGGATGATAATAGCCATTGCCGCCAAAGGGCGTGATCGTGCCGCCGATCAGCGTGATGCCATGCGCATGGGCGCGGTCGGCGAGCTGCACATAGGCGGCGGTGATGTGCTGCACGATCGCGCGGTGCGCGGCCGAGGTGGCGGGCGCCTCGCGCGTCAGCACGCCGAGGTCGTTGACCCCCTCCAGCAGGATCGCCCAGCGCACATCGGTGCGCGCGATCACGTCGCGGTCGAAGCGCGCCATCAGGTTGGGGCCGTTGCCGTCGAGCAGCACGCGCCCGCCGCCGATGCCGGCATTGACCATGCCGATCCCGCGCGTCGCCGCATCGGCTCGCAGCCGCCCCGCCAAGATATCCGACCAGCGCGTGTTGCGGTTGCCGGTGACGCCATAGCCGTCGGTGATCGAGTCGCCGATCGCGACCAGCGTCCCTTGCGTCGCCGGCCCCGCCACCTCGACATCGGCGATGCCGTACCAGCGGGTCATGGTCGTGGCATCGGCCAGCTCGGGGTCGGCGACATGGTCGCCGGCGACCAGGAAATTCGCCCCCCGCGCGCCGGGATGGCCGGTCTGCACGTTCGGCACGTCGGGCCAGTAGAGGCTGATCGCCAGGTCCGCGCCGGGCGGCAGCGGCACGGCGACGGGATCGGACCAGATCTCCGCGCCCGGCGGGATCACCGCCTGCGCCTGCCCGGCGAAGCGGAGCGGCCGGCTGGTCCCGATCCGCGCGGTGCCGGGGGCGAGCGCGGGGGCGACGCTGGCCGCGCCGATCGTCAGCGGCGTGGTGCCGAACAGGTTGGAGAAACGGACGCGCAACCGCTCGCCCCCGGCCGACAGCCGGACGACCTGGCGCAGCGTCACCGCCTTGCCCTGAGACGTGGGAAGGGCATTGTCGCCATCGGCCACCAGTTGCGCCGAACCCCAGCTGCCGACCCAATGGGCGGTACGGTCTCGGGCGGGTACGGCGCCGGTGAGGGCGGTGGCGGCGAGCAGGGCGGCGAGGGTCGCGAGGGGACGCATGGTCGTCAGCTCCGTTGGGCGGCGGAAAAGGCGGCGGCGAGGCTGTCGCGCATCGGCTTGGGGATGAAGCGATCGTCATAGGGGCAGGGGCGGCGACGCGCGCCGTCCTTGCGCGGCTCGAACCCCTCGATCCAGCTATAGCGGTCACTCATGCCCCAGACGAGCACGTCGCGAAGCTGGGGATAGCTGAACATCAGGTCGCAATAGGCACGGGTATAGTCCGCCACCGCGCGGTCGCGCACCTTCGGGTCGGCGGGCAGATTATTGTCGCGCACGTCCAGTTCGGTGATGACCAGGCCATATCCCATGGCCGTCACCGCATCCAGGAAGCGTCGCCATTCCGCCTCGCGCTTCGTCGCGTCGCTGCCCGCCGGCTGGGTCATGATATGCGACTGCACGCCCAGGGCATCGACGGGCACGCCCCGGGCCTTGAACCCCTCCAGCAGCGTCAGCACGCCCGCCCGATGGCGGTCGTTGCCCGGCTCCCAGCTCATATAGTCGTTATAGACGAGCTGGGCGTGCGGGGCGGCGGCGCGCGCGGTGCGGAAGGCGAGATCGAGCGTCGGCTCCGCCCCGCCGATCGCCCTGGACAGGGCGGTATCGTAGAGCGCGCCGGTCGCGGGCGTCACTGCCTCGTTGACCACGTCGTAGCTGCGGATGCGCGTGCCGTAGCGGCGGCACACCGTCTCGATATGGCGGACCAGCATCTGTTCGCCGGCCTTGCGCGCACCGGTGCCGAAGTCATGCGTCGCCATCCAGCGCGGCAGCCATTTGTCTTGGTGCCACAGAAGGTTATGCCCGCGCATCTCGAGATGCTGGCGATCCGCCCAGTCGATCATCGCGTCGAACCGCGCGAAGTCGAACCGGTCGGGCGCGGGGCGCAGCGCCTGCCACTTCATCTCGTTCTCGGCGACGACCAGCCCGCACTCGCCGGTCAGGAGCGCCGCATAGGCCGGGTTGGCCCAGGAACCGCTGTCGGTCCCCGCCGGCCGGCCATTGACCGCCGAGCCGAAGCGCATCCCCCTGGCCTTGGCCAGCGTGTCGAGCGAGGGGCCGGTCGCGACCGCCGCCGCCGCGCCTGTACCCATGAGGGCGGCACCTCCCGTGGCGGCCAGGCCGGCCAGCATCGTCCTGCGTGTCGGATGATCGGTCATTGCGGGTTCCCCGGTGCGAACGGAAAGCGTTGTTGCTTGTACCAGTCGAGATCATGCGCTGGCGGTGCCATGCCGGCGGGCAGCGGCAGATGGTTGACCGACATCCAGTAGGACAGGCTGGCGTCGCGCCACCAGCGCGCCTCCCGCTCCTGCACCGCGAGGAAGGTCGCGGTCTTGGCCCAGCGCTGCGGATCGACGCGTCCGCGTAGAGCCTCCCATTCGCGGCGCATCGCCGCCACCGTGTCGACGCCCCGGTCGTAGCGCCGCGCCAGCGTCTCCCACAGCGTCTGCCCCGAGGCCATGCGATAGTCCCAGGGCAGGTGATGGAACCACAGCAGCTCCCCCTCCGGCGTGGTGCGCGGGTCCGCCAGCCTGGCGGCGAGCGACGGCGCATATTGCGCGACGGCGTTGCTGCCGGTCTTCGTCCGGTCGAAGCCGATGCCGCCCCGGTCGGCGCGGTGATAATAGACCGGGTTCCATTCGGGCCGCTTGAGGTCCGAAACCCAGGGGGCGGGACCGTAATGATGACCCGTCGCCATCAGATGGGCGAGGCCCAGCGCGCCGGTATAGTCGACCACCGCCTCGCGCGATCGCATCAGCATGTCGGTGACGATCCGCATCACCTGGGGATCGCGGCCGAAGGTCTGGGCGGTCCATTCATGGGCGATCGCCTCCGGCGTCAGGCCGGGGTCCCAGGCGAGCCGGCCGAAGGCGTACCAGTTGGCCTGGTTGAACGGCGACCCGGTCCAGTCGCGACTGTCGCCGATATTGGCGACGCCGGCCATGCCGGTCAGCCTGTGCCCCTCCAGCGAGCCGTCGACGACCCGGGCGACGGCCGCGCCGGGCGCGGTGCCGGTCTGGGCGTCCAGCGTCTCGGCGAACAGGGGGGCGAGATAGGCGAGGTGGGTGGCGAAGCCCAGATATTCCTTGGTGATCTGGAATTCGATCATCAGCGGCGTCCGGGGCATCGCGCCGAACAGCGGATGGAAGGGCTCGCGCGGCTGGAAGTCGATCGCGCCGTTCTTCACCTGCACCACGACATTGTCGGCGAAACGACCGTCGAGCGGCTTGAACTCGTCATAGGCCTGTTTCGCGCGATCGTCGGGATCGGTATCGGCATAGACGAAGGCGCGCCACATCACGATGCCGCCATGCGGCTTGACCGCCGCCGCCAGCATGTTGGCGCCGTCCGCATGGGTCGCGCCATAGTCGCGCGGGCCCGGCTGCCCCTCGCTGTTCGCCTTGACCAGGAAGCCGCCGAAATCGGGGATGGCGCGGTAGATCTCGTCCGCCTTGGCACGCCACCAGCGCCCCACGGCGGGATCGCGCGGGTCCGCGGTCTTCAGCCCGCCCAGTTCGATCGGCGCGGAGAAGCGCGCCGACAGATAGACCTTGATGCCATAGGGGCGGAAGATGTCCGCCAGCGCCGCCGCCTTGGCGATATAGGGCGCGGTCAGGCTCTCCGCCTTGGCGTTGACGTTGTTGAGGACGGTGCCGTTGATCCCGATCGCGGCATTGGCGCGCGCATAGTCGGTGTAGCGCGGGTCCCTGTAGTCGGGCAGCGTCCACCAGTCCCACAGCGACTTGCCCGCATAGCCGCGCTCGACCACGCCATCCAGATTGTCCCAATGGTCGAGGACGCGCAAGGCCACGCGCGGGCGCGAGCGGAGGTCGATGGCGGCGGAGGCGCCGTTCACCGCCACCTGCCGCAGCAGCGCGAAGGCACCATAGAGCACCCCGCGTTCGTCATCGCCGGTGACGACGACGGTCGACCGCCCGCCGATGCTGGCGCGGCGGACGACATAGCCCTCCGGCCCCGGCGAGGGCAGGCGCAGCGCCTGGATGTGCGGGTCGCGGGCGGTGGCGAGCAGGACCGGGCCGAAGCCCGCGGGCAGGCCGCGGCGCAGCTCGGCGGCGGCGGCATCGAGCGTGGCGGAGCGGCCCCGGACCGTCACCGCATCCGGCGCGACGGTCCGGGCAGGATAGCGCATCCACAGGCGATAGCCGTCGTCGGGCGCAGGCTGGTCGCTGGCGGCAGGGACCGTGCCCGTTTGCGCGAGCAGCGGAGTCGAGGCTCCACTCAACAACAGAAACAAACCCAGCCGCAACGCCTTGGCACGCATCCTTCTCTCCCGATCGGGCGGCGGCTGCGAGTTGACAGTCCGGGTTCGCCCTCTTCATGATACCGCTATCACCTGAACGGCGTCGGTAGCAACGCCGGACCAGGGGTACGGGAGAGATTTGATATGACACGCCGATCCGCCGCCCAGACTGGGGCGACCCGCCGCGATTGCCTGCGCTGGTCGGGCGTTTCGCTGCTGGCGCTGATGCCGGCTCCGCTCCTCGCCGCGACGCGGTCGGCGGCCCCGCTCTACAAGGATGCCCGCGCGCCGGTCGACCTGCGAGTCCGCGACCTGATGGCGCGGATGACGCTGGACGAGAAGGTCGCGCAGATGATCGCGCTATGGGCGACCAAGGCGCAGGTGATGGTGGAGGGGGGGCTCGACTTCGACCCCGCCAGGGCGACCCGCGCCTATCCCGACGGCTTCGGCCAGATCACCCGGCCCTCCGACAAGCGCGGCGGCCCGCGCGTGGCGGAGGTGGCGGGCGGCACCGGCGCGCAATATCGCGACGGGGCCTCGACCATCCGCTTCGTCAACGCGATCCAGCGCTGGGCGCGCGAGGAGACCCGGCTCGGCATTCCCGTGCTGTTCCACGAGGAGTCGCTCCATGGCTATATGGCGCCCGGCGCGACCATGTTTCCCCAGGCGATCGGCATGGCCGGCAGCTTCGACCGCGACCTGGTGGCGCGGTGCCAGTCGGTGATCGGGCGCGAGGTGCGCGCGCATGGCAGCCAGCTGGCGCTGTCGCCCGTGGTCGACATCGCCCGCGATCCCCGCTGGGGCCGGATCGAGGAGACGTTCGGCGAGGACCCCTATCTCTGCGGCGAGATGGGCGTGGCGGCGGTGCGCGGGCTGCAGGGCGACAGCGCGACGCTGCAACCCGGCAAGGTGTTCGCGACGCTGAAGCACATGACCGGCCATGGCCAGCCCCAGGCCGGCAACAATATCGCGCCCGCGCCGATCGCAATCCGCGAGCTGCGCGAATCCTTCTTCCCGCCGTTCCGCGCGGTGGTGGAGCGGACCAAGATCGCCGCCGTCATGCCCTCGTACAACGAGATCGACGGCGTACCGAGCCATGCCAATCGCTGGCTGCTGGGGCAGGTGCTGCGCGGCGAATGGGGCTTCGACGGCGCGATCGTCAGCGATTACGGCGCGGTCGAGGAACTGGCGACGATCCACCATGTCGCCGCCGACCGGCCGGCGGCCGCACGGGCGGCGCTGGCGGCGGGGGTCGACAGCGAACTGCCCGACGGCACCGCCTATCGCACGCTCGCCGATCAGGTCCGCGCCGGCACCGTGTCGCAGGCGGCGGTCGACCGCGCCTGTGCGCGCCTCCTGACGCTCAAGTTCCGCGCCGGCCTGTTCGACGCGGGCCCGACCGATCCCGCCATTGCCGAGCGGCTGACCGGCAATGCGGAGGCGTGCGCGCTGGCGCTGGAGGCGGCGCGCAAGTCGCTGTGCCTGCTGACCAATGACGGCACGCTGCCGCTGAAGCCGGCGGGGCGGATCGCGGTGATCGGCCCCAATGCGGCGATCGCGCGGCTGGGCGGCTATTCCGCGCCGCCCCGCCGGAGCGTCAGCCTGCTCGACGGCATCCGGGCGCTGGTCGGCGGATCGGCGCAGATCGTCCATGCGCAGGGCATGCGCATCACCCAGAGCGAGGACCGCTCGGCGGATGAGGTCAAGTTGGGCGACCCGGCCGACAACCGCCGCCTGATCGCCGAGGCGGTCGAGGCGGCACGCGAGGCCGATGTGATCGTGCTCGCGATCGGCGATACCGAGCAGACCAGCCGCGAGGGGTTCGCGCGCAACCATCTGGGCGACCGCACCACGCTGGACCTGGTCGGCGACCAGAATGCGCTGTTCGACGCGCTCCATGCGCTGGGCAAGCCGGTGGTGGTCGCCGCTATCGCTGGTCGTCCGCCGAGCTGGCCGAACGTGATCGCGCACGCCCATGCGGTGCTGCTCTGCTGGTATCCGGGGCAGGAGGGCGGCACCGCCATGGCGGAGGCGCTGTTCGGCCGGATCAATCCGGGCGCCAAGCTGCCGGTGACGGTGGTGCGCGAGGTCGGGCAGGTGCCGATGTACTACAATGCCAAGCCGTCGACCGGGCGCGGCTATCTGTTCGCGGACGGCGCGCCCTTGTTCCCGTTCGGCCATGGCCTGAGCTACACGCGTTTCGAGATCGGCGCGCCGCGCCTGTCCGCCCCGACGATCGGCCGTGCCGGCACGGTGGCGGTCGAGGTCGATGTCGCCAATATCGGCGCGCGGGCGGGGGACGAGGTGGTGCAGCTCTACGTCCATGACCAGGTCGCCTCGGTCGCGCGGCCGCTCAAGGAGCTGAAGGGGTTCGAGCGGGTGACGCTGGCCCCGGGCGAGCGGCGCACGCTCCGCTTCGTGCTGGGGCCGGAGGCGTTCCGGATGATCGACGCCGACCTGCGCGAAGTGGTGGAGCCGGGCCGCTTCACGATCATGGCGGGCGGCAATTCGGTCGAACTGAAGACGGCGGAACTCGACATCGTCTGACCCCGGCGCTGGCCATGGAAACGCCGCCGCCGGGTGATCCCCGATGGCGGCCTCCATCGACCCTGGGGGCGGCGGGATCAGGGGAAGCGGAGCGTGGTCGCGACCCAGCCGCCCGTCGCCGTGCTTTTCCCGTGATCCTGACGGCCTGCGGATTCCCCTTTCGGTACGGGTGGAAAGAGAGGTCCGTATAATCAACGGGATGGCGATGGTCGCCGCGACGCGACGGTCGCCGCCGCTTCAGGCCCGGTTCACCCGTACGCCGCCAAGCGCCATGCCCGTTGATCCCCCCTGGTTTTTCGCGGATAGCTGCCCCTATGAAGCGTCCCACCGCTCGCCTGGCCGCGCTGGCCGCCGCGCTCCTCGTCTGGGTACAGCCGGCGGCCGCACAGTCGATCCTGCGCGATGCCGAGACCGAGGCGATGTTCCACGACATGTCGGCGGATATCGTCAAGGCTGCCGGCCTCAATCCGCGCGACGTGCAGATCGTCCTGATCAACGACGGGTCGATCAACGCCTTCGTCGCGGGCGGGCAGATCGTCTATATCCATTCCGGCCTGATCGAGGCGGCGAGCAACGCCAATGAGGTGCAGGGCGTGATCGCGCACGAGGTCGGCCATATCGCCGACGGCCATGTCCTGTCGGGCGAGGCGGCGATGAAGCCGGCGATGGGCATGACCATCCTGTCGATGGTGCTGGGCCTGGCGGCGATGGCGGCCGGATCGGGCGATGCGGGGGCCGGCATCATGGCGATGGGCCAGCAGGCGGCGATGGGCAAATATCTGTCGTTCAGCCGCACCCAGGAATCGACCGCCGACGCCTCCGCCGTCCGCTATCTCGACACCGCCGGGGTCAGTGGCAAGGGGATGCTGACCTTCTTCAAGAAGCTGGCGAACCAGGAATATCGCTACGGCACCGCCAATATCGACCCGTTCATGCAGACCCACCCGCTGTCGGGCGAGCGCATCGCCAACCTGACCGCCGACATCCAGAAGTCCAAGGCCTATAACGCCAAGCCCGACGCGGCGCTGGAGGAGCGGTTCCGCCGGGTGAAGGCCAAGCTGCTCGGCTATGTCGCGGAACCGTCGCGGACGCTGGCCGAATATCCGGAGACCGACCAGTCGCTCTATGCGCATTATGCGCGCGCCTATGCCTATCACAAGGGCGGCTATCCCGACAAAGCCGATGCCGAGGCGGCGGCGCTGATCGTCGCGCAACCGCACGACCCCTATTTCCAGGAGATCCAGGGCCAGATCCTGCTGGAGGCGGGCAAGCCGCGCCTGGCGCTCGGACCCTTGCGGGCCGCGACCGAGGGATCGCGCAACAATCCGCTGATCGCCACCACCTATGGCCATGCGCTGATCGCGACCGAGGACAAGGCGAACCTGCCCGAGGCGATCCGCGTGCTGCGCATCGCCACGCAGCGCGACGACGACAATCCCTGGGCGTGGATGCAGCTCGGTACCGCCTATGAGCAGAGCGGCGATTCGGCGCGGGCGGCGCTCGCCACCGCCGAACGCGCGCAAATGACCGGCGACCAGCGAACCGCCGTGCAATCCGCGCGTTACGCCATGGCCAATATCCCCGCCAACACGCCCGACTGGATCCGCGCGCAAGACATTGCGATGACCTCCGGCGACGCGATGGCCAGCGACAGGAAGAAGAAGAAACGATGAGGATCCTGACGCTCGCGCTGGTGGCGGTGGCCGGTGGGCTGATCGGTGGCGGCGCGGTGCATGTGCTGGGCGCGCGCGACGGCGTCGCGTCGGGCGAGGCGGTGCGGACCTATCTGCTCGCGCATCCCGAGGTGCTGCCCGAGGCGATGGCGAAATTGCAGGCGCAGGAATCGGGCAAGTCGGTCGCGGCGAACCGCGCCGCGATCACCACGCCGTTCGGCAGCGCCTATGCCGGCAATCCGCGCGGCGATGTGACGCTGGTCGAATATTACGACTATAATTGCGGCTATTGCCGCGCCAGCCTGCCCGCGATCCGCCAGCTGGTCGCGAACGATCCCAAGCTGCGCGTGGTGTTCCGCGAACTGCCGATCCTGGCCCCCACCAGCCGGGATGCGGCGCGGATGAGCCTGCTCGCCGCCGCGCAGGGCAAGTTCGCCGCCTTTCACGACGCGCTCTACGGCGGCGGCCGGGTGACGCCCGACAGCATCGCCGCCGCCGCCGCCAAGGCCGGGGTCGACACCCGCCAGCTTGCCGCGCTGACGCCGAAGCTGGATGCGGAGATCGCCGGCAATCTGGAGATGGCCGGGCGGCTGGGCTTCACCGGCACGCCGTCCTGGGTGGTCGGCGACCAGGTGCTGTCGGGCGCGCTGCCGCCCGAGGAGCTTGCCAAGGCGATCGCCGCCGCGCGCAAAGCCGCATGACCGACTCCATCCTGCGCCTGTCGGGCATTTCCAAACAATATCGCGACGGGCCGACCGCGCTGCATGCGGTCGATCTCGACATCAGACGGGGCGAGATCTTCGCGCTGCTCGGGCCGAACGGCGCGGGCAAGACGACGCTGATCTCGATCGTCTGCGGCATCGTCACCCCGTCCTCCGGCACGATCCTGGTCGACGGGCATGACGCGCTGGTCGATTACAAGGCGGCGCGGCGGCGGATCGGGCTGGTGCCGCAGGAACTGGCGACCGACGCGTTCGAGACGGTGCTCGCCACCGTCTCCTTCTCGCGCCGGCTGTTCGGCCGCGCCGCCGATCCCGCCTATGTCGAGCGGCTGCTGCGCGACCTGTCGCTGTGGGAGAAGCGGTCCGCCAAGATCAAGGACCTGTCGGGCGGGATGAAACGCCGTGTGCTGATCGCCAAGGCGCTGGCGCACGAGCCCGAACTGCTGTTCCTCGACGAACCTTCGGCCGGCGTCGACGTGGCGCTGCGCCGCGACATGTGGACGCTGGTGCGGTCGCTGCGCGAGCGCGGCGTGACGATCATCCTGACCACCCATTATATCGAGGAGGCCGAGGAGATGGCCGACCGGGTCGGCGTGATCGCCAAGGGCCGGCTGCTGCTGGTCGAGGACAAGTTCGCGCTGATGCAGACGCTGGGCAAGCGCGAGCTGGACCTGACCCTGGTCGAGCCGCTCGACACGGTGCCGCCGGAGCTGGCCGAGTGGAGCCCGACGCTAGTGCATGACGGCCATGTGCTCCGCTATGTCTTCAACGCCACCGACGAGCGGACCGGCATTCCCGGCTTCCTCCGCCGGGTCGGCGATCTCGGCATCCATTTCAAGGATCTGGAAACCGCCAAGTCGAGCCTGGAGGACATCTTCGTCGACCTGGTGGAGCGCGAACGGTGAGGGCGGCCATGCCCGCGACGACGCCCCCGTCTCCCCCTGCCACCCCATTCCATCCCGGAGCCCATCCATGAATCTCCACGGCATCTGGGCCATCTACCGCTTCGAGATGGCGCGGTTCGGACGGACGATCTGGACCAGCCTGGCGGTGCCGGTCATCACCACCTCGCTCTATTTCATCGTCTTCGGCTCGGCGATCGGATCGCAGATGCGCGAGGTGTCGGGCGTGCCGTACGGCGCGTTCATCGTGCCGGGGCTGATGCTGCTCGCGATCTTCTCGGAAAGCATCCTCAACGCGTCGCTGGGCATCTACATGCCCAAATTCACCGGGACCATCTACGAGATCCTGTCCGCGCCGCTGTCGCCGATCGAGACGGTGATGGGCTATGTCGGCGCGGCGACGACCAAGTCGCTGCTGATCGGCCTGATCATCTTCGCCACCGCGCATCTGTTCGTCGACCTGCCGGTCGCGCATCCCTTTCTGATGCTGCTCTACCTGGTGCTGGTCGCGGCGGCCTTCTGCCTGTTCGGCTTCGCGATCGGCATCTTGGCCAATGGCTTCGAGCAGTTGCAGGTCGTGCCGCTCCTGATCGTCACGCCGATGACCTTCCTGGGCGGGGCCTTCTACTCGGTGCAGATCCTGCCCGAGCCGTGGCGGACGATCACGCTGTTCAATCCGGTCGTCTATCTGATCAACGGTTTCCGCTGGACGTTCTTCGGGCAGAGCGATGTCGGCGTCGGGATCAGCCTGGGCGTGTCCTTCGCCTTTCTCTGTGCGTGCCTGGCCTTCGTCACGATCATCTTCCGGACGGGATGGCGGCTGAAGGCCTGAGGGCGGGCCAGATCACCAGCCCGTTCAGGTCGATCAGCATGTGGAGCAGCACGACCAGCCACAGCGCCCCGCTCGCCAGATAGACCCAGGCCATGACCGCGCCGAACAGGGTCGTCGCGACCATGCCGCGCCAGCCCTGATAGCGGTGCATCGCCCCGAAGATCAGCGTCGCCAAGCCGAACCCGACCCAGGCGCTGCCCGTGGCGAGCGTGATGAGCAGCGGCAGGAGCAGGCGAAAGAACGGCTCCTCGCTCGCCCCCGCGACGATCGCGACGACGATGCCCCAGGGCAGTTCGCGCCGATCGCGCGGCATCAGCGCGCCGGGCCGCCCGATCGGCCGTCCGCCGGTCCGCGCGCGCCACGCCGCGACCGCCAGGCCCAGCACCGTCCCGCCAACGGCACCCGCGACGATCTCGCCGGGGGCGAATGTCGGCAGGGCGTCGCGCACCGGCTGGAACACCAAAGGCAAGCCGGTCAGCACCTTCCAGCCGTCCAGCACCGCCAGCGACACCAGAACCGGCAGCCAGAACGCTGCCAGCGCCCGCATCACCCAGGCCCGGTACATCGCGTCGCGATCCCGGGCGCGGTCCTTGGGGCGCACGAACCAGCCCGCCGCCGCCAGCGATCCGGCCAGCAGCAGCAGCGCGAGCAGCCGGCTCACCCCAGGCGATGCTCGCCCTTGACCCAGCGCACCGTGCCGGAGAAGGCGCGCATCACCACGCTCTCGGTGGTCATCATCCCGCCCTTGCGCTTGACGCCCGCCAGCAGCGATCCGTCGGTCACGCCGGTCGCGGCGAAGATGCAGTCGCCCTTGGCCAGATCGGTCAGGTCATATTGGCGGTCCAGATCGGTCACGCCCCATTTGGCGGCGCGGGCGCGCTCGTCGTCGTTGCGGAACAGCAGCCGGCCCTTGAACTGCCCGCCGACGCAGCGCAGCGCCGCGCAGGCCAGCACCCCCTCCGGCGCGCCGCCCGAGCCCATATAGATGTCGATCGTCGTGTCCGGATTGGTCGTCGCGATCACGCCCGCCACGTCGCCATCGCCGATCAGCACCACGCCGCAGCCGATCGACCGCAACTCGGCGATCAGCGCCTCGTGCCGGGGCCGGTCGAGCACGCAGGCGACGATGTCGCTGGGCTTCACGCCCTTGGCGGCGGCGACGGCGGTGACGTTCTCGGTCACCGACTTGTCCAGGTCGATGATATTGTCGGGCAGGCCCGGGCCGACCGCGATCTTGTCCATATAGACGTCGGGCGCGTTGAGCAGGCCGCCGCGCTCGGCGATCGCCAGCACCGCCAGGCTGTTCGGTCCGGCCTTGGCGCAGATGGTCGTCCCCTCCAGCGGGTCGAGCGCGATGTCGATCTCCGGGCCGGTTCCGGTGCCGACCTTCTCGCCGATATAGAGCATCGGCGCCTCGTCGCGCTCGCCCTCGCCGATCACCACGGTGCCGTCCATGTACAGCTCGTTGAGCGCGGCGCGCATCGCCTCCACGGCGGCGGCATCGGCGGCCTTCTCGTCGCCGCGCCCGACCAGCGTCGATGCGGCCACCGCCGCCGCCTCGGTCACCCGGACCATTTCGAGGACGAGCACGCGGTCGAGGACGTTGCTGGCAGTCGCGATCATTGGGGTCTCCGTGGCGGACGATGCGTTGAACACGTTAAACACGGGAATAGCCCGGCTGGTTGCGACGGGCAAGGGCGGTGCGTGCGTGGATCATGTGCGGGCCTGTTTTCGCGGGCGGTTCGGCGGGGACGAAGATCGTACAGAAATCGAGCTCTCGCCGACCTCCACCCCGGCGAAGGCCGGGGTCCAGTAACGGAGCGTTCTGAGGAAATCGCAACGGTCACCTCGCTGGATTCCGGCCTCCGCAGGCCCTCCGCAGAAGTTGGGCAACAGGGGCGACAGGCCCGTACTCTTGCGAAAGCAGGAGCCTAGAGCCGGATGGCATGACCATGACTGGGAATCGTCTTTGCGAGCGGAGCGACGCAATCCACGGCCGCGCGCGTGACGCCCTGGATTGCTTCGCTGCGCTCGCAATGATGGCTCGGGGTAATCCGCTGTCCTCCGGCTTGAGAGCCCAGCCAAGCAACGCCTTGTGGGTATCGGCAACCCTGGGCTCCTGCGTCCGCAGGAGTACGGTGGTGACCTTCGCAACGGGCCCATCTTTGCCGGCACGGTCATCGGGACTCATGCTTCGGGCGCACAAAAAATCCCGGCGACGATGCGGTGGAGGCATCGTCGCCGGGACGGTTCGTCTCATGATCGGCCGCCCCATGCCGGGAAGGGCGGGGCGGCCGGATCGGGTCAGGCGCCGAAGGTGCGCTGCCACCAGCCGCGACGCGGGGCGTCACCGGATGCGGGGGCGGCGTCGGCCTCCGGAGCTTCCGCGACCGGCTCTTCCGCCACCGCTTCCGGCTCAGGAGCGGGCACAGGCGCTTCGGCCTCCACCTTCTTCTTGCGGACGCGCTTGGGCTTGGCCGGCACCTCCTCCGCGACCGGTTCGACGACCGGGGCGGGGGCTTCGGTCTCGACCTTCTTCTTGCGGACGCGCTTGGGCTTGGCGGGGGCTTCGGCTTCCGCCTCGACCACCGGTGCCGGTGCCGGTGCCGGTGCCGGTGCCGGTGCCGGCTGCGGCGCGACGGCCACTTCGGCGGGAGCCGGTGCCGCCGTCTCGGCGACGGCCGCACGCGCACGCGGACGACGACGCGTCTTCGGCGCGGGCGCGGCCTCCTCGACCGGGGCGGCCGGCACGTCGGCCTCGACTTCGGGCTCGACGATGGCGAGCGCGATCGGGTCGGTCACCGGACCCGAGTCGCCCGCATCGGCGGCTTCCTCGACCTCGACCGCCTGGTCGGTCGATCCCTGCGTCTCGACGCCGTCCTGGCGACGGCCACCGCGGCGGCCGCGACGACCGCGACGACGACGGCGACCGCCTTCGCCCTCGGCATCGCCCTGCGCCTGGGGCTCGTCGGCCTCGGTCGTCTCCGTATCGCTATCGGCCTCGTCCTCGACCGACTCCGGCTCGACGCCGTTCTCGTCGGTTTCGTCCTCGGACTCGGCACCGGTCTCGTTCGGGTCCTCGCCCTCGTCGCCCCGGTTGCCACGACGCCCGCGGCGGCGACGGCGGCGCTTGCCACGGCCCTCGCCCTCGCTGTCGTTGCGCGCCGGACGCGGAGCGGGCTCCGCCTCTTCCAGCTCCTCCTCTTCCTCGATCTCCTCCTCCTCGATGAACTCCTCCTCGTCTTCCTCGACGACGAGTTCATCGATGCGCGGCGCATAGGCCGGCGGCGGACCGGAGACGTCGACCGTCATCCGCGCGCCCTCTTCCTCGCGATCGGGCAGCACCTCGATCGAGACGCCGTAACGCTCCTCGACTTCGGCGATGTCGGCGCGCTTGCGGTTGAGGACGTAGATCGCCGCCTCCTGTGACGCGCGCAGCGTCAGCAGCGAGCCACGGCCGCGCGCCGCTTCTTCCTCCAACAGGCGCAGCGCCGACAGGCCCGCCGACGAGGCGGTGCGGACCAGCCCGGTGCCCTCGCAATGCGGGCAGGCGCGGGTCGACGCTTCCAGCACGCCGGTACGCAGGCGCTGGCGGCTCATCTCCATCAGGCCGAAGCTGGAGATGCGGCCGACCTGGATGCGCGCCCGATCGTTCTTCAGCGCCTCCTTCATCGCCTTCTCGACCTTCCGGACGTTGGACGAATGGTCCATGTCGATGAAGTCGATGACGACCAGGCCCGCCATGTCGCGCAGGCGCAGCTGGCGCGCGATCTCCTGCGCCGCTTCCAGATTGGTCGCGGTCGCGGTCTGCTCGATATTATGCTCGCGGGTCGAACGGCCGGAGTTGATGTCGATCGACACCAAAGCCTCGGTCGGGTTGATGACCAGATAGCCCCCCGACTTCAGCTGGACGACCGGATTGTACATCGCCGCCAGCTGGTCCTCGACATGCGCGCGTTGGAACAGCGGCACGGCGTCGGCATATTGCTTCACCTTGCGCGCATGGGCCGGCATCAACAGCCGCATGAAGTCCTTGGCGTGGCGATAACCTTCCTCGCCCTCGACGATGACTTCGTCGATGTCCTTGTTGTAGATGTCGCGGATCGCGCGCTTGATCAGGTCGCTGTCGCCATAGACCAGGGCGGGCGCGGAGGAGGTCAGCGTCTTGTCGCGGATTTCGTCCCACAGGCGCGCCAGATAGTCGAAGTCGCGCTTGATCTCGACCTTGGTGCGCTGCAGCCCGGCGGTGCGGACGATGCAGCCCATCGACGAGGGCAGCTGCAGATCGGCCATGATCGACTTCAGCCGCTTGCGATCGGCTGCGTTCGAGATCTTGCGGCTGATGCCGCCGCCATGCGACGTGTTGGGCATCAGCACGCAATAGCGGCCGGCCAGCGACAGATAGGTGGTCAGCGCCGCGCCCTTGTTGCCGCGCTCTTCCTTGACGACCTGGACCAGCAGCACCTGGCGGCGGCGGATCACGTCCTGGATCTTGTAGCGGCGGCGCAGGTTCATGCGACGCTGGCGCAGCGCCTCGACCTGATCGTCATTGACGCCGCCCTTGGCGGGACGGCGGCGCGGACGCTCGGCCGACTCGCCGCCCTCTTCGTCCTCGGACTCGGACGCGTCGTCGTCATAGCCCGACTCGTCGTCGAACTCCTCGTCCTCGTCATGATCGTCGTCGTCATGCGCATCCTGCTCGGCGCGCAGCGCGGCCTCCTCGGCGGCGTGCTCGGCCTCTTCGCGCAGCAGCGCGTCGCGATCCTCCTTGGGGATCTGGTAATAATCCGGGTGGATCTCGGAAAAGGCCAGGAAGCCGTGGCGGTTGCCGCCATAGTCGACGAACGCCGCCTGCAGCGACGGCTCGACGCGCGTCACCTTGGCGAGGTAGATATTGCCCTTGAGCTGCTTGCGCTCGGCGGATTCGAAATCGAACTCTTCGATCCGGTTACCTTGTACGACGGCGACCCGGGTCTCCTCCCGGTGGCGTGCGTCGATCAGCATACGCGTGGTCATCAAACGGTCTCCACGCGCGCGTCGGGCCGGGCCCTCGCGCGCGATGATAATGCGCGCCCGGGCCGATGGCGGCGGGGGCGCGAAGGTGGCGATAAAGCGCGTCTGCTCGCTTGGCTTGCCGGGGCATCTGGCCCTGCGGCGGGCCCGCCACCGCGACGCCGCCGGCAAAAGCCGGGCGGATCAGCGGGAACGGGAATTGCATCATGCGAGCGTCAACCTGGATTGGCCCGTCGGGATCGACGGGCGGGCACGCCGGTGGCGCTCAACGGGTTGCGAGACGACACACGGGTACGGTACAGACGCTAGCATCGCGCGGCGCGCTTCGCAACCGGTCGTATCCTGCGTTACTCCGGGGTCGACAGGGGTCTTCAGGCCGGGTTAACGCCGGTCGGTCGATGGGGCGCAACGCTCGCGAAATATTAAGCATATCCATCACAGGGATGGAATCGTGCGGCGCATCGCCGCAGCGCCCTTCATCAGGCAAGGGCCGGTGACGAAAGGGGTTTGGTGACGATGGTTTTGCGCTGGACCTCGGCAGGCGGGATGCTGGCGATGGCGACGCTCGGCTGGCATGCGCTGCCGGTGCACGCCGCCCCGCCGCCCGGCGCGCGCGTGTCGGTGACGCTGCCCAAGGTCCATGCCGCGCCGCTGCCCAAGGTGCGCGGCGAGGCGGGACGGCCGCTGGTGGTGATCGATGCGGGCCATGGTGGCGTCGATCCCGGCGCGATCAACCGCGCCAACGGCCTGCGCGAGAAGGACGTGACGCTGAAGATCGCCAAGGCGATCCGCGACGAGCTGCTCGACAGCGGCCGGGTGCGGGTGGCGCTGACCCGGGACGACGATCATTATCTGGTGCTGCGCGAACGCTATGGCATCGCCCGCCGGCTGCGCGCCGACCTGTTCATCTCGATCCATTGCGACAGCGTCGGCGTGGGCGATGCCACCGGCGCATCGGTCTATACCCTGTCCGAGGTGGCGTCCGACAAGGAGGCGGCGCGGCTGGCGGCGCGCGAGAACAAGGCGGACGTGATCGCCGGCGTCAATCTGGGCGAGGCGGGCGAGGACGTGTCCTCGATCCTGATCGACCTGACCCAGCGGGAGACGATGAACGCCTCCGCCAATTTCGCCCGGCTGCTGGGCCGGGAGGCCAAGCCGCTGGTGCCGATGAAGCCCAATTTCCACCGCATGGCGAGCCTGATGGTGCTGAAGGCGCCGGACATGCCGTCGATCCTGTTCGAGACGGGCTATATCTCCAACCCCGTCGACGCCGCCTTTCTGGACAGTGGCGAGGGGCGGCAGCGCATCGCCGAGGGGGTGCGCCGCGCGGTGGAGGTGCATTTCGCGCGGCGGATGGTCACGCGCTGATCCCGATCATCGGCCGAACGGCTGGCGTTCAGGCGGAAAGCGCGATTATGCTGTCCGCTCAAGGCGGATGGGGATCGGGATATGGACGGCAATCGGCGCGCGCTTCTGACGGGCGCGGGCGCGCTGGGACTGACGGCGGTGCTGCCGCGCGGTCTGGCGCGGGCGCAGGGGACGGAGGCGGCACCGGGCGATGCGGAGGCGGAGACTCTGCTCGCCGGCCTGGCGGAGGAGCTGCTGGCCGACTGGCCCGAGGCGGCGCTGAGCCTGGGGCTGGACCGCGACGCACGCGCGCCGCTGCGCGCGAAGCTGGCGGATCGCAGCGCGGCGGCGGACGCGGCGCGGCGCGACCGCTGCACCGCGCATCTGGCGCAGCTTCGCCGGATCGACCGCAGCCGCCTGTCGCCTACGGTCGCGATCGATGTCGACACCACCGACACCGCCTATGCGCTGGCGCAGGAGGGCTGGCGGACGATGCCGGTCGGCGAGGTGGCGGTGCTCGACCCCTCCGCCAGTTTCCGCAGCACGCCCTATATCGTCTCGCAGCTCGGCGGCGCCTATGCCGATGTGCCCGACCTGCTGGAGACCAAGCATGACGTGGCCAGCGCCGCCGATGCGGAGGCCTATTGCGACCGGCTGACCGCCTATGCCCGTGCGGTGGACGGCGAGACCGGCCGCATCCGCGCCGATGCCGCGCGCGGCGCGATCCCGCCCGTGCTGGTCATCGACCTGACCGCCGGGCAGTTGCGGGGGATCCGCGCGACGCCCGCCGCCGGGTGGGGGATCGTCACCAGCTTCGCCGCCAAATGCGCCAAGGCCGGCCTGCCGCCGCGCCATGCCGAACGCGCCGCGCGGCTGTGCGCCGAGATGGTGGCCCCGGCGCTCGACCGGCAGATCGCCGCCTTCGCCGCGCTCCGCCCCCAGGCGAGCCCGGAACCCGGACTGTGGCAGCGCCCGCATGGCGAGGATTATTATCGCTGGCTGGTCCGCGCCGGCACCACCACCACCGAGACGCCGGAGGCGATCCATGCCCTCGGCCTGGAGCAGAACCGCGCGATCAATGCCGAGATCGACACGCTGCTGAAGGCGCAGGGCCTGTCCAAGGGCAGTGTCGGCGAGCGGCTGACCGCGCTCAGCCACCGGCCCGACCTGCTGTTCAGCAACGACGATGCCGGGCGCGCCAAGCTGCTCGCCTATCTGAACGGCCGCATCGCCGATGTGCGCACGCGCCTGCCCCGCGCCTTCGGCACGCTGGTGAAGGGCCATCTGGTGATCCGCCGCGTGCCGCCCGCGATCCAGGACGGCGCGCCCAACGGCTATGCCGGACCCGGCTCGATGGACGGGTCGCAACCCGGCATCTATTACATCAACCTGAAATCGACCGCGACCTGGCCGCGCTATTCGCTGCCGACGCTCTGCTATCATGAGGGGATACCGGGCCATGTCTGGCAGGGCGAATATAGCTATCGCCTGCCGCTGATCCGCTCGCTGCTCGCCTTCAACGCCTATTCGGAAGGCTGGGCGCTCTATGCCGAGCAGCTGGCCAGCGAACTGGGCGTCTATGACGACGATCCGCTGGGCCGGATCGGTTACCTCCAGTCGATGAACTTCCGCGCGTGCCGGCTGGTGGTCGATACCGGCCTCCATGCCAAGCGCTGGAGCTTCGACCGGGCGGTATCCTGGTTCCAGGGCGCGACGGGGATGCCGGTCGGACAGCTCACCGCCGAGGTGCAGCGCTATTGCGCGATGCCGGGCCAGGCCTGCGGCTACAAGATGGGGCATAACGAGATCAACCGGCTGCGCGTCAAGGCGCAGGCCGCGCTGGGGCGGCGCTACGACCTCAAGGCGTTCGACGATGTCGTGGTCGGCACCGGCAACGTGCCGCTGACCCTGCTGGAGCGGGTGGTCGACCGCTACATCGCGTCGGCGCGCGCCTGATCAGTAGAAGCGGCGCAGCACCAGCTTGCGGGGGCGGCCGCTACACGGCGTCAGCATCACGACCGTGCCCGGCGCGCCCGCCGACCAGCGGGCGAGCGGGCTGCTGGTGTAGTCGGGCCCGATCGGCTGGCCGTCGACCGCGCAGATCGTGTCGCCGATCGCCCAGCCGCTCGTCTCCGCCGGGCCGCCGCGCATGACGTGCAGCACCTTCAGCCGGTCGCGCTCCAGCCCGAGCAGCAGGCCGCTGGTCGAGCGCAGCACCGGCGGCATGTCGGGCCGGGGATTGAGCACCATCCGGCCCGCGCGCGGGTCGAGCAGCACGCGGTAGCGCGACAGGAAGCCGGTGCCGATCCGCCCGGCGACTCCGATCGCCTCCGAGAAGCCGCCCACCGGCTCGATCCGCATCTCGACATCCTGCGCGTTCAGCTCGCCCAGCCGGACGGAGGGGACGATCGCCAGACCCGTCACCACCGGTCCCGCCAGGCCGAAGGCGATGGCGGTGGTGCGCGGCAGCTTGCCCAGGCCGCCGCTGCGCCACTCGCCCTCGGTGATGGTCATCGACGATCCGTCGCCGGTATCGACGATCATCGGCGATAAGCGCTTCGTCCCCAGCGTGATCGCGCTTTCATAGACGTTGCGCGCGGGCGAGATCGACAGCGGCGCGATCTTGCCGGGAAAGGGCATCCGCCCCGATCGGATCAGGCGGAAGCGGTTGGCGGCATAGTCGATGTCGAGCGCCTGCCCCGCCAGCAGGTCGCGCCCGACCAGCAGGTCGACCGACTCGGCGCTGCCGGTGGCGAGCGCGGGCAGGGTGGCGACCGCCAGCCCGCCGCCGCGCCGGGTCAGGCCGCCCAGCGTCAGCGACCGGGTCGGCATCCAGCCGATCGGCACCGCGCCGCCGATCGCGCTCGCCTGGCCGCCCGGCGCGATCGTCGCGCCGCGCGTGACGGGCGACGTCCGCGACAGCAGCGAGAAGGACACGCCGGTGTCGAGGATCGCGGTCACCGGCCGGCCGTTCACCGTCATGCGGAAGCGGATCTGGTTGCCGGGCGTCAGCGTGAAGTCGACCCAGCGTCCTTGCGCATCCGCCGCCAGCCGCACCACGCCGGGGTCGCGCGAGGCGACGGGGACCGGGGCATCGGCGAGCAGCAGGAGCGCGGCAAGGGCTAGGATACGCATCGACGGTCGCTCCTATCGCAGCCGGCGGGCGGCGTCGTGGCGAAAATCACGGGATGGTGGTCGTTCGGCGAGCCCTTCCCGCCTTGCTGTTCCCGGCCTTCGCCGGGGAACAGGAAGGGGAACAGGCAAGAGGAAACAGTTCCGGCTCCGTCCTTACAGGCACGCCTCCAGAAACGCCTGGTCGAACCCGAATTGCCGCGCCTTGTCGAGCGTATAGGGGCGCAGGCCCATCGAGCGATATTCGCCGATGATCTTCCCCTCGGCCGATTCGTCCAGATATTCGAACTTGAACAGTTCCTGCGTGACGATCACCGGCCCTTCCATGCCGATCACCTCGGTGACGTTGGTGACGCGGCGCGAACCGTCGCGCAGGCGCTTCACCTGGATGATCAGGTCGACCGAATCGGCGATCTGGCGGCTGATCGCCTCCTTGGGCACCTTGATGTCCGACATCATCACCATGTTCTCCATCCGCGCCAGCGCCTCGCGCGGGGAGTTGGAGTGGAGCGTGCACATCGAGCCGTCATGGCCGGTGTTCATCGCCGCCAGCATGTCGAAACATTCCGAGCCGCGGATTTCGCCCAGGATGATCCGGTCGGGCCGCATGCGCAGCGCGTTCTTCACCAGGTCGCGGATCGAGATTTCGCCCTGACCCTCCAGATTGGCGGGACGCGTCTCCAGCGGCAGCCAATGCGGCTGTTGCAGGCGAAGCTCGGCGGCGTCCTCGATGGTCAGCACGCGCTCGCCCGGGTCGATCATCTTCGACAGGGCGTTGAGCATCGTCGTCTTGCCCGAACCGGTGCCGCCGGAAATGACGATGTTGAACCGGCTGGCCCCCGCGATCTTCAGCGCGGTCGCCATCTTCGGGCTCATGCTGCCGAAGCCGGCCATCATGTCGAGCGTGATCGGCTTGGCGGAGAATTTGCGGATCGAGATGGCGGTGCCGCGCAGGGACAGCGGCGGCACGATGACGTTGACGCGGCTGCCGTCCTTCAGGCGCGCGTCGGCGAGCGGCGTGGTCTGGTCGACGCGGCGGCCGACCGAATTGACGATGCGCTGCGCGATCTGGAACAGATGCTCCTCGTCGCGGAACTGGATCGGCGCGATCTCCAGCCGGCCCTTGCGCTCGACATAGGTCTGCTCGGGGCCGTTGACCATGATGTCGGAGATGTTGGGATCGGCGAGCAGCTCCTCCAGCGGCCCCAGGCCTAGCAGCTCGTCGACCAGCACCTTTTCCAGCGCGAACTGCTCGCGCCGGTTGAGCGTCAGCTTCAGCTCGGCCAGCACCTCGCCGATGATCGGGCGGAATTCCTCTGCCAGTTCGTCCTTGCCCAGGGTCGCGGCGGCCTCGGGATCGACGCGCTCCAGCAGGCGGGGCAGCACCTGTTCCTTGATCTTGTGGACCGATGCCTCGAATCCCTCGACCCGGCTGGTGCCGGCATCGCCCGACGCCGCCTGGCGATCGGCGAGTCGTTGCAGCGCGTCCGCCTGCGCGGCGGGGATGGCGGCTGTGCCTTCGGCCTCGCCGCCAGGAAGGGGCAGCGATTCGAGCGGCGGGAATTGCGCCCCGCCATCGCCCGTGACCGCGGACTCGCGGACCGGCGCGCCGCCCTGCATGGGCCGCGCCACGCCAAAGGCCGGCCGTGCCGGCTGGCCGATCCCGTTACGACGCCCGAACGCGCTCATGCAGCCTGGTCCCTCATGCTTCCGAACGACTTAGGCGCAAGAATTTACCATTCTCCTAACCACGCCGCCCCGCGACACGGTTCAGCCGGCGTCGCGTTCCCGTGCGATCAGGGCCGCCTTGCGCGCCGCGCCATAGGCATAGCCGCCCACGCCGCCATCGCTGCGCACCACCCGGTGGCAGGGAATGGCGATGGCGATGGCGTTCGCGCCGCAAGCCGATCCCGCCGCCCGAGTCGCCCCCGGCGCGCCGGCCAGCGCGGCGAGTTCGGCATAGCTGCGCGTCTCGCCCGGCGGGATGGTGCGCAGCGCCTGCCAGATCGCCTCCTGGAAGGCGGTGCCGCGCAGGTCGAGCGGCAGGTCCGCGTCGCAGCCCGGCGTCTCCACCAGCGCGACGACCCGCGCGGCGAGATCGGCCAGGGCAGAACCGCCGGGCCGCAGCGCGGCATGGGGGAAGCGGGCGCTGAGGGCCGCCCCGTCCTCGTCGAAGGCGACGCGGCACAGTCCGCGCCCCGTCGCGGCGATCAGCAACGGGCCGAGACTGGTTGCCGCCAGCGTCCAGTGGATGGTGACGCCGCGTCCGCCCTTCGCCCAGGCGCTGGGGGCCATGCCCAGGCGCGCCGCCGCGTCATAGAAGCGGCTGGGGGCGGCGTAACCGGCGGCGTAGAGCGCGTCCGTCACCGTCGCGCCCCGGGTCAGGGCGGCGCCGGCGCGCTCCAGCCGTTTCGCGCGGCCATAGGCGGCGGGCGTCAGCCCGGTCGCACGCTTGAACAGCCGGTGGAAATGATGCGGCGCATAGCCGACCGCCCGGGCCAGCGCCTCCAGCCGGGGCGGGGCTTCCGCCGCGTCGATCAGCGCGATCGCTTCCGCCACCGCCGCCCGGTCGCGGGCGACCGCGTCGGGCCGGCAGCGCAGGCAGGCGCGGAAGCCGGCCGCGCGTGCCGCCGCGCCATCGACATGGAAGCTGACCTGCGCGCGCCGGGGATGGCGCGCCGGGCAGCTCGGCTTGCAATAGATGCCGGTCGATCGCACCCCGACGACGAAGCGGCCATCGGCGGAACGGTCGCGCGCCTCGAAGGCGGCCCAGGCGGCATCGGGATCGATCATGGTCATGCCGCCATCCTGCCCGCCAGCCGCGCGCGGCGCATCCCGAAGCTTGCGGTCAAAGCGGCGCCATATGCCTCACATCCTCGGCCCCCGCGGCGAGCGCCGCGACCCGTTCCAGGCCCCGGCTGATCGCGTCGCCCGCCCGGGGCGCGAAGACGCGGGCGCGGGTGTAGAGCGCCGCCGCCTCCGCATAGCGGCCGGCCGCCTCCGCGCAGAGCGCCTGGTTGAACAGCGTGGGTCCGTGATCGGGCGCCGCCGCGCCGATCGCCGCGAAGCGGGCGCAGGCCCCCCGTTCGTCCTGCCTGGTCTGGTGGACGGTGCTGCGGAATTGCTCGGCCAGGTCGGGCGGCAGGCCGTCGCGCTCCTCGCGGATGCGCACCTTGTAGCGTTCGCGGTGCGGCGCGAGGTCGAGCCGGACCTGGCCGGCGATCGATTCGACCATCGACTGGACCGCCAGGTCCGCGCCCAGGCCGCCCGCCTCGTCCTCGCACCAGCTGCTGGTGTCGCTGCGCGTCGGCGTCCACGCGTATAGGATGCGCTCGTCCCGCTGCCGGATCAGGCGCAGGTCCGCATGGAGCGTCACCGTGCGCTGGATGCAGGCGACCGTGTAGCGCACGCGGCGCACGCATTTGTCGTCCTTCTTCTCGACGCAGCGCTCGCGACTTTCGGTATAGCCCGCCTGCTCGACCGAGGACGCGGCGCGGCCCGACACCAGGCCGTCGGGGCGCAGCGACGGGGCGACGACCTGGGCATGGGGCACGCCGTCCCGGCCGAGCGTCGCCAGCCGCCGCTCGATCGCCACCCCCAGCGCGTCGCCGGCCGGCCCGTCGAACAGGTCGACACCGATCGTCGGCAACAGGCTCGCCTCGCGCGATCCGGCCGCGACGATGCCCTCGACATGGATCACCTCGGCGGCAGCAGGAGCGGCGCAGACCATCGCGACGACCGCCACCAGCACCCATCCGCGCATCGTGCCGTCCCTCCTGTCGAACGGGGCATCGGTACGCCGCCGATCCTGAACGGGACATGCCTGAACATCCGGTAAAGGAAAGTGACAGGATGGACAGGTTCGCTTGCATCCTCTGCACCCTCATGCTAGCCGCCCGAAAGCCCAGCGACAGGCGCGGTTCCGCGCCCCGTTCCCTATGGGCTACCCGTTTTGAAATGCTGAGGGACATAACGCTCCGTGGAGACATCCGGCGGTATTCAGGCCAGCTTAAGTGGGCGCTACGCGCTCGCCCTGTTCGAGTTGGCGCGCGACGCCCGCAGCATCGACGCGGTGGAGGCGAGCCTCGCCACGGTGCGTGACGCCCTGCGGGATTCGGACGATCTGCGCTCGCTGATCGGCAGCCCGGTGGTGGCGCGCGGCGCCGCGACCAAGGCGGTGCTGGCCGTCGCCGATCATCTCGGGCTGGACCCGGCGACGCGCAGCTTCCTGGGCGTGCTGGCCGAGAACCGCCGCCTGGGCGCGCTGCCGGCGATCATCCGCGCCTATCGCGCCCTGGCGTCGCGCCATCGCGGCGAACTGACCGCCGAGGTGACGAGCGCGCATCCGCTGACCGAGGATCAGGTCGGCGAATTGAAGCAGCAGCTCCGCCAGCGCGTCGGTCGCGAGGTGACGGTCGACCTGTCGGTCGATCCGGCGCTGCTCGGCGGGCTGGTCGTCCGCATCGGTTCCCAGATGATCGATTCGTCGATCCGCACCCGTTTGAACGCGCTCGCGCACGCAATGAAAGGCTGACAGCGAACGCTGTTGGGAAAAGGCTGAAGTGATGGACATCCGCGCCGCAGAAATCTCCAAGGTCATCAAGGACCAGATCGCCAATTTCGGCACCGAGGCCCAGGTTTCGGAAACCGGCCAGGTGCTGTCGGTCGGCGACGGCATCGCGCGCATCTACGGCCTCGACAACGTCCAGGCGGGCGAGATGGTCGAGTTCGCCAATGGCGTGCAGGGCATGGCGCTGAACCTCGAGGCCGACAATGTCGGCGTCGTGATCTTCGGGTCGGACTCGGAGATCCGCGAGGGCGATACCGTCAAGCGCACCGGCACCATCGTCGACGTGCCGGTCGGCAAGGGCCTGCTCGGCCGCGTGGTCGACGGTCTCGGCAACCCGATCGACGGCAAGGGCCCGATCGCCAGCGATCAGCGCAGCCGCGTCGAGGTCAAGGCCCCCGGCATCATCCCGCGCCAGGGCGTGTCGGAGCCGATGCAGACCGGCCTGAAGGCGATCGACGCGCTGGTGCCCGTCGGCCGTGGCCAGCGCGAGCTGATCATCGGCGACCGCCAGACCGGCAAGTCGGCCGTCGCGATCGACACCTTCATCAACCAGAAGACGGTCAACGCCGGCACCGACGAGTCGAAGAAGCTCTACTGCGTCTATGTCGCGGTCGGCCAGAAGCGCTCGACCGTCGCGCAGCTCGTCCGCACGCTGGAGGAGAATGGCGCGATGGAATATTCCATCGTCGTCGCCGCCACCGCCTCGGACCCCGCGCCGCTCCAGTTCCTCGCGCCCTATACCGGCACCGCGATGGGCGAGTATTTCCGTGACAACGGGATGCACGCGCTGATCGTGTTCGACGATCTGTCGAAGCAGGCGGTCGCCTATCGCCAGATGTCGCTGCTGCTGCGCCGTCCGCCGGGCCGCGAAGCCTATCCGGGCGACGTCTTCTATCTCCACTCGCGCCTGCTGGAGCGCGCCGCGAAGATGTCGGACGCGAATGGCGGCGGCTCGCTGACCGCGCTGCCGATCATCGAGACGCAGGCGGGCGACGTGTCGGCCTATATCCCGACCAACGTGATCTCGATCACCGACGGCCAGATCTTCCTGGAGACGGACCTGTTCTTCGCGGGCATCCGCCCGGCGATCAACGTCGGCCTGTCGGTCAGCCGCGTCGGCTCGGCCGCGCAGACCAAGGCGATGAAGAAGGTGTCCGGCTCGATCAAGCTGGAGCTGGCCCAGTATCGCGAGATGGCGGCGTTCGCGCAGTTCGGCTCGGACCTCGACGCCTCGACCCAGCGCCTGCTGAACCGCGGCGCGCGGCTGACCGAGCTGCTCAAGCAGGCGCAGTTCAACCCGATGCCCTTCGAGGAGCAGACGGCGTCGATCTTCGCGGGCACCAACGGCTATCTCGACAATGTCGCGGTGCAGGACGTGGTGCGCTACGAGAGCGCGATGCTCGCCGACCTGCGCGCGAACCATTCGGGCGTGCTCGCCAAGATCCGCGACACGCGCGACCTGGGCGACGAGGCCAAGGCGGGGCTGAAGGCCGCGCTGGACAAGTTCGCGAAGACCTTCGCCTGAGGACGGGCCTTGCCCGGGCCGATGGTCGGGGCAGGGCGATAACGGGGAGACCCCGGTTCCGGCCGGGGTGACGATAGGAAGAAGATGGCGTCACTCAAGGCCCTCAAGATCCGCATCGGCTCGGTGAAGTCGACGCAGAAGATCACCAAGGCGATGAAGATGGTCGCCGCCGCCAAGCTGCGCCGGGCGCAGGACGCGGCGCAGAACGGCCGTCCCTATGCCGAGCGGCTGGAGCGGGTGATGGCCAGCCTGGCGACCCGCGCCGGCGGCCCCGGCGCGTCGCCGCTGCTGGCGGGCACCGGCAAGGACCAGGTGCACCTGCTGGTCGTCGCGACCTCCGAGCGCGGCCTGGCGGGCGCGTTCAACTCGAACATCGTCCGCGCCGCGCGCCGCAAGGCCGAGGATCTGTCGGCGCAGGGCAAGACCGTGCGCTTCTACATCGCCGGCAAGAAGGGGCGCGTGCTGAAGCGCTTCTTCCCCGATGCGATCCTGGCGGACCGGGACATGTCGGCGATGAAGGTCGCCGGCTTCGACGATGCCAAGGCGATCGCCGACGACCTGATCGCGCGCTTCACCGCGGGCGAGTTCGACGTGGCGCATCTGTTCTTCTCCAAGTTCCAGTCGGCGCTGGCGCAGGTGCCGACCGGCATCCAGATCATCCCGGTGCCGCTGGCCGAACAGGTCGTGCTCAAGGATGCGGCTCCGGCCGCCGCCGCCGTCACCGAATATGAGCCCGACGAGGAATCGATCCTCGCCGAACTGCTGCCGCGCAACATCGCGGTGCAGATCTTCCGCGCGCTGCTGGAAAATGCGGCGTCGGAGCAGGGCAGCCGCATGACTGCGATGGACAATGCCACGCGCAATGCCGGCGACATGATCAAGCGGCTGAGCATCCAGTACAACCGCGCGCGTCAGGCCGCGATCACGACCGAGCTGGTCGAGATCATCTCGGGCGCGGAAGCGCTCTAAAAGTTTCGAAGCAGGAAGAATCGCAATGGCAACCGCCGCTGAAGACATCCGCCCGACCCAGTCGACGGGCAACACCAACACGGTCGGCCGGATCGCGCAGGTCATCGGCGCGGTCGTCGACGTGCATTTCGACCAGCAGCTGCCGGCGATCCTGTCGGCGCTGGAGACCGACAATAACGGCACCCGCCTGGTGCTGGAGGTCGCGCAGCATCTGGGCGAGAACACGGTCCGCACGATCGCGATGGACTCGACCGAGGGCCTGACCCGTGGCCAGACCGTCCGCGACACCGGCGCGCAGATCTCCGTGCCGGTCGGCCCGGCGACGCTCGGCCGCATCCTCAACGTCATCGGCGAGCCGATCGACGAGCGCGGTCCGGTCGCCACCGACCTGCGCGCGCCGATCCACGCCGCCGCGCCGCTGTTCGTCGACCAGTCGACCGAGAGCGCGATCCTGGTCACCGGCATCAAGGTCATCGACCTGCTCGCCCCCTATGCCAAGGGCGGCAAGATCGGCCTGTTCGGCGGCGCCGGCGTGGGCAAGACCGTGCTGATCCAGGAGCTGATCAACAACATCGCCAAGGGCCATGGCGGCACCTCGGTGTTCGCCGGCGTGGGTGAGCGGACCCGCGAGGGCAACGACCTGTATCACGAGTTCCTCGACGCGGGCGTCATCGCCAAGGATGCCGAGGGCAATGCGATCAGCGAGGGGTCGAAGGTCGCGCTGGTCTATGGCCAGATGAACGAGCCGCCGGGCGCCCGTGCGCGCGTGGCGCTGTCGGGCCTGACGATCGCCGAATATTTCCGCGACCAGGAGGGCCAGGACGTGCTCTTCTTCGTCGACAACATCTTCCGCTTCACCCAGGCGGGCGCGGAAGTGTCGGCGCTGCTCGGCCGCATCCCCTCGGCCGTGGGCTATCAGCCGACCCTGTCGACCGACATGGGCGCGCTGCAGGAGCGCATCACCTCGACCAACAAGGGCTCGATCACCTCGGTCCAGGCCGTGTACGTGCCCGCCGACGACTTGACCGATCCGGCCCCGGCGACCTCGTTCGCCCACTTGGACGCGACGACGGTGCTCAACCGCGCCATCTCGGAGCTGGGCATCTATCCGGCGGTCGACCCGCTCGACTCCACCAGCCGCGTGCTGGAGCCGCGCATCGTCGGGCAGGAGCATTACGAGACGGCGCGCGCCGTCCAGTCGCTGCTCCAGCGCTACAAGTCGCTGCAGGACATCATCGCGATCCTGGGCATGGACGAGCTGTCCGAAGAGGATAAGCTGACCGTGACCCGCGCGCGCAAGATCCAGCGCTTCCTGTCGCAGCCCTTCCACGTCGCCGAGGTCTTCACCGGCATCTCGGGCAAGTTCGTGCAGATCGAGGACACGATCCGCAGCTTCAAGGGCGTGGTGAACGGCGATTACGACCACCTGCCCGAAGCGGCCTTCTACATGGTCGGCGGCATCGACGAAGCGGTCGCCAAGGCCGAGAAGATGGCCAAGGAGGCGTAATGGCGCTCCACTTCGAGCTGGTCACTCCCGAGCGGCTGGTCCGCTCGGAGTCGGTCCACATGGTCACCGTTCCCGGCACCGAGGGTGACTTCGCGGTGCTGGAGGGCCATGCCCCCTTCATGTCGACGATCCGAGACGGCATCCTCTCGGTCTATACCAGCGCCAATGGCCAGCCCGAGACGATCGCGATCCGCGGCGGCTTCGCCGAGGTCAATGCGCAAGGCTTGACCGTCCTCGCCGAGCATATCGGCTGATCTTCCCGGTGGCGGGGCGGTGATCCGCTCCGCCGCCGTTTCGCTTTTGCTGGACCGACGCGCGGCCACCGGGCAAGGAGGCGGCGGAAATCGGCCCTTTTCAGCCGATTGCGTTCGACGAACGGGAGATCGGCTTGGCCTTGTCGCTCAGGATCACGCGCAAGCTGGCGCATCTGCTGCCCCGGCGCGATCCGCATTATCGCAGCACGCCCGCGCCGCAGGGCCGGCCCAAGGTGCTGGTGGTCGGCGTCTATGTCGGCAACAAGCCCAGCCTGATCGACCATATCGTCGAACAGCTCGCCACCGCCACGCAGGTCGATCTGGTCCAACGCTGGGCTGCGATCGGTGGCGCGTCGCCCAGTCCGGCGGTGGATGCGGTCACCGTCGAGCGGATCCAGGGCTATGAGCCGAAATGGCTGCTGCTCGAACGGCTGGTGCGCGACGCGCCCGACCAGGGTTTCGACTATGTGCTGTTCTGCGACGACGATATCTGGATGGGCCGGGGGTTCCTGGATGCGCTGATCGGCCTGCAACAGGCGCATGGCTTTGCGATCGCGCAGCCGGCGCGAACCTGGCGCAGCTATACCGACTGGCCGATCGTGCGTCGCCGCCTGGGGCTGACCGCGCGGCAGACCGGCTTCATTGAGAGCGGGCCGGTGGTCAGCATGAGCCATGCATTCTTCGACCTGGCGACGCCGTTCAGCACCGACAGCCCGATGGGCTGGGGATATGACCTGGTCTGGCCGAAGACGGCGGAGAAGGCCGGCCTGACGATGGGGATCATCGATGCGGTGCCCGTCGACCACAGCTTCCGCCCGCGCAGCCAGCTCTACAGCTATGACAAGGAGATCGCACGGATGGCCGACTATCTGTCGACCCGCGATCATATCCGCGAGCATGTGACCTACCGGAAGATCCGGTAGCGACGGGGCGGATGCGCATTTCCGACGGCTGAGCCCGGCCTCCGCAGGCGCTTCGCCAAAGTCGGGCAATTAGGCCTGACAGGCTCGTGCTCCTGCGTAGGCAGGAGCACGGTAGCGACTTCTGCAAAGGTATCGCCTCTGCCGGCGCGGAGCGTGAAGGACGGGTAAGGCCGTCTTTCCGACCGTCTCATTGAAGCGGCGGTTTCGATATGGCCGACCGGCCGATCGGCGTCAGACGGTCAGACGGTCAGCCGCTCCGCATCGCCATCCGCCGCCAGCAGGTGCAGCACGCCGGGACAGGGGCGTGCTACCGCCGCCACGCCGAGCGCGACCAGCTTCGCATCCTCCACCCCGCCGGCATCCCGCAGCGCCACGCGCAGGCGGCCGCCATGCACGCTGGCCCGCTCGACATTGGCTTCGCCCCCCAGCGCGCTCAGCAAAGCCGCAGGAAGCCGTACCGGCTTGGCGGTCACATCCGCCACGGCGGCGACCGGCGCGGCCGCCACGCCGCCCTGGGCCAGCGCATCGCGGATCTCGACCGCCACGACATCGGCGATCGGCCCCAGCACCACCTGCAGCGCGGTGGCGGAGGGGCGGATCAGCCCGCGCGCGCCGAGCGCCTTGAGCGCCGCCTCGTCGACCGCCGCCTGGTCCTGGACCACCAGCCGCAACCGGGTCGTGCAGGCCCCGACCGTGGTCAGGTTCGCGCCGCCGCCCAGCGCCCGGGCGAAGGCCGCGCCCCGCTCCGCCACCGGCGTCGCTGCCCCGGTCGCGGGGACGGCGTCGTCGCGGCCCGGCGTCTTCAGGTCGAACCGGCGGATGAAGACGCGGAACACCGTGTAATAGACCGCCGCATAGACCAGCCCGACCGGGATCAGCAGCAGCGGCCGGGTCGCCTTGCCGAAGTTCAACACATAGTCGAGCAGGCCGGCGGAGAAGCCGAAGCCCAGCTTCACGCCCAGAATCGACATCAGCGTCATCGACAGGCCGGTCAGCACCGCATGGATGGCGTAGAGGACGGGGGCGAGGAACATGAAGCTGAATTCGATCGGCTCGGTCACGCCGGTCAGTGCCGAAGTCAGCGCCAGGCTGAACAACAGGCCGCCGACCGCCTTGCGCCGGTCGGGCAGCGCCTCGTGATACATGGCGAGGCAGGCGGCGGGCAGGCCGAACATCATCACCGGGAAGAACCCGGCCATGAACGCGCCGGCATTGGGATCGCCCGCGAAGAAGCGGCGCAGGTCGCCGGTCGCGCCGTGATAGTCGCCGACCACGAACCAGGCGATGTTGTTGAGCAGATGGTGCAGCCCGGTGACGAGCAGCAACCGGTTGAGCAGGCCGAACACGAACAGCCCCGCGCCGCCCGCCCCGATGATCGCATAGCTGAGCTGGTCGATGCCCGCGTTGATGCTGGCGAAGCCGAGACCGGCAATGGCGGCCAGCACCAGCCCGGCCAGCCCCGCGACGATCGGCACGAATCGCCGTCCGCCGAAAAAGGCGAGATATTCTGGTAGTTTGATCGCCGAGAAACGGTTGTAGAACAGGCCGCCGACCAGGCCCGACAGGATGCCGAGCGGCACGTCGAGCCGCGCCATCGCCTTCGCCTTCCACGCCGCCTTGGCGAGGTCGAGGCCGGCGGGGGTCAGGCCGGCGCCGATATCGGCGGGCACCGTCATCAGCGTCTTGCCCGCCTCCGTCGCGATCAGGAAGCAGGTGACGCCGGCCAGGCAGGCCGCGCCATTGCCGTCGCGCGCGAAGCCGGTGGCGACGCCGATCGCGAAGAGCAGGCCCAGATGGGTGAAGATCGCATCGCCCGCCGCCGAGACAAAGCCGATGTCGAGCAGGTCGGGCTGGCCGAGGCGCAGCAACAGGCCCGCGATCGGCAGCACCGCGATCGGCAGCATCAGCGCGCGGCCGAGCGGTTGGAGCGCTCCGAGGATCGACTTCATGCGGCAAACTCCCGGGCGAGGCGGCGGACTTGGGCGGCGCTGGAACAGGCGAGCGCGGCCTGGGCATGGGCGCGGGCGGCGGGCAGGGTCAGCCCGGCGACCATCGCCTTGATATCGGGGACGACCGCCGGGGCGGCGGAGAGTTCGGTGACGCCCAGGCCGATCAGGATCGGCACCGCCAGCGGATCGGAGGCCAGGCCGCCGCACACGCCGGTCCAGCGGCCATGCGCGGCGCCGCCCCTGCACGTCTCGCCGATCAGGCGCAGCACCGCCGGGTGCAGGCCGTCGAGCGCGCTGGCGACGCTGGCATTGCCGCGATCCATGGCGAGCGCATATTGGGTCAGGTCGTTGGTGCCGATCGACAGGAAGTCCGCCTCGCGCGCCAGCAGGTCGGCGGTGATCGCCGCCGCCGGCGTCTCGACCATCACGCCGAGCGGCACGCGGTCGGTGCGCCCCAGTTCGGCGCAGAGACGGTCGAGCACGGTGCGGACCTGGCGCAGTTCGTCCAGGCTGGCGATCATCGGCACCATGATCTTGCACTGTTCGACCGGGCGCACCGACAGGATCGCGCGGAGCTGGTCTTCCAGGATTTCGGGCCGGGCGAGGCCGACGCGGATGCCGCGCAGGCCGAGCGCCGGATTCTCCTCGGCGGGAATGGGGAGGTAGGGGGCCGGCTTGTCGCCGCCGATATCGAGCAGGCGGATGATGAGCGGGCGGCCCGCCAGCGTGTCGGCGATCGCCTGGTAATCGGCGGTCTGCTCGGCCACGTCGGGCGCCGTCTCGCGCTCCAGGAACAGGAATTCGGTCCGCAACAGGCCCGAACCCTCCGCGCCATTGGCCATCGCCAGCGTGGCGTCGGCGACCGAGCCGAGATTGGCGAAGACCTCGATCCGCTGCCCGTCCCGGGTGTGGCAGGGGGCGTGGCCGCGCGCCAAGGCGTCGGCGCGGCGGGCGGCGATGGCGGCGATCCTCGCCTCGGCTGCCGCGATCTTCTCGTGCGGCGGGTCGAGATGGAGCAGCGCCTCGCTCGCGTCGAGGATCACCCGTGTACCCTCCGCCACGTCGCGCAGGGCCGGACCGATCGCGACCAGCGCGGGCAGGCCCAGCGTCGCCGCCAGGATCGCGACATGCGAGGTCGGGCCGCCACGCTCCACCGCGATGCCCGCGATGGTCGCGGTGTCGAGGCCGAGCAGCTGCGAGGGGAGCAGATCGTCGGCGAGCAGGATCGTGCCGGGCGCGAACACCGGGGCGGTGGTTTCCAGCCCCATCAGCCGGGCGATTAGCTGCCGCTCCAAGTCGCGCATGTCGTCGGCACGTTCGGCCAGCCGCGCATCGCCAGTCGCGCGCAATGCCTCGCCCTGGGGCCGGATCGCGGCGCGCCAGGCGGCGGCGGCGCTGGCCCCGCGCGCGATGCCGTGGCGGGTCGCCGCCAGCAGCGCCGGATCGTCGAGCATCGCGGCATGGGCCTCGACGATCGCGCGCTCGGCCCCGTGCGCGATTCGCGCGCGGGCGGTGAGGGCGTTCGCCAGATCGTGGCGCGCCGCGTCGAACGCCGCTTCCTCGGCGGCGATGCCGCACCCCTCGGCCGGGACGTCGCAATCCGTGGCGCGCAGCCAGCCGACCGGCCCGACCGCCAGCCCCGGCGCGGCGGTGACGCCGGCCAGCGCGCCCTCGACCGCCACGACATCGGCGATCGGCCCCAGCACCACCTGCAGCGCGGTGGCGGAGGGGCGGATCAGGCCGCGCGCGCCGAGCGCCATGAGCGCCGCCTCGTCGACCGTCGCCTGGTCCTGGACC
>NZ_QLJH01000002.1 GCF_003951315.1 Sphingomonas sp. S-NIH.Pt15_0812
GGTCGCGTGGGCTCGTGGATGTGTATAATAGACAGGTCAAGCGCGGCCCGACCTCTGTCGTCAGCCCCTCCACCAGCGCATAGGCGGCGTCGTCGGTCAGCGCCTTGTCGCGCCCGATCCCAAGGCGGCGGCGCTGCGCGACAAGGCGCTGACCGACGACACCGCCTATGCGCTGGTCGAGGGGCTGACGACCGAGGTCGGGCCGCGCATGACCGGCGGCTCGGCGCGCCAGGCCTATGCCCGCGACTGGTCGGTGGCGCGGTTGAAGGCCATGGGCTTCAAGAACGTCCGCATCGAGCCCTATACGCTGAACAATGTCTGGGAGCGCGGTGCCGAGCGGGCCGAGCTCGTCGGCCTCTATGCCCAGCCCCTCCACATCACCGCGCTCGGCAATACGGGCGCGACCCCGGCCGAGGGGCTGACCGCGCCGGTCGTCTATTTTGCGACCTTCAACGACCTGCTGCTCGCCCCCGCCGGCAGCCTGACCGGCAAGATCGCCTTCGTCTCCAACGCGATGGAGCCGACGCAGGATGGCTCCAGCTATGGCAGTTCGGGCTCCGCGCGCTTCGTCGGCCCGAACGTCGCGGCGCAGAAGGGCGCGGCGGCCCTGGTCATCCGCTCGATCGGCACCGATCATGGCCGCGGGCCCCATGCCGGCACGACCAATTTCGATGCGGGGGTCACGCCGATCCCCGCCGGCGCGCTGTCGGTCGCGGATGCCGAGAATCTGGAACGCATGATCAAGCTGGGCAAGCCGGTGACGATGAAGCTCACCCTCACCCCCCGTTTCGTCGGCGACCGCCGGTCCGGCAATGTCGTCGCCGAGGTGCCGGGCACCGATCCCAAGGCGGGCATCGTGCTGGTCGGTGGGCATCTGGACAGCTGGGACCTCGGCACCGGCGCGATCGACGACGCGTCGGGCGTGGCGATCACCGCCGCCGCCGCCAAGCTGGTGATGGATGCCGGCCGGCCGCGCCGGACGATCCGCGTCGTCTGGTTCGGCGACGAGGAGATCGGCGGCTTCGGCGGCGAGGCCTATGCCAAGGCCCATGCCAACGAATATCACGCCACCGCCAGCGAAAGCGATTTCGGCGCGGACAGGGTGTGGCGATTCGAGACGAACTTCGATCCCGCCGCCAAGCCGATCGCGGACCGGCTGGCGATCACGCTCGCCCCGCTCGGCATCGTGCGCGGATCGGGCACGGCGGGCGACGGCACCGACATCGCGCCGGTGGTCAAGACGGGCGTGGCGGGGGTCGACCTCAACCAGTCCGGCCTGCGCTATTTCGACTATCACCACACGCCGGAGGACACGCTGGACCGGGTCGATCCGGCGCAGCTCCGCCAGAACGTCGCGGCCTGGACGGCGATGCTTCAGATCGTCGCCAACGCGCCCGAGACGATCGCGCCGGTCACCCCACGTCGTTAACCTCAGTTGCGACAGGACGTTACCGAGAGATGAATTTTGGCGATTGACCGGACGAACCGGTCCGCTATTGCGGCCGTTCGCGACGGCTATCGGGTCGGCCGCGAGATTTGCTATGCTTGGGAGCATTTGAATGAAGAAGATCGCTTTCGTTCTCGCTGCCGCCGGCCTGATGTCCGTGGCCGCCTGCTCGAAGTCCCCTGAGGCCGCTGCCGTTGAGAACAACGCAGACATGATGGCCGACAACATGGAAATGCAGGCGGACAACATGGACGCGCTGGCGGACAACACCTCGAACACCGCTGCTTCGGCCGTGCTCGAGAACGCTGCGGACAACATGAACGCCGCTGCCGACAACGTCCGCGACGCGGGCGAGGCGAAGGCCGACAACATGCAGTAATGCCGGTGGCGGGCCGGTTGTTCGGCCTGCTGCACGCCATTACGGCAAAAGGGGCGCCTCCCATCCTGGGACGCGCCCCTTTTTTATTGCCGGCTCTCTTTTTATCCTATCGCGGCTGCGCTAGCGAGCGTCCGAAGGTGGGGCCTGTAGCTCAATGGTTAGAGCTGGCCGCTCATAACGGCTAGGTTGCGGGTTCGAGTCCTGCCGGGCCCACCATTGCCACTTATCATGCCGGACATACGGCATCTCAAGGCTGCCGGCCTCTGCACATACCCTGGCCGTTTTTCATTCGCTCTCATGCGAGCTCTCCAGCGCGGAACGCTTGGGGGTACCGGTGGGGGTATCGTGCCGTTGACCGATGCCGAGGTGAAGAACGGCAAGCTTGGATCGGTCCCCTGCGATTTCGCGGAGGGCGGAGGGCTCTACGTCGCCGCGAGCAGGGCCAAATCATTGCGTCGCAATTACCGCGTCGATCCGAAGGAGAAGCTGCTGACTTTCTGCCGATACCCGGAGGTGTCGCTGTCCGAAGCGCGCGAGCGTCGCGACGTCGGCCAGCCCCACCCGCGCGTACCATGCATCCAGCGTCCTAGCTGAGCGTGAACGACAGGCTGCGATCGAAGCCAGTGTGCGGTAGAGAGAGTTGGCCATAGCCGTGCATCTCCTCCACCCGTAACGGATCGACGCCTGCCAGTACCAGAGGAAGAGATACCACGCGCCCTGGCGCTTAGCGCGTAAGATAGCTTCCTTCTACCGCCAAGGGAGGGCCGTTCCGCCGCACCGATCTCGCCACGCGTTGCCGATAGCAAGAGGCCGCGCCGATGGGGATCGCTTGTTGATGCCCTATCGCGGTCCAGCATTGGGGACGCTGGACCGCGATGGAGCTTTATGCCCGCCTCACGATGAGGGATCAGCTCGGATGCGCCTCGCTCTCGGCCATGGCGTCACCGCTCAGCGTGGGGACCGCTGCCGATGCGGCGTCCGGCTCGTCCTCGGACAGCCGCAACTGCTCATAGGCGATCTCCAGATCCTGGACGCCCGATCCGGTCGGCTGGATCGGCAGGTCGGCGAAGCTTTCGGGTTCGTGCGGCGTGTGGGTCTGGTCGTGCATCCTGGCGCTCCTTCGTAATGGGGTCGGAACGCGCGGCGGCCGGGAATTGTGTCACGCGTCGATCAGATCAGGTGCAGATCCTGCGGCCACGCTTGCGGGAAGAGCGAGGCGATCCGGGCTTCGGACAGGCCGAACTGGCGCTGGACCAGACCGCCGATCAGCACGCGATAGTCGGTCAGTACCGGCAGGTCGCGCTGCTGGTTGAGCGTCGCCTCGCTCAGCGCGACCTGCTCGCCGGCCATCCGCCCGCCCGACAGGCCGCCGCCCATCACCCAATAGACGCTGCCATGGCCGTGATCGGTGCCGCGATCGCCATTTTCGCGAAAGGTGCGGCCGAACTCCGATACCACCACCACGGTTGTCGTCCGCCACGCCGCCGGGCCGATCGCGTCGACGAAGCCGGCCAGGCCGCGCCCCAGTTCCGCGATGCGGTCCGCCAGGTAACCGGTCGCCCCGCCCTGGTCGACATGGGTGTCCCAGCCGCCGACATCGACAAAGGCGAGGCTGAACCGGTCGCGCATCACGGTGCCGATCCGCCGGGCGGACAGTTCGAACCCCTGGGCGCTGACCGCGCCGCGACTGGCGGTCGCCATCTCGCCCTGCAAGGCCTGGTAGACGGTGTCGCGCACCTGGAACCCCTTGGCGACCGCGCCGCGCAGCAGGGGATCGTCCTGATACATCGCCGTGATCGGCCCGGCCATGTGCGCATCGATCGGCTTGCCGATATTGGCCGGCGCCAAGTTGGAGACCGGATCGACACCACCATGGAAGCAGAGCGGCAGCTGGTCGGTAAAGGCGATCGGCCGGTCGTCCCGTCCCAGGATGGTGGCCAGCCGCGCCATCAAACCCGACCCATCGTCGCGATGGCCGCCGACCGGCTGGCCCAGTTCGATCGTGTCCTGCGTCTCGAAATGGCTGCGCGACAGGTCGTCAGTACCGGCAAAGGGGATGAAGGCCAGTTGCCGCAGGCCCCACACGGGCGGGATGCTGTCGCGCAGGGCAGGATGCAGGCTCCAGTCCGCATCGAGCGGCAGCGGGGCGGCGGCGTCCAGCGGATCGGGCCGGCTAAGGCCGATCGTCGACCGCGCCTGATGGTAGAAGTCGGCCCCGGTCGGGGCGACGATATTGGCGGCGTCATAGGCCCCGCGCAGGAACACGACCAGCAGCCGGCTTCCCGCCCGGGGTGCGGCATAGGCGCGACCCGCGACCACCATCGGCAGCGCGGTCGCCGCGCTGCGTAGGAGATCGCGGCGATGGACGTGACAGCAGCGAGCGGCACGGGACGTCGACATGGGTCGGGTCAGGCAAGTCACCATGATCGCGATGCTGGACAATGATCGGGCGAAAGCAAGCATCGCTCAGCCTGTTCCATGATGGATATAGCGCAGGACCGACATAAAGTAACGGGATGAACACAGGCTGATTTCGCCCGATGAAATACTTGTCGCGCCGGCATTATGCCTGTTGCTGCTCAAGCGCTGTCCGCAGACATCGCACTATGGTGCCAGTCAGCTCGGATTTGCCGTCGATTTGTCAGCCTGCCTTATTGAACGACGCCAGCGGATCATCCGACACCACGCGATCAAGCTGAAATATCGCTTTTTCCCAGCCACTTCCCGGCACCGACGCAGGAACGTGGCGTTCTATGGCGATGGTCGCTTCCCGCATCAGCCCCGATTCCCGCCGCGACGCGGCCGGGGCGGCGCCCCGCTTCTCCTGGTGGCTGCTGGGCGTGATGACGCTGATCTGCCTGTTCACCTGTATCGGCCTGGGGTTCCGGATCGATCCGGTGCGCGTCGTGCCGCCGCTGACGGTCTTGGCGCTGCTCGCCGCCGCCGGCTTCTGGGGACAAAGCAGCGGCCGCGACCGGCTGGCGATGGGTGCTGTCGCGTTTCTTCAGATGACGCTGTTCACGATCGTCGGCGTGGTTTTCGCCTATGCGCTGGCGGCGCGGGCGGGACCGTTATGGGACATGCGCTTCGCCGAGGCGGATCGCTGGCTCGGGTTCGACTGGCCGGCCGTCTTCCAGGCGGCGGACCAGGCGCCGTTCGCCTTGTGGATCGGCGGCTTCGCCTATCACAGCCTGACGCTCCAGATGGTCGTCGCGATCGTCGCGCTCAGCGCCTGCGGACAGGCGGAACGACTGGCGCTGACCGTGGCGGCGGCGATCCTGGCGGGCTTCGTAACCATCGCCCTGTCCGGCGCGGTGCCAGCGATGGGCAATGTCTTCGACCCTACCGGCTATCGCCATCTCTGGCCGTCGATCGCCTGGATGGAACGGGATCTGATCACCGGCCTGCGCGACGGCAGCCATCGTACGCTGGACCTGACCCAGCTGATGGGGATCGTCAGCTTTCCCAGCTATCATGCGACCTTGCCGGTCCTGCTCGCCTGGGCGCAACGCGACATTCGGGGCCTGCGCTGGACCGCGCCGATCTGGGCGGGCGTCACGATCCTTGCTACGCCGCTGTTCGGCGGGCATTATGGCGTGGATGTGATCGCCGGACTGGCGCTCGCGCCGCCGGCTCTGATCGTCGTCCGCCGTCTGTTCGCGGCCGACCGACCGCAGCCGGTGCGAAACCCTCGATCGCCCCTGGGAGTGCGCGATGCCGTTGCCTGACCGCCGCGCCCCGGCCGCCGATACGCTGCCCGGCCTGATCCTGGCCGGGGCGATCGCCCTGGCATGGGTCACGATCCATGTCGGCGGCATCTTCTTCTGGGAATGGCGCTGGTCGACCGCGCCGATCGCCATGGTCCTGATCCTGGTGCAGGCTTGGCTCAGCACCGGGCTGTTCATCGTCGCGCATGACTGCATGCATGGCTCGCTCGCGCCCCGCCGCCCGGGCGTGAACCGGATCGTCGGGACGCTGTGCCTCGCCGCCTATGCCGGCCTGTCCTATGGCGCGTTGCTGCCCAAGCATCATGCGCATCATGCGGCGCCGGGCACCCCGGCGGACCCCGACTTCCACCCCGATGCGCCGACGCGGGCGCTGCCCTGGTTCGTGCGCTTCTTCCGGGGATATTACACGCATGGGCAGATCGTGCGGATCACCATCGCCGCGATCCTCTACATGCTGCTCGGCGCGTCGCTCTGGTCGATCGTCGCCTTCTGGGCGGTGCCCGCGCTGCTGGCGCTGGGGCAGCTGTTCCTGTTCGGCACCTATCTGCCCCATCGGCACGAGGCCTTGCCCTTCGCCGACACGCATCATGCCCGCAACAGCCGCCTGTCGCCGACCCTGTCGCTGCTTACCTGCTTCCACTTCGGCGCATGTCATCACGAACATCATCTGAGTCCGCAGACGCCCTGGTGGCGGCTGCCCCGCCTGCGTCGCGCAACGCCGCGCTGATCGTCGCCGCCGCGACGGCCGCGCCGCCGGCCGCGCGCATCCCGGCCGCGAGCCGCCGGGCCGAGGCGCGATAGCCGGGTTCCCGGATCACCATCGCCAGCGACCGCGCCAGCCGCTCCTGGGTCAGTCCGCGCATCGGCGCCACCCGCCCCGCCCCGACCCAGGCGAGCCGCGCGGCGGTGCCCGGCTGCTCGAAGGCGATCGGCACCGCGACGATCGGCACGCCCGCCGCCAGCGCGTCGAGCACGGTGTTGAAGCCGCCATGCAGCACCGCCGCGACACATTGGCGCAGCACCGCCTCCTGCGGCCAGAAGGCGCGGACCAGCGGGTCGCCGGGCAGCGCCGCCGCCTCGGCCGCGCTCAGCCCGCCGCCATGGCCGATCACCGCCCGCGCCCCGATCGCGGCACAGGCGGCGGCCATGGTCGCCAGCAAATGGCGACGCGCGCCCTGGAGGGTGCCGAGCGAACAGAAGATCAGCGGCCGCCCATCGTCCGGCAGGTCGAGCGGCACCGGCGCCGCCACCCGCCACGGCGCGCCGTAGCGGAAGCTCGCCGGCAGATAGTCGCGCGGATAGTCCAGCCCGGCCGGACATTGCGCCACCTGGACCAGCGGCTGTGCGTCCGCAATTCCCCAGGCGCGCCGCCGCTCGCCCAGCACCCGGTCGATCGGCCGCATCAGCACGCCCGACACCTGATAGCCGCCCCGGTTGCGGAACCGCCCCAATCCATCCGCCCGGTAGCGCCAGCCGAGAAAGGGGGGCGGCACCTCCGGCTCGCGCAGCAGCGGCAGGCCGGTGACGCTGCCGACCAGCGGCCGTTCGAGGCGCGCGGCGATCAGCGGCCCGGCGGGCTCGGCGGCATCGGCGATGATCGCGTCCGCGCCGATCCGGGCCAGCACCATGGGCGCCCGGTCAAGCAGCAGCGCGGTCATGGCGGCGGTCGCGCGGATCATCCGGGGCAGGCCGATCGGCCCGGTCGGCGCGGCCAGAGTCGCGTGATAGGCCGAAAGACTGGCCCCGCCCCGCCCGTCGATCGCCGCGAAACCGATCCGCGGATCGTCGACCAGCGCGGCCGCCTCGCCCAGATGGACCATCGTCACCCGGTGCCCCAGCCGCACCAGTTCGCCGCCCAGCACCTGGAGCGGGTTGAAATGCCCCGGCGTCGGCGGTGCGATGATCGCGACATGGCGTGGTTCGACCGGCACGCACCCTCGCGTTATCAGGCACTTATCAACCCGATCCGCTAGAGGCCCCGCCCCGGCCTGTCCAGCCGATGCTGGTTAATCGATGATGCGGAACGTATAGCTGTACGACCGCGCGACGCCGCGCACCCGGACATTGTCGATCGTGACGCTGTACGTCACCTTGCGCCCCAGCCCCGCCACCTTCCACTGGATGTTGTTGGGCAGGCCGTAACCGATATTGTCGAAGCTGATGCTCGACACCGGCAGCGCCACGCCATCCTCGCCCACGACCCGGATCGTCGCGGCGGCATAATCCACCGCGCCGTTGTTGCCGGCGCGGCTGGTATCGATGATCGCGGAGAAGGACAGCAGCGCGCCGGTGTCGAAATAGCGCGCGGGATAGTCGCCCTGCGGATAGGCGACGAAGCCGGGCAGCGCGGCGGCATTGACCGCCGGCGCACTCGCCTGGCCGAAGACCTTGAGCGAGGTCGCGTCGGTGCGGTTGGCGCCGTCCGTTCCCGCGACCCGGCCATAGGCGATGCTGGTCAGGAAGGGGGACAGGATCCAGCGGCGATGACCGACATTGTCGGCGACGATGTTGCGCACCTCAGTCATCCAGCCGGCGAAGATCGTGTCGGTCGGGGTGAGCGACAGATAGGGCGACGGCACCGCGCCATAGAGGTTGCTCGACCCGGCGCCGGCCGCGCCGCTGGCGGTATAGCATTTCCAGTCGGTCGGCGGGGTGTGACTGAGCTGGCCGTTCGCCGCCATCATCAGCGCCGACTCCATCGCCTCCGCCTGATCGGCATCGGAATAGGTGACGGCGGGCAGCTTGTGCAGCGCGCGGATGCCGTTGATCGCCGCCAGCGCTTCCGCCCGGACATTGTCGCCTAGCGTCCCCGCCTTGCAGTTGGCCACGTCCGGCTGGACCGTGTAGCTGGCCGCGATTCCCGCCGCCCAGGCGGTGGGGATGCTGGCGGTCGGCGTGGGACTCGGGGTGGGTGACGGCGTTGGCGTCGGTGCGGCGGTGGGCGTCGGGCTGGGCGTGGGAACCGGCTGCGGCGTGGGAGTGGCCGCCGGCACCACCGTCACCCCCGTGCCGGCGCCCGACGCATCGCCGCTCCCGCCACCGCAGGATGCGAGCAGAGGCACCAGGATCAGGGCCTGCCAAGCCATGGTCGAACGCAGCCGCATCATTTCCGTCCCTGTTCCGGGCAGAAACGGATCCGCCGCGCTTGACGCGCTATGACCCTGGAATCTTAAGGAAGAATGTATAACATCGCCGGCTTAGGCGACCATTGCCACGGGGGCGTCGACCGGCTTCGCCACCGGTTCGGCACGGCGTCGCGCAGGATCGCGCCCCGCCCCCGCCGGTACGCTCGCCACCGCGTTGCTCAGGGCGAAGAGCAGCAACATGGTCAGAACCACGCGACCATCGGTCGGGATATAGGGGAACATCGCGCCCGCGCACAGCGCCACCCCCAGTCCCAGGTCCGACAGCCCTCCCCAGCCCCTCGCCCGCGACACGCGACGCGCGCGATAGGAGGCGATGGCTTGCGCCGCGATCCCTCCTGCGAACAGCGCCAAGCCGGTCAGGCCGGAGAAGAGCGCGATCGCCAGATAGCCGTTCACGAAATCGATGATCCCCTCGCCCTGGCGGAGATCGCGCATCTGAAAGGTGACGGCCGAGGCTGGCTGCCCGATCGCCGGGTTTTGGCGAACGATCTCGACACCCCGATCATACAGCCTGTCGCGATATTCGCTGCTATTCTTCGCATCCGACGAGAAACCGACCAGATTGGCGACCCGCTCGCTGGACAAGGCGGCACCGTAAAGGCCGGCCCCGACCACAGCCAGCAAGGCCATCGGTGCCACCACCCCCTTGACGCCGCGTTGGGAGAGAAGCACGCCGAAGCAACCGGCAACGGCACCCAGCCATCCTGCTCGAGATTGGATCGCGAAGAGTCCAGCCGCTACGATCGCCAGAACGATCCGGTGCCCGCGCGGAGTTTTAAAGATATCACGCGCTGCGAAGGTCGCGACAAAGCACAGTGCCAAAAGGGCGGCCGACAAAGGTGGGTTCATCAACGGCCCCCCTGCGCGCAGCATCCCGCCCCGCATCTTCACGCCGGAAATACCGTAAATCCCAAAATGATTTTGGAAGGCTTGGTACATGGGCCAAACCTTGACGCTTTCGAAAATCGCGATGCAGGCGACCGTTGCCGCCGCTGATACGGTGAACGCAAAGGCGATCCGAATATTCCTCTCGCTGGCCAGCGCCTTTCTGACGACCAGATATGGCAGGAACAGGCTCAACGAAATCTGGACAATGACGCGCAAGACGTTCGTCAGCGATGAGTCCCTTGCCGCTATGAACGCCAAGACGAACATCACCGAGAACGCTGGAAGATCGGCCAGCGAATAACGGGTACGCGCTTCCTTCTTCCACATCACCATGGCAATCAGCGCACCGAATGTGACGCAAGCTTCTGCCGTGATATTCACCAGCTGCAACGACCCGACCATTGCCATGGTGGCTACAGACGGAAGTGTCACAACCAGGAAGATCAGGATACCCGCCGCATTGTGCCTGTTCCGGATGAGCGCCACCGCCGCAACCGCCAAGGCGGCAAAGGCGACATAAATCTGGCCCAGCGACAATGCCCCCAAGGCCAAAGCGGTGGACTTGGCAGCCTCCCGGCCCACCGGCTTGTAGGCAGGTCTTACCCACAGGCCGACCAGATAGACGGCGATCGTCGTGAGGATCGTCAGGACAACGAGCGATTTTATCACATAAAACATCGATAAACCAATCTATATGTCCCGTGGGCCGGTAGAGATTTCGCTGCTTGGTGCAGGCGGCTTCGCATGACGGGTTACTTATGCTTTACGCTGAAAATAGCGGGGCGCTCAATCAAGTTCCAACTCATGAAAGCCATGGCCGTCGTGACGATCGTAGCTGTCGCGACGTAGATGAAAAACGGGACATGATAGTCAAATCCACTCAATATCATCTGCTGCAATGGAAAGGCATATAGGTAGAGCCCATAGGACAGATCATATCGCCGGGCCAATTCCTCCTCCGCCCGTTTGGGCGATGAGCAGAGATAGAATAGGCAATATGCCAGGCAAGGCACGTACAGGACATCTACGATGACCTTGGCGACGATCGGCTGTTCGGGCAGCCAGATGGCCGACGCCATTGCGATGCCGATAAGTATGAGAATAACCGGAGAACGAGGGATATGCGCCCTCAATTTGTAGAACAGCATCCCGGTGACAAACCACGACCCGACGGAAAACCAGAGATATGGCCATCCGAACAATTTGCCTATGATACCAAATCCGGGGTTCCATCCCATTCCGTCCGCATACATCTTGCATGCCGTCAGCAGCACAAGCACCGAACACAATATCGGCACCAAACCCTTTCGAAACAGGACAACGGCGGCAGTCATCGCAATATAGCAAATCACCTCGAAGAATATGCTCCACAGAGAGCCATTGATGACCTTGACCGGGGAGTGTACAAAGACCCCATCTACTGGCGCATAGCCGTTGAACGCTATGTTTTTCAGCAGCCACTTCAAGAAATGGTCAGTAATAACCTGAGACAATGGCAGTCCGGCATAGATCGGAGCCACGATGAAGGCACCGAAGAATACGGCTACGAAATAGGCCGGATAGAGACGGAGCAGCCTCTTTATAAGAAAATCGATTGGCGCACTTTTTTCCCAGCTACGTAAGACCAACGCCCCGCTCATGATCAGGAAGCAGGCGACGCCGACATTCCCCGCATTATACAAGCCTCTCGTAAGGACGGAGATGGGCTCTCCGGCCTCGGTTCCGTAGTAAAATGCAAAAGAATGAGACCAAAGCACCATCAAGGCCAAGGCCAATCGGATCGTGCTGATATTATTATCGCCGCTGATGACGCGGTCCATCAGCCTTGCTTCGGAGCGGAGACCTAACTTCGCAAGCACGTGCACATCTTTGCTGAAAAATGGCCGACGAAGAGCGCGCACTGTCAACATGTCGGCAGAAAATCCCGCATTTTCACCTCCGTTACCCGTTTGGCGGGGCGCGATCCAGCCACGGCATCGCCGGCGCCGGATCGGCCGGTGCCGCGCGCGCCGGTCTCGTCAGATACCGCCATCCACCATGTCGTGCCCCGCCGCCGCCAGCGCGGCGACCAGATCCGCGACACAGGCCGCCACCAGGTCCGCATCGGGGCCACGCACCACCAGATTGGCTCCCACCCGACCCTCGCGAAAGAAGGGATAGCTGCCGATCGCGATCTCGCCCCGGTCGCGGAAGCGCTTCTCCGCGTCGCGCAGGATGTCGGCCACCTCGCTCTCGGCGATCCAGCCGCCGATCGTGCGCGACACGACCGGGCGGCCGCCCTCCAGCGTGCCGGTCAGCGAATCGAGCATCCCCGCGGTGATGTGCGGCACGCCCGCCATGATGAAGATGTTGCCGATGCGGATGCCCGGTGCGCCCGACACGCGATTGACGATCAGTCCCGCCCCCTCCGGCACCCGCGCCATCCGCGCCCGCGCCTCGGTCAGGCCGCCGCGCGTGGCGTAATAGTCGGTCAGCACCGCCATCGCCTCCGGGTGGTGGACGACGCCGACGCCCAGCGCCGCCGCGATCGCGTCGACGGTGATGTCGTCATGCGTCGGCCCGATGCCGCCGGTGGTGAACAAATAGTCGTTGCGCGCGCGCAGGCTGTTGACCGCCTCGACGATCGCTTCCTCGCGATCGGCGACCACGCGCACCTCGGCGAGCCGGATGCCCTGCACGTTGAGCCAGGCGGCGACTTGCGCGACGTTGCGATCCTGCGTCCGTCCGGACAGGATTTCATCGCCGATCACGACGAGCGCGGCGGTCCAGATACGATCGGCCATGGCGCGACCTTAGCCTCGCAAAAGCGCCGCCGCCACGCTATATCGCGGCGATGACCGAATATGTGACCGTGACGTCCGACGCGCCCGAGGGCCGCACCGGGGCGATCAAGCTTCATGGCCCCGCCGCCTTTGCCGGGATGCACGCCGCCGGCCGCCTCGCCGCCGAGACGCTCGACATGATCACGCCGCACATGCTGCCCGGCGCGTCCACCGCCGAGATCGACCGGATGATCTACGACTTCGTCCTGGCGCGCGGCGGCGTGCCGGCGACGCTTGGCTATCGCGGCTATACGCATAGTAGCTGCATCTCGATCAACCATGTCGTCTGCCACGGCATCCCGTCGGAAAAGACGCTGAAGTCGGGTGACATCGTCAATGTCGACGTCACCCCGATCCTGGACGGCTGGCATGGCGACACCAGCCGCATGTACCTGATCGGCGACGTGCCGCTGAAGGCCAAGCGGCTGGTCGAGGTGACCTATGAATGCCTGATGCTGGGGCTGGAACAGGCCAGGCCCGGCAATCACCTGGGAGACATCTCGCACGTCATCCAACGCCATGCGGAGAAGCACCGCTACGGCGTCGTCCGCGATTTCTGCGGGCATGGCGTCGGCCGGCTGTTCCACGACGCGCCCGAGGTCGTCCATGTCGGCCGCCCCGGCACCGGTCCCGAACTGCGCCCCGGCATGATCTTCACGGTCGAGCCGATGATCAATATCGGCCGCCCCGACGTGAAGCTGCTCGACGACGGCTGGACCGCCGTGACCCGCGACCGCTCGCTATCGGCGCAGTTCGAGCATTCGATCGGCATCACCGAGACGGGCTGCGAGATCTTCACCACCAGCCCGGCAGGGCTGCACCAGCCGCCCTATCTGTAAGACTTCGCCACATATCCGGAAGCCTGACGGCGGCACGGCTTAGGCAGGTGCCGCCGTTTTCTTGCCCGCCTGTCGCTCATGCGCACACTGCGCTGAGCGTCTCAAGCGCGGAGCAACAATCGGCAATACAGCCGCCAGTTTCGCGCGCCTGCGCTAAGGGATCATCGATCCGGAAACGGATTTTCATGATCGACAACAGCTTAAACATCGATTCTCCCAAGGACAAATTTTTGCGCTATGCCCGGACATTGGCGGGATCGATCTCCACATCCACTCCGAGGAACTGTCCGATTGCGAGAACGACCAGCCGGTCCCGATCCGGCTCGGCATGGTGGGGTTCGGGCCGGTGGCGGGAATCGCCGCCGCCGCCCTGCCCGCCGCCCGCCCTGCCCGCGGCCAGCCTGCTCCGGGCCCGCCGCGCGACGCTGCGCCCCCGCCGCCGTCGGACGATCACGCCGTCCGACATCATCCTGTCCGCGCGATAGTGACGAACCGGCCCGCTCCCGCTAAAGGCGCGGGCCATGACCGCCATCACGCCACAGATCGTCGCCGACCACGGCCTGTCCCCCGAGGAATATGAGCGCGTGCTCCATGCATTGGGCCGCGAGCCCAATCTGGTCGAGCTCGGCATCTTCTCGGTCATGTGGTCGGAGCATTGCAGCTACAAGTCGAGCCGCCTCCACCTGAAGAAGCTGCCGACCACCGGCCCGCAGGTGATCTGCGGCCCCGGCGAGAATGCCGGCGTGGTCGATATCGGCGACGGCCAGGCCGCCATCTTCAAGATGGAGAGCCACAACCACCCCTCGTATATCGAGCCCTATCAGGGCGCGGCGACCGGCGTCGGCGGCATCCTGCGCGACGTGTTCACCATGGGCGCGCGGCCGGTGGCGAACATGAACGCGCTGCGCTTCGGCCGGCCCGACCATCCCAAGATGCGCCATCTGATCTCGGGCGTCGTCCATGGCATTGGCGGCTATGGCAATTGCGTCGGCGTGCCGACAGTCGGCGGCGAGGTGAACTTCCACCCCGCCTATGACGGCAACATCCTGGTCAATGCGATGACCGTGGGCGTCGCCGATACCGACAAGATCTTCTATTCGGCGGCCAGCGGCATCGGCAATCCGATCGTCTATGTCGGCTCGAAGACCGGCCGCGACGGCATCCACGGCGCGACCATGGCCTCGGCCGATTTCGGCGAGGATGCGGACGCCAAGCGCCCGACCGTGCAGGTCGGCGACCCCTTCACCGAAAAGCTGCTGATCGAGGCATGCCTGGAGCTGATGGGCACCGACGTGATCGTCGCGATCCAGGACATGGGCGCGGCCGGCCTCACCTCCTCCTCGGTCGAGATGGCGTCCAAGGGCGGCGTCGGCATCGAGCTGGTCATGGACGACGTGCCGCAGCGCGAAGCGAACATGACGCCCTATGAGATGATGCTGTCCGAATCGCAGGAGCGGATGCTGATGGTGCTGAAGCCCGGCCGCGAGGCCGAGGCGGAGGCGATCTTCCGCAAATGGGAGCTGGACTTCGCGGTCATCGGCCATGTCACCGACACCGGCCGAATGGTCCTGAAGTTCAAGGGCGAGACGGTCTGCGACATCCCGCTGGGGCCGCTGGCCGACGAAGCGCCGCTCTACGACCGCCCCTGGGAGCCGACGCCCGCGCCAGCAGCACTCGCCGACGTGCCCCAGTGCCGGGACATCGCCGCCGATCTCAAGACGCTGATCGGCTCGCCCGACATCGCCAGCCGCCGCTGGATCTGGGAGCAATATGACCATATGGTCGGTGCCGACACGGTGCAGCGCCCCGGTGGCGATGCGGCGGTCGTCCGCGTCCATGGGACGACCAAGGCGCTGGCGATCACCACCGACTGCACGCCGCGCTATTGCTTCGCCGATCCCGTCGAGGGCGGCAAGCAGGCGGTGGCCGAGGCGTGGCGCAACCTGACCTCGGTCGGCGCCAACCCGTTGGCGGTGACCAACTGCCTGAACTTCGCCAACCCCCAGCGGCCCGAGATCATGGGCCAGATCGTCGGCTGCCTCGACGGGATGAGCCAGGCGTGCATCGCGCTCGACTTCCCGATCGTGTCGGGCAACGTCTCGCTCTACAACGAATCCAAGGCGACCGGCGGCGGCTCGGCGATCCTGCCGACCCCGGCGATCGGCGCGATCGGCCTGCTCGGCGACTGGCAGAAGAACATGACGATCGCGTTCAAGGGCGCGGGCGACATCATCCTGGCGGTGGGCACGCGGACCGGCCATCTCGGCCAGACATTGTGGCTGCGCGAGGTGCACGGTCGCGAAGAGGGTCCGCCGCCGCCGGTCGACCTCGACGCCGAACGGCGCGCGGGCGACCTGGTGCGCAAGGGCATCGCCGCCGGCTGGCTGACCGCCGTGCATGACGTGTCCGATGGCGGCATCGCGGTGACGGTGGCGGAGATGGCGCTCGCCAGCGATATCGGCGCGATCCTCGACCGCAAGCAGCCCTATGACTGCGCGCGGTCCTTCTTCGGCGAGGACCAGGGCGTCTATATCGTCACCGCCGACGATGCCGCGCTGCTCGACTTCCTGACCGAGGCCCATGCGGCGGGCGTCGAGGTCGAGCCGCTGGGGCGGACCGGCGGCAAGCGCCTGATCTTCGAGCGGCCGGACCGCGACGACGTGGTGTCGCTGGAGGATCTCCGCACCGCGCACGAGGCCTTCTTCCCGACGCTGATGGGCGCGGTCGCATAAGGCTGGCGCGACCCCCGTCAGGGGATCGGATGCGCGTTCCAGGGGAGCCGGACGGATCGCCGTCCGGCTTCCTTCTGCGTTCCGCCATCGCGCCGGTCGCCACTGATTTTCCTTGATCCCGATCAACGTTTTTTATTGATGCATATCATATTATACATATATTAGTACGTGTTCACATGTTGAAGGGTTCATGACGGCGGACGAAGGAACGCAACTGGCCGAATTGTTCCGGCTGCTCGGCGAACCCAACCGGCTTCGGCTGGTGGTGGCGTGTCTCGACGCGCCCCGGACGGTCGGCGATCTGACGGCGGAGGTCGGCGTCAGCCAGAGCCTCGTGTCGCAGCATCTGCGGTTGCTGCGGGCGGGACGCTTGCTGAAGCAGACGCGGAGCGGACGACATGTCTTCTACGAACTGCCGGACTGCCACGTCCGCACCATGCTCACCAACATGATGGACCACGTATTGGAACCCGACGACCTAGCCCAAGAGGATTGAGATCATGAGCATCACTGTCGACATGGTGAAGTGCGCCTGCGCCGATTGCGTCTGCATCGTCAGCCCGGACAAGGCCGTGCAGGCCGAGGGTCGCGCCTTCTGCAGCGACAATTGCGCCACGCATCACGAGCAGGCCGCCGGGTGCGACCATGCCGGTTGCCCCTGCCACGGCTGAAGCCTGACGGGACAGCAGGAGCCTGTCGCTCCTGCTGTCCGACCAATGAAAAGGGCCGCCCCGATCGCCGGGACGGCCCTTTTCATGTCCGGGACCGGATGACGATCAGATATCGTCGCCCAAGGCGCCCTTGACCTTGCCCTTCACCTGCTGGCCCTTGCCTTCGGCCTGCTGGGCCTCGCCCTCGGCGGCCAGGTTGGGATCGCGATTATGGTCGCCGATCGCTTCCTTCGCCTTGCCGATCGCTTCGTTGACATTGCCTTTGATCTTGTCGGTCAGCTCGCCCATCACAGCCTCCATGTCGGTCGGATGCGCAGGGCAGAGGAGCCGCCCCCGGCGCCGAACCGGTCGTGAAAGGAAACCAAGGACTTAGGCTCAAGGTTCCCGATCCGGCTTGCCTAGATCAAGCCCGCCAGCGGGCTGGACGGATCGGCATAGCGGCGCTGGCCCATGCGGCCGGCGCGATAGGACAGCCGCCCCGCCTCCACCGCCGCGCGCATCGCCGCTGCCATCATCACCGGGTCCTTCGCCTCGGCGATCGCAGTGTTCATCAGCACGCCGTCGCACCCCAGCTCCATCGCCACCGCCGCGTCGGATGCGGTGCCGACGCCCGCATCGACCAGCACCGGCACCTTGGCCCCTTCGACGATCAGGCGGATCGTCACCCGGTTCTGGATGCCCAGACCCGACCCGATCGGCGCGCCGAGCGGCATGATCGCGACCGCGCCCACATCCTCCAGCCGCTTCGCCGCGATCGGATCGTCGACGCAATAGACCATCGGCAGGAACCCCTCCTTGGCCAGGATCTCGGTCGCGCGCAGCGTCTCGACCATGTCCGGATAGAGCGTCTTCGCCTCGCCCAGCACCTCCAGCTTCACCAGGTCCCAGCCGCCCGCCTCGCGCGCCAGTCGCAACGTGCGGATCGCATCCTCGGCGGTGAAGCAGCCGGCGGTGTTGGGCAGATAGGTGACCTTCTTCGGGTCGATATAGTCGGTCAGCATCGGCGCATTGCGGTCGCTGACGTTCACGCGCCGCACCGCCACCGTCACGATCTCCGCGCCCGATGCCTCCAGCGCGGCGGCATTCTGGGCGAAATCCTTGTACTTGCCGGTGCCGACGATCAGTCGCGAGCGGAAGGTGCGGCCCGCCACCGTCCAGCTATCGTCCACCAGCGGCGCGACATGGTCGCCGCCGCCGACGAAGTGGACGATCTCGATATCGTCGCCGTCCTCGACGATCACCTCCTTCAGCGTCGAGCGGGGCACGACCTCCAGGTTGCGCTCCACCGCGACCTTTTCGGGCACCAGCCCCAACTCGCCCGCCAGGTCGGCGAGGCTCAGGCCGGCCGCGATTCGCTTGTGCTCGCCGTTGACGGTGATCGAGACGGTTCCATCGCTATGGGGCATCGGGTCCAGTTCCAGCCGGGGCGTCGCCGGAGGGGGCCGGACGGCGCGTGAAAAGGGGCGCACCGCACTCGCATCTCGACTTCGCGCGGTGCGAGCGGGTAGAGGGGCGATCTAGGGGTCGCGGACGGCGGCCGCAACCGGAAGCCGCCCATGTCGACCTCTCTCGCCACCGAAGCCCATACCGTGTTCGTGCTGAACGGTCCCAATCTCAACCTGCTCGGCCTGCGCGAGCCGGCCATTTACGGCCATGACACGCTCGACGACATTGCCGGCATGATGGAGGACCGCGCCCGCGAACTGGGGCTGGAGATCGACCTGCGCCAGTCCAACCACGAGGGTCATCTGATCGACTGGATGCACGAGGCGCAGGCGGTGGGGGCGAAGGCGGTGCTGCTCAATGCGGGCGGCTTCACCCACAGCTCGGTCGCGCTGCACGATGCGATCAAGTCGATCGCGACGCCGGTGATCGAGGTCCATCTCTCCAACCCCCATGCCCGGGAAGACTTTCGTCATGTCAGCATGATCGGCCGTGCCGCGAAAGGCACAGTCGCGGGCTTCGGGGCATTGTCCTACATCCTCGCGCTTGAAGCCGCGGCCCGGTTCTGACACTGGCCCGCGCTTGTACAGGGAAGGTTCCATGACCGACACGAATTCCAGCGGCACCATGATGGTCGATGTCGACCTGGTGCGCCAGCTCGCCGAGCTGCTCGACACCACCCAGCTGACCGAGATCGAGGTCGAGCATGGCGAGCGCAAGATCCGCGTCGCCCGCAAGGTATCGCAGGGCGGTGGCCAGGCGGTGCATCACGCGCCCGCGCCCGTGGCGATGAGCGCCGCCCAGCCGGCCGCGCCCGTCGCCGCCGAAGTGGGTGCGTCCGCGCCCGCCAGCAGCGCCAATGCGGTCCGCTCGCCGATGGTCGGCACCGCCTATCTGGCGGCCGAGCCGGGCGCGAAGCCCTTTGCGGGCATCGGCCAGAAGGTCGCGGCCGGCGACACGCTGCTGATCGTCGAGGCGATGAAGGTGATGAACCCGATCGTCGCCACCGCCGCCGGCACCGTCACCCAGGTGATGGTCGAGAACGGCCAGCCGGTCGAGTTCGACCAGCCGCTGATCGTCGTCGAGTAAGCCCGTGCGGCCGATCAAGAAACTGCTGATCGCCAATCGCGGCGAAATCGCGCTTCGCATCCACCGCGCCTGTCACGAGATGGGGATCAAGACGGTGGCGGTGCACTCGACGGCGGATGCCGATGCCATGCACGTCCGCCTGGCGGACGAGGCGGTGTGCATCGGGCCGCCGGCGGCGACCGACAGCTATCTGAACATACCCAACATCATCTCGGCGGCGGAAATCTCCGGCGCGGATGCGATCCATCCGGGCTATGGCTTCCTGTCGGAAAATGCCCGCTTCGCCGAGATCGTCGAGCTGCACAACCTGCTGTTCGTGGGGCCGAAGCCCGAGCATATCCGCACCATGGGCGACAAGGTGGAGGCCAAGCGCACCGCCGGCGCGCTCGGCCTGCCGCTGGTGCCCGGCTCCGACGGCGCGGTCAGCGACGTGGGCGAGGCGCGCGAGCTGGCGGCCCGGATCGGCTATCCGGTGATCATCAAGGCCGCCTCGGGCGGCGGTGGTCGCGGCATGAAGGTCTGCAACAGCGAGGATCAGCTGGAAACGCTGATGCAGCAGGCCGGCAGTGAGGCGAAGGCCGCGTTCGGCGACGCCACCGTCTATATCGAGAAGTATCTCGGCAATCCGCGCCATATCGAGTTCCAGGTGTTCGGCGACGGCAATGGCAATGCCATCCATCTGGGCGAGCGCGACTGCTCGCTCCAGCGCCGTCACCAGAAGGTGCTGGAGGAGGCCCCCTCCCCGGTCATCACCGCCGCCGAGCGCGAGCGGATGGGCGGCGTGGTCGCCAAGGCGATGGCCGATATGGGCTATCGCGGCGCGGGCACGATCGAATTCCTGTGGGAAGACGGCGAGTTCTACTTCATCGAGATGAACACCCGGCTCCAGGTCGAGCATCCGGTGACCGAGATGATCACCGGCCTGGACCTGGTGCGCGAGCAGATCCGCATCGCCGAGGGGCATCCGCTGACGCTGCGCCAGCAGGACGTGCAGTTCCGCGGCCATGCGATCGAGTGCCGGATCAATGCCGAGGACTGGCGCACCTTCGTCCCCTCGCCGGGGCTGGTGAAGCAGTTCCACGCGCCGGGCGGCATGCATGTCCGCGTCGATAGCGGCCTCTATGCCGGCTATAAGGTGCCGCCCTATTACGACAGCATGATCGCCAAGCTGATCGTCTACGGCGCCACCCGCGAAGGGGCGATCCGCCGCCTGCGCCGCGCGCTGGAGGAGTTCGTGATCGAGGGGATGAAGACCACCATCCCGCTCCACCAGGCGCTGATCGAAGACCCTGAGTTCCAGCAGGGCCAGTACACGATCAAGTGGCTGGAGGAATGGCTGGCGCGTCAGACCGACTGACGTCCATCGGTGTCGCGGTCGCCCATGCGCCGCGACGCCGATCGATAGGGACGCCAATATCCGCTTGATTGAACATGGTGGCCGGGCACGCCACGCGCGCCCGAATATGTCGAATATTTAATATGGATCAATTAATAACATCATTGATCCCGGCGCTTCCTTCCCTCGTCATGAACGAGGGAGTGTTCCAGACGAATTTGGTTCGCACGTTCGGCGCGGCTGCCCTGTTGTCGCTGGCTTCGGTTGCCGCGATCGCCCCCGCCAGCGCCCAGTGGGTCAAGGAACAGGCCAATGTTCCCGCCGGTCCGGATGGTCAACGCGTCATCGATCTTCTCGCCAAGGGCAAGCGCCTGGAAACCGTAAGCTGTCACGACTTCGGCCAGGTGGACGAAAGCTTCCGGCCCCAGGCAATTGTCTATGCCGCCAATTACGGCCCCAAGGGCAAGGCGCATCCAACCGTGACGATCGACGGCGTCGAGAAGATCGTGCCGGTGGTCGTCGACCAGTGCAAGGCGCGCGCCGGCAACCACTTCCTCGCCGCGGTGCAGACCGCGCTGAAGCTGGAGCCGCCGGTCGCCAAGCGGTGATCGAACGGCATGGGCGGGCGGGCCATCGGCGCCGTCCGCCCATGCGCTTTCCCGCGCCCCGATGGAGTCGCGACCTTGGCATCGTCGTCGCGGCGGCGCATAAGCCCGGCATGGCCGATCTCCACCCTCCGGCGGCGACGCTCTACCATTATCCGCGCTGCTCCAAGTCGCGCGCGGCTCTGGCCCTGTTGCAAGCGGCCGGCGCCCGGGTGACGATCGTCGACTATCTCAACGATCCGCCGTCCGCCGCCGAACTGGCCCGTCTCTACGCGAGGGCCGGCATCACGCCATCCCAAGGCCTGCGCCGCACCGAAGCGGGCGCGGCCGTGCTCGCCGAGGCGGACGACGCGACGATCCTGGCGGCGATGGCTGCCGATCCGATCCTGATCGAACGCCCGCTGGTCGAGACCGAGCGAGGCGTCGTGCTCGCCCGCCCGCCCGAACGCGTGTCGGAGGTGCTGTGACTGCCGCCAAACAAGGCAGTGTCACGCCGCCTGCCGCTTTATCGGGCAGCGTCCGACCCGGCCATGCTCCATCCGCCCTGTGGGCGCAATTGGCACGAGCCATGCAGTGCGCCCGCACGGGCGAGGGTTCGAACGCTCGAACGAACGAAGCTTCCATGACGATCGAGGACGCGTTTCTGTGAAAAAAATCGAAGCCATCATCAAGCCGTTCAAGCTGGATGAGGTCAAGGAAGCGCTCCACGAGATCGGCGTGTCGGGTATCACCGTCACCGAGGCCAAGGGCTTCGGCCGGCAGAAGGGCCATACGGAGCTTTATCGCGGGGCCGAATATGTCGTCGACTTCCTGCCCAAGGTGAAGCTGGAGATCGTGGTCGAGGACGCCCTGGCCGAACGCGTGGTGGAGGCGATCGCCACCGCCGCGCAGACCGGTCGGATCGGCGACGGCAAGATCTTCGTCATCCCCGTGGAGGCGGCGCTTCGCATCCGCACTGGCGAACGCGACGAAGCGGCGATCTGAACCTCATCCTCCGTCCCGGTCGCGGCCGGGGCAGTATCGTTTTCAAACACGGCCCAAGCACTTCGCTGGGGCCTAGAAGGGAAGAACCATGGCGACGACGGCCAACGACATCCTGAAGAAGATCAAGACGGAGGAGATCGAGTGGGTCGACCTGCGCTTCACCGATCCCAAGGGCAAGTGGCAGCACCTGACCATGGTCGCCAGCATCATGGGCGAGGATGAGTGGACCGACGGCCTGATGTTCGACGGTTCGTCGATCGAGGGCTGGAAGGCGATCAACGAGTCCGACATGGTGCTCAAGCCCGATCTGGACGCGGTCTATACCGATCCCTTCTCGGCGACGCCGATGCTGATCGTGTTCTGCGATGTGGTCGAGCCCTCGACCGGCGAGCTCTATGCCCGCGATCCGCGCTCGACCGCCAAGCGCGCCGAGGCCTATCTGAAGACCACGGGCATCGGCGACACCGTCTATGTCGGCCCCGAGGCCGAGTTCTTCATGTTCGACAACGTGCAGTTCGACACGAACTATGCCGCGTCCTACTTCAAGATCGACGATGTCGAGCTGCCGACCAACACCGGCCGCGAATATGAGGGCGGCAACCTCGCCCACCGTCCGCGCGCCAAGGGCGGTTACTTCCCCGTCGCGCCGGTCGACTCGGCGGTCGACATCCGTGGCGAGATGGTCACCACCATGCTCGAAATGGGCCTGCCCTGCGACAAGCACCATCATGAGGTCGCCGCCGCGCAGCACGAGCTGGGCCTGACCTTCGGCACGCTGACCCAGACCGCCGACCGGATGCAGATCTACAAGTATGTCGTGCACCAGGTCGCCCATGCCTATGGCAAGACCGCGACCTTCATGCCCAAGCCGATCAAGGAGGATAACGGCTCGGGCATGCACACCCACTTCTCGATCTGGAACGGCAAGGAGCCGCTGTTCGCGGGCAATGGCTATGCCGGCCTGTCGGACATGTGCCTCTATTTCATCGGCGGCATCATCAAGCATGCCAAGGCGGTCAACGCCTTCACCAACCCGTCGACCAACTCCTACAAGCGTCTGGTCCCGGGCTATGAGGCGCCGGTGCTGCTCGCCTATTCGGCGCGCAACCGTTCGGCCTCGTGCCGCATCCCGTACGGCACGGGTCCGAAGTCCAAGCGCGTCGAGGTCCGTTTCCCCGATGCGCTCGCCAACCCCTATCTCGCCTATGCGGCGCTGATGATGGCGGGCATGGACGGCATCCAGAACAAGATCCATCCCGGCGAGGCGATGGACAAGAACCTGTACGACCTGCCGCCGGCCGAACTCGCGCAGGTGCCGACCGTCGCCGGCTCGCTGCGCGAGGCGCTCGACTGCCTGGAAGCCGATCACGACTTCCTGCTGAAGGGCGACGTGTTCTCCAAGGACCAGATCGAGGCGTTCGTCGAGATCAAGCGCGCCGAAGTCGCGCGTTGGGAAATGACGCCCAGCCCGGTCGAATACGACATGTACTATAGCGGCTGATCCCCGCGCCGGCGGCCGGGCGATCCGGCCGCCGCATTAGGATCGCACGAACCCGGTCGACGCCCCCGCGCGTCGGCCGGGTTCGTCATGTCCGGGCCACCGCCCGCATGATGCCGCTTGACCCCGCCCCCCGGCCCGGCCGATAGCCCGGTGCGTCGATGTGGGAGAGACCGGGCAACCGGCGCCGAAGGAGCAACCGCCCCGGAAACTCTCAGGCAAAAGGACCACATGGACGACGGACATCTGGAGAGAGGCATGGGGCGTTCCCCATGTCCGCCGACGGGATAGCGATCTCAGGCGCAAGGGACAGAAGGGGCATGGAAGGCCGGACTCGCCGGCGAGAGGATGCCATGCACGCCGACGTCACCACTGCCGCCCCGCTCGACCGCGACATCCACCGGCCGATCAGCGTCGCCGAACTGTTCACCATCGGCATCGGCCCGTCGAGCTCGCATACGGTCGGCCCGATGCGCGCCGGCTTCGACTTCGCGCAGCGTGCGCTAGGGCGGGATTCGCCGCCGGTGCGCGTCACCTGCGACCTGTACGGCTCGCTGGCGCTGACCGGGCGCGGCCATGCGACCGACACCGCCACGATCCTCGGGCTGGCGGGCTGGGAACCGGAGCGGATCGATCCCGACGATGCCCCGACGATCCTCGACCGGATCGCGCAGGAGCGGCGGATGATGCTCGGCGGTCGGATGCCGATCGCCTTCGCGGCGGGCGACATCGTCTTCCATCCGCGCGAGTTCCTGCCGGAACATCCCAACGGCCTGACCTTCACCGCCACGCTGGCGGACGATACGACCTATACCGAGACCTATTTCTCGATCGGCGGCGGCGCGATCCTGCGGAAGGGCGCGGGCGTGGCGGCGGTCAACATCGCGGTGCGCCACCCCTTCTCCTCCGGCGCGGACCTGCTTGCGATCGGCGACGCGACCGGCCTCACCATCGCCGACATCGTCCGCGCCAATGAAGAGGCCTGGCGTTCCCCCACGGAAACCGACGCCTTTCTCGACGCGGTGCGCCGGGCGATGAGCGCGTGCATCGATCGCGGCATCGCGCAGGACGGCGTGCTGCCCGGCGGCCTGAAGGTGCGCCGCCGCGCCCGGTCGCTCTCCGCCAGCCTGACCGGCGAGCGGCCGGGCGGCAATCCGGCCGAGGTGTTCGAATGGGTCAGCCTCTGGGCGCTGGCGGTCAATGAGGAGAATGCGGCGGGCGGCCGCGTCGTCACCGCCCCGACCAATGGCGCGGCCGGCGTGCTGCCCGCCGTGCTGCGCTTCTACGAGACGCTGATCGCGGGCGCGGATGCGGTGGGCGCACGCACCTTCCTGCTCACCGCCGCCGCGATCGGGATGCTGTACAAGAAGCGCGCCTCCATCTCGGCGGCGGAGATGGGCTGCCAGGGCGAGGTGGGCGTCGCCTGTTCGATGGCGGCGGGCGCGCTGGCGGCGGTGCTCGGCGGCAGCAACCGCCAGATCGAGAATGCCGCCGAGATCGGCATGGAGCATAATCTGGGCCTCACCTGCGACCCGATCGGCGGGCTGGTGCAGATCCCCTGTATCGAGCGCAACACGATGGGCGCGGTGAAGGCGATCAACGCCGCCTATCTGGCGCTGCGCGGCGACGGCAGCCACATCGTCAGCCTGGACGCGGTGATCGAGACGATGCGCCAGACCGGCGAGGACATGCGCTCGCAATATAAGGAAACCAGCCTGGGCGGGCTGGCGGTCAATGTCGTGGAATGCTGACCGCCTGACGCCGGGCCGAACGACCGGCCCTCAATAATCCCGCGACACCCGCACGTTGACGCTCTGCCGCCCCAGCGTCGAAATGGACGACAGGATCGACAGCCAGCGCGTGACCTGGAACTCCACCTGGGTCGCGGAATAGCCCTGCCCGTCGGTGATGATCTCGGCATAGAGCCGCCGCGTCACGAACTTGCCCGCCGCCACCGACGTGCCCTGCCCGGTCTGCGGATCGGCGGGCAGGATGCGGAGGCGGTCCAGCCCCGCCGCGCGGCGTATCGCGTTGATCGGGTTCAGGCCGTTGCCGCCGTCCTGCAACGCCGCCACCGCCGCCGCCAGTTGCAGGGCTTCCGGCGCGGACAGGTTGGTGATCGAGGTGCCGAACAGCAGCCGCGACAGCAATTCATCTTCCGGCAGGGCGGGCACGCTGGTGAAGCCGATCTCCGGCTTCAGCGCGGTGCCGGTGACGCGGATCGTCGCGTTCAGCCCGGTGCTGTCGGCATTGGCGGCGATGTCGAGCGCGGGATTGGCGGGGGTTTGCCCGTCGAAGCGGATCACGCCGCGCGCCAGTTCGAAATCACGCCCGGCGAATTCCACATCGCCGCGGATCAGGTTGGCGCGACCGGTGATCGAGGGGTTGGTCGGCTGCCCCCCGATCTTCAGGTCGGCGGACCATTCGCTGGTCAGGCCCAGGCCGCTGACCATGACGCCGTTCCGGGCGCGGGCGTTCAGCGCCAGCGTCCAGGGCGCGGTCGGCGCGTCGTCGGCCACGTCGCCGCCCGGCAGGTTGATCTCGCGCACGTTGAGCTGCGGCGCGGCGGTGGCGGCGCTCGCCTGGCCCAGGCGATAGCGGCTGCGGTTGAGCACCACATCGCCCGAGATGGTGCCGCCCGCCCCGTCCGATTGGAAGCGCAAGGGACCGGTGACGGTCGCGCCGATATCGTCGCGGGCGATCATCACCGCATTGTCGGCATCGAGTCGCAGGTCTAGCCCCAGCCCCTTGGGCGCGGCGAAGTCGAACAGGCCGCTGCCCGTCACGCGGCCGTCCTTGCCGGCGGCGGCGGCGAAACGGTCGATCACCAGCCGCGATCCGCCGAACCGGCCGGTCGCCTGGACATTGGTCAGCAGCGTGCCGGTGGTGGCACTCTCGATCCGCGCGCCATTCGCGCGCACCACGCCCCGGATCACCGGCGCGGCCAGCCGCCCGGTCACGTCCGCGCCGATCGCGACGGGGCCGGACAGGTCGAACAGCTCCACGCCGGTCAGCCGCCACAGCGTATCGGCCGGCCCGGCATAACGGAGCTGCGCGAACAGTGCCGCATTGCCGATCCGGCTGGCGAGATCGCCGGAGCCGAGCGGCGCGAGCTGCGCCTGCGCCCGCCCGATCGTGCGGCCGCCGGATGCCACCACCGCGCGCAGGCCGGCGCGGTCGGCGCGCAGCACGCCCGCCACCCCGATATCGATCGGCGCGGAGGTCAGCACCAGCCCGGACCGCGACACGCCGCGCAGGGTCAGATCGACCGCGCCGGTCGGCGGTCCGCCCGCCGCCGCCGCATAGCGGAGCGTGCCCGAGGCGCTGCCCGACAGCCCCAACCCCGGAAAGCCGATATCCAGGATCGACAGCGGCATACGGGTGAGCGCCGCCTGCGCCTCGATCCCGTCCTCGCCCAACCGGCCCGACACGGTCGCCTCGCCGCCGGCAAAGGCGAGGCCGGTCGGCTGCAACCGCAACGCCGTGCCCTCGCGCACCAAGGTGGCGGGGGTGGTAAGCTGGATCGGCCGCTTGTCGAGCGTGCCCTGCGCGCGCACCACATAGCGGTCGCGCTCGATCCGGGTCACCGTTTGGAAGTCGAACGCTCGGCCGCGCGAACCGGCGACGCCCGCGCGCACTTCGCCCAGTCCATCGGTCAGCGCGGCGGAGCCGGCGAAGCGCGCCAGCGACACCGCGCCATAGCGCAGGCCGATGCCGCTGGCGCTGCCCTGCACATCGGTGCCGGCGGGATCGAGCAGCGCCACCGCGTCCAGCCGGCCCTGGCGCACGCTGCCGCCCGCCAGTCGCGCGTCGCGCGCGGTCAGGTGCACCTCGACCCGCTGGATACTGCCGGCCGGCGCGAAGCCGATCGTACCGGCCAGACCGCCGCCCGCGACCGTCAGGCGGCCGTCGAAGCCGCCGGTCACGATGCCGAGCGTGCCGCTGGCGCGCGTCCCCGATACGTCCAGCGCGCCGATCACGATGCTCGCCGCACCTCCGCTCGGCAGCAGGATCGCGCCAGTCGCGCGGAACGGCCCCAGTCGCGAGCCGCCATTCGTCGTGAAGTCATAGCCCTGCGGCGTCGGATCGAGATGCGCGACGACGCTCGACAGGCCGAGCGCCGCGTTCGGCCGCTGGAACCGCAGGTCGAGCGTCGGGCGCGCGATGTCGCCGTCCAGCACCAACGTCACCGGGCCATAGCTGGCCTGACGGCCGCCGCCCTCGAAATGGAAGCCGCCGTCGCGGCGGCGATAGCCCTGGCCGGCCAGCGTCAGGCCGGGCGACACCAATCGCAGGTCGTGGAAATGGAGGATGCCGTCCGGCCCCCGCTCCAGCCCGGCGGTCAGGCGCGGCAGGCCGCCGGTCAGCGAACGGAAGAAGGCGTTGTCCAGCCGCCGCACCACCGCCTGCCCGCGCCCGACCAGCCGCACGCCATGACCGTTCGCGCCGGGCACCAGCGTCAGCTGCGACTGGACGTCGACCACGCCCAGGCCGGGGATCAGATAGCGCCCCAGCCCGCCGGTCACCGCCACCTCATAGCGGCCGGTGCGCAGGTCGAGCACCAGGCCGATCCGGCCGCTGAGCTTGTCGGAGCGGACGTGCAGCGGATCGCCGATGACCTGGGTCGGCGTCACCCGCAAGGCGCCGTCGACGCGCAGATTGCGCAGGATGCCGCCCGCCACCGTGCCGATACCGGTCACCCGCGCCGCCGCCAGCCGGATCGGCACCGTCACCGGCGCGGGCGACAACCGGCCGCTGCCCGCCGCGCGGACCTGTTCGAAGCCGGTCTGGTCGAAGGCCAGCCGGTCGGCGGCCAGGCGATAGTCGAAGCGGGCGGTGTCGAACGGTCCGTCGAGCACCGCGCGCAGCGTGATGCCATGTCCGGTCATGTTGGGGAACAGCGCCGCCGGGCGCAGCAGCCGGCCGGCGATCTTCAGATTGCCCCAGCGATTGCCGGCCAGGTCCGCCACGCCCTCCAGATCGAGCGCCAGCGCGGCCGAACGCAGCGCGAGCCGCCCATCAAGCCGCCTGTTCTCCAGCGTCGCCGTGCCGTTGACCAGCAGGCGCGGCGCGGTCAGGCGTTGCGCCTTGCCGGTCAGCAGCGAGGCCGGCGCGACCGTTCCGGACAGGGTGTAGCGCCCCGCCTCCGCCGCCAGCGCCAGGTCGAGCAGCCTCGTATCTCCGGTCCAGGCCCGCGCCTGGCCGCGCCAGCGTTGCCAGCGGCCATCGCCGCCGACGGTCAACCGGACCGGAGCCCGCGCGCCGATCGCCCGCGCCAGCACGCCGCCGGTCGCCCCCGCCGCATCGACATCGATATCGAACCGGTCGCGATCGGGCTCGGCATCGATCCGCAGGCGTAGCCGGTCGCTCCCCTGCACCGCGCCGTCCAGCCGCACCAGCGCGCGGCCGGACCGGATATCGGCCAGCCCGCGCAGCGACCCGACCCGCTCGCGGCCCAGCACCGGCCGCGCCAGCACCAGCCGGTCGACACCCAGCGCGCCGATCTGGATGTCGAAATCGGGCAGGATCGGACCGCGCCGTCCGGTCGGACGCGTATGCGGCACATGGTGGAGCATCGCCTGCGGGATGGCGAGCCGCCGGATCGCCAATTCTCCCCCGAACCAGCGCACCGGCGACCAGTCGAGCGCGACATCGGGCGCGTCGAACACCAGCCCGTCCAGGTCGTAGACGCGCAAATTCCTGATCCGCGTGCCCGAATAGAGCGACCCGTCGATCCGCCCGACCGTGAAGCGGAGGCCGTTGGCGGTCCGGATCGCGCCGATCCGCTCGGCGACCTGCGCATGGCCCCAGGGGGTGTCGACCAGCACCAGCGCCGCCAGCATGATCCCCAGCAGCGTGCAGGCCAGCCAGCCGATCCAGCGCGCGGCGCGTCTCAAAACGCCTGTCCCAGCGAGACATAGACGGCGATCCGCGAGTCGCCCGGCTGCGGATTGAGCGGCGTCCCGACATCGAGGCGGATCGGCCCGAAATTCGAGTAATAGCGCACGCCCAGCCCCGCGCCATATTGCAGGCCGGTGAAGCGTGGCAGTGGGCTGGTGTAGATATTGCCGGCGTCCAGGAAGGGCACGACCCCGAAATTGCCGAACGCCTTCACCCGCGCCTCGATGGAGAATTCGGTCAGGCTGCGCCCGCCGATCGGTGCGTTATTGGGGTCGCGCGGGCCGATATCCTGATAGCCATAGCCGCGCACCGAGGCGCCGCCGCCGGCATAGAAGCGCCGCGACGGGGCGACCGCATCGCGCGGCGCGCCGGCGATCGTGCCCAGCCGGGTCCGCGCCGCCAGCACGACGCCGGGCCGCACCGTCCGATAGACGCTGGCGTCCAGCTGGGTCCGGGCATAGCCGAACACCGATCCCTGCAACGACGCCTCCGGGCTGAACCGCCCGCCGAGGCGGAAACCCTGGCTGGGATTGAGCAGGTCGTCGGTGCCGTCATAGACCAGGCTGGTCGGCAGCGCGCCGATCAGGAAGGTCCGGCGACGCGGCTGGCCCGTCGCCACGATCACGTCGCGCTCGTCCGAGGCGAGCAGTTCCGCGCCCAGCGACCAGGTCCAGGTCTTCTGGAAGAAGATGTTGGTCTGCCGCTCCAGCGCGGCCGACAGCGAGGTGGTGCGCGCCTCATAGGCGGTGCGGTTCTGGTGGGCGAGCGCGACCTGGAGCGTCAGCACCCGGTCGCGGCCCTTATAATTGTTGCGGCGATAGACCAGCGACGACAATTGCTCCTGCGTGCCCAGCACGCTGCGGATGGTCAGCGCACCCTCGGGCGGGAACAGGTTGCGGTGCGTCCAGCTGCTCTCCAGCCGGGCACCCTCGCCCGTGCCATAGCCCAGTTCGGCGGCGACGGTGCGGGGCGGCGCGGGATCGAGCTTGACGGCGAGGTCGACGGTGCCGGGCACCCGCCCCTCGACCGGCTTCAGCTCGACGGCCGAGACCAGGCTGGTCTGGATCAATGCGCGGCGCAGATCATCCACCCGCGTCTGGTCGAACGGCTCGCCCCGATGGAAGCGGGCGATCTCCGCGACATGGTCGGGCCCGAACACCCGGTTGCCGGGCAACGCGACGATATCGCCGAACCGTCGCTCGCCGCCCGGCCGCACCGACAGGTCGAGCGTGGCGGTGCGGGTGGCGTGATCGACCACGATCTCCGGCGCGCCGACGGCCGCGAAGGGGAAGCCGTCCCGCCCGACCGCTCCGGTCAGCCGCGTATCGGCAGCGACCACCGCATCGGCGTCGACCGGATCGCCCGGCTTGATGCCGAAGGCCCGGGTCAGCGCATCGGCCTTGTCGCCGGCATGGTCGACGCCCGCCAGCGTCACCCGGTCGAAGCGATAGAGGCCCCCCGGTTCGGCCGCCAGCACCACCTGCGGCCGGGGGCCCGGCTCGACGGCCACGTTGACGCGCGCATCATAATAGCCCTCGGCCCGCAACAGCGTGACCAGCAGCGCCGAATCCTCCGCCGCGCGCCGGTCGAGCTGCGCGGCGTTGGCGGGCTGGCCGGCATGGGCCTTGAGCGTCGAATTCTGGTCGAAGCGCTGGCGGAGCAGCGGCGAGCCGATGCCCTCGATCCCATCCACGCGCCAGCCATAGCGCCGCTCGGCGACGCCGTCGGTGGCGGCGACCGCGCTGGTCGGTGCGCCGGGCGCGGTGGCGAGGTCGGGCCAGGCGACGCCGAGATCGGGCAGCGGGGCGAGCGGCGAATTGGGGTCGAGATCCTCCTCCGGCGTCTGCACCGGCGACGACGCGGCGGCCGGCGCCGGCGCGCTCTGGCCCCAGGCGAGGGACGGGATCAGGCAGAGACACGCGGCGGCCGCCCCGCGACCCGCCCGCCCGGCGCGGAACGACATGCGCCGTTCCTAGCCGCGACCGAACCGGAGCGACAGTCCAGAAAACGGTCGGAACGGCGTGCGATCAATGCTTAATGCACGGTGCCCACCGGGACCGGGTCGCTCAGCAGGCGCGCCAGTCGCTCGACCTGCCGCCATCGACAGAAATGCAGGTGATTGCCCAGGTCGCGGCTGCGATTGGCCCGGACCCGCGCCTCGCGCGCGGCCTCCAGGCCGAGCTGCTCGATCAGGTCGGTCGCCAGCGCCAGTTCGGCACGATTGGCGATATAGGGAAGAAGGTCGGCGGCAGGCGCTGGCAGGTCGGTCATCGCCACCCGTCACTCATGTTCCGCGCCAGATCGTGCCATCGCGCGGCTGCGGCGACGATCGATGGTAAATCGCCCTGTTCCGGCATCGCCCGCCCCGTCCCACCTGTGCCGCAAAGGGACGGATTTCGCCCTCTGGCGTCCCGTGCAGGGACATGGCAGGAGGTGGCATGGCCAGCCCGACCCCTTCCCGCGCCGGTGGCGGCATCCTGATCGTCGCCGGAATCTTCCTGGGCGCGATCATCGGCTTTCTCTATGGCCAGGCGACGCCCGGCGTGCTGATCGGCCTCACCATCGGCATCGCCGCCGCCCTGCTGCTGTGGCTGCGCGACCGGCGCTAACGTCAGCAGATTTTGCCCCCCAGATTCTGCGTTCAAGGCGTTCGTATAGCATTTTCCCGGTCAGTCGGACCGACTCATTGGAACCGGTAAAATCACGTCAATATCCAACATCCGATATGAACGCGATTACTATGCAAATTGGACACGAAACAAGTCCACCGCCATAAAACTTCGGCGTGTTAAATTGGGTTTTCAAGTAAATATTCCTTGTCGCAACAAGCGAATCGACAAGGGATAAAAGACATGTCCAACGAAGCACAATTCAGCGCCTCGCGTCTGGAAGAAATTTTTTCGGCTGCGGCCGACAACCACAGGATGTTGAGCGCCACAGCCGATCAAAAAGCCTTTGACGGCCTTGCCGCTGGCGATGCCTCCCTTACCGCAGAATGCATAAGCATCACCGTCTCCGACCGGAAATTGTGCTTCAAACTTCCCGCGCCAATCAGCAAGGATTGGTGCTTTACGGTTCCGTCCTGGATTCCCAATGGAACGGCCGCTCAGGCGTGTCTTTCGGTCTGCCACAAGCTCGGGATACCGTCGGGCGTCAAGGTGACGGTCACGGTTGCCGGGAGCGTCATCTATCAGCAGACCTTCGGCTTCTGCTGATCCTTCACCCGCATCGGCACTTGCGACGGGCGCCGATGCGGGTCACCGCCAGGCGCGCATCTGCCAGACGACGCGGCCGATCACGGCGACCGCCCCCTCCGGCACCGGCGGCGCGTCGGGATGATCGCTCCACACCACCAGCGATCCGCCCTGCCGTGCCACGCGCTTCACCATCAGCGTGTCGTCGATGCGGATCACGAAGATGGCGGGCTTGCGGTCCGGCTGGCGGTCCTGGGTGTCGATGACGATATGGTCGCCGTCGAGCAGCGCCGGCTCCATCGATGTGCCCCGCACGCGGAGGATCGCGCCCGCCCCCGCCGCCAGCCGCAAGCGGCGCGCCAGTTGCGGGTCCAACGTCTCGGTGCCCTCCGCCACCTCGCTATCGACATAGGCACCGGGCCCGGCCGATGCCGCGAGATCGAGGCGGGGCAGTCGATAGCGCGGCTCCGCCCGGACCGCCGCGCCGCCCAGCATCGTCTCGGCGACGCCGAAGAACTCCGCGAGCCGCCGCCGATCCTCCTCCGCCAGACTGCGGGGCGAGCCGCGCTTTATATATTGCTGGAGATAGGCCGGGTTGCGGCCGAGCATCCGCGACAGCGCGGACAGGCTGACCCCATCCCGCACGGCAAGCGCGTCGAGCGCGACACGGGCGTCCTGCGCGATCACCCTTGCAAGATAGTCTAGGAAAAATCCTAGACAAGCCACACCGGCCAGAACAAATAAGGAACAAAGGCCAGAATCAGGAGGCTCGCGTCCGTGTCGCTGCTCACCATCATCGATCGCTATCTGCATGCCACGCGGATGCCGGTCACCACCTTCGGCCGGCGCGCGGTCGGCGATCCCCGATTGGTGCTCGACCTGCGACGCGGTCGCCAGCCGGGGCCGGATATGTGCACGCGGATCGAACGCTTCATCGGGGAGCATCAGGCATGACTGAGCATAACGATGGAACCATCCGGCTCCAGCAGGCGATCGCCGCCGATGCCTTGATCGCCGGCTGCGCGATCGGGAGCCTGGAGGCGGACAGCCATTCCATAGCCTGGTGCAGCGCCGGGTGCGACGGGACCCGTCATCACCTCCACTTCCAGGCGCTGCCCAGCCCCAGCCTGGACGACTGGCTCACCACGCTCGATTCCCGCGAATGGCAGGTGCCGGGGCTGCTGGTCGTCGACCTGGCGGCGACGCGCGACGGCGACCGGCTGATCCTGACCGCGGTCACCCTCGATCCCGATCGCGCCTGACGACCGGCCTTGGCTGTGGCGAAATGGACACGGTCCGCAGCCCTGTCCCATTTCCGTCATCCAAATGCATTGATATGTTGTAACATGATCGATAGGCAGCGCCCGAAATCTTCCAGCGGAGCCTATGTTCATGTCCCACCACCGCTTGCTGCTCGGCGTCGCCACGCTCGCCCTCACGCTGCCGGTCGCCCCGGTCCAGGCGCATGGTCCGGCCGACACGCCGGCCCCGGTCGAGGCGCAGCCGCTCGATACCGCCGATGCAAACCGGGCGACGCCGGGCCGCGATATCGTCGTCACCGCCCCCTTCCGCCAGAGCGAGGCCGATGTGCTCGCCGGCACCACCATCGTCTCGGGCGAGGAACTGGAACGCTCGCTGCGCCCGACGATCGGCGAGACGCTGACCCGTCAGCCCGGCGTGTCGGCGACCTCCTTCGGCCCCAACGCCTCGCGGCCCGTGCTACGCGGTTTCCAGGGGGAGCGCATCCGCATCCTGACCGACGGCATCGGCTCGATCGACGTATCCAACACCTCGGTCGACCATGCGGTGGCGATCAACCCGCTGATCGCCGAGCGGGTCGAGGTGCTGCGCGGCCCCTCCGCCCTGCTGTTCGGCTCCTCGGCGGTCGGCGGCGTGGTCAACGTCATCGACACGCGCATCCCCCGCTCCATTCCGGAAAAGGGCTATCGCCTCGCCGGCAACGCCACCTATGGCTCGGCGGCGACCGAACGCTCCGGCTCGGCCGCGACCGATGTGGCGATCGGCGACCTGTTCGTCGTCCATGCCGATGGCTCCTATCTCAAGACCGACAACCTGAAGATCGGCGGCTATGCCCTGTCGCGCGAGCAGCGCGCCCGCGCATTGGCCAGTGCCGCGCTGCCGCCCCAGCCGGCGGAGGCCGGCGAGGAGTCGATCGATTTCGCCGCCAATGCCGCGATCCGGGGTCGCCTGCCCAACACCGCGTCGGAGACCTGGAATGTCGGCGTCGGCGGCGCGCTGATCACCGAGGGCGGCTCGCTCGGCCTGTCCTACAGTCACTATGACAGCCTCTACGGCGTCCCCGTGCGCTACGCGACCGAACCGGGCCAGGAGCAGGAGGCGCCGCGCATCAAGCTGAAGCAGGACCGGGTCGACCTGCGCGCCGAGGTGAACACCGGCGGCGAGATCTTCGACAAGATCCGCCTCCGCGCCGCCATGGCCGATTACCAGCATGGCGAGCTGGAAGAGAATGGCGAGGTCGGGACGCAGTTCTTCAACCAGGGGCTGGAGGGCCGGCTGGAACTGGTCCAGGCCGATCGCGGCGGCTGGCTGGGCGCGTCGGGCGTGCAGTTCTTCAACCGCCGCTTCGACGTGGAGGGCGAAGAGGCGTTCCTGCCGAGGAACGAGACCAGCCAGGTCGGCCTGTTCACGCTGCAACAGTTCAACCTGGGCGATGTCCGCGCCGAGGCCGGCGCGCGCTACGAGACGACCAATGTCGACGCCCGCACGCTGCAGGGCGATGCCCGCTTCTTCCAGGGCGGCCGGCATTTCGAGGCGGTGTCCGCATCGCTCGGCGCGTCCTATGCGCTGGCGGACGGCATCCGCCTCGGCCTGAACGGCTCGCGCACCGAACGCGCGCCCGCCGCCGAGGAACTGTTCGCCAACGGCGCCCATGCCGGGACGCAAGCCTATGAACTGGGCAATCCGAACTTCCGGCTGGAGAAGAGCTGGGGGCTGGAGGCGACGCTGCACGCGCATCGTCCGAACTGGAGCTTCGACGCCTCGGCCTATTACAACTGGTTCAGCAACTATATCTATGACAGCCAGGTCGCATCCTCGGTGTGCGAGGCGGCGGCGGCTCCATCGGGTCGCGAGGTCGACCTGCCCTGCTTCCAGTACAACCAGGCCGATGCCCGCTATTACGGGCTGGAGGCACAGGGGTCCGCCACGCTGGCGCGGATCGGCGGCACCCGGATCAATGCGGACCTGCTCGGCGACTGGGTCCATGCCACGGTGGTCGACACCAGCCCGGTGCCCCGCATCCCGCCGCTCCGCCTGCTCGGCGGCCTGGAGGCGCAGAGCGATCGCGTCACCGCCCGTGCCGAGGTGGAGCACAGCTTCAAGCAGGATCGCGTCGCGCCGTTCGAGACGGCGACGCGTGGCTTCACCCTGGTCAACGCCAGCGTCGCGTTCAAGCCGTTCGGCGTCGACAACGCCACGTCGCTGATCCTGTCGGCGAACAACATCTTCGACGTGAACGCCCGCCGCCATGCCAGCGTCCTCAAGGACTTCGCTCCGCTCGCCGGCCGCGATCTCCGCGCAACGCTCAGCTTCAAGCTGTGACAGGGCCTGGCCGCGTCCTCAACACAGGGGGCGCGGTCGGCTCGAACCGGTTGCGCAACGAATTACTGCTGTTAGCCTAATCCCGTCATTTCGATGGGGGATCGTGCACGTGAACGGGTGGAAATATATGGGTGCCGCGCTGCTCGCAGCCCTTTCGGGCGCGGCGTCGGCAAATGACGGCGAGCCGTGCCCCAAGGATCTGATCTGCGCCAGCGCGCCTCGGACGGTAGCGGATGCCCTGCTGCGTGCCGGCTATCAAGGGCGGATCGACAGTGACGGCGAAGGCGATCCCCTGATCCTGAGTTCGACGGCTGGCTACAAGTTCAACGTCTTCTTTTACGATTGCAAGGAACATAAAGAGTGCGCGTCGCTCCAGCTCTTGCTTTCGATCACGCCGTCCAAACCGCGTGACCTGGCGTTCGTTAATAAGTGGAACACCGATAAGAGGTTCGGCCAGCTTTCCCTGACCAAGGATGGTGACCTGCGGCTAACACATGACTTCTCGACAGTCGGCGGCGTGACGCGCGCCAACTTCGCCGACACCATCGAATGGTGGTCCAGCATCGTCGGCACACTCGACACATTCATGGCCGCCAATCCCACCGGGGAGTCAAAAGTCACGACGCCTGCGCCGAAGCCCGACAAGACCGGGGCCTGATCGTATGGCCGGGGGTGGACAAACGCCCCGGCCTTCGAAAGAAGCACGGCATAAGGAGAGAGATCAATGTCCCGAATGGGCAAGTTCGACTGGGCGGACCCGTTCCTGCTCGACGATCAGCTGACCGAGGACGAGCGGATGATCCGCGACACGGCCCAGGCCTATGCGCAGGACCGGCTCGCCCCCCGCATCGTCGAGGCGTTCCAGAACGAACATACCGATCCCGCGATCTTCCGAGAGATGGGCGAGCTGGGACTGCTCGGCCCCACCGTGTCGGAGGAATATGGCGGCGTCGGCGCCAGCTATGTCGCCTATGGCCTGGTCGCCCGCGAGGTGGAACGGATCGACAGCGGCTATCGCTCGATGATGAGCGTCCAGTCGAGCCTGGTGATGTACCCCATCTATGCCTATGGCTCGGAGGCGCAGAAGCGCGAGTTTCTGCCCAAGCTGGCCTCCGGCGAATATATCGGCTGTTTCGGCCTGACCGAGCCGGATGCCGGCTCCGACCCCGGCGGCATGACGACACGCGCGAGGAAGGTCGATGGCGGCTACGTCCTGTCGGGCGCCAAGACCTGGATCAGCAACGCGCCGATCGCCGACGTCTTCGTCATCTGGGCCAAGTCCGACGCGCATGACGGCAAGATCCGCGGCTTCATCCTGACCAAGGGGATGAAGGGGCTGGAGACGCCGAAGATCGAGGGCAAGCTGTCGCTGCGCGCCTCGATCACGGGCATGGTGATGATGGACGAGGTGGAGGTCGGCGAGGATGCGCTGCTCCCCGATGTCGAGGGGTTGAAGGGTCCGTTCGGCTGCCTCAACCGGGCGCGCTACGGCATCAGCTGGGGGGCGCTCGGCGCGGCGGAGTTCTGCTTCCACGCGGCGCGGCAATATGGCCTCGACCGCAAGCAGTTCGGCACCCCGCTCGCCGGGCGGCAGCTCTACCAGAAGAAGCTGGCGGACATGGAGACGGAGATCGCGCTCGGCCTCCAGGCCAGCCTGCGCGTCGGCCGGCTGATGGACGAAGGGCGGTTCGCGCCGGAAATGGTGTCGATCGTCAAGCGCAACAATGTCGGCAAGGCGCTGGACATCGCCCGAACCGCGCGCGACATGCATGGCGGCAACGGCATTTCCGGCGAGTATCAGGTCATGCGCCACCTGATGAACCTGGAGACGGTCAACACCTATGAGGGCGCGCACGACGTCCATGCGCTGATCCTGGGCCGCGCGATCACCGGCATCCCCGCTTTCTGATGCCCTCCCCCGCTGACGCGGTCCGCCCCGCCCCGCTCGCCGGCCTGAAGGTCGTCGAGCTGGCGCGCATCCTTGCCGGCCCCTGGGCAGGGCAGACGCTCGCCGATTTGGGCGCGGAGGTGGTGAAGGTCGAGGCGCCGGCCGGCGACGACACGCGCGGCTGGGGCCCGCCCTTCATCACCAATCCGGACGGGACGCGCGACGCGGCCTATTTCCATGCCTGCAACCGGGGCAAGCGGTCGATCGTCGCCGATTTCGCCGACCCGGCCGACCTCGCGCGCGTCAAGGCGCTGATCGCCGAGGCGGATGTCGTCATCGAGAATTTCAAGGTCGGCGGCCTCGCCCGCTTCGGCCTCGACCATGCCAGCCTCGCCGCCGATCATCCCCGGCTGATCTATTGCTCGATCACCGGCTTCGGGCAGGACGGGCCTTACGCGCCCCGCGCCGGATACGACTTCATCGTCCAGGGCATGAGCGGGATCATGGACCTGACCGGCGAGCCGGCCGGCGCGCCGCAAAAGATCGGCGTGGCCTTTGCCGACATCATGACCGGCCTCTATGCGGTCATCGCCATCCAGTCGGCGCTGCTGATGCGCGAGCGGACGGGGCGCGGCCAATGGATCGACCTCGCGCTGCTCGACACGATGACGGGCGTGCTCGCCAACCAGGCGATGAACTGGTTCGCCAGCGGACAGGTGCCGACCCGCGTCGGCAATGCGCATTTGAACGTCTGCCCCTATGCCGTCTTCCCTTGCGCGGACGGCTGGTTCATCCTGGCGGTCGGCAATGACGGGCAATACCGCCGCTTCTGTGCGGCGGTGGGCCTGCCGCCGGACGATCCGCGCTATGCCACCAACGCGCTCCGGCTGGAACATCGCGAACCTTTGTTCGCGGCGATCGAGGCGGCGACGCGCGCCTTCCCCCAGGCCGATCTGCTCGCCCGGCTGGAGGCGGCGGGCGTGCCGGCGGGACCGATCAACACGGTGGCGCAGGCCTTTGCCGACGCGCAAGTGATCGCGCGCGACATGCGGATCGATGCGGCGCGCCCGGACGGATCGACCGTCCCCGGCGTCCGCACCCCGATCCGCTTTTCGGAGGCGGCGCTGGTCACCGACCGCGCCGCCCCGATGCTGGGATCAGGCGATAGCGACTGACCGCCGCGCATAGAGGCCGTACGCCGCGATCAGCAGATAGCAGACCGCCGGCAGCGTCAGCGCGAAATGGAGCGAGTTGCTGGCATCGGCCAGGCTGCCGGTCAGGTACGGGATCACCGCGCCGCCGACGATCGCGGTGGCGATCACGCCCGAACCCTCGGCCGCGCGCTTGCCCAGTCCTTCGCTCGCCAGGCTGAAGATGGTCGGGAACATGATCGAGTTCATCAGCCCGATCGCCAGCAGCGACCAGCCGCTGACCGCGCCCTGCGTATTGGCGGAGATCAGCAGCAGCGCGATCGCGCCCGTTGCCGCACCGGCCAGCACCTTGCCCGGCGACATGCGGGTCAGGATATAGGCGCCGATGAACCGGCCGATCAGCGCGCCGCCCCAATAGAAGGGCACGTGGTCGCCGGCCGCCTTGTCGGTGATCCCGAACACGCTCGGCTGCATCAGATAATTGACGATCAGCGAACCGATCGCGACTTCCGCGCCGACATAGAGGAAGATGCACGCCGTCCCCATCGCGAAGCGCGGGCGCTTCAGCAGGGTGAAGGCGTGGAACATGCCGCCGCTATGCTCCTGCTCCTCGTTCAGCCGGTTGCGGCGCGTCCAGACGACGCCGGCGATCACCAGCAGCGCGATGGCGAGGCCGATATAGGTGTGGACCACCGTCCGCGAGCTTTCGGCGCGATAGGCGTCGAGCGCCGCGCCGGACAGCGTCGCCGGGTCGACCATCGCCAGCCCGCCCAGGATGATCGCCGAGCCCACCAGCGGGAAGAGCGTGGTGCCGAGCGAGTTGAAGCCCTGCGCGAAGGTCAGCCGCCCCGCCGCCGATTCCGGCTTGCCGAGCAGCGAGATGAGCGGATTGGCGACCACCTGAACGATGGTGATGCCCGCCCCCAGGATGAACAGCGCGCCGAGGAACAGCGGGAAGCTGGCATTGGCCGAGGCCGGGATGAAGGCCAGGCAGCCCAGCGTCATCGTCACCAGGCCGATCGAGGCGGTGCGCATATAGCCCGCCTTGCGCACGATCGCCGCCGCGGGGATCGAGAACAGCGCATAGGCGAAGAAGAAGGCCGACTGGACCAGCATCGCCGTCGCGTGATCGAGCGTGAACAGCTCCTTCAGCTTCGGGATGATGATGTCGTTCAGGCTGGTGATGCCGCCGAAGATGAAGAACAGCGCGAAGACGAAGACGCGCAGGTCGGGCGCGTCATACCCCGCCTGCGCATCGCCGTGCGCGGCGGTGGATTGGGTGTCGATATGCATGGCCATTTGGGCCGGTCCCCTCGTTATTTGCGCCGCCTATGACGGGCGGCGGTGGTGCTGGCAATGGTATCCGGATCGTGCGAAGCTGCTGGCAAAACAGGAGAGAGTGCCATGGCTACCGCCGTTCCGCATGACGTGCGTCGCACCGCCGCCGAGTGGGAGGCGCGCCAGCAGCTCGCCGCCTGCTACCGCGTCTTCGACCTGCTCGGCTGGTCCGAGATGATCTACAACCACATCACCGTGAAGGTGCCGGACGAAGAGGGCGCGTTCCTGATCAACCCGTTCGGCCTGCACTTTTCGGAAGTGACCGCGTCGAGCCTGGTCAAGATCGATATCGACGGCAACACGCTCGACGACAGCCCCTATCCGGTCAACCGCGCAGGCTTCGTGCAGCACGCGCTGTTCCACCGGCATCTGCCCGACGCGCATTGCATCATGCACACGCACACCACGGCGGGCATGGCGGTCAGCTCGCTGGAGGGCGGGTTGCAACCGGTCAATTTCTACGCCTGCAACTTCGCCGGGCAGATCGCCTATCACGATTTCGAGGGCGTGACGGTGCGCGACGAAGAGGGCGCACGGCTGCTGGAGAATCTCGGGTCGAGGCGCGCGATGCTGCTGCGCAACCATGGCATCCTGGTGATGGGCCGCACGCTGCCCGAGGCGTTCATCCGCCATTGGTCGCTGCAGCGCGCCTGCGAGATCCAGCTCGCCACCTTGTCGATGGGCCGGCCCCTGGTCGTGTCCCCCGAAGTGATCGCCACGCACCAGCGCGACATCCACCAGGCCCAGGCCCCCGGTGGCCCCGGCGCGGCCGACTTCGCCGCGATGGTGCGGCTGGTCGACCAGCGCGACCGGAGCTGGCGGGATTGAGCGTCTTCGTGGTCCTGCGCGTCTCCCTCACATCCGCACGACCTTCGACAGTTTCGACACGCCGGACTGGTCGAACGCCTCGACCGCGACATAATAGCCCTGCCCCCTGGTCAGCGCTCGCAGGTCGAGCGCGCCGCCCCGGGCCAGGCGCGGGTCGTCGGCGAAAAGCTGGTAGGTGAGCGCCAGCCGGTCCGGCCGGATGCCCCAGCGGACATTATAGCCGACCGCCCCGGGCACCAGCCCCCAGCTGATGCGGGCATCGCGCGGATCGGCGTCGCGCACCGCCGCGATCCGGCCGGGCGCGGCCGGCACGCGGCCGTCGGCGCTGCCGAACACGCGCATGTCGCTGATCGCCAGATGCGCGCCGCCGATATGGTCGTGGACATAGCGGATGTAGCGCGCACGGACCGGCGCCGGCAGCTCGAAATAGGCATTGGGCCGGTCGCGCCGCCCCTCGCCCGCCTCCGTCTCGGCGAGCGGCGACCAATGCGCGCCGTCGGTGGAGGCTTCCAGCTTGAACGCCGTGTAGATGTCCGGCGCATCGGCATAGCGGCCGGCCTTATAGTCGGCGAAGTTCACCTGCACCGCGCGCACCGTCTTCTCCGCGCCCAGGTCCAGCGTCAGGGTCTGGCCCGGCCTGGCATCGGCGGCGACCCAGAAGCTGCGGGGATTTTCGTCCGTCACCCGGTCGGCGGCGAAGTCGCCCAGCGTCGAGGAGGCGGTGGCGCGTGCCCGGTAGGAGAGCAGCATCCAGCCGGTGAACAACGCCTCCGGATCGGCGACCCGGTGGTCGGGCACATAATGCGGGAAATCGCCGAACCGCGTCGATACCATCATCTGGCCATCGGGCGCGAAGGCGGCCGGCCACAGGCCGACCCGCCGTTCGAAGGTCCAGTTCGCCCCGATCCAGGGCGTCCCCGTGTTCCACCAATTGCCCTGCGCATCCTGGAAGGTGGAGCCATGCCCCGCCCCCTGCACGAAGCCGCCGGGCTTGTAGCCGACGGGGTTGTAGGGCGCATAGGTGAACGGCCCCAGCGGCCTGTCCGACACGTACACGCCGGTGGCATAGGCGTTATATTCGGTGCCCGGCGCGCCATATTGCAGATAGTAACGGCCGCCGACCTTGTTCATCCACGCCCCCTCCATGAAGGGCGCGATCGGCGTGCCGCCCGGCAGCGTGCCGCTATGGTCCTGCCCGAACCGCTCCCAGCCATGGATGTCGGGATGCAGCGTGAGGAGCGCGTGCGTGTCGCCCTTATAGGCGAAGCGGTTCTTCGCATCGAGCGTCATGCCGTAGAGCGGGAAGACGTTGGACGAGTTCCAGTAGAGATAATGGCCGCCGTCATCGTCGACGAACACGTCCGGGTCCCAGGGGCCGGCGGGCACCTGTCCCGGCTTGATCCGGTCCTCCGAGCCGGAGGGCACCGCGCCGGGCAGCGGCGGCGTGCGGCGGAGCAGGTAGCGGATCCTGCCGCTCGCCGGATCGTCGGTGACCAGGATCGGCTGCTGGTGCGTCATCGATGGCCAGACATAGAGGTCCTTGCCCTCCGACCAGACCGCCGGCGCGACCACGCCCTCGGCCGGCCACAGGCTGGCGGGGATGAAGCGCCAGCGGATCAGGTCGGTCGAGCGCCAATAGCCGTCGGCCAGCGTCTGGAAGAGGTAATAGGCGCCCTGGTGCAGCACGATGACCGGATCGGCCCCGGTGCGGTAGGAGACGCCCTCATATTCCTGTTCGAAGTTGAACTTGTAATCGACGTCGATCGGATTGGCGTAGGTGCGCTGGACGGTCGCCGCCGTCGCTGGCGAGGACGTGGCCGCAAGCCCGAGCAGGATCAGCGAACGAAGCATGGCGACGGCCCTTGGGCAGCAGGAACGGAACGGGCGGGCGCTTCGGCAGCACCCGCCCGGTAGGGGTCAGAAGGAGAAGCCCGTCGACAGCTTGATCGTGCGCGGCGCGTTGCCGCCGACCGCGTTGGTCGACCGCTGGCCGAAATTGGGGTCGGCGGGATTGCCGTTGAAATCGACATAGTTGCGGTCGTTCATCACGTTCAGGATATCGACGCGGAAGCGGACGCGCGCCTGTTCGTTGATGAAGCCGATCGGGACATATTTGGTGAAGGCGAAGTCCAGCTGACGCCGGCCCCAGCGATCGCCCAGCCCATAGGCCTGACGCCCGATCAGTTCGCGGGCGAACGGATCGGAGGTGTCGAGGAACGCCTTGATATAGGAGGGCGACTCGATCTGGAACTTGGCCGACATGGTCACGCCGATCGGCGTGTCGACGCTGCCCGCCGCGACGAAGCGATGGCGCGGCACGCCCGACGACCGCATGGTCGGATAATCGCCGATCTGCGGGAAATCGAGCGAATAGACCTCGCCGAAGGTCCGGTTCTCATCGGCCTGGGTATAGGTGTAGGTGGCGTCCAGGCTCCAGGGCGAGGAGCGCGACCAGCTCTTGGTCAGCTTGAAATAGGCCGAGTCCGCATCGGTCCGCAGGCCGTTGTCGCCCAGGATGATCAAGCCATAGCCGTTCGGCGAGAAGTTGAACGGCGACTGCGGCACGTCGGTGCTGCTGGTCGGATCGTTGAAGAAGAAACTGCCGTCCGGCCGGCGGTTGCCGAGCAGGAAGACGAAGCCGTCGCGGCTCTTGATGTGCGAATAGCCGACCTCCAGCTCGACCGGGGCGAAGCGACCGCGCAGACCCAGGCTGAACTGGTCCGAATAGGGCATCTTCAGGTCGTTCTTGAGGAAGCGGAACTCGCGCCCGCCGCCGACCGCCGCGGTCTGCAGCAGCTGACGCCCCTCCGGGGTCAGGTAGATCGGGTTCCAGGCGATGCAGGTCTGCGGATTGGCGACCGGATCGCAGGGGTTGAGCGAATCGTTGCCGATGAAGTTGAAGGTGCGCGTCTGGAACACGCCCTGGGTCAGCTCCTGCTGCAGGAAATCGAACTGGTTCCGGTCGTAGGAGCGGCCATAGCCACCGAACACCGAGAAGCGCCCGGCCTCGTCCAGGCGATAGGTGAAGCCCAGTCGCGGCTGCCACGCGCCCTTGAACGTCTTCCGGTTGTTGCCGGTGGAGATATAGTCGTTGATGTTATAGTCGGCGTTGTTGAGGTTCGGATAGTTGGCCGGCGATACGGCGGTGATGTTCTCCGCCGGCGTCACGAAGTCCAGATAGGCGGGCGTCCGCTCATAGTCCCAGCGCAGGCCGATATTGAGCGTCAGCCGGCTGCTGACGTCCCAGTCGTCCTGTGCGTAGAAGCCGAGCTGGAAGTTGTTCGAGCGGATCTGCGGATTGGCCCCCGCCACCGCCGCCCCGAACTGCACGCGGTAGGGCAGCGTGTCGTTGAAGCCGGTCTGGCTGAACGCGTTCACGTCATAGCTATATTGCGGGTTGATCAGATTCTGCTCGGTGGAACGGAGCTGCACCCACTTGGCCTTGCCGCCGACCTTGATCGTGTGGCCCTCGAACCCGGTCCAGGTGAAATCGTCCTGGAAGGTCCAGCCCTTCTGCCCCTTGTTCTGGAAATTGCTGCCCGCGCCGTAGCGAAGCAGGTCGGTCCGCACCGTCGAGGTGCCGGTACGCTGCGTCGCTTGCAGGAAATAGGTGGTGCCGTCGACCGCCGGGGTCGGCGACCAGCGCACATCCTCGTACGACAGGCGCGCGTCGTTGACCCAGTTGTCGGCGGTATGCTGCCAGCGCAGCATCCCGCGCTTGTCGATCACCTTGTTCAGCGTCGACGTGTCGGGCGCGTTGATGCCGGTCGCGATCTGGTTGCCGGACTCGTTGCGGTACTTGCCGGTCAGCTCGATCAGGTCGCGGTCGGTCGGCACGATGTCGATCTTGCCGAAATAGAGATCCTCGTTGAACCGCTGCGAGAAGCTGCCGAAATATTGCTGATAGCGCTGCGGCAGGCTGCTGATCGGCAGGCCGTTGTCCGGCCGCACGTCATAGGGGCTGTCGATCCGCTTGCCTTCATAGGTGAAGAAGAAGTGGGCCTTGTCCTTGATGATCGGGCCACCCAGCGCGCCGCCGAACTGCTTGTTGCTGGTCTTCACCTTGTCGATGGTGGTCGGGAAGATCTCGGTCGGGCGACGGTCGCGCAGATTCTGGTTGGTGAAGTCGAAAAAGCCCTCGCCATGGAACTGGTTGGTGCCCGATTTGGTGACGGCGGTGATCGCCACCGAGCTGACCTGGTCGAACTCCGCCTTGTAGTTGGAGGACAGGACCTGATACTCGCCGATGCCGAGCTGCGGGAACGGATTGCCCGGCGAGCTGTCCTGGCCGGTGATCCCGTTCTTCAGGACATAATCCTTCTGGCTGACGCCATCAATGAACACGTTGACGGTGCGGCTGTCCTGCGCGCCGCCCTGAATGCGCGACTCGCCGTTCGCGCCCTCGATGAAGCGGACGCCCGGCGCCAGATCGGCAAAGGCCAGGAAGTTGCGGTTGTTCTGCGGCAGCTGCTCGATCAGCCGCTGGCTGATGTTGCTGCCGACCTGCCCGCCCGACAATGAGCGGATGCGCGAGCCGGTGACGATGATCTCGCCCACCGGCGCGGCCTGCCCCGCCTCGGTCGCGGTCGGCGCGCCCTCCGCCGTCTCGCCCGTGCCCGCCTGGCCGGACGCGCCCGGCCCGCCCGCCGGGGCGGGCGCGGTCGGCGCGGTCAGGTCGATGTCGAGACCGGCATTCTGGCCGACGCGCAGCGTGAAATCGTCGGAGTTGCGCGTGCCGTTCTGCGCCCGCACTTCCAGCCGGTAGGTGCCGGCGCGCAGCGACGGGAAGTTATAGGTGCCGTCGGCCGCAAGCGGCACGGTGCGGCGATAGCCGGTGCCGACCTCGACGATCGTCACGTCCTGCACCGGATTGTCGGCGGCGGCCGTGATGCGACCGCGCAGCGCCGCCTGGCCGACCTGCGCCTGCGCCGCGACCGGCAGCAGCATCGCGCCGGTCGCCAGCGTCGTGGCGGCGATCAGCGCGGCGCGAAACATGGTCTTGCTCATGTCGAAGATTCCCCTGTCCGGCCGATGGCCGTTCTGTTCTGTCGTCCGGGTGACGGAGGCGGCCGACGCACGAGGGCGCGGGATGCGCGTCGCCATGCGACGCGACGCGAAGACAACGGTGCCGACGCTGCTGCCCTTCATCATCCTCTCCCTCGCGGCCGGGGCGATGCGCTCCCTGACCCTTGCGGCATGTAACCGCTTACATGCTACAGGAAACCGGTTACATCCGGCCGAGGCGTGGTTCAATCACTCAGATGACGGGATCGTTAAACATGCCGAGATGTGGCTATGGCGCAACAGTTCAGGGGGTCGGCGCCTGGTCAGCCCAGCCAGCCGCCGCTGAACCCCGCCCGCTTCAGGCCCCGGCGCAGATGCGGCGAGCGGCGCATGACCTTCCAGATGAACTCGCTTCGGTAATTGGCCAGCGCCCCCAGGATCGGTCCCTGATCGATGCCCAGCCAGTCCGACGCGAACCAGCCCTGCGCCGGATCGACATGCCCGCTGTTCACCGGCACATCGGTATAGCGGAAGCTGGGATTGAAGCTGTCCCGGAAGCCGTAGCGGCCATAAAGATTGGCGCCATAGCGGCGGTGGATGGCGAGTGCGGCCGGAATGCAGATCTCCGGCGCGAAGGCGAGCGAGCCGAGCGCAGCGGTCGGCGCGATCGTGCCGTCGTCCAGTCCGTCCGGCTGCCCGATCGGCCCCCGCGCGGAATAGCCGTGGAACTGGCGCGTCTCGCCCTTGAACTCGAGGCGGAAGTCGCCCGGTCCGTCGCACGCGGTCAGCCCCCAGATATCGCGGCCATAGCCGTCCCAATGCATCGGATTGGCGATGCAATAGGCGCGGTCGGCATAGGTGGCGCGGCGGCTGTTCTCGAAATAGTCGAACCCCTCGCGCCGCATCGTCGCGTCCCGGATGCCACGGAAGTCGATCCACATATGGCTGTACTGGTGGCCGAACATCGGTGCGAAGGCGAGGTGCCGGGTCTCGCCCGTCCCGCGCCAGACGTTCGGATAGGGCCTGGTCCACGCCTCCCACGCGCCGTCGCGGGCCGGGTACCCGCCCGATCCGAGCGCGAGCAGATGCACCATCATCCCCTCATTATACCCGTCCCAGGCGCGCTCGATGAAGCCCTTGCCGGGATGCCAGCCCATCGAGAAGGAATGGCTGGCGGTCTGGAACCAGGGCCAGTCGGCGCGGTCGACGATGCGCGTCGCCAATTGCCGGATTTCCACCTCGACGGGGTCGGCGCGGTCGTACCATAGGCCCGCGAAGAGGATGCCGAGGAACAGCAGGCTGGAATCGACGCTCGACAGCTCGACGTCGCGATAACGCAGCCCGCTATCCATGTGCAGGAAATGATAGAAGAAGCCCTTGTGCCCGGCGGTGCCGCTCTCCGCCTCGCCCTGCGGCGCGCGGTCGAAGAAGCGCAGCGTGGTCAGCGTCAGGTCGCGCGCTGCCGCCCGGGTGCACCAGCCGCGCGCGACGCCGATCGGATAGGCGGTCAGCGCGAAGCCGACCGAGGCGATGCTGGCGAAGGGCGGATTGGGCCAGCGATCGGGCACCAGGCCGTTGTCGCGGTTCGCCGTCTCCCAGAAGAAGTCGAAGGTCCGCTTCTCCAGATCGGCGAACCAGGGGTCCAGCACCGGCCGGGCGGCGGCGGGCAGGCGCGAGGCTGCGGCCGCCAGTGGCAGGCCGGCGAGCAGTTGGCGGCGGTCGAGCGCGATCATTCGTGCGGCTCGGTGGCGGTGCCCGTCGTCGCGCGGACGATCAACCGGGGGGTAATCATGTCGATCATCATGTCCGAAGCCTTGCCTTCTATGTCGTCGAACAGCCGCGTCATCGCGCGTCCCCCGATCTCGTCGATGCCGACCTGCACCGTGGTCAGCGACAGGAAACGGGCGAGTGGCACGTCGTCGAAGCCCGCCACCGCGACGCGGTCGGGCACATCGACCCCCGCTTCGCGCAGCACGTGCAGCGCGCCCAACGCCACCATGTCGTTGGCGGCGACGATCGCGTCGAACCCCTCGCCCGAGGCGAGCAGCTCGTGCGCCGCGCCCTCCCCCGCCTCCTGGAAGAAGCTGCCCTGGATGATCCGGGGCGAAGTGCCGGGCAGGTGCCGGGCGAGCGCGTCGACGAACGCCTCGCGCCGCTCGGTCGCGTCGATATTGCCCTCCGGCCCCGCGACATGGACCAGGGCGCGGCGGCCGGTCGCGACCAGATGCGCGACCACCGCCTCCACCCCGGCGCGATTGTCGATCGCCACCGCCGACCGCGTGCCGGCATTGGGGCTGGCGATCAGCACCGCCGGGATGCCGACCGGCAGCACCGCCTCCACCGTCTGCGGATCGAGGCCGGGGGCCATCACGATCATGCCGTCGACCCGCCCCCGCATGCTGCGCATCGCCTGCGCCGCCTGTTCCGCATCGGCATGCATGTTGGACAGCAGCAGGTGATAGCCGCGCCGCCCCGCCTCCCGGTCCATGCCGCGCACGATCTCCGAGAAGAACTCGCCATGCAGGTCGGGGATGACGACGCCGACCGCATGGGTGCGCGCCATGCTGAGGCTGCGCGCGCCGGCATGGGGCACATAGCCCAGCGCCTCGGCGGCGGCGAGCACCCGCTGGCGCGCGTCGGGATGGACATTGGCATGGCCGTTGAACACCCGCGACACCGACGCCACCGACAATTCGGCCCGCGCCGCCACATCGCGGATCGTCGCCCCAGCCTTGCGCATCATCCCTCCATCATGTCCGCACCATCAATGCCGGATCATGGCGCAAAAACGCTGGTGCGGCGATTGCCAGATTGGGCTCTTGGCGTCTAGGTAACCGGTTACACGGGACGGTCAAATGCAAAATGCGACCCGTCCACGACCAGCATGGGAGAGAATGTGGCATGGGCGACAAGCGGAACAGGGCGGGCCACGGGGCGGACATGACGATCACGCGGCGCGGCGCGCTGCTCGGCGCGGGTGCGATCGCCGCCTGGGCGTCCAGCCCGGCACGCGCGCTGCTCGCCGCCGCCGACACGATGGCGACGCCGGCTGCGGTTGCGGTGCTGGTCGGCCGCATGACGCTGGAGGAGAAGGCGGGCCAGCTGACGCTGAACGCGGCGGCGTGGAGCGGCGGCGTCGCCACCGGGCTCAATCCGCCCGCGGCCGGCGGCGTCAGCTTCGACCAGCAGCTCGCCGATGCGGTGGCGGGCAAGCTGACCGGCGTGTTCAACGGCAATGGCGCGGAAATGGCGCGGCGGATGCAGAGCGCGGTGATGAAGGGATCGCGCCTCAAGATCCCGCTGATCTTCGCCGCCGACGTGATCCACGGCCACCGCACCATCTTCCCCGTCCCCGTCGCCGAGGCCGCCAGCTTCGAGCCGTCGCTCGCCGAGCGCACCGCGCGCGTCGCCGCCTATGAGGCCGCCGCCGCCGGCATCGACTGGACCTTCTTCCCGATGGTCGACATCGCACGCGACCAGCGCTGGGGCCGGACGATGGAGGGCGCAGGCGAGGACGTGCTGGTCGGCAACCTGTTCGCCGCCGCCCGGGTGCGCGGCTTCCAAGGCCAGGACCTGATGGCGAACGATGCGATGATGGCCTGCGTCAAGCATTTCGCCGCCTATGGCGCGGTAGAGTCGGGGCTGGACTACAACGAGGTCGACCTGTCCGAGCGGACGCTGCGCGACGTCTATCTGCCGCCCTACAAGGCCGGCTTCGATGCGGGTGCGCTGTCGGGCATGGCCTCGTTCAACGAGATTTCGGGCATCCCCTCGCACGGCAATCCCTGGCTGCTCCAGACGGTGCTGCGCGACGAGTGGAAGTTCCCCGGCATCATCGTGTCCGACTATACCGGCGACGAGGAGATGATCGCCGCCGGCTTCGCCAAGGACGGGCGCGACGCGGCGCGGATCGCCTTCCTGGCGGGCGTCGACATGTGCATGCAGAGCAACCTCTACATGCAGCATCTGCCCGGCCTGGTCCGCGACGGACTGGTGCCGCAGGAGGTGCTCGACCGGTCGGTGCGGCGCGTGCTGGTGGTCAAGCACCGGCTCGGCCTGTTCGACGACCCCTTCCGCCGCATCGACGTGAAGCGGGAGAAGGCCCGGTCGCGGACCAAGGCCAGCCTGGCCCTGGCGCGCGAGGCCGGCCGCAAGTCGATCGTGCTGTTGAAGAATGACGGCGACCTGCTGCCCCTGCCCAAGGCCGGACGCCGTCTAGCGCTGATCGGCCCCTTCGCCAGCGGCCAGCACGACCTGAACGGCCCCTGGGTCGTCTATGGCGACAACAAGCAGGCGGTTGATCTGGCCACGGGCCTCCGTGCCGCGATGGCCGATCCGTCGCTGCTCAGCGTGACCGCCGGCTCGGGCGTCGAGGAGGCACTGCCCGGCGGCATCGACGCCGCCGTCGCGGCGGCGAAGGCCGCCGATATCGTGCTGCTCGCGATCGGCGAGAGCGAGAGCATGTCCGGCGAGGCGCAGTCGCGTACCGAGATCGTCGTCCCCGCGCCGCAACAGGCGCTGGCCGAGGCGGTCGCGGCGACCGGCAAGCCGGTGGTCGTGATCCTGAAGAACGGACGTGGCCTGGCGCTGCACGGTGCGGTGCGCGACGCGCCGGCGATCCTGATGACCTGGTTCCTGGGCTCGGAAAGCGGCCATGCCACCGCCGACGTCCTGTTCGGCGACTATTCGCCCTCAGGCCGCCTGCCGATCAGCCTGCCCCATGAAAGCGGGCAGGAACCCTATCACTACGACCATAAGGCCACCGGCCGCCCCGCGCCGACGGGACCGCGCCAACCGTACAAGACGCAATATCGCGAAGCGCCCAATGCCGCGCTCTATCCCTTCGGCCATGGCCTGACCTATGGCCGGGTCGACTATTCGGGCCTGACGCTCGGCAGCCCGACCCTGCCCTGGGACGGCATGATCGAGGTCGCCGCCACCGTCCGCAACAGCGGCATGCGCGCGATCGAGGAGGTGGTCCAGCTCTATATCCGCGACCGCGTCGCCAGCATCACCCGCCCGATCCGCCAGCTCAAGGGCTTCCGCAAGGTGGCCCTCGCCCCGGGCGCGAGCGAGACGGTGCGCTTCACGCTGCGGCGTGCCGACCTGCTCTTCTACGGCGTCGACAACCAGCCGACGGTCGAGCCCGGCACGTTCGACCTGTGGGTCGCGCCCTCGGCCCAGGCGGACGGCGTGCACGGGACGTTCGACCTGACCCAGGCGTAACGCCTGCCCTGGTGGAGGGGCGGTCCAATGCCACTCCTCCGCCAGATACCGGTAGAGGCGCGACCTAGGCGAAGGCCGGACAGGCTCGGGCTCCTGCGAAGGCAGACGGTAGACGGCTGACGCCGGATGACACCGGGCCCACCAAAGCCGTCATCGCGAGCGTAGCGAAGCAATCCACAGCCGCACGCGTGACGCTCTGGATTGCTTCGCTACGCTCGCAATGACGATTCCGGGAGCACGATAACGAACTTCGCGAACGCCCCGCCGTCGCTGGAGCGGCACGGCACGGCACGGCACGGCACGTATTACCGGGGGCTCGTCTTACGCCACCATAGCCGTGTCCACAGCGAGACACGCGTCGTGCCCGCGCATCAGGAACCGCCGAAACAGAAAGGGCGCCGGATCGTGACCGACCCGACGCCCTCGTCTAAATTACATCACCCGAAGATCAGGCGGCGTCGCCTGTCTTCTTCTTCTCGGCATAGACGCGGATCGGCTCCTTGCGGCCGTCGACCACGTCCTTGTCGATCATCACCTCGTCGACGCCCGTCATCGACGGCAGGTCGAACATCGTATCGAGCAGGATCGACTCCAGGATCGAACGCAAGCCGCGTGCGCCCGTCTTGCGCTCGATGCCCTTCTTGGCGACCGTCACCAGCGCCTCGTCGGTGAAGTTCAGCTCGACCTGCTCCATGTCGAACAGCTTCTGATATTGTTTCACCAGCGCGTTCTTGGGCTCGGCCAGAATCTTGACCAGGGCGGGAACGTCCAGGTCCTCCAGCGTCGCGATCACCGGGAGACGGCCGACGAACTCGGGGATCAGGCCGAACTTCAGCAGATCCTCGGGCTCTGTCTGGCGCAGCACCTCCCCGGTGCGCTTCTCCTCGGGCGCGGCGACATAGGCGCCGAAGCCGATCGACTTGCCCTGCAGTCGATCGCCGATGATCTTCTCCAGGCCGCTGAACGCACCGCCGCAGATGAACAGGATGTTCGTCGTGTCGACCTGCAGGAACTCCTGCTGCGGATGCTTGCGACCGCCCTGGGGCGGCACGCTGGCGGTGGTGCCCTCCATCAGCTTGAGCAGCGCCTGCTGCACGCCCTCGCCCGACACGTCGCGCGTGATCGACGGATTCTCCGCCTTGCGGCTGATCTTGTCGATCTCGTCGATATAGACGATGCCGCGCTGCGCCCGCTCGACATTATAGTCGGAGGCCTGGAGCAGCTTGAGGATGATGTTCTCGACATCCTCGCCGACATAGCCGGCCTCGGTCAGCGTCGTCGCATCGGCCATGGTGAACGGCACGTCGAGGATGCGCGCCAGCGTCTGCGCCAGCAGCGTCTTGCCGCAGCCGGTCGGACCGACGAGCAGGATGTTCGACTTGGCCAGCTCCACATCGGCACCCTTGGCGCCGTGATTGAGCCGCTTATAGTGATTGTGCACCGCCACCGACAGCACGCGCTTCGCCTGCTTCTGCCCGATGACATAGTCGTCGAGCACGTTGCAGATTTCCTGCGGGGTCGGCACGCCGCCGTCCTTCTTGGAGACCAGCGCCGACTTCGTCTCCTCGCGGATGATGTCGTTGCACAGCTCCACGCACTCATCGCAGATGAAGACCGTGGGACCGGCGATCAGCTTGCGCACCTCGTGCTGCGATTTCCCGCAGAACGAGCAGTAGAGGGTGCTCTTGGAGTCGCCACCGCTCAGTTTCGTCATTCAAACCATCCTTCGCGAGGAAACGCAGTCCTCGAATGTCGGGCCGGGCATGGTAACCCGGCCGTCATGGGCGCGGCAATGTCCAATCGTCCTAAACGCCACCGTTTTGTCACGATGGCGGCAGGACGACCGGCTGCCACGTCAGGCCGCCGGCGTGGTCGACGTGGCCGTGTCGTCCGACGGGGTCGGCCGCTTGTCGAACACCTGATCGATCAGGCCGAATTCCTTCGCCTCCTCGGCGCTCATGAACTTGTCGCGGTCCATGGCGTGCTCGATCTCCTCCAGGGGCTTGCCCGTATATTTGGCATAGAGCGTGTTGAGGAAATGGCGCATCCGCAGGATCTCGCGCGCCTGGATCTCGATGTCCGAGGCCATGCCCTGCGCACCGCCCGACGGCTGGTGGATCATGATCCGGCTGTTGGTCAGCGCGACGCGCATCGACGGCTCGCCCGAGGCCAGCAGGAAGCTGCCCATCGATGCCGCCTGGCCGATGCAGACCGTGCCGACGCGCGGCCGGATATACTGCATCGTGTCGTGGATCGCCATGCCCGCCGTGACGACGCCGCCCGGCGAGTTGATGTACATGAAGATGTCCTTCTTCGGGTTCTCGGACTCGAGGAAGAGCAGCTGAGCGGTGATGAGGCTGGCCATGCCGTCCTCGACGCCGCCGGTCACGAACACGATCCGCTCGCGCAGCAGGCGCGAGAAGATATCGAACGACCGCTCGCCGCGGTTCGATTGTTCGATCACGATCGGCACGAGACCCGCCTGGGTCTGCCGCAGGCCGAGCCCGGCGCTTACCAGCGGGGTCGCGAAGTCACCGGTCTCGAACGGATTGTGCATGAATCACTCTCTTATGCCCTGTAAGGCTCTCTATGTCGCGTGGGCGACGGTGGAGTTCAAGTCCCGGCAAAAGGTGCCGGGTGCGCGAGATAGGCGAGCCGACGCACTTCGCGCCGGCCGCGCACCACCGTATCGAGGATCAGGCCCGCGAACAGGCTGAGCGCGGCCAGGATCACCAGCCCCGTCGCCAGCACCGCGGTGGGCATGCGCGGCACCAGCCCGGTATGGAGATAGGTGACGACCAGCGGCGCGGCGAGCACCAGCGCCAGCAGCAGCAGCAGCCCGCCCGCCAGTCCGAAGAACAGCAGCGGCCGCTCGATCCGGTAGAGAGTCAGGATGGTCGACAGGATCCGCCAGCCATCGCCATAGGTGGACAGCTTGGAGGTCGAGCCCTCGGGACGGGCGAAATAGGACGTCTCGATCTCGGCGCAGGGCATCTTCAGCTCCAGCGCATGAACGGAAATCTCCGTCTCGATCTCGAACCCCGCCGACAGCGACGGAAAGCTCTTCACGAAGCGACGCGAGAAGACGCGGTAGCCGGACAGGATATCGGTGAAGCTGCGCCCGAACAGCCGCGCCAGCATCCCCGTGAGCAGCACATTGCCGAAGCGATGGCCGCGCCGATAGCTTTCCTGCACCTGGCTGACCCGGCTGCCGACGATCATGTCGAGCTGTTCGTTCAGCAACGCCGCGATCAGCCGGGGCGCGGAGGCGGCGTCATAGGTCGCGTCGCCGTCCGCCATGACATAGACGTCGGCATCGACATCCGCGAACATCCGCCGGACGACCGCGCCCTTGCCCTGGATGCGTTCGCGCCGCACGATCGCGCCGGCCGCCCGAGCGACGGCGACCGTGTCGTCGCAGCTGTTGTTGTCATAGACATAGATGGCGGCATTCGGCAGCGCCGCACGGAAACCGGCGACCGTCTGCGCGATCGCGGCTTCCTCGTTATAGCAGGGCAACAGGACGGCAATCGTCGGTTCGGTCATCGCCAGCCTTGTCGGTTACCCTGATGTCATCGGCGCCCCGACCCGGCATGGGCCGGAGCGCCGGTGCGCCGATCACTCGGCGGTTTCGGCCTTGGCCTTCTTCGCGCGCGGCTTCTTCGCCGGAGCGGCGTCGGCCGCCTCGGTGCCCTCGGCCGCTTCCGCTGCTTCGGGCGAGGACTCGAGCACCTGGGTCTCCTCGCTCACCGGCGTGGCCTTCTTGGCGCGCGGCTTCTTGGCGGCGGGCTTCTTCGGCGCGGCCTCGGCGGCGTCGCCGGCCGGCTCGGCCTGCTCCGCATGGTCGTGCGCGTGGTCATGGCCGTGATCGCCATGGTCATAGCCATGATGGTCGTGATCATGGTCATGATTGTGGACATGCGTGCCGGTCGCGAAACCGTCCTCGCTCTCGATCGCGGCTTCCAGCTCCTCGCGGCTGGTCTCGCGGTCGGTCACGGTCGCCTTCTCGAACAGGAAGTCGACGACCTTGTCCTCATAGAGCGGGGCGCGCAGCTGGGCGGCGGCCATCGGCTCCTGCTGGACATATTGGATGAAGCGCTGGCGATCCTCGGGGCCGTACTGCTGCGCGGCCTGCGCGATCAGGCGGTTCATCTCCTGGTTGCTGACCTCGACGCCATTGGCCTGGCCGATCTCCGACAGCAGCAGGCCCAGGCGGACCCGACGCTCGGCGATCTTGCGATAATCGTCGCGCTCCGACTCCATCTCGGCCTTGGCGGCTTCCGGATCGGCCTCGTGCGTCGCCTCATGCTCCAGCTGCGCCCAGATCTGGCTGAACTCGGCCTCGACCATCGACGGCGGCACTTCGAAATCATGACCCTCGGCGAGCTGGTCGAGCAGCTTGCGCTTCATATGGGTGCGGGTCAGGCCGTTATGCTCCTGCTCGATCTGACCCTTGATCAGGCCGCGCAGCTGCTCCAGGCTTTCCAGCCCGAGGCTCTTGGCCATCTCGTCGTCGATCACGCTCTCGCCGGCGGTCTGCACCGACTTGACGACGATGTCGAAGGTCGCGGGCTGGCCGGCCAGGTTCGCCGCGCCGTAATCCTCGGGGAAGGTGACCTGGAGCTGCTTCTCCTCGCCGACCTTCACGCCGACCAGCTGATCCTCGAAGCCGGGGATCAGGCGGCCCGCGCCCAGCTCGACCGGCATGTCGCTGCCGGTGCCACCGTCGAAGGCGACGCCATCGGCGGTCTTGCCGACGAAATCGACGGTGACCTGGTCGCCCATCTCGGCGGCCTTGTCGCCCGCGTCGTTCCAGCGCTTCTGCGAATCGGCGAACTTCCGGAGCTGCTCGTCCACCGCCGAATCGGCGACCGGCACGGTCAGGCGCTCGAGCGTCAGGCTGTCGATCGCCGGGGTCGGCACCTGGGGCAGCACTTCCATCTCGATGGTGACGACGGCATCCTTGCCGGCCTCATAGCCGTCGTTCAGCGCGACCGAGGGCTGCATCGCGGGGCGCAGGCCCTGCTCGCCGATCAGCTGCTGGATGCCCTGCTGGATCGCGGCGTTCAGCGCGTCCTGCGCCAGCGATTCGCCGTGCATCTTGCGGACGAGATTGACCGGCACCTTGCCGGGACGGAAACCGGGCATCCGCACCTGCGGCGCGACGCGCTTCACCTCGGCGTCGACCTTCTGGTCGATATCCTGGGCGGTGATGGTCAGCGTGTAGGCGCGCTTCAGCCCCTCGTTGAGCGTCTCGACAGTCTGCATTGGGTGCCTTCGATCTGGAGAAAATTCTGTGCGACCCGCCATGCTCCGGGCGGGACTGGTGCGGGCGAAGGGACTCGAACCCCCACATCTTGCGATACTGGAACCTAAATCCAGCGCGTCTACCAGTTCCGCCACGCCCGCATGTCCGGACTCGCCGTAGGGCGCGCGTCTATACCAGTCCAGCGTTACCTAGCAAGCGGGGACGCAACCTGTATGCAAGACAGCGCGTTCGAAGGGGTGAAGGAGACGATCATGGCGACCCAGCCCCCCCTCGAACAGCCGACCCCCTCCAGCCAGCCGGTGCAGCCCGACGCCCCGCCGCCGGAGATCACGCCGCCCGGCCCCGATATCGACCAGCCCTCGCCCGGGATGCCCGCGGGCGATCCCGGCACGCAGCAGCCGGCGGAGATCTGAGATGGACGCGACGCGAAATCCCGACGTGACGGGCGAGGGTCGGCCGGAGGATCATGTCGGCACCGATCCCGAGACTCCGATCGAGCGGCGCGACGACGACGCCCGCAGCGACCTGGAACAGGCGGTCGCCTCCCGCTCCGACGCGGTCGAGCGTGGCGAGGGCGGACCGGAGCCGGAGACCTTCACCGATCCCGGCCGGTTCGACGGGCCGTCGGGTACGGGCGGCACGGTCCGCAACCAGGACCTGACGCAGCAGTGATCCTCATTCGTGGCGGCGCGGTTCGGAAGGATCGCGCCGCCATGGCGTCACGGAGCCACGGAAAAGTCGAAGACCCGCGTGGTCATGTTGCTCCGGAACATCCCCGGCCCCTCACCCGCATGGATCGAGTAGAGGAAGCCATATTCTCCGGGCGTCAACGGCGCCTCGGTCGTCGCGCGGAATACTCCCGGCGCGACCCGTTCATAGGTGAAAGGGATGCGATCCCTGTCCATGACGCCGGTCTTCGCGCCGGCGATGCTGAAGCTGCCGACCCGCGCCTCACGATGATCCTTCTTCACCTGGAAGCGGATCAGGCTGAACTCGTTCGGCGACGTGACGGTCGTGGTGTTGCCGGTCAGCCATGACCCGGTGTTGGCGCCGCCCGACAGGCTGCTGTTCGCCTCGTCGAAGTAGAAGTAGAATTCCGGCTTGAGCCTGGCGGCACGGACTCGGGCCTTGTCGTTGGGGATCACCGATTTCATGTTGATCGGCGCGAGGCCGCCCGACAGCGCATAGCCGAGCATGCCGCCCGTCTTGGTCTGGTTCGCCGTGGTCGGGTCGAGCCGGATCATCCTGGGCTCCGCCAGCCAGTCGGCGAGCAGGTACACGCCGGTCGGATGCGGCACCTTCCAATCCGGCGAATCCGCCGACAGCATCGCCTTGGAAGAGACGCCCCCCTCGGCCGACGCGGTCAGCATCGCCGCCAGCACCGCCGACGACACGCCGCGGTGGCGCAGGTCGATCAACTGGTCCGCGCCAAGCTCGAAGTGATTCGGCGACGCCTTGATCTTCGCGATCACCGCCTCGTCGCCCAGCCCGGCCTGGACCAAGGTGACAATCATCTGATTGTCCAAGACTTCAGCCGAAACCGGCGCGGCCATGACCAACAGCGCCGCAGCAATCATCGCGTATCTCATCCACCCCCCCGATGCGCGGAAAGCAACCGCGCGCCGATCCTTGTAGACCGGCGAAGAAGGACGCCACAAGCCGGAGCGACCGCCACCCCGATATCTATCCGGATGGCGGTCGCTCGTATGTCACATGGGGGCTATTTCAGGCCAACGCCTTCTTGAGCAAGTCATTGACCACCGCCGGGTTGGCCTTGCCGCCCATGGCCTTCATCGTCTGCCCGACGAAGAAGCCGAACAGCGCGTCCTTGCCGCCCTTATACTGCTCGTACTGCTTGGGATTCTTGGCGATCACCTCGGCGATCACCGCCTCGATCGCGCCGGTGTCGCTGGTCTGCTTGAGACCGCGATCCTCGACCACCTTGGCCGCGCCGTCGCCCGTCTCCAGCATGATCTCGAACACCTGCTTGGCGAGACTGCCCGACAGCGTGCCGTCCGCGACCAGCGCCAGCAGTTCCGCCGCCTGTTCCGGCGATACCGGGCTGTCCTCGATGCTCCGCCCCAGCCGGTTGAGCGCACCGAACAGTTCCGACGTCACCCAATTGGCGGCGGCGACCGGCTTGGTCCCCGTCTCCAGCAGCGCGTCGAACCAGCGCGCCGCCTCGACCTCGGCGGTCAGCACATTGGCGGCATAGGCGCTGATCCCCAGCCCTTCGTACCGCTTGCGCTTGGCATCGGGCAGTTCGGGGAGCGAGGCGCGGCACGCATCCAGGAACGCCTCGTCCAGTTCCAGCGGCAGCAGGTCGGGATCGGGGAAGTAGCGATAGTCATGCGCATCCTCCTTCGACCGCATCGACCGGGTCACGCCCTTGTCCGGATCGAACAGCCGGGTCTCCTGGACGATCGTGCCGCCCTCCTCCAGCACGTCGATCTGGCGCTTCACCTCATAGTCGATCGCCGCCATCACGAAGCGGACGGAGTTGACGTTCTTCGTCTCGGTGCGGGTGCCCAGCGGTTCGCCGGCACGACGCACGCTGACATTGACGTCGGCGCGCATCGAGCCCTCTTCCATATTGCCGTCGCACGAGCCGACATAGCGCAGGATCGCGCGCAGCTTGCGCAGATACGCCCCCGCCTCGGCCGGCGAGGCCATGTCCGGGCGGCTGACGATCTCCATCAGCGCGACGCCCGACCGGTTCAGGTCGACATAGGAACGGGTCGGATGCTGGTCGTGCATCAGCTTGCCGGCATCCTGCTCGACATGGATGCGCTCGACGCCGATCCGCTTGACCTCGGCATCGGGATCCTTCTCGTCCAGACTGATCTCGATCGCGCCCTCGCCAACCAGCGGGTGGTAGAGCTGGCTGATCTGATAGCCCTGCGGCAGATCGGCATAGAAATAATTCTTGCGATCGAACCGCGACCAGCGGTTGATCTGCGCGTCGATCGCCATGCCGGTGCGCACCGCCTGGCGGATGCACTCCATGTTCGGCACCGGCAACATGCCGGGCATCGCCGCATCGACCAGGCTGACCTGGGTATTGGGCTCCGCACCGAAGGCGGTGGCGGCGCCCGAGAAGAGCTTGGCGTTGGACGTGACCTGCGCGTGCACCTCCAGGCCGATCACGACCTCCCACTCGCCCGTCGCGCCCTGGACCCGATAGTTGCTCATCACATCGTCCGCTTGTCTGGAATAAAGGGATTGCCGGCGGGCATGACCCGTTGCCCGGCACAATTCAAGCCGTCAGGGCCTCGGCACCGGCCGCTTGTCGGGGATGATGCGCGCCGGGATGCCGACCGCGGTCGCCCCCGCCGGCACGTCCTGCATCACCACCGCATTGGCGCCGATCCGCGCATGGTCGCCGATATGGATGCCGCCGAGCAGCTTGGCGCCCGCGCCGATATCGACATGCGCGCCCAGGGTCGGCGAGCCATTGATCATCCGCGCCAGCGTCACCTGTTGCAGGATCAGGCAGTTCGGCCCGATCGTCGAGGCCGGATGGATGACGATCCCGTTGGGATGCGGGATCATCAGCCCACCACCGATCGGCGCGTTGATCGGGATGTCCGCGCCCGTCACCGCCGACCAGAAGCGATGCCGCAGCACCGCCCAGCGTCGGGCGATGGCCGAAACCGGCCCGCCACGCGCCCGATGCCGCTGATAGTCGCGGATCGTCTTCAGCAGCGACCGGTCGGGCGACCAGACCCCGCGCGGGCGATGCTCGCGCGACCAGTCCGGCGCCGTCTCCGCGTCGGTTACCACCAGCGCTCCGGCCGCGCCGTGAAGCCCGCACGCTCCTCGATCGCCAGCCCGGCGTTCAGCACGGACTGTTCGTCCAGCGCCTTGCCGATGATCTGGAGACCCAGCGGCAACCCGGCCGCGTCCAGCCCGCCCGGCACGCTCATCGCCGGCAGGCCGGCGAGCGACGAGGGCACGGTGAACACGTCGTTGAGGTACATGGCGATCGGATCGGCCGACTTCTCGCCCAGCGCGAACGCCGCCGAGGGCGCGGTCGGGGCGAGCAGCAGGTCGCATTGCTCCCAGGCGCGCTCGAAATCGCGCGCGATCAGCGCCCGCACCTTCTGCGCCTGGGTGTAATAGGCGTCGTAGAAGCCCGCCGACAGCACATAGGTGCCGATCATGATGCGGCGCTTCACCTCCGGCCCGAAGCCGTCGGCGCGAGTCGCGGCATACATCTGCTGGAGGTTCGCACCGTCCGGCAGGTCGCGCAGGCCGTACCGCACGCCGTCATAGCGGGCGAGGTTGGACGAGGCCTCGGCCGGCGCGATGATGTAATAGGCGGGCAGCGCGTATTTGGTGTGCGGCAGCGAAACCTCGACGATCTCCGCGCCGGCGTCGCGCAGCCAGGCGATGCCCTGCTGCCACAGCGCCTCGATCTCGGCCGGCATCCCGTCGACGCGATATTCCTTGGGGATGCCGACTCGCTTGCCGCGCAGGTCGCCCGAAAGATCCGCTTCCCAGGCCGGCACGTCGAGCTGGAGCGAGGTGGAGTCCTTGGCGTCGAAGCCCGCCATCGCGCCCAGCATGATCGCGCAGTCGCGCACCGTCCGCGCCATCGGCCCCGCCTGGTCGAGCGACGAGGCGAAGGCGATCGTGCCCCAGCGCGAGCAGCGGCCATAGGTCGGCTTGATACCCGAAATGCCGGTGAAGGCGGCCGGCTGGCGGATCGAGCCGCCCGTGTCGGTGCCGGTCGCGCCCGGGCACAGCCGTGCCGCGACCGCCGAGGACGAGCCGCCCGACGACCCGCCCGGCGCCAGCGCCGCATTGCCGCCGTCGTTCCGCCGCCAGGGCGAGATGACGTTGCCGAAATAGCTGGTCTCGTTCGACGAACCCATCGCGAACTGGTCGAGGTTGAGCTTGCCCAGCATCCCCGCGCCCGCATTCCACAGATTCTGCGACACGGTCGACTCATAGGTCGGCGTGAAGCCCTCCAGGATATGGCTGGCGGCAGTGGTCTGGACCCCGGCGGTGCAGAACAGGTCCTTCATGCCGATCGGCACGCCGGCCATCAGCTTCGGCGTCTCGCCCGCCGCGCGCGCCGCGTCGGCGGCGTCGGCAGCGGCGAGCGCGTGATCGGGCGTCGCCACCAGAAAGGCGTTGAGCGCGCTCGCCTCGGCGACGCGGGCGTTGAACGCCTCCGCCACCTCGCGCGCCTTGAAGGCGCCGTCGCGCACGCCGTCGCGGATGTCGGCGATCGTCAGGTCGGCAAGTTCGGTCATTATTCGATCACCTTGGGAACCGCGAAGAAGCCGTGCTCGGCCTGCGGCGCGTTCGTCATCAACTGGTCGCGGATGCCGCCATCGGTCACCACATCGTCGCGCAGGCGCAGGTGATTGGGGATGACGGCGGTCATCGGCTCGACGCCGGCGGTATCGACCTCGCCCAGCTGCTCGATCCAGTGCAGGATATTGTCGAGCTCGGGCGCGATGCGCGCCGCCTCGTCCTCGGTGATCGCGAGCCGGGCGAGGCTGGCGATCTTCTTCACGGTGTTGGTGTCCACGGCCATGGCCAGCCCGCTACCACTCGCGCTCCGCCCGGTGCAAGCGCTTGCGTACAGCAAGTCTTGCGCGCGCCGTGCCGTCCTGTAGCAGACGGGAGCAAGGAGACCCCTTTGGCGCGCAAGTTCCTGTACATTTTCGCCGCATTGATCGTGCTGGTGATCGCGGCGGCCCTCGCCTATCGCCTGTTCGGCACCGACCTGATGCGGATGGCGCTGACGCCCGGCGAATCCTTCCGCCGCCAGGCCTCGGTCCAGGCCAGCGCCTATGACGATCCCAAGCTCTGGCTCGCCCGCCCCGAGATTCCCGGCAATCCGGCGCTCTGGACGCCGGAGGGTTACGCCCCGCGCGCGGCGGACGCCAAGGGACCGAAGGCGGCGATCTTCTTCATCCATCCAACCTCCTATGTCAGCCGCGACCATTGGAACGCGCCGCTGGACGACCGGGAGACCAACGATCGCAGCGCGCTGTTCCTGCGCGGCCAGGCGAGCGCGTTCAACGCGGTCGGCGATGTCTGGGCACCGCGCTATCGCCAGGCGACGTTCGGCGCCTTTCTGACCAGCGTCGCCGATTCCGAACAGGCGTTGCAGCTGGCCTATGGCGATGTCGCCGCCGCCTTCGACAGCTTCCTGCGCCAGATCGGGTCGAAGACCCCGATCATCCTGGCGGGGCACAGCCAGGGCGCGCTCCACCTGACCCGCTTGCTGCGCGATCGCGTCGCCGCCGATCCCGCCCTGCGCCGCCGGATCGTCGCCGCCTATGTCGTCGGCTGGCCGGTATCGCGGACCACCGACCTGCCGCGCCTGGGCCTGCCGGAATGCGCGCGCGCCGATCAGGCCGGATGCCTCTTGTCATGGCAGAGCTTCGCCGAGCCGGCCGATCCCTCGCTGGTCGTCGACACCTATGACCGGACGATCGGCTTCGACGGCCGGTCGCGCAAGGACACGCCGATGGTCTGCACCAACCCACTGACCGGCACGCCCGACGCGACCGCCCCGGCCGGCGCCAATCTGGGCACGCTCTATCCGGCCGCTGATCTCGCCACCGCGACGATCACGCCCGGCCGGGTGCCCGCCGCCTGCGGTCCGCGCGGCCTGCTGATGATCGGGACACCGCCGGAGGTCGGGCCCTATGTGCTGCCCGGCAACAACTACCATGTCTACGACTACAGCCTGTTCTGGGCCAATGTCCGCGCCGATGCCGCGCGTCGCCTGCAAGGATTTCGCCGATGACCCTCGTCACCACCGACGCCGCCGCCTTCCGCGCCGCGCTGCCGGACGGGGGCCGGCTGATCGGGCTGGATGTCGGCACCAAGACGATCGGCACCGCCCTGTGCGACGCCGGCTGGTCCTTCGCCAGCCCGGCGACGCTGATCCGCCGCACCAAGTTCACCGCCGACAAGGCGGCGATCGTCGCGATGATCGGCCCGCAATCGGTGCGCGGGCTGGTCATCGGCCTGCCGATCAACCTGGACGGCACGGAAAGCCCGCGCAGCCAGTCCACCCGCGCCTTCGCCCGCAACGTCGCCGATCTCGGCCCCGTCCTCCTCTGGGACGAGCGCTGGTCCACCGTCGCGGTCGAGCGGGCGATGATCGAGCAGGACATCAGCCGCGCCAAGCGCGCCGAGCGGATCGACAATCATGCCGCCGCCCATATCCTGCAAGGCGCCATCGACGCGCTGACCATGGTATGACGCCGTCGGCACCGCCGCCTCCATGACGGGGGCGTGACCACGGCATAACGGTAACGTTGCAAGTTGTTCACGAATAATAAACCAGCATGTCGCCTATCCCTGGTTAGGAAAATCCGCTAAAAGACGCCCGGGACATGTTCCATCGCCGCCCTCGGCCGCGTGGAAGATGTGGGGAGTAGGTAGGACATGCTGACTCAGCTTGAGCGGATCGACGATCGGGGGACCGTCGAGGTGATCCTGTCGCCGCGCAGCTTCGTGGCGAATGGCGCGGGATCGGTTTCCCTATCGGAGCGATCACCGGCGGCCGTGTCCGCCTGGCGGTCGCCCAGCTTCTATATCGGCCTGATGCTGATGGTGCTGATCCTGGCCGCGACCCAGCTGGTCCGCCTGGCGATGGCAATGCGGGGCCGGCTCAGCGCGTGATCGTCCGTGCCGAGTCCAACCCGGCATAGGCGTCGAACAGCGCACCGAAATGATCCGCCATCGACCGGGTAAGGCCTGGATCGCGCGGGCGCGGCTGCGTCTCGGCGAACTGGCGCAGGGCGCCGCTCAGGCTGCGCGCGCTGGCGGATTTATAGGTCCAGCCCTCATTGGCCCGCGCGCAATCGGCCGCGCCGCCCAGATCGGGGGCGATCACCGTCAGGCCAGACGCGACCGCCTCCGCCGCCACGAAGCAGAAGGTCTCCGCCTCGCAGCCATGGACCAGTGCATCGGCGCTCGCCATCAGCGTCGCCAGCTGCGGCCGGTCGCGGATCGGCGCGACCAGCCGGATATGCGGATTGCCGCCGACCGCGCGGATCACCGAGCGCCGGTCATGCCCGTCCCCGACGATCACCAGCCCCATCGGCCGGCTGGCCGCGGCGGCGGTCACGGCGCGCGCGACCATGCCCCAGCGTTTTTCCGGCGAATGCCGCCCGACCCCGAGCAGCAGCAGCGCATCCTCCCCCAGCCCGCATTCGGCGAGCAGCCGTGCGCGCAGCGCCGGATCGCGGCGCGCGGGCGAGAAATGACCCGGCTCGATCCCCATCGGGTTGGTCATCACCTTGGTCAGCCCGCCCTCGACCAGTCGGCGCGACAGGCTGTCGCTGGCGCTGACCACCAGGTCGTATTTGGCGTCCAGCCGGCGCAAATGCCGCCAATACCAGTCGAACCCGCGATCGATCGCGGCACGGTCCGCAATCCCGCCGAACCAGCGATAGGCATAGGCGGACAGCGGATCGGCATGGGCGACCAGCACGCGCCGCGCCGTGCCCCTCCAGTCCGCCACCATCGAGGCGCTGCGCCAGGGCGACGACACCTCGACCACGTCGGGTGCTTCCTCGTCCAGCGCCCGGTACAGCGCCTCGCGATCGGAGAAATAGCGATAGGCGCGGTCGAGCGGGAAGAGTGGCGCGCGCACCCAGCGGATGCGGCCACCGCCCTCGCGCGGCTGGACGCGATCCTCGTCGCCCGGCGCGATCACCACCAGGTCGTGCCCCATCGCCGCCGCCGCGATCAGCTTTTGGTCGACATAGGTGCGCACGCCGCCGCCCTTGGGGGCGTAGAAGGCGCAGACGTCGACGATCTTCATGCCGCCTTCCGGTCCGGCTCCCCGCGCATCTCGCGGTCCAGATCGGCATAGCGCACCACCTGCCGCACCTCGGCCAGCGCGCGGACGGTGCGGGCGATGCTGGCGACGATCGCGGTCTTGGTCATGTCGCCCGGATGCACCGCCAGCCGCACCACCGGCACCATGCGTCGTGCGGTCCGCGCCACGCCCGCGACCGCGAGCGAACTGGCGGTGCGCGCGGGGCTGCGGCTAGCCCAGGTGATGACCGGCCCGCGTGTCACCGTCTCGCCCGTATGCGGTCGCCAGACGCGCCAGTGATCCTCGGCCAGCGTGAAGCCGGTCGCCGCCAGCGCCTGGTGCGCGCCCTCGCCATAGAGCCATGCCGGCGCGATGAAGCCCGCCACCGGCCGTCCGATCGCCTGTTCGACGATATCGCGGCCGTCGCGCAGCCGCCGCTCCGCCTCCGCCGCGCTGAGCCCCAGGAACTCCCCCTCGCCCGCCGTCATGTGGCGTGCCTTGAACGCGGCCGCCGCGCCGTCGTGCCGGCTGTCGTCGCGGTGCAGCCAGCCGTGCAGGAACATCTCGATCCCCTCATCGGCCCAGCCGCGAAGGCGTCGGGCGAAGGCGGCATCGCCGGCGATCGGTGCGCGGCCCCAATGGTTGGGCACCACCAGCATCGCGAAGCGCGGGCCGTCGAGCAGCGTCCGCAGTCGTGCCGCCAGCGCCTCCACCGGCGCGGTGAAGGCAGGCGAGACATCGTGGATCGACACCAGCAGGCGGCGATCCTGCGCTGGCGGTATCAGCGTGGCGGGGCGGAACGGGAGCGAAGGCAAGGACATGTCATTCGCGATGACGGCACGGGCGGCTTGGTTCCGCATCGCCGCGTAAAAATTTTCGTCGCCGATGCGGGTCCGTTGCCACGGCGGCGTCCTCTGATCGTGACCCAGCCCGAAACCCCGCCCGCGCCCATGCGCCGCCCGGTCCGCTAGAGCCCTCCATGTCCGATACCGCCTTGTTCGCACCCGCCACGGTGGAGCTGCGCCCCTTGATCGAGCGGGGTAGCGGCCTGCGCCGATGGATCACGCCCGTCCTGTCGCTCGCCATTCTGGCGGCGGCGCTGTGGCAGCTGCGCCATCTCGATCTGGGCATGGTGTTCCGCGACCTGCCGGCCTCGCCCGCCTTCTGGCTGGTCTTCGTCGCCGGCTATATGGCGCTGCCGGTCGGCGAATGGCTGATCTACCGCCGCCTCTGGCAATTGCCGGCCACCGGCCTGGGCGCGCTGCTGCGCAAGCGGATCGCGAACGAGATCGTGCTCGGCTATTCGGGCGAAGTCTATTTCTACGGCTGGGCGCGCCGCCATGCCCGGCTGGCCGCCGCGCCGTTCGGCGTCATCAAGGACGTGACGATCCTGTCGGCCACCGTCGCCAACGGCATCACCGTCGCGCTGATGCTCGTGACTTGGCCGCTGCTGTCGGCGCTGAACCTGGGCCTGACGGAGTGGGTAATGGCGCTGGCGACTGCGATCATCGCCCTGCCCTCGCTGATCGCATTGCTGATGGGCCGGCGGCTCTTCTCCTGCGAGCGGCGCGAATTGTGGATGATCGCCAGCGTCCATCTCGGCCGCATCGCCGTCGTCATCCTGCTCACCGCCTTGATGTGGCGATTGGCGATGCCGGGCGTGCCGATCCTGTGGTGGCTGGTGCTGGCGACGCTGCGGATGCTGGTGTCGCGCCTGCCGCTGCTGCCCAACCGCGACATCGTCTTCGCCGGGCTGGTCGCCTTCGTGATCGGTGACGCCCCCTCCATGTCGGCGATGCTGGTGATGGTCGCCGGCCTGACGCTGGCCACCCACATCTTCCTGGGCGCGGCGCTGGGCGTCGCCGACCTGGTCCGTTCGGAGAATCGCGCATGATCGCCGCGCTGTTGCTTCTCGTCGCCGCCGACCCCGGCATCCGCTCCTCGCCCGAATTGGGCGTCGCCGCCGCACGCTGCCGCGCCGAGGAGAGCGGCCCGGCGCTGATCGTCAACGTGACGGGGCTGAAGGTGCGCAAGGGCCGTGTCCGCGCCGAACTCTATCCGGCGCGCGACGGCGATTTCCTGGGCGACGACAATGTCCTGATCGCGGCCGGCAAGACCTTCCGCCGCGCCAGCGTCGAGGTGCCGGCCAGCGGCCCGGTCCGCATCTGCCTGCGGGTGCCCGGTCCCGGCACCTATTCGCTCGCCGTGATCCACAATGTCGATGGCGGCCACAAATTCAGCCTGTCGCGCGACGGCGCGGGCTTTGGCGGCAACCCGAAGATCGGCTTGTCCAAGCCCTCGGCCCAGGCGGCCAGTGTCTCGGTCGGCAACGGCCCGACCGAGACGAATGTGGTGATGAACTATCGCCGGGGCCTGTTCAGCTTCGGCCCCGTCGCCGCCAACTGATCAGGCGATCGCCGGCCGCCCCTCGATCAAGGTGCGGGCAGTGCGATAGCAATCCTCGATATGCGCGTTGCCGGCCAGCTTCATCGCGCCGAAGCTGATCGTCGCCGCCACCGCCTGTCCCAGGAACGGCACGAAGCGCGCCGCCGAGCCAGCCGCGATGCGGACGCCCATCCGCCGCAGGATCGCGATCACCAGCTTGCGCGTGACCACTCGGCCGATCGCGTTATTGCCCAGGCTGGTTGCCATCACCAGCACCTGCTGCGCCATGTTCGGGTCCATCTTCTGGACCTGCTCGTGATCGAGCTGGAACTTGGCGCTGATCGACGGCAGCAAATTGGTCAGCAGGCCGACATCGGCGACCAGATCGGCCCCCGGGATCGGCACCACCGCCGCCCCGGCGGACAGCAGCGAGCGTTGGGTCACCATCTTGCGACATTCGTCGCGCACCCGGTCCAGTTCGGCCAGCGTAGCAATCATATCGGTTCCTTGAAATGAGATCGTCCGGTCATCCGGCGGCATCAGTCCAGCGTCAACACCAGCTTGCCGCGCGGATGCGCATGGCGGGCGTCATCATAGGCGGCGGCGAAGTCACCGATCGCAAATCGGTTGGCGACCTCGACGCGGATCGTCCCCGCTGCCAGCAGGTCCGCGACCTGGCCGAGTTGCGCGGCATTGGGCATGGCGTGATAGCGCGGCGCGATCCGCAGCCCGCGCGCGGCCGCCTCGTCCTCCAGCGGTTCCAGCGTCGACACCATCATCCCGCCCGGCTTCAGACAGTCGAACGATCGACGCTGCACCGCGCCGCCCTGCGTATCGAAGACCAGGTCGCAATCGGTCGCGATCTCCTCGAAACGCTCGGCGTGATAGTCGATCACCGTATCAGCCCCGATCGACCGGACGAAGTCGCGATCATCCGCGGAGGCGGTGGCGAACACCGTTGCGCCCTTCCACTTGGCCAGTTGCACTGCCAGATGGCCAACGCCGCCGGCCCCGCCATGGACCAGCACGCGCTGCCCGGCCTCCAACCCGCCATGGTCGAACAGCCCCTGCCATGCCGTCATCGATGCCAGACCCGCGCCCGCCGCTTCGGCGAAATCGAGCCCGGCCGGCATCGCGACCAGTTCGACCGCCCTGACCACCACATAGTCGCTCTGGGCGCCGCGATCCTGGCCGATAAAGGCGAAGACGGGGTCGCCATGGCGCAGCATGTAATGGGCACGCGTGCCGACCGCCTCGATCGTACCTGCCAGGTCACGACCCAGCACCAGCGGCAGCTTGTCCGCGCCGACCGGCGGATAGTCGCCCTGTGCGATCTTCCAGTCGACCGGGTTGATGCTGGCGGCGCGGACGCGGACCAGCACCTCGTCATCCACCGGCTGCGGGATCGGCACTTGGCGGTTCCCGATCACCTCGGCCGGGTCGCCGAAGCGGGTGATCTGGATCGCGCGTACAGTTTCGGTCATCACCCGTCCTCGAACAAAGGTCGAGGTCCAAACCCGCGGAAGCGCATCCGGCTCCCGCGCGCCGGATTATCAGTGGGATGCGACCTGATCGGCCGGCCGATCATCGCCCGCCGGCAGCCGTACCGTCAATCGGCCCGGCAGGATGTCCAGCGCGCCGCCCAGCTCGACCGCCAGGTTGCGGACCAGGCGCAGCGTGAAGCCGGCACCCAGCAACGGCACGCCCGGCTCATCCTCGCCGACCCGGCCGTCCAGCGTGAACAGCGCGTCGCCGGTCAGGTCCGCCAGCGCATCGGGGCGGTCCGCGACGATCTGCACGCGTGCGCCATCGCTCTCGACGCTGACGCCGATCCGCTCGCCCGGCCGCGCCGCCGACAGCAGCGCCGCCAGCATCCGCGCCAGCAGGCGCTCGACCGCCCGGTCATCGGCCGACACCGCGCCCTCGCCGACGATCACCAGAGTCGCGCCGCGCTCGGCGGCCAGCGGGGTCAGGTCGCGCACCACCCGTTCCAGCAGCGGGCGGACCGGGACGATCGTCGCGCGGAGATCAAGCGCGCGGCCTTCGATGCGGGCGGCGGTGTCGAGATCGTCGATCGCCGACAACAGCCCCGCCGCCTGAGACCGGATCGCAGCCGCACGGGCGCGATAGACATCGGACACCGGCCCGAGCAGCTGCGATTCGATCAGTTCGGCGAAACCCGCCACCGCATTGGCGGGGGTGCGCAATTCGTGCACCAGCTGGCGCAACTGGTCCGACGCGCTCGACCGTGCCGCCGTCTCATGGCGATAGGGCAGCCGCGCCACGCCGCGATAGCCGACGAAACGGCCGCTGGCGGGGTCGAACATCGGCACGCCGGTGACGCGCCAAGAGCCGGCGGCGTCGGACAGGCCATCGACCTCCAGCCGCCCCTCGGTGAAGCGCGAACGACCCCGCACCGCCGCCGCGACCGAGGCATCGACCTGCGCGCAGCCCTGGCGGCTGGCATGGGCGAGCGTCACGCCGACCAGCGCCGCACGCGACACGCCGTCCACCCAACGGATCTGGCCGTTCGCATCGGTCTCGAAGCGGAAGCCGGGCTCCGGCCGCTCCCGCGATTCGACCTGAAGCTCGGGCATGGACGGCATCGCTTCGGCGGGTTCGTCGTCCCGCTGGCGCTGGAACGCATCGATCCGCGCGACCAGATCCGCGATCTCGAACCGGGGCACCATACCCTCCGAGGCCATCGGCGTCGCGACGGGTCCGGGCTCGATCGACGGGATGTCCATCGACGGAATGTCCGTCGAGGCATCCGGGACGGACCAGACATCGATGTCGGGGATCGGCGCGACAGGCGCCGCCACAGCCATCGGCGGTTCCGGGTCGGCAGTCGCGACAGCCGCGACCGGCCGGGCATCGGTAATGACGAAATCGACCGCGCCGAAGCTTTCCAGGCCCCGCTCGACCTCCGCCGGCAGATCACGACGCTGGCGCAGCACCGCGCGACAGGCCGGGGTCACGCGACCGAGCAGGTCGAGCCAGGCGTCGACCGGCAGGGTGACCATGCGCAGCACCGGCGCGGCGACCGCCAGATCGTCCTGCGCGAAGAATTCGACCAGCGCCGGCTCCGGACGGGCGAAGGCCAGCGCGCGGGCGCTCGCCGATCGGACCGCGACCGGCACGATCGCGCGCAGGCGGGCCAGTCGTTCCAGCGTCGTGTCGTTGGTTGGCGCGCGGCCGCGCCCCATCAGGTCGACAAGCTGCCGCCACGCCGTCTGGGCCCCCATGCCGGGACCCATGTCAGCCGAAAGGACGGTGGTCAGGCTGTCGTCGAACCGCACTGGGAATCAGTCTCCGCGCGCACCGCCGGATGGCGCGCCCACCCCCCATACCCGGTCCAGCGCGCCGGAGAAACCATCATTTCCACACCGTTACATTGTGGGACAATTGCGTTTACCCGCAATTATATTATGTGACGGGCCAAGCCATTAGCCAAAGTGAAAAGTGAAAAGGGTCAGCGTAATGACTTTCGACCGGATCGATCGGCAGATTCTGGGTCTGCTGCAAGCCGACGGACGGATGACGAATGTCGATCTCGCGGAGCGCGTCGGCCTGACCGCCCCGCCCTGCCTGCGCCGCGTCCGCGCGCTGGAGGAAGCGGGGGCGATCCGCGGCTATCACGCCGATCTGGACGCGGGCCGGCTGGGCTATCCGATCACCGTCTTCGCGATGGTCAGCCTGCGCAGCCAGGCCGAGCATGACCTCAACGCGTTCGAAGAGCATGTCGCCCGCATCCCGGAGGTGCGCGAGGTCCATATGCTGAACGGCGAGATCGACTTCATCCTGAAGATCGTCGCCACCGACCTGAAGAGCTTCCAGGAAATCCTGACCACGCACCTGACGCCCGCGCCCAATGTCGCGAGCGTCAAGACCTCGCTGACGATCCGAACCGCCAAGTCGCAGACCGGCGTGCCGGTCGGGGATTGATGCGGGACGGAGGGGCCTTCCCGCCCCTCACCCCGTGACCGGCAGCCTCACCCGACCATCCTCGTTCCGCTCCAGCGGGCCATAGGCGACCACCGTCTCCAGCAGCAACGGGCCGTAGAGGTGCGGGAAGAGCTGGCCTCCCCGGCTCTCCTCCCATTTGAGCGATTCGCCGAAGCTGCCGAGATCGACCGCCGCGACGTGCAGGTCGGACTGCCCGGCGAAGTGCTTGTCCACCGTCTCGGTCAACTGGTCGGCGGTCGAGAGGTGGACATAGCCGTCCGCCAAATCGACCGGCGCCCCCTGGAAACGGCCATCGCGCTCCAGCGTCGCCATCTGCTCGGCCGTCAGCACCTTATAGGCGGTCAGGGGGCGCTCGCTCATCATTCGTCTCCGCTCTCGTCGACCTGCTCGTCCATCGTCTGCGGGCCGGTGCCGTCGTCGACGGTGAGCGTATCGGCGGCGTCAACGGGCGGCGCGGCGCCAAGCTCCGTCGCGACCAGCGCCTCCGCCTCGTTCTCCGGCGCATCCTCCTCGTCGATCCGCGCGGCGGAGACGACATGCTCGCCCTTCGCCACGTCGAACAGGCGCACGCCCGCCGACCCGCGACCGATCACGCGCAGGCTTTCCAGCGGCATCCGGATCAGCTTGGCCTGGTCGGTGACCAGCATCAGCTGATCCGCCTTGCTGGCCGGGAAGCTGGCGACGACCGGCCCGTTGCGGCCGATATTGTCGATATTGGTGATGCCCTGGCCGCCGCGCCCGGTGCGGCGATATTCATAGGCGCTCGACAGCTTGCCATAGCCATTGGCGCAGATCGTCAGGATGAACTGCTCGCGCTCGCGCAGATAGGCATAGCGGATATCGTCCATCCGGCGCGGCTGGCGATCGGCATCCTCGCCCTTCCAGGGCGCGTGGCGGAGATAGTCGTCGCGCTCGTCCTGGTCGCTGACCCCGACCTTGTGCAGGATCGACAGCGAGATGACCTCGTCGCCCTCGCCCAGGCGCATTCCGCGCACGCCGGTGGAGTTGCGGCTCTGGAACTCGCGCACCTCCTCGCCCGCGAAGCGGATCGCCTTGCCCTGGCGGGTGGCGAGCAGCACGTCGTCGCCCTCCTCCAGCAGCTTGACGCCGATCAGCCGGTCGTCGGCATCCTCGCCCTCGAACTTCATCGCGATCTTGCCGTTGGTCGGCACGTTGGTGAAGGCGTCCATCGCGTTGCGGCGGACATTGCCCTTCGCCGTCGCGAACATGACGTGCAGGTCGCCCCAGCGCAGCTCGTCCTCGGGCAGCGGCAGCACGGTCGAGATCGTCTCGCCGGGCGCCAGCGGCAGCAGATTGACCATCGGCCGGCCGCGCGTCGCCGGCCCGCCCTCGGGCAGGCGCCAGACCTTCATGCGATAGACCTTGCCGGCGGTGGAGAAGAACAGCACCGGCGTGTGCGTGCTCGTCACGAACAGGCTGGTGATCGCATCCTCGTCCTTGGTCGCCATGCCGGCGCGGCCCTTGCCGCCGCGCTTCTGCGCGCGGAAGGCGTCGAGCGGCGTGCGCTTGATATAGCCCTCGACCGTCACGGTGACGACCATGTCCTCGCGCTCGATCAGGTCCTCGTCGTCGATCCCGTCGGCGGCGGCGGCGATCTCGGTGCGGCGCGGCGTCGCGAACTGGTCGCGGATCGCGCGCAGCTCGCCGCGCATCACCTCGTAGAGCTTCACGCGATTGGCCAGGATCTCCAGCAGATCGGCGATCGAGTCGGCCAGCGTCTTGAGCTCGTCGCCGATCTCGTCCCGGCCGAGCGCGGTCAGGCGATGCAGGCGCAGGTCGAGGATCGCGCGCACCTGCGCGTCGGACAGGCGATAGGTATCGCCCGTCACCTCGGTCTCCACCGCCTCGACCAGTTGCAGATAGGCGGCGATCTCCGACACCGGCCATTCGCGCGCGAGCAGCGCGGCGCGCGCGGCGGCGGGGCTGGCCGAGCCGCGGATGATCCGCACCACCTCGTCCAGGTTGGTGACCGCGATCACCAGGCCGAGCAACAGATGCGCCCGCTCGCGCGCCTTGTTCAGCTCGAACTTCGAGCGGCGGGTGATGACCTGCTCGCGGAACTGGATGAAGGCCTGGATGATCTCGCGCAGGTTGAGCAGTTCGGGCCGCCCGCCCCGGATCGCTAGCATGTTCGCCGGGAACGACCCCTGCGCGGGCGTGTGCCGCCAGAGCTGGTTCAGCACCACCTCGGCCGTGGCGTCGCGCTTCAGGTCGATGACGATCCGCACGCCCTCGCGATTCGACTCGTCGCGGATGTCGCTGATCCCCTCGATCCGCTTTTCCTTGGCGGCGTCGGCGATCTTCTCGACCAGCGCGTTCTTGCCCTGCTGGTAAGGGATTTCGGTCAGCACGATCGATTGGCGGTCGCCGCGATGATTCTCGATCGTGTGGCGCGAGCGGACGATGATCGATCCGCGCCCGGTGCTGTAGGCGGAACGGGCCCCCGCGCGACCCAGGATGATGGCGCCGGTCGGGAAGTCGGGACCGGGCACGATCTCGGTGAGTTCCTCGGACGTGATCGCGCCGTTGTCCAGATAGGCGAAACAGGCGTCGATCACCTCGCCCAGGTTATGCGGCGGGATGTTGGTCGCCATGCCGACCGCGATGCCGCCCGCGCCGTTGACCAGCAGGTTCGGGAACTGCGCCGGCAGGACCGAGGGCTCGCGCTCCGACCCGTCATAATTGGGCGTGAAGTCGACCGTGTCCTTGTCCAGGCCGTCGAGCAGCGAATTGGCGACCTTGGCCAGTCGCGCCTCGGTATAGCGCATCGCGGCCGGCGGATCGGGGTCCATCGAGCCGAAATTGCCCTGGCCGTCGATCAGCGGCACGCGCATCGACCAATCCTGCGCCATGCGGGCCAGGGCGTCGTAGATCGCGCTGTCGCCGTGCGGGTGATATTTACCCATCACGTCACCGACGATGCGGGCGGACTTGCGATAGGGCCGGCCGGCGACGAAGCCGCTTTCATAGGCCGAATAGAGGATGCGACGATGCACCGGCTTCAACCCGTCGCGCACGTCGGGCAGCGCGCGGGCGACGATCACGCTCATCGCATAGTCGAGATAGCTCGACTTCATCTCATCGACGATGGAGATCGTCGAAATGTCGGAGGGTTCGGCGAGGCTGGTCTCGTCGGCCAAGGTGTCTGTCTTCCAGGTGGTTTCAGGAGTGCCACACCCCTGTAAGACGTCCGGCCGCTGTTGTCACGCGCACGCGCGTACGCGAGGGAACGGGCCGGCCCGCCGCCTTATGGGCGCGGCGGGGCCGGCCGACGCGGTTACTTCTTGCAGGCCGTCTTGCTGGCGTTGCCCGCCTTGGAGCAGTCATAGGTCACGGTCTTGCCGGTGCTGGTCTTGGTGGTCACCATCCGGGGCCCGGTGCCGCGACGCGTGGTGGTGACGTGCGTCGTCTTGACCATATGGGTGGCGGTGGTCGCCTTGGCGGTGGAGGCCTGCCCGGCAGCCTGGGGCGCCGCGAAGGCGGCGGTTGCCGACAGCAGCGATCCGGCGGCGAGCAGCGCGAAGGGAAGCGACTTGGTCATGGGCAGCATCCTCGATACGGGGCGACGTCGGAAGCGTCGCCATCCGCGATCGGCCTGCGCCCGCCGGCCTGTACGGCGCGTCGCGAATGGATGAATTATCCTTCATCCACAGCGACTTCAGCCGGTCAGGGCTGGATCTCCACCCCGTCCCAGGCGAACAGCCTGCCGCTGTCGGTCACCTTCAGCCCGTCGATCACGTCGAGCAGCTGCACCGCCGCCCGGTCCGGGGCGAAGAGCTGGTCCGCCGCCACGCCGGTCTGGAAGGGGGCGGAGAGCGCGGTGCGGACGGTGCCGGGATGCAGGCCCACGACAATCGTGCGATCGTTGCGCCGCCGCTCCTCGATCGCCAGCGTGCGGACCAGCTGGTTCGCCGCCGCCTTCGCCATGCGATATCCGTACCAGCCGCCCAGCCGATTGTCGGAGATGCTGCCGATCCGCGCCGACAGGATCGCGAAGACCGCCGGGCCGGTCCTGGGCATCCGGGGCAGGAAATGCTTGGCGACCAGGGCCGGCAGGATCGCGTTGACCGCATATTGCCGCGCCAGCCAGGCGGCATCGAGCGCCGCCATGCTCTTTTCCGGCCGATGCTCGCCCTCGTGCAGCAGGCCGGTGGCGACCACCACCAGCGTCGGCGGCGCGGACAGGCCGGCGGCGGCGGTGGCGATGCTCGCCTCGTCGTCCAGATCGAGGTGATCGGCCCCCGTAAAGCTGCGGGCGAAACCCCGCACCGGCACCGCTTCCTCGCGTAGCGCCTCGACCAGCGCCGCGCCGATCCCGCCGGATGCGCCGATGACGACCGCGCTCATCGCGCGAACCGCCATAGCGTCTCGGTGCTTTCCCCTGCGTCGAAGCGATAGCCGTCGGTGTCGAAGCCCTTCATGCCGTCGGTGTCGGTGACCCGATGTTCGACCAGCCAGCGCGCCATCATCCCGCGCGCCTTCTTCGCATGGAAGCTGACGAAACGGCCGCCATCGCGGAAATCGACGCCGATGACGCGGACAGAGGCGGGCAGCCGTCCCTCGACCGCCGCCCAATATTCCTGGCTGGCGAGGTTCAGGATCGTGCCCGATCCCTCCTGCCCGATATCGGCGAGCAGCCGGTCGGCGATCCGCCCCTGCCACCATTCGGTCAGCTTCTCGCCGCGTGGGGCCCAGCGCGTTCCCATCTCCAGCCGATAGGGCCGCATCGCGTCGAGCGGACGGAGCAGCCCGTACAGGCCGGACAGGATGCGCAGGTGATCCTGGGCGAAGGCGATCGCCGGCTCCTCCAGCGTCTTCGCGTCCAGCCCGGTATAGACGTCGCCGGCAAAGGCGAACAGCGCCGGCCGCTCCGGCGCGTCGGCGAAGTCGCGGAACCGCTCGGCATTCAGCTTGGCGAGCGCGGGGGAAATCCGCATCAGCTCCGACAGGCGCTTCTGCGGCAGACGCGCGGCGGCGCGGGCCAGCGTGCCGGCCTCGTCTTCGAAACGCGGGCGCGTCGGGGTCAGGGCCGGCAGCGCACTGTCATAGTCGAGCGTCTTGGCGGGTGAAATCAGGGCGATCATCCGCTCGCCCTAGGCCGGCCCCGACCGTCATTCAATCGCGGTTCAGCCCCGCTTCGTCATGGAACCAAGCCGCTGCGCCTCGCTTGATGGCGCGCGTCCGCCTCTATAGACGGCCGTCATGGGCGTCGATGCCCAACAGGAGAGATCCATTGAAGACTTTCTCGAAGCTTGCGCTGGCCCTGGCGCTGACGACCGGTGTGTCCGGGCTGGCGCTGACCCCGCCTGCGATCGCCAAGAAGAAGGAAGAACCCGCCGGCCCCAAGCTGAGCCCGGACTTCCTGAAGGCCGCGAAGCCCGCCCAGGATGCGATCAAGGCCAAGGATTATGCGACGGCCGAGACCAACCTGGCCGCCGCCACCGCCGCCGCGAAGAACGATGACGAGAAATATATCGTCGCGGCGCTGAACTACGACCTCGCCAACCAGAAGCTGGCCGACCAGCAGGCGGCCAACCCCAATGCGCCGCTCAACGAGACGTCGCTGGCGCCGGCGCTCGACGCGCTGATCGCCAATCCGGCGACTCCGCCCGCCGATCGCGGTAAGTATGCCTATCGTCGCGGCGCGCTGGCCTATAACGGCAAGCAGTGGCCGGTCGCGATCCAGTATTTCAACCAGGCCAAGCAGCTCGGCTATGCGCCGCCGGAGGTGAACCTCCAGATCGCGCAGGCCAAGGTGGCGAGCGGCGACGTGGCCGGCGGCCTTTCCGACCTGGAAGCGCAGGTCGCGGCCGATGCGGCGGCGGGCAAGCCGGGGTCGGAGGACGTGTATCGCTACGGCATCGCGCGCGCCAATGCCGCGAAGCTGGGGCCGCAGACGGTCAGCTGGATCGCCAAATACGTCACCGCCTATCCGACGTCGAAGAACTGGCGTGACGCCATCGTCACCTATGGCATGGCGGGCAATTCGGTCGCCAAGCTGGACGAGGCGCAGAAGATCGACCTGTTCCGCCTGATGCGCGCCACCCGCTCGCTGGCCGACCAGACCGATTATCTGGAATATGCCGACGACGTGTCGCGCAAGGGTCTGCCGGCGGAAGCGGCGGCGGTGCTGAAGGAAGGCATGGCCGCGGGCAAGATCCCGGCGGGCAATGCGATGGCCAAGGCGCTGCTCGCCGACTCGACCACCAAGGCGAAGCAGGAAGGCTCGCTGGCCCCGATCGAGGCGAAGGCGAGCGCCGCCGCCAATGGTCGCCTCGCCGCCAGCACCGCCGAGGCCTATCTGGGCATGGACAACTTCCCCAAGGCGATCGCCCTCTATCGGCTCGCCTTGCAGAAGGGCGGCGTCGACGCGGACGAGGTGAACACCCGCCTCGGCATCGCGCTGGCCCGCTCGGGCGACAAGGCCGGCGCCAAGGCCGCCTTCGCCGAGGTGAAGGGCGCGCCGCGCTCGGGCATCGCGGCCCTGTGGACCGCCTATGTGGACGCGCCCGCCACGGCGGCGTGATCCTACGAAAATCGGGGACGACCGGCCGGTCGTCCCCGATGTTTCCTGACTGTCCGGGGGCCTGGCCCCTCACCCGAAAGCCGGATGGTCCAAGGAGCGTGGTGAAGCCCACGCCCATCGGCGCCGGTCCGGTGATCTAGGGTCGCAGGGCCGCATCGTCCGCGTCGCTCAGATCCTCGTCCTCGTCGATCGACCCGTCGTCCAGTTCCTCCTGGACATCGTCCTCGGCGATATCGGCCTCGTCCGGCTCCGCATTGGGATCGGCCTCGCCCACTTCCTCGGAATCCATGTCGAGATCGTCGATCGCCTCGTCCTCGGCATCGTCGTCGCCCAGGTCCGGATCCAGGTCGGTCAGCACCAGGCCGTCGGTCGGCCCGTCGCGCGTCGCCTCCAGAATCTCCGCACGCTGGCTCTCGTCATAGCCTTCCTCGTCCCAGCCATCGTCGCCGGTGCCCTGTCCAGGAATCTGGTGTCCGCCCATGTCGCTCTCCATCATCAATGACGATGGATCGAACGGCGCGGGCGGCGGCCGGGTTCCGTCAGGCGCCGAACAGCCGGCCGCGTTCGGTCAGGGCGACGCAGGCCAGCGCGATCAGCCCGGTCACCACGAACCCCGCCACCATCGGCGCGGTGGAGCCGTCGAACGCCTGCCCGATCACCGCGCCGATCAGCACGCCGCCGGTGATCATGATGAAGCCCTGCACGCTCGACGCGGTGCCGGCGATCGCGCCCATATTCTCCATCGCCATGGCCGAGAAATTCGAATTGGCGAGGCCGAAGCTCGCCATGGTCAGCGCCTGGAGCACCGAGAAGGTCACGATCGACTCATGGCCCAGCTCGACGAGCGCCAGGTGCAGGCCGGACAACAGGATCAACGTCACCGTCGCCGAATGGGCGATGCGCCGCGTGCCCAGCCGCATCACGATCCGCGCGTTGAGCAGGTTCGCCGCCGCCATCGTCGCCGCCGTCCCCGCGAACACCGCCGCCAGCAGCGCGGGATGGCGGAACACGTCGAACATGATCTGCTGCACCGAATTGAGATAGCCGTAGAGGCTGCCGGTCAGCATCGTCGCCGCCAGCGTATAGCCGATCGAGGCCCGGTCGGTCAGCGCATGTCCCCAGCCCGACAGGATGCGGCGCGGATGGATCGGCAGCGTCGCCTCCGCCGTCAGCGTCTCGGGCAGGCGCAGCGTGATCCAGGCGAGCAGCGCCGCCGCCGTCCCCGCGATCACCCAGAAGATCGTCCGCCAGTTGCCGAACAGCAGCACCGCCTGCCCGACCGTCGGGGCCAGGATCGGCACCACCATGAACACCATGAAGGCGATCGACATGACCCGCGCCATCGCCCGCCCCTGATAGCAGTCGCGCACCAGCGCCACGGTCGCGATCCGCGTCGCCGCCACCGTCGCGCCGCCCGCCAGCCGCGCCGCGATCAGCAGCGGATAGCTGGCCGACACCGCCGCCAGCGCGTTTGCGACGATATAGGCGCTGATCGCCCAGAGCAGCACGCGCCGCCGGCCAAAGCGATCGACCAGCGGCCCATGGATCAGATGCGCCACGCCGAACCCGCCCAGGAACGCCGACACCACGAACTGCCGGTCGTTCTCGCTCGCCACGTGCAACGCCTCGCCGATCGCGGGCAGAGCCGGCAGCATCGCGTCGGTGCCGAGCGCGCCGAGCGCCATCAGCGCGGCGACCAGCGCCACGAACTCGACGAAGCCGATCGGTGCGCCGGGCAGGTCCGGTGCGGTTTGGGTCGGCGCGGGTTGGTCCGGGGCGGTCATGATCCGTGGCCCTAGCGGCTTCGTCCCGTGCGCGCCATCGCGGCCCACGCTCTTTCGCCGGTCCCGCCAAGGCGATATGTTACCGGAATAAAAGAGGACATTGTAATGCTGGATACCCCCTCCACCGCCGGATCGGCGGCGGTGCCGACTCTGAGCCTTGCCGACCAAGCGCGCGACCCCCAAGGCTTCGCCACCGCGTTCGGCGAGTCGTTCAAGCGCTTCGGCTTCGCGATCGTCGCGGATCATGGCGTGCCGCAGCCGCTGATCGACCGCGCCTGGGCCGAGACCGGGGCGCTGTTCGCGCTGCCCGACGCGGAGAAGCGCGACTATCACCAGGCGGGCGGCGGCGGCGCGCGCGGTTACACGCCCTTCAAGACCGAAATCGCCAAGGACGCGAAGCACGTCGATCTGAAGGAATTCTGGCATGTCGGCCGCGAACTGCCCGCCGGGCATCGCTATGCCGATGTCATGGCCCCGAACATCTGGCCGACCCGGCCCGAAGGGTTCAAGGGCACGTTCGTCGAGCTTTTCGCCGCCTTCGACCAGGCGGGCGACCGGCTGCTCTCGGCCATCGCGCTCTATCTCGGCCTTGCCCCCGACTGGTTCGACCGGGCGGTGAAGGACGGCAACAGCGTGCTGCGCCTGCTTCACTATCCCCCCATCCCCGTCGATGCCGAAGGGGTGCGCGCCGGGGCGCATGAGGACATCAACCTCATCACCCTGCTGCTCGGTGCGGAGGAGGCAGGGCTGGAACTGCTCGATCGCGATACCGGTCGCTGGCTGGCGATCAAGCCGCCGGAGGGTGCGATGGTTGTCAATGTCGGCGACATGCTGCAACGGCTGACCAATCATGTCCTGCCCTCGACCACGCACCGCGTCGTCAACCCGCCGCCGGAACGGCGCGGCCATTCGCGCTATTCCATGCCCTTCTTCCTGCACCCCGCCCCCGACTTCCTGATCGAGACGCTGCCGCAGACGATCACGGCGGAGAATCCGAACCGCTATCCGAACCCGATCACCGCCCATGACTATCTGTACGAGCGACTGGTCGAGATCGGGCTGATCAAGAAATGACGGGGTCGGCCGGCCGGGCGTGGCTTACCCTGTTGCCACTCCTGGCCGGCGGCTGCGCATCGATCGACCTGTCGAAGGTCGCGCGCAGCGACCATTTCAACGGGCAGCGCTTCGTCAATCCGGACGGTGTCCATGGCAAGGTCGGCGAACGCAACCAGGGGCCCTTGGCGCTGCTCGAACATCTGCTGGAACCGCCCTATCGCAGCTGGCCGGCCAGCGTGCCGGTTACGCCGGCCGTGCCCGCGCGCCGCGTCGAGGGGCAGGCGATGCAGGTCACCTGGGTCGGCCATGCCAGCGTGCTGGTGCAGACCCAGGGCCTCAACATCCTGACCGATCCGGTCTGGGCGCAGCGCGCCTCGCCGGTGCGGTTCGCCGGGGTGAAGCGGGTGCGTGCGCCGGGCATCAGGCTGGCCGATCTGCCGAAGATCGACCTGATCCTGCTCAGCCACGATCATTTCGACCATCTCGACATCGGCACGCTCGGCCTTCTCTGGCGACGCGACCGCCCGCTGATCGTGACCGGCCTGGGCAACGACCAGATCCTGCGCCGCTACGGCATCCGCTCGGCGGCGCGCGACTGGGGCGGCCGGGTGGCGGTGCGGCCGGGGATCGAAGTCCGGCTCGACCGCGCGCATCACTGGAGCCAGTATCGCCCCGGCGACCGCAACAAGACGCTGTGGACCGGCTTCACCGTGACGCTGCCCGGCGGCAACCTCTATTATGCCGGCGATACCGGCGAGGGCGACATGCGCTGGGCCATCGAGGCGCGACGGCACGGGCCGGTCCGGCTCGCGCTGCTGCCGATCGGGGCCTATCATTTCGGCGGCGGCGCGACCGACAATCATATCGGCCCGGTCCAGGCGGTCACCGCCTTCCAGCAACTGGGCGCGGCCTGGGCGCTGGGCGTGCATTGGGGCACGTTCGAGCTGACCTCGGAAGGGATCGACCAGCCGCGCGAGGTGCTGCGTGCGACGCTGGCCGAACGGCGGATCGCCGCCGACCGCTTCCGCGCGACGGAGGCGGGCGCGACCTGGACGATCGGTGACATGTCCGTCACCGATACGACCGCCATGGCACCAAATCGCATCCGATACGTTCCCGCACCGCAACAGCCTTCCGTTCCGAAGGCGCAATCAGGAGCGTAAGCGATGAACACCACCACCTTGTCCGGTCAGGCGCAGGATCTCGGCGGCAACGTCAAGGAAGCCATCGGCAGCGCCACCGGCGACCAGTCGCTGAAGCACGAAGGTCTGGCCGATCAGCTCACCGGCAATGCCAAGCAGCTCGCCGGCACCGCCAAGGACGCGATCGCCAATCCCGGCCCGCTGGTCGACAAGGCAAAGGGCTTCGCGCAGGCCCGCCCCTGGGCGACGGCGGCGCTGGCCGGCGTGGTCGGCCTCGCGGTGCTGAACACGCTGCGCGGCAAGTAAGCGGCTCCGGGCCGGGCTTCGGTCCGGCCGATCGCTGGCGACGCCGGTCGGTTCCCGAGGGAGCCGGCCGGCGTTGCCCGTTCACGGGCCGGATGTTCGGTCCTTGGGCCGAGCCGGCCTTCCGGGGGTGACGGCGTAACCCGTCCCTGTCCCTCCATCGGGATGGTACGCAGAAGGACGGAGAAAATCACCGCACGGCGTAGACCGACGGACGCCCCGCCGCATTCCGGCCCACCACGGCTTCCCGTGAGATCGAGGCTTAGTCGAACCCCCTGTCCAGGAATCGCGTCGCCGTCGCGCAGTGCATCGCGACCCCCCGCGCCATCACCCGCTCGTCGAGCGTCATGCGCGTATTGTGCAGCGGCGGGTTGGTTGCCGGATCGCTTCCCTCCGGCGCCGCGCCGATAAAGGCGAACGCCCCCGGCACCGCGCGCAGCACATAGGAGAAGTCCTCCGCGCCCATCATCGGCTTGGGCATGGTCTGCCAGCCCCCCTCGCCGAACAGCTCGGTCGCCACCGCCTGTTGCAGCGTGCTGCCACGCGGATCATTGGCGGTCACCGGATAGCCGGCATCGATCCACGCCTCGGACGTGCAGCCATGGGCGGCGGCGATATTCTCGACGATCCGCTTGAACGCCGCCTGGCACTGGATCCGCGTCGCCTCCGACAGCGTCCGCAACGTGCCGAGCAACGTCGCCTCGCCGGGCACGACATTATGCGCGGTGCCCGCCTGGATCTTCGTGATCGACAGCACCGCCGGGTCGGTCACCGCCACCTGGCGGGCGATATAGACCTGGAGCGCGGTCACGATCTCGCAGGCGACGGGGATCGGGTCCAGACCCTCATGCGGCATGGCGGCATGGCCGCCGCGTCCGATGATCCGCGCGTGGAGCGTGTCCGCCGAGGCCATGATCGTTCCGGGCCGACCGACGACCAGCCCGGACGGCGCATTGGGCGAGATGTGCAGCGCGAAGGCGGCGTCGGGTGCGGGATCGGCGAGCAGCCCGTCCTCGATCATGAAGCGCGCGCCGTGATAGCCCTCCTCGCCCGGCTGGAACATGAAGACGACCGTGCCGGCGAGTTCGTCGCGCCGCGCCGACAGGGCTTTGGCCGCACCGACCAGCATGGCGGTATGCGTGTCATGACCACAGGCATGCATCCGCCCGTCGATCGTGCTGGCGAAGGGCAGCCCGGTCTCCTCGGTCATCGGCAGTGCGTCCATATCGCCGCGCAGCAGAACGGTGCGCGCATTGCTGCCCGCACCGGTCGCGGCCGCGCCGCCGCGCAGGATCGCGACGAAACCGGTGGTCGACGTCCCCTCGCGCACCTCCAGCGGCAGGCCGGCGAGCGCCGCCTTGATCTTGGCGCTGGTCAGCGGACAATGGAGGCCGATTTCCGGTTCGGCATGGATGGCGCGGCGCAGCGCGACGACCTCCTCGAACACCGCCTCCGCCGCCTCGTCCCATCCGCCCCGGGTCTCACCGTCCAACATCATCGCCTCCATATCTACCCGCGGAACAATCCGCCCAAGACTCCACGCGCGATCTGCCCGATCAAGCCGCCCGCGCCACTGTTCCGGCTACGCCTGGTGCCGAACACCTGCCGACCGATCTCATTCGCCACCTGCCGCCCGATCGAGGACGAGGCGGAGCGCATCGCCGAATTCGCCGCCTTGGCCCAGGGCGAGTCCGCCGACTCCCGGTCCGCCGCGCGCTGTGCCTGCGCCGCCTCGCGCGCCGCGCGCGCGGCATCGCGCTGGCGGACCGCTTCGGCCTTGGCCTCCTCGCCCTGCGCCTTGGCGGCCGCGGCGGAGGCGGCGGCTTCCTCGGTCTTCGCCGCGAGCATCTCCTCCGCCGACTCGCGGTCGACCAGGACGTCGTAACGATCGCCGATTGCGTCCGTCTCGACCAGCAGCCTGCGCTCCGGCGGCGTGACCGGCCCCACCCGGCTGGATGGCGGGCGGATCAGCGTCCGTTCCACTGGCGAGGGGGAGCCATCCGCCTGGAGCAGCGACACCAACGCCTCGCCGACCTTGAGCTCGGTGATCGCGCTCGCCACGTCGACACCGGGATTGGCGCGGAAGGTGGTCGCCGCCGCGCGCACCGCCGCCTGGTCGCGTGGCGTGAACGCCCGCAGCGCATGCTGCACGCGGTTGCCGAGCTGCCCCGCCACGCTGTCGGGAATGTCAATCGGGTTCTGGGTGATGAAATAGATACCGACGCCCTTGGAGCGGATCAGCCGGACGACCTGCTCGATCTTGTCGAGCAACGCCTTGGGCGCATCGTCGAACAGCAGATGCGCCTCGTCGAAGAAGAAGGCGAGCACCGGCTTGTCGGGGTCGCCCACTTCCGGCAGCTGCTCGAACAACTCGCTCATCAGCCATAGCAGGAAGGTGGAATAGAGTTTCGGGCTGGCCATCAGCTTGTCGGCGGCCAGGATGTTGACCACCCCCTGCCCCCGGTCGTCCAGCGCGATCAGGTCGGTCAGCGCCAGCGCCGGCTCGCCGAAGAAATGCTCCGCGCCCTGCGATCGCAATTGCAGCAGTGCCCGTTGGATCGCGCCGATCGATTGTTTGCTGACATTGCCATAGCGGGTCGACAGCTCCGCCGCCCGCTCGGCGCAATGCGCCAGCATCGCCTGGAGATCGTCCAGGTCGAGCAGCAACAGCCCCTCTTCGTCGGCGACGTGGAAGGCGATGGTCATCACCCCCTCCTGCACGTCGTTCAGGTCCATCAGCCGCGACAGGAGCAGGGGACCCATCTCGCTGACCGTGGTGCGGACGGGATGGCCCTGCTGCCCGAACAGGTCCCAGAACTGCACCGGCATGGCGCGATAGGCCCAGTCGGTGAAGCCGATCTCCGTCGCGCGGGCCGCGAACGCCTCATGCGTCTTCGCGGTCGCCGAACCGGCCATGGCGAGGCCGGACAGATCGCCCTTCACGTCCGCGACGAAGCACGGCACGCCCGCCGCCGAAAACCCCTCGACGATCCCCTGCAGCGTCACGGTCTTGCCGGTGCCGGTCGCGCCCGCAATCAGGCCGTGGCGATTGGCACGCTTCAAGTCGAGCCGCTGCGGCCGGCCGCCGCCCAGACCGATGAAGATGCCGTCCGTCATGCCCGATCCCTTTTCATGGGTGCTGAACGGGATGACCCTAAAACGTCTGGCGAGCAAGTTGAAGCATTACAGATGTCGAACGGGGCCGCCGCCCGGATTGGACGACGGCCCCGTCTGGATCGCGTAAGGCCGGAGCCGATCAGCTCTTCAGCTTCACCGGAATGAAGTTGCTCATCCGCTGCCGTGCGATCTGCAACAACACGGTGTTGCGCCCCGCTCCCTTCGCCGCCGTCACCGCCGCCGCGACCTCGGCGACCGTGCGGACCGGCGTGCCGTTGATCGACTGGATCACGTCGCCGCGCTTCAGCTTCTGTCCGGCGTCGCTGGTCGGATCGACCGCGGCGACGACCACGCCTTGCACGGTCGTGTCGACTCCCACCGCACGCGCGATCGCCGGGGTCAGCGGCTGCACCGCCAGGCCCAGCGGGTTGCCGCTGGCCGGCGCGGTGGTCGCCGCATCGTCGTCGCCGTCATCATCGCTGCCGAAACCGTCCGCGCCGCCATTGATCTCGGCGGCGAGCTGCTCCTGGGTCGGCCGCGCGGCGACCGCGACGTTCACGTTGACGGGCTTGCCCGCGCGGATCACGCCCAGGCGCGCGGTCTGGCCGGGATCGATATTGGCGACCAGATAGGACAGGGTCTGGTCGGGCGTCACCGCCTGGCCGTTGACTTCGGTCACCACGTCGCCGGCGCGCAAGCCGCCCTTCGCCGCCGGGCCGCCGGCGGTCACGCCCGCGATCACCTGGCCCCGGTTCTTGGGCAGGCCGAGCGCCGCCGCGACGTCGCCATTCACCTCCGGCCCGAGCTGCACGCCCAGATAGCCGCGCTTGATCGGTTCGCCCTTCATCAGCGTGGCGATGATCGGCTTGGCCTCTTCCGCCGGAATGGCGAAGCCGATGCCGATATTGCCGCCGCCCTGCGAGCCCAGGATCTGCGAGTTGATGCCGATGACGTTGCCGTTCAGGTCGAACATCGGGCCGCCGCTATTGCCCTGGTTGATCGCCGCGTCGGTCTGGATGAACCGGTCGTTGGCGCCGCCCTGGCCGGTCACGCGGTGCACGGCGGAGACGATGCCGGCGGTCACGGTGCCACCCAGGCCGAACGGATTGCCGATCGCCACCACCCAGTCGCCGACGCGGGTCCGCGAGCTGTCGCCCCACTTGACGAAGGGCAGGTTGGTCGCGTTGATCTTGAGCAGCGCGAGGTCCGAATCCGGATCGCGCCCGATCAGCTTGGCGGTATATTCCTTGCGGTCCGGCAGGATGACCGTGATCGAATCCACCTGTGCGCCGCGCGCGCCAGGCGCGACCACGTGATTGTTGGTCACGACATACCCATCGGGCGAGATGATGAAGCCCGAGCCGAGCGACTGGCCCTCGCGCTTCACCGGCGCGCCGCTGCCACCACCGCCGAACAGATCGGCAAAGGGCGTGCCGGCGAACGGATTGGCCTGGGTCTGCTGGACGATCGTCTGCTTGGTCGAGATGTTGACCACGGCCGGTTGCAGCTTCGCGACCAGGTCGGCGAAGCTCATCGGCGCGCCCGCACGGGGCGCGGACGCCTGGATCGTGCCCGGCTCGTTCTGCGCGGTCTGCGCGACGGTCGGCTGCAAGGCCAGGGTGGCGGTCGCACCGCCAAGCAGAAGCGCACTGGTAATGGCGTAGGCGTAGCGCACTGAAGCTAGTTCCTCTCGTTCGTCGTTCGAACCGGACGATCTATCGCCCAAATCGGCTGAACGACGGTTGAATATGAACGGACCGCAAGATCATGGCCGTGACAGGATCACCGGCCTCGTCCCTCGAACTCCCGAAGATAGGAATTGTTCGGCGACAGGATGAAGTTGGTCGAACCCTTCTGATCCGGCGTGCCATCCGCCCCGAAAGTGCGACGATAGGACTGCATCGCCCGATAGAAGTCATAGAATCCAGCATCCTGGCCGAAACTCTGCGCGTAGATGCGCGACGCCTCGGCATCGGCATCGGCGCGGACGACCTGCGCCTGGCGCTGGCCCTCGGCGGCGATGGTGATCGCCTCCTGCTGGCGGGCAGTGCGCATCCGGTCGAGCGCGCTTTGCAACGGCGTACCGTCGGGCAGCTCCGCCTGCTTGATGCGGACGTCCACGATCTCGACGCCATATTGGCGCGCACGGCGGTCGAGGCCGGTCTGGATCGCTTCCATCAACTCGGTCCGCTCCGGGGTGAGCAGCGAGGCGAAGGACACCTTGCCCAGCTCGTTGCGCAGCGTCGAGGCGAAGAGCGGGCGAAGCTGGTTCTCGACACCCTCCTCGTCGCCGGCGGTCGCCAGCATCAGGCGGGGATCGACCACCCGGTAACGGGCATAGGCGTCGACGTTGAGACGGCGCTGGTCGGTGGACAGGACCTGCGAATTCTCCAGGTCCAGGTTGCGCACGCGCTTGTCGACCCGGACGATCCGGTCGAGAAAGGGCACGCGGACGACCAGACCGGCCTCATCCGTCGCCGGCCGGCCGGGCAGCGCCGCGCGGTTCACGACGCGGATCGGCTGGGCGAGTCGATAGACGACCGCCTGCTCCGTCTCCGGCACGATCGCGAAGGTCGCGGCCGCCAGGATCACCAGCACCAGCGCGGCGATGCCGAGCGCGATCGGGTTCTTCCACATCGCGCTCACTGGCCGCCTCCCGACTGGGTCTGGCCCTGCGCCGGAGCCGCCGCCGAACCCTGGGTGGATGCGGCGGGCGCGGCCTCGGTCAGGCGGCGCGCATTGGGAATGGGCAGATAGGGCATGACGCCGGGGGCCTCGATGATCGTCTTGTCGGACTTGGCCAGCACGGCCTCCATGGTCTCGTAATACATGCGGCGACGCGTCACCTCGGGTGCGAGGCGATACTGGCTGTAGACGCGGTCGAACTGCGCGGCCTCGCCCTGTGCGCGGGCGATGACCTGCTGCGCATAGGATTTGGCGCGGTTCACCTCGGCCACCGCCTCCTGCTGCGCCACCGTCACCTTGTTGAAGTCGTCGACGATCTGCGCCGGCGGGGTGACGCGGTTGAGCGATACGCTCTGGATGCGCACGCCGGAATGATAGCTGTTCAGGATCGCCTGGGTCAGCTCGGCCACCCGCTGCTCGATCCCGGTACGGCCGCCGCCCAGCGCCTGGTCGAGCGTGGTCGTGGCGATCACGGCGCGCATCGCGCTCTCCGCCGCTGCGCGCACCGTCTCCTCCGGCTGGGCGAGCTGGAAGACATAGTCACGCGGATTGGCGACGTTCCAGCGCACCGAATAGGTCAGGTCGACGATATTCTGGTCGCCGGTCAGCGCCAGGTTGACACCGTCGCCGCGCGGGAAGTTCTCGGTGCGGAAACGCTGGACATCGACTTCCTGCACCCGGGCGAAGGGTGCGGGCGGCGTGACCTGGACGCCGGGCGACAGGGTGCCGGCATAGCGGCCCAGATAGGTGACGATGCCGCGCTGCTGCGGGCCGATCTGGTGGATGCAGGTGAAGAGCAGCCACAGCACGACCAGGATGCCGACGCCGATCGCCCACAGCACCCGCGCATTGGCGCCGGGCGGCAGGCTGGGAAAGCCGCTTCCGCCGCCGCCGCCGCCCCGCGCGCGCTTCAGGAAATCGTCCAGCGCGGTCGGACGGGCCGAGCCGCCGGCCGGCTTGCGACCGCCCGGCGGCACCGACCACGGATTGCGCGGGCCGCCGCCGCCGGGGGTTCCGCCGTCGCCTCCCCACGGTCCCTTGGAGTTGTCGGCAGCAAGGATAATCGGACGCTTGGACCAGCGTGGGAAGATGCTCATATCCTCTCTATAGGAAGGCCGTTCGACGAAAAACAGTGCCAAGGCGGGGATGCCGGCTTAAGGCCGCCCGCATGACCAGTGAAGCAAGCAGGGCGGCGGTGCTTTCCGTCGCGGGTTCGCGGGCGACGATCCGCATGGATGGCGAGCGGATGGGCGTGGTGCTCGACGCCACCGGCCTCGCCCCCGCCGAACGCGAGCGGCTGGAGGCGGAGGTCCGCGCCGCCGCCCCCGCCGCGCGCGTGATCGTCACCGCCGAGCGCGTCAACCGCGCCCTGATCGCCGTCGCCAGCGGCAAGGGCGGCGTCGGCAAGTCGACCGTCTCCGCCAACCTCGCCATCGCGCTCGCCCGTGCCGGCCGCCGCGTCGGCCTGATCGACGCCGATATCTATGGCCCGTCGCAGCCGCGCCTGATGGCGGCCGAGGGCATCCGGCCCGAGGCGATCGAAAAGCAGCTGATCCCCGTCCCCACCCGCTATGGCGTGCCGCTGCTGTCGATGGGCCAGCTGGTCGAGCCCGGTCGCGCGATCGCCTGGCGTGGGCCGATGGCGGCGGGGGCGCTGGGGCAGCTGGTCGAGGGAGCCTGGGGCACGGCCGACACGCTGGTCATGGACCTGCCGCCCGGCACCGGCGACGTGCAGCTGACCATGGTGCAGAAATACCGGCCGGCGGGCGCGGTGATCGTGTCCACGCCGCAGGACCTGGCGCTGATCGACGCGACCCGCGCGATCGACTTCTTCAACAAGGCGGGCGTGCCGATCATCGGCCTGATCGAGAATATGGCGGGCTATGCCTGTCCGAGCTGCGGCGTGATCTCCGATCCGTTCGGGCGCGGCGGGGCGGAAGCGACGGCGGCGGAACTCGGCCTGCCCTTTCTCGGCCGGGTGCCGCTGGCGATCGATATCCGCGAGGCGTCGGACGCGGGACAGCCGCCGGCGGCGCGGGACGACGATCGTATCTTCGCCCCCCTCGCCGCGCAGGTGGCCGACTGGCTCGCCCGGCGCTGAGCCCGCGCAACCGCGCATGACGGACGGGCGTTATCCGGGTCCCATCGGAGATACGCCATGCCCCTGACCAGCGACGACGACATTGCCGACCTGCTGCGATCGGCGCGGACCATCGCGCTGGTCGGCGCATCGGATCGCCCCGACCGGCCATCCAATCGCGTGATGGCCGCGTTGCAACGGCATGGCTACCGCGTCATCCCGGTCAATCCACAGATCACCGGCGAGCATGTCCATGGCGAGTTCGTGTTCCGCGAGCTCGCGCAGCTCGGCGACCCGATCGACATCGTCGACATCTTCCGCAACTCGGCCGCCGCCGGGGCGGTGGTGGATGAAGCGATCGCAATCGGGGCCAAGGCGGTGTGGATGCAGCTTGGCGTCGTCGACCAGGCCGCCGCCGCCCGCGCAGAGGCAGCCGGCCTGAAGGTGGTGATGGACCGCTGCCCGGCGATCGACATTCCCCGTCTCGGCCTGACGCCGATCGAGGCAACATCTTAACCGCAATCGCGTTATCCATGCCCTCGACAGGAGGGACCGATGCTCGCCTTGTTTCTGATGACCGCCGCGCCCCAGGACGCGGCGCACCTGCTCCAGGCGGCCCGGGGTCGCCTCAACCCCGGCTGCGCGACAACCACCTGCGGCGAGCCGCCCCGCCGATCGCGGTATCGCATCGACTCCGAACCCATGGCCGAGGTCGACATGAAGGCGCGCGCCTTTGGCGACACCGGCATCGATTGCCGCACCGTGGGCGGCAAGCTCTGCACCAGCCGGCCGCGCACGATCTTGCGGACGGACTTCACGGACTGGCCTTGATCGACTAGCGTCGTCGCGACAATCCTCCGGCGGGAGATGTGGATGCTGTCCGTGTTGCTCTTGCTCGCCCAGACCGACGACACGCTGTTGCGCACCGCCCTGGAGAAAACCGCGGCCGAGCAGCGCTGCAGCGACTCCGCGACCGCCCGGACGATCACCGTTTGCGGTCGCCGCACCGCCGACCGTTATCGAGTGCCCCTGACCGTCGTCGAACCCGGCGACCCCGCACACCGATCGGTCAGCGAAGAGCGTCAGGCATTGCTCCACCGAACGACACCGATCCAGGACCAGAGCCTGTTCCTGGTCGGCGGCGGCATGGCCGGCGCGACGATGACGACCGGGGGCCGTAATGGCAGCACCAGCCTGCGGCCCCTCGCCGAATGATCGCCGCGCTGCTTCTTGTTCTTCAAGCCGCGCCTGCCGTGCCGCAAAGCTTTTCGATCCTGGCGGACGATTGCGCGGCCCGCTCGGCAGACGACCAGATCGTCGTCTGCGGCCGAAACGGCGCCCCGCCCCCTCGCCTGCCGCTCCCCGACGAGCGTCCGCCACCCGATATCCCGCGTCAGCCGACGGGCGATCCGCGCGCGGGCCTGGAGAATGCCGGCGCTGGCGCCTGTGCCTTTCAGGGCTGTCAGGTCGGCGTGATGCTGCCGATCATCCCCGTCGCCAGGGCGGGGGTCGATGCGATCCGCCGCGCCCTGGCGCCGAAGGTGGACAAGTCGAAGCGCGTCGCGATCGAACTGGACGCCGCGCCGTCATCGCTGGAAGGCCGGCTGCAACCCTAAGCCGGACATATTTAGCCCTGCGCCGCGACCCGCATCAGGTCGCGAAGCTGCCGCGTCAGGCTGCCGCCCGAAATCTGTGCATGGACACTGTCATAGCCTTCGCGGATCAAGGTCCGACGCAGATCGCCCAATGTCCGGCATTGCCCGGCCCGCGCGACCTGAAAGGCACGCTCCATCGTCGTCGCGGCCATCAAGCGAAATCCCCCATGTCCTCGGCGGAAGGCCGATCGGACGACTTGCCTGCGTCATCGTCCTCCATCGCCTGGTCATAGGCGGCGCTCTCATCGGCAATCCCGGCCTCGACGCTGCGATCGGCCGTATCTTTGAACGCCTCCGGAACCTGATCCTTCTTCTGTTCGTCCGACATCACTCGCTCCTCGCTGAATGTCTTTAACGCATGAGCGGAAATTTCGGGCCAATGATGGTCGAGCGACCGGCGCACGAGAGAGCGGCCGATTGCGGCACGGGACATATTGGCAAAGATCCGTCCTGCGTTGCCGTCGCGTCGATCAGGGGTCCGATGACGCAGTGGGCGGCCATGGTCGATCCAATCTCGGCCACCGCAAGCAGTGATCAACGTGCCCAAGCCCGACGACACGACCGTAACCGGGAAACGTCCGTGCGAGCGCAGCGAAGCAATTCAGGGCGTCACGTGCGCGGTTGTGGATTGCTTCGCTGCGCTCGCAATGACGGCTTGGGTCGGCCCGATGTCATCTTGCTCTAACTGTCTTGGTCGGGGGCAAAGCCGGCGAGGGTCAACCGGCAATAATCGGATTCCGCCGAGGTCTTACCCCACCCAGCCAGCGCCTTCGCCAGCAGTACCAAATTCATGCCTTTGGCATTAAGCCGTTGCCACCCAACACATAAAACACTGACACAATCATTATCTACGCAAATATACCATCCGCGTTCCTACGGATTGCGCCTTATCGACTTTTTCACCAACAGAGCCCGTGAAATTACTTAACGGGGTGTTTACCATGAAGAAGATCGCGGTACTTGGTATCTTTTCTCTGATTGCAAGTGGGCAAGCCCATGCCGAAGGATTGCTGGGAAAACGTATTGGGACACGCTATATATTTCCTAGCGAAAGCGGGAGCATATACTATCCCGACGCCATCGTTACCGTCGATGGCCATACCCCGATTAACATAGAGGGAAATTTCCCAAAAATTTCCTAATGACGTTCACCGATACGGGACTGGACGTTACATTTATTGTCAATAATTATTGGAACCCGGCATCTTTCAACGGCTTCAAAATCTGGGACGTGGACGGAACGCTTGGTGATTTTACCGCCAGCATCGCTTCGAGCAACATGGCGGGACTGACGGCGTCGAACATCCGCTATGACCAGAACAATATCTGGGTGAACTGGCAGGGCCTGTCGTTCAACACCGCGACACGCGTGTCCTTCAACATCACGGCAGCGGCCGTGCCGGAACCGGCGACCTGGGCGCTGATGCTGACCGGCCTGGGCCTCACCGGCCTTTCCCTGCGGCGGCGCGCGCGCGGGGCCAGCGCTCTCGCTTGAGTGGATGGCGGGACGGCGCATCGTCCGTCCCGCCACTGATTTCAGCGCTGGAGAAAGCGCTCGTAATCCGCCGGGTCGAGGCGGACCTCGACATGGCTCTCCAGCTCCTCCGTCTCCTGCCGCACCACCTCGCCATGCGCGTGGAGCCAGGCCAGCCCCGCCCCGTCGCCCGCATCGAGCGTCAGGTGATAGCGGCGATGGCCGGCGGTCAGCCGGGCGGCGATCTTGACGGACAGATCGTCGATCCCCTCGCCGGTCAGTGCGGAGATGGCGAGCACATCGGTGCGTCGCTCCGCCGCCGTCAGCAGTTCGGCACGGCGTTCGTCGTCCAGCAGGTCGAGCTTGTTCCACGCCTCGAACCGGGGCGTGGCGGGATCGACGCCGATCTCCTCCAGCACCGACTCGACATCGGCGCGCTGCGCCTCCGTATCGGGATGGGCGACGTCGCGGACATGGACGAGCAGGTCGGCGGACACCACCTCCTCCAGCGTCGCCTTGAACGCCGCGACCAACTGGGTCGGCAGATCGGAGACGAAACCTACCGTGTCCGACAGGATGGCCTTGTCCAACCCCGGCAGCGAGATCTGCCGCAATGTCGGGTCGAGCGTGGCGAACAGCAGGTTCTCGGCCATGACATGCGCGCCGGTCAGCCGGTTGAACAGCGTCGACTTGCCGGCATTGGTATAGCCGACCAGTGCGATCACCGGCCAGGGCGCCCGCTGTCGCCGGTCGCGGTGCAGGCCGCGCGTGCGCGACACCTGGTCCAGTTCGCGCCGCAGCCGCGCCATGCGGTCGCGGATCATCCGCCGGTCCGCCTCGATCTGCGTCTCGCCGGGCCCGCCCAGGAAGCCGAAGCCGCCACGCTGCCGCTCCAAATGGGTCCAGCTCCGCACCAGGCGGCCGGCCTGATAGTCGAGATGGGCGAGCTCGACCTGCAACCGCCCTTCGGCGGTCGCCGCGCGCTCGCCGAAAATCTCCAGGATCAGGCCGGTGCGGTCGATCACCTTCGCGCCCAGCCCTGTCTCCAGATTGCGCTGCTGCACCGGGGTCAGGGCGGCATCGACGATCACCAGCGACGCCTCCTCCATGCGGACGCGGGTCGCCAGTTCCTCGACCTGCCCGCTGCCGATCAGCGTCGCCGGGCGCGGCTGGCGCACCTTGAGCGCGACGCGGTCGACCACCTCCAGCCCGATCGCGGCGGCGAGGCCGGCGCTTTCCTCCAGCCGCGCTTCCGCGTCACGCGACGAATCGCCCCGGTCGGGCAGCAGCACGACGACGCGCGCGCCGCGCGCGAATTCATCGCGGTCGCGATCGAAACCGTTGCTCAATCTTCCTGCGCCTCGGCCTGTTCCTCGGCCAGGTTCAGCGGCTTGGCCGGCTGGATGGTCGAGACGGCGTGCTTGTAGACCAGTTGCACCATGCCCTCGCGTTGAAGCAGCATGCAGAACAGGTCGAAGCCGGCGATCTGACCCTGCAGCATCACGCCGTTGATCAGGAACATGGTCACGCTGTCTTCGGACTTGCGCACCGCGCTCAGGAACAGTTCCTGGAGCAGCGGCGACTTGCGCTGGTTCTCGCCGACCGCCTCGATGATCGGATCGACGTCGAACGCGCCGCCGGGCATGATCGTGGAGATGGCGTGCTTGTAGATCAGCTGCGACTGGCCGTCGCGCCGCAGGAGCACGGAGAAATTGTCGAACCAGGTGACGATGCCCTGCAGCTTCACGCCCTTGACCAGGAACATCGTCACCGGAGTCTTGGAGCGGCGCAACGCGTTGAGGAACAGGTCCTGCAGCGAGGATTGCTTTTCGGCCATGAACAAGCCCTTCTTGTTGGCGGGCCGTGGCCCGCAGGAGTGCGCCGTTGTCCGGCGTCGGACGCCCGGCCTTGACGGCCGGCCCCTTCTTCTTAGCGTTGTAGCGGCCGGATCGTCCAGCCGGTCACTCTTCGCGCGTATCGGTGATGCCGAGCAGCTTGAGCTTCCGGTGGAGTGCCGACCGTTCCATGCCGATGAAGCTCGCGGTGCGTGAAATGTTCCCGGAGAAGCGGCGAATCTGGACGCGCAGATACTCCCGCTCGAAGCTTTCGCGCGCCTCGCGCAGCGGCGCGCCCATGATCGCGGAGGGGCCATGGTCGCCGCCCCGGTCGCTGCCCAGCACCTCGGCCGGCAGCAGGTCGAGGTCGATGCGACCGATCCGGTCGCCCGGCGCCATGATGATCGTACGCTCGACGACGTTGCGCAGCTGGCGGACATTGCCCGGCCATTCGTAGGATTGCAGCGCGACCATCGCGTCGGGCGCGACCTCCGGCGTCGGCACCCGGCGCTCGCCGGCATAATGGGTGAGGAAATGATGGACGAGCGGCGGAATGTCCTCGCGCCGGTCGGCCAGCGGCGGGATCACCACGGGCACCACGTTCAACCGGTAGTAGAGGTCCTCGCGGAACCGGCCCCCGGCGATCTCCTCGGTCAGGTCGCGCGCGGTGGCGGAGACGACGCGGACGTCGACCTTGACCACCCGGCTGCCGCCGACGCGGGTGAAGCTCTGATCGGTCAGTACCCGCAGGATGCGCGCCTGCGTGGTGATCGGCATGTCGGCGATCTCGTCCAGGAACAGCGTGCCGCCATGCGCCTGTTCGAGCAGGCCAGGGCGGACCAGGTCGCCCCCCTCCTCCACGCCGAACAATTCCTCCTCGACCCGCTCCGGCGTCATGTTCGCGGCGCTGACGATCACGAAGGGACCGGTCGCCCGCTGGCTCCAGCCGTGCAGCAGCCGCGCCGCCACCTCCTTGCCGACGCCGGCCGGGCCCATGATCAGCACGCGGCTGCCGGTGCCCGCCACGCGCTTCAGCGTCGCGCGGACGCCGTTGATCGCGCCCGAGCTGCCGGTCAGGTCGGTGTCGCGCGCGGCCAGGCTGCGCAGCGACGCGACCTCGCGCCGCAACCGCTCCGTCTCGGTCGCGCGCGCGACCATCAGCAACAGCCGCTCCGCCTCGAACGGCTTCTCGATGAAGTCCGCCGCGCCCTTGCGGATCGCCGCCACCGCCGTGTCCAGGCTGCCATGACCGGAAATGACCAGTACCGGGATCGACGGGTCGCGCCGCTTGATCTCGTCGAGCAGTTCCAGCCCGTCGAGCCGCGAGCCCTGCAACCATACGTCGAGCAGCACCAGCGACGGTCGGCGCTGGGCGATCGCCTCCAGCGCGGAGTCGCTGTCGCCGGCACCGCGCGTGCCATATCCCTCGTCCTCCAGCACGCCGGCGACCAGTTCGCGAATGTCCAGTTCGTCGTCGACGACGAGAATATCGATTGGCATCAGATCATGTCCGGTTGGTGGTCAAGGCGGCGAGTGGTCCCTCGCCGGTCGGTTCGGGCGCGGCATCGCCCTGGTCGAGCATCGCCAGATGCCCAGCGTCGAACATCAGCGTCACGACCGTGCCGCCGCCCGCGCGATCAGCGAACCCGATCGTGCCCATATGCTCCTCGACGATCTTCTTGACGATCGCGAGGCCAAGCCCGGTGCCGCGCGCCCGTGTCGTCATATAGGGTTCGACGATCCGCTCGCGCGCCGGCGGAAGGCCGATGCCGTTGTCGGCCACCGTCACGCTCACCTCGCCGCGCGGCTCGCGCGCCAGCGTCATGGTGACCGCGCCATCGGTCGCGCCCTCGCGCCCCTCGATCGCCTCGACCGCGTTCTTGACGATGTTGGTGAGCGCCTGGCCGATCTGGCGGCGGTCGCAGACCAGCATCATCGGATCGTCCGCGTCGTGCAGCAGCGTGAAGCGGATGGCGGGATGCGCGACCTCGTGCAGGAACATCACCTCCTGCGCGGCGGCGACCAGCGATTCCTCGCGGAACACCGGCTTGGGCATCCGCGCGAAGGAAGAGAATTCGTCGACCATCCGCCGCAGGTCGCCGACCTGCCGGACGATCGTCTGGGTCAGCCGTTCGAACGTGCCGTCATCCGCCTCGATCCGGCTGCCATACCGGCGCTGGAGCCGCTCGGCGGCGAGCTGGATGGGGGTCAACGGGTTCTTGATCTCGTGCGCGATCCGTCGCGCCACGTCGGACCAGGCGGCGCGGCGCTGGTCGACCAGCTGCTGCGTCACGTCGTCGAAGGTCAGGATCGGCCCGGTCGCGGTGCGCGCGATGCGGACGGCCAGGGTGCGCGGCGGCCCGTCCTGCCCGACCTGCACCACCGCCTCGCGCACGGCGCCGTCGACCAGCGCGTCGAGCTCGGGCGCGACATCGCGCAAGGGGCGGCCGAGCACCCCGTCCGCATCCCGCCCCAGCAAAGCGATGGCCGAGGCGTTGGCGATGCGGATCACCCGGTCCGCGCCGGTCGACACGACGCCCGCCGACACGCCCGCCATCACCGCCTCGATCAGCGAGCGGCGCGATTCGAGCTGGTCGTTGGCGGTGCGAAGCTCGGTATTCTGCTCCTCCAGCCGCCCGGTCATCTGGTTGAACGCGCTGGCCAGCGTGCCGACCTCGTCGCGGTCGTGCGGGCCGGGCACGCGGGCGCTGAGATCGCCCCCCTCCACCCGTCGCGCCGCATCGACCAGCGCGCCGACCGGGCGGACCAGCCGGTCCGCGATGCTGAGCGCGATCCACACCGCCAGCCCGACGATCAGCAGCGACAGGATCAGCAGCGCCGCATTGAAGCGCAGTTGCAACGCGCGCGACCGGGATTGCAACGCCTGGTAATCCGCCACGATCGCGTCGCCGCGCCGCAACTGGGTGGCCAGTTGCTGGTCGAACACCCGCGCCGCATAGAGATAGGTGTGCTTGCCATAGTCGATCGGCACCAGGGCGGCGGCACGATCGGCGAACTGCTCGGTGGCGACGGGCGCCCCCCGGTCGATCTGCTGCATCATCGCCGGCGTGACGATATTCTCCATCGGCCGGCCATAGGGGTTGAGGACGATCAGCGGGTCCTTCTCGTCGCGGCGGACGATCATCGCCTCCGACAATTCGCGCTGGAAGGTCTGCACCGCCAGGCCTTCGGAGAAGCGCTTGCTGTCGATCGGCATCTGGCGAAGGTAGAGCGCGAGATCGAGGCTCATCGCCCGCGTCTCGTCGGCGACGCGCTGGATTTCCTTCTCGTAATTCTCGCGCACCAGGCTGGCGGCGTTGTTCAGCATCGACTGGGCGCGCTGCGACGACCAGAATTCGACGCCATATTGGAACAACAGGGACGCGACGATCGTCACCAGCAGCATCGGGATCGCGGCCGCGGCGGAGAACAGCGCGACCAGGCGGACGTGCAGCTGTCCCGATCCGCCGATCGGCGAGCGCGCCGCCCGCCGCCGGGCGATCCGCCGGCCGATCAGCATCAGGATGCCGATCCCCGGCACCAGATTGGCGACGAGCAGCAGCGCGAGGAGGGGCGGCGCGATGAATTGCTGCGAGGCGCCGGCGCGCGAGACGATGAAATAGCTGGCGATACCGATCGCGACCGCCACCGCCAGCACCGCGAGTTCGATCGCGGGCGTCACCGTAAACCGCCGCACGGGCGCTTCGTCGGTCAGGTCTGGCGTCGCGGCAGCGATCATCCTGGCCGCCCTACAACGTCAGATGTTGCATGAAAACCACATAATTGCCGACGATCACGATTTCGGTAAATCCATGCCCCAATCGTCCAGCCGCTTGCGCAGCGTATTGCGGTTGATGCCGAGCGCGCGGGCGGCCCGCAGCTGGTTGCCGCCATGGCGCGCCAGCATCGCCGTGATCAGCGGCCGCTCCACCTCGGCGATCACCAAGTCATAGAGCGTACCGTCGTCCAGCCGCGCCGGAGCCTCGCGCGCCAGCCGGTCGAGCAAGGCGCGCACCGCCGGTTCGAACCCGGCCTCGACCGGTTCGCTGGGGGTGCGGGGCGCGCCCATCAGGCCCCGGATCGCCTCGGCATCGATCACCGCATCGCGCGCCAACACCGCCAGCCGCCGCATCAGATTCTCCAGCTCGCGGACATTGCCCGGCCAGTCATGCGCGATCAGCAGCGCCACCGCATCCTCCGACAGGCGCCGGCGCGGCAAACCCTGGGCCGCCGCCTGATCGAGGAAATGCCGGGCGAGCAGCGCGACATCCTCGCCCCGCTCCCGCAGCGAAGGGAGCGCGAGCGGCACGACGTTCAGGCGGTAGAACAGGTCCTCGCGGAACAGCCCGGCCGACACCTGACCCTCCAGGTCGCGGTTGGTGGCGGCGACGATGCGGACGTCGGCGCGGATCGTGCGCGCGCCGCCGACCGTGGTGAACTCGCCGGTCTGGAGCACGCGCAACAGCCGCGTCTGCGCGTCGATCGGCATGTCGCCGATCTCGTCCAGGAACAGCGTGCCGCCCGCCGCCTGTTCGAAGCGGCCGGCATTGCGCTGCCCCGCGCCGGTGAACGCGCCGCGCTCATGGCCGAACAGCTCCGCCTCGATCAGGTCGCGCGGGATGGCGGCCATGTTGATCGCGACGAAGGGTGCGGCGCGCCGCCCGCCCAGATCGTGGATGGCGCGGGCGACCAGTTCCTTGCCGGTGCCCGATTCACCCGACACCAGCACGGTCAGGTCGTTGGAGACGACGCGCGCGATCACGCGATAGACATGCTGCATCGCCGGCGACCGGCCGATCAGGGGAAGCGCCGGGTCCTCGGGCGGCTGGCCGTTCTCCGCCGCCGTCCCGCCCCGCGCCAGCGCGCCCGCCACCGCGCGCGCCAGCACGTCGAGGTCGAACGGCTTGGGCAGATATTCATAGGCGCCCAGCTCCGCCGCGCGCACCGCCGTGGTCAGCGTGTTGCGCGCCGACAGCACGATGATCGGCAGGTTCGGCAGGCGCGCCGCCACCTCCTTCATCCGGTCGATGCCGTCGCCATCGGGCAGCACCACATCGGTCAGCAGCACGTCCGGCGTGCCGCGCGCCAGCGCCCGGTCGAGCTGGGTCAGGCTGTCGACCGTGGAGACGACATGCCCCTCGCGACGCAGCGCCTGCGCGATCACGGTGCGGATCGCGGCATCGTCGTCGCAGACCAGGACATGGCTCATCGCACGGCTCTCGGCAGCAGGAGGCGGAAGACGGTGGCGGCGGGCGCGCCCTCCCGCGCATATTGGACGATGCCGCCCATGTCGCGCACGAGCTTGTCGACCAGGGCCAGACCCAGCCCCTGCCCCTCCGGCCGACTGGAGACGAAGGGGTCGAACAGATGCTCGGCGATGTCGGCGGGTGCGCCGGGGCCGTTGTCGATCACGCAGATCTCGATCGGCAGCGGCACGCGCGGCTGGCCCGGCGCGCCCGCGCGGGTCACGCCGTGGCGATAGGCGGTGGTCATGGTGATGCACGGCATACGCTCGCCACGCACCGCCTCCCGCGCGTTCTTCAACAGGTTGATCAGGATCTGGGTCACCGCGTCGCGGTTGATCGCGGCCGGCGGCAGCGACGGGTCGTAGCGTTCCTCGATCCGCACGCCGCGCGCGAAGCCGGCCTGCGCCACCCCGCGCGCATGGGCGAGCAGCGGGTAGATGTTCTCCCCCGCGATCGGCAGCGGGCGGGTGTCGCTGAAATCCTGCATCCGGTCGATCAGCCCGGCGATCCGGTCGACCTCGGTGGTGATGAGCTGGGTCAGCTCGCCCGCCCCCATCAGCTGTGCCGCGCCACGGATGCCCGACAGCGGGTTCTTGATCTCGTGCGCCAGCATCGCCGCCGCCCCCACCGCCGCGCGCGCGCCCGGCCCCCGCTCGCCCGCCGTGGCGAAGCGGCGCGCGCCGGCGGCATTGTGCAGCGTCACGGTACGCCAGCCGGGATGGTCGGGGACCATCGCCTCGACGAAATCGACGCGCATCCGCACGCCCCGCGCGGTCGCGATCTCGGTATCGTAGATGGCGAAGCCATGGCCGTCATGCGCCTGCGCGGCCTCTGGCGGGGGCAGGATCGCGGCGAGCGGCTGCCCCAGCATCACCCGTTCGGACAGGTTGAGCAGCTGCTCGGCCAAGGCGTTGGCATGGGCGATCCGGTCATCGGGATCGACCACCAGCACCGCGACCGGCAGCGCGGCGAACAGTTCGGCGAACCCCGGACGGCCCCGGACGCCGGGTTCAGGCAGCCGCACGCCGCCGCCACGGCGCATAGAATTCGGCCAGCATCCGCTTCACCACCTCGGCGTCCGGCTGCTGGTTGACGGTGTTGCGGAACTCCGCCGAGCCGGTCAGCCCCTTGGTGTACCAGCCGATATGCTTGCGCGCCATGTTGACGCCGGTGACCGTGCCATAGTGCGAGAGCATGGCGTCATAATGCTCCGCCACCACGTCATATTGCTCGTCCAGGTCGGGGTCCGGCCGCCGCTCGCCGGTCGACAGGAAATGCATCACCTGCCCGAGCAGCCAGGGCCGGCCATAGGCGCCGCGCCCGATCATCACCCCGTCCGCGCCCGACTGTTCCAGCGCCGCGATCGAATCGTCGATCGTCAGGATGTCGCCATTGACCAGCACCGGCAGGTCGACCGCCTGCTTCACCTTGGACACGAAGCGCCAGTCGGCCTGGCCCTTGTACATCTGGTTGCGGGTGCGGCCATGGACGGTGATCATCCGCGCGCCCAGGTCCTGCGCGATGCGCGCCAGTTCGGGGGCGTTCAGGCTGTCATGGCACCAGCCCATCCGCATCTTGAGCGTGACGGGGGCGGACACCGCCTTCACCACCGCGTCGATCAGCTGCGCCGCTAATTTCAGGTCGCGCATCAGGGCGGAGCCGGCATCGCCATTGGTCACCTTGCGCACCGGGCAGCCCATGTTGATGTCGATGATCGCCGCGCCGCGATCCTCGGCCAGCTTCGCCGCCTCGCCCATCTCATAGGGGGTGCAGCCGACGAGCTGCATCGACACCGGCTCCTCGGACAGGTGCCAGGCCGCCTTCTGGATCGACTGGCGCGTCTCGCGGATCGCCGCCTGCGACGCGATCATCTCGGTGACGTTGAGGCCCGAGCCGTAGCGGCGGACCAGGGTGCGGAACGGCATGTCGGTGACGCCCGTCATCGGCGCGAGCACGACGGGGCAATCGATCCGGACGGGGCCGATCTGGATGGGTTTGAAATTGTGCATAAGGCTGAGAACCGCACGCTTCCTAGCGCAATTCCGGGCCTGCAACAAGCTATGGCCCCGGCCGCCCCGGTCCGCTAACCGGCGCGCCATGGCATCGCCCCGCACCCTGGCCCTGATCCTCGCCGCCGGTAGCGGCAGCCGCGCCGGCGGCCGCCGGCCCAAGCAGTTCGCGACGGTCGCCGGCAAGCCGATGCTGGTCCATGCCGTCGAGTCGCTCGGCCGCCATCCGGCGATCCATGGCGTCGTCCTGGTCGCCGCGCCCGAGCGGCTGGCGCAGGTCCGTGCGCTGCTCGGCGACGTGACGCTGGTCGAGGGCGGCGCGACCCGGCGCGAGTCGGTCGCCGCCGGCCTCGCCGCGTTGCCCCAGGGCACCGAGCGGGTGCTGGTGCATGACGCCGCCCGCCCCTTCGTCCCTTATGCCGTGATCGACCGGGTGATCGCCGCCCTGGACGATCATGACGGCGCGACGCCGGTGCTGGCGGTGGCCGACACGCTGGTGCGGGGCGACGAATCGATGCTGGGCGACGTGGTGCCCCGCGCCGGCCTGCACCGCGTACAGACGCCGCAGGGTTTCCGCCTCGCCGCGCTCCGCGCCGCCCATGCCGCCTGGCCCGAGGGGGACGAGGCGACCGACGACACGCAGATGGTGCGCCGGCTTGGCGGCGGCGTCGCATTGGTGCAGGGCGATCCGATGCTGGAGAAAGTTACCTATCCCGAAGACTTTGCCGCCGCGGAGTCGCGTGTTTCCTGGGAAAGCCGCTCGGCCAGCGGCTTCGACGTGCATCGGCTGGAGGCCGGCGAGGAATTGTGGCTGGGCGGCGTGCTGATCCCGCACGACAAGGGACTGTCCGGCCATTCGGACGCCGATGTCGCGCTCCATGCGCTGACCGATGCGCTGCTCGGCACGATCGCGGCGGGCGATATCGGCACGCATTTCCCCCCCAGCGACCCGCAATGGCGCGGCGCCGCATCCGACCAGTTCCTGGCCCATGCCGCCAAGCTGATCGCCGACAAGGGCGGGCGTATCGATTTCGTCGACCTGACCATCATCTGCGAAGCGCCCAAGATCGGCCCGCATCGCGCCGCGATGGTCGCGCGGATCGGCGAGATCCTGAACCTGCCCGCCGATCGAATCAGCCTGAAGGCGACGACCACCGAGCGGCTGGGCTTCACCGGCCGGGGCGAGGGCATCGCGACCCAGGCGATGGCCACCATCAGCCTGCCCCGGACGCCACGCTGATGCGGGCCGCCTTCCGCCTCGCCGCGCTGCTGGTCGTGCCGGCGCTGCTCGCCAGCCCCGCCGCCGCGCAGCGCCCCTGCCTGACCGACGCGGAGGCCGAGTCGCTCGCCACCGTCGCCCTGCCCGACGTGATCCGCGAGACCGGCCGCGTCTGCGCCCAGCGCCTGCCCGCGACCAGCCTGATCCGCAGCGGGGGCGGCCCGCTGATCGCCAAATACCAGGCCGCCGCCGACCGCGCCTGGCCCGCCGCGCAAGGCGCGATCGCCAAGCTCAGCGACCCGGCCGTCACCCTGCTGCTGCAATCCGAATATGCCCGGCCGGTGCTGACCAGCCTGATCGCGCCCCTGGTCGTCGGTCGCGTCGCGATCGAGGATTGCGGCACCGTCGACCGGCTGGTCACGTTGCTCGAACCCCTGCCGCCCGCCAACACGGCGGGCGTGATCGTCACCACCTTGCGCTATCTGAAGGCGGACCATGCCCGGTCCGGGGCCAAGTCCGGCAAGACCGGCGTGCCCGAAATCCCGCTCTGCCCGCAGCCGTGAAGAGGCTATGATGACCGACACCCTTCTCCCCCCTCCGCTGGTCGAGGCCGCGCGCCGCGTGATCGACGCCAACCGCGCCGCCGGCCGCACCATCGCGGTCGCCGAAAGCTGCACCGGCGGCCTGGTCGCGGCGGCGCTGACCGAGATCCCCGGGTCGTCGGACGTGTTCATCGCCTCGTTCGTGACCTATTCGGACCAAGCCAAGCGCAACCTGCTGAAGGTCGGCGGCGACATATTGGAGACGTTCGGCGCGGTGTCGGTGGCGGTCGCCTGGAGCATGGCGCGCGGCGCGCTGGAGAAGAGTGGCGCGGACATCGCCGTGTCGATCACCGGCGTCGCCGGGCCCGGCGGCGGGTCGGAGCGCAAGCCCGTCGGCACGGTGGTCTTCGCGCGCGCCGACAAGGGCGGCGACGCGGCCGAGATCCATGCCGATCGCAAGCTGTTCCCCGACACCGGCCGGGGCGGCATCCGGCTTCAGGCGGCGCTGTGCGCGCTGGAGCTGCTGCTGCCGTCCGAAGTGCCGCCGGTCGTCGAGGCGGAGGCCGATCCCGCGCCGTAAAGCGCGGCGGCGCGCGTCTCGAACGCGCCGATCATGCGGCGGAGCGCGGTGCCGAACACCTGCCCCGCCAGCATCTCGAACACCCGGTTCTTGAACGCGAAGTCGACCGAGAAATCGACCGCGCAACCGCCAGGCTCCGGCCGGAAGCGCCAGTCGTTGCGCAGATATTTCAGCGGACCATCGACATATTCCACGCTGATCCGCTCCGGCCGGCTCTTCTCGACCCGGCTGGTGAAGGTCTCGCGCAGCCCCTTGAAGCCGACGATCATGTCGGCCACCGTCTCCGTCTCCCCGTCCTGGCGCACGCGCATCGCGCTGACCCAGGGCAGGAATTCCGGATAACGACGCACATCGGCGACCAGGTCGAACATCTGTTCGGCCGTATAGGGCAGATGGCGGGTCTCGCTGTGCTTGGGCATCGGAGCTTAGGCCTCAGGCGCCGATCACGGCCCGTCCGGCTTTTGCCGCGAGCTGCGCATCGCGCGCCGCCTTCATCTTCGCGAAATCGTCACCGGCATGATAGCTTGAGCGGGTCAGCGGCGAGGACGCGACCAGCAGGAAACCCTTGGCCCGCGCGATCGCGGCATAGGCATCGAACGCCTTGGGCGTCACGAACTCCGCCACCTTCGCATGGCGCGGCGTCGGCTGGAGATACTGGCCCATGGTCAGGAAATCGATGCCGGCGGAGCGCATGTCGTCCATCACCTGGTGCACCTCCAGCCGCTCCTCGCCCAGTCCCAGCATGATGCCGGACTTGGTGAAGATCGACGGGTCGAGCTTCTTGACGCTCTCCAGCAGGCGGATCGACGCATAATAGCGCGCACCCGGCCGGATCGTCGGATAGAGCCTCGGCACCGTCTCCAGATTGTGATTGTACACGTCCGGCCGCGCGGCGACGATCGCCTCAACCGCCGCTTCGTGCTTGTTGCGGAAATCGGGGGTCAGGATCTCGATCGTGGTGACCGGGTTCGACTTGCGGATCGCCTCGATCACCTTGACGAATTGCTTGGCGCCGCCGTCCGGCAGGTCGTCGCGGTCGACCGAGGTGATGACGATATGCTGCAGGCCCATCTGCGCGGCGGCATCGGCGACGTTCTGCGGCTCCATCGGATCGACCGCGCGCGGCATCCCCGTCTTCACGTTGCAGAAGGCGCAGGCGCGCGTGCAGGTATCGCCCAGGATCATGACGGTCGCGTGCTTCTTCGACCAGCATTCGCCGATGTTCGGGCAGGCCGCCTCTTCGCAGACGGTGGTCAGGCTCTTCGAGCGCATCAACTCGCGCGTCGCGGCGAAGCCGGCCGAGGTCGGCGCCTTCACCCGGATCCAGTCGGGCTTGCGGACCCGTTCCGGACGGGCGAGCGGAGTCATCTCGTTCATCCCCGCCAGATAGGGCCGCCGCGCGCGATTGTCATCCACCCGCATCGCCTCTGAACCGCGATTCGTGCATGGCGCGTGACGAGCGGCGACACACCACCTACATCGCGGGGATGGCCGACCTGTTCGCCGGTATCGATCCGCCCCCCGCCCCGCCCGCCGACCCCGCCCCCGACGCGCCGCTGGCCGACCGGCTGCGTCCGCGCACATTGGCCGACGTGGTCGGACAGACCCATCTGACCGGTCCGGACGGCGCGATCGGGCGGATGGTCGCGGCGGGCCGGCTGTCATCGATGATCCTGTGGGGGCCGCCCGGCACCGGCAAGACCACGACCGCCCGCCTGCTGGCGGATGCGGTGGGCCTGCGCTTCGTCGCCATCTCCGCCGTCTTCTCCGGCGTCGCCGACCTGAAGAAGGCATTCGCCGAGGCGCGCGACCATGCCCAGCTCGGCAAGCGCACCCTGTTGTTCGTGGACGAGATCCACCGCTTCAACCGCGCGCAGCAGGACGGCTTCCTGCCCTATGTCGAGGACGGCACCGTCACCTTGGTCGGCGCCACGACCGAGAACCCGTCCTTCGAACTCAACGCCGCTCTGCTCAGCCGGGCGCAGGTGCTGATCCTCCATCGGCTCGACCGCGACGCGCTGGAGCTGCTGCTGACCCGCGCCGAGGCGGTGATGGAGCGCCCGCTGCCGGTGACGGACGCCGCGCGCGACGCGCTGGTCGCCAGCGCCGATGGCGATGGCCGCTTCCTGCTCAACCAGGCGGAGACCTTGTTCTCGGTCGACCTGCCCGAGCCGCTCGACCCGGCGGGCCTGTCCGCCTTCCTGCAACGCCGCGTCGCGGTCTATGACAAGGATCGCGAGGGGCATTACAACCTCATTTCGGCGCTCCACAAATCGATCCGCGGCTCGGACCCGCAGGCCGCGCTCTATTATCTGGCGCGGATGCTGACGGCGGGCGAGGACCCGCTCTTCCTGCTCCGCCGACTGGTCCGCGCGGCGGTGGAGGATATCGGCCTCGCCGACCCGCAGGCGCTGACCCAGTGCATCGCCGCCAGGGACAGCTACGACTTTCTCGGCTCGCCGGAGGGGGAACTCGCGATCGCCCAGGCCTGCGTCTATCTGGCGACCGCCCCCAAGTCGAACGCGGTGTACAAGGCGCAAAAGGCCGCGTGGAAGACCGCGCGCGAGACCGGCTCGCTGATGCCGCCCGACAATATCCTGAACGCGCCGACCAAGCTGATGAAGCAGATCGGCTATGGCCAGGGGTATGAGTACGACCATGACGCGGAGGGCGGCTTTTCCGGCGCCAATTACTGGCCGGACGCGCTGGGGCCGCAGCGCTTCTACGAGCCGACGGAGCGCGGCTTCGAAAAGCGCATCGCGGAGCGGCTGGCCTGGTGGGACGAACGCCGCCGACGCTGACCGCGCTTGCGGTCGGACGCGGGGGGCGGCAGGACGATCCCATGCCCCGTCAGATCACCGCCTATTCCAATCCCCTGGTCAAAAGCGTCCGCGACCTGCGCGACAAGCGCCATCGCCGCGAACAAGGCCGCTTCCTGGCCGAGGGCCTGCGCATCCTGACCGAAGCGCGGGAGGGCGGCCGCCTGCCCTCGCTGCTGTTCTTCGCCGCCGCCAGCGCGCAGCATCCGCTGGTCATGCGCCTGATCGACGCGGTCGAGGCCGCGGGCGGCGAGGCGATCGAGACAGTGCCCGACATCCTCTCCAAGCTGTCCGGCAAGGACAATCCCCAGGCGGTGGTCGGCGTGTTCGAGGAGTTCGAGACCTCGCTCGACGATCTCGACCGGTCGAGCGCGGGCATCTGGCTGGTCGCCGAACGGCTGCGCGATCCGGGCAATCTCGGCACGATCCTGCGCACCGGCGATGCCGTCGGGGCGGGCGGGCTGATCCTGGTCGGCGAATGCGTCGATCCCTTCTCGGTCGAGGCCGTGCGCGCCAGCATGGGCGCGCTGTTCACGGTGCCGGTGGTGCGGACCGAGTGGCAGCCCTTTCTCGACTGGCTGCGCCGGGGGCCGGGGCAGTTGGTCGGGCTCAGCCTCGATACCGAACATGACTATCGGGCCGCCCGCTATGCCGCCCCCACCTTCCTCCTGACCGGCAACGAGGCGCAGGGGATGCCGGCCGATTATGCCGCGGCCTGCGACCTGCTGGTCAAGATCCCGATGCTGGGCAAGGCAGACAGCCTGAACGCGGCGGTGGCAACGGCGGTGATGGCCTATGAAGTGCTGGCGCAACAGCGCGGCTGATCCAGGGAGAGCGACGATGCGGACGATGCGGACGATGCGGACGATGGTGACGATTGCGGCAATGGCGATGCTGGCGGCCTGTTCCGGCGCGCCCGAGGCACCGGCGCCCGCCGATCCGGTGGCACTGGCCAAGACATCCGCCGCGCAGATCCTGGCCACCGTACCCAAGTCGCTGGGCGGCGGCGTCCGCATCACCGGCGCGGCGGCCGAGGGGCGGACGCTGACCATCGCGCTCGACGGCATGGACGACTGGCGCGGGCAATATAGCGATGCCAGCATGGCGACGACGATGAAGCGCGGCATTTGCTTCGAACCGGGCGTCGATGCGCTGACCAAGGCCAAGGGGCTGGTCCGCCTGCAAAGTCGCGACACCAGGGGGGTGGCGCTGCCGCCCCTGCTGATCGATGCGTGTTGATGGGGGTCGCGCGGAAATCTGTCGGGTGATCCAGCCGTATCGACGCTGCACCGCCAGCCGGATGTGACCTAACCCTTCCTACCTTCCTGTTCCCCGGCGAAGGCCGGGGCCCAGTTGGAAAGGTGGCAGTAACGGAGCACTACCCTTCATTACCAACGTCCCCCAACTAGGCCCCGGCCTTCGCCGGGGAACACGGCGTCAGGAAACGACAATCCTCTCGCGATAACACCGCCGCTCGGCGTCGCCCTTACTCCGCCGCCGTCACCAACTTCGTCAGAGGCCGTGCCGACTGCTCGCCGACCGGCAGCGGCTCGATCGTCTTGCCGGCGGTGTCGATCTTGAGCTGTTCGAAGCGGCGCGCCTGGGTCAGCACCTGGCTTTCCAGCGACCCGACGAACTGGTTGTAGGCGGACATCGCCGTGTCGAGATTGCGGCCGAGCTTGGACACATGCCCGCCCATCGTCGCGAGCCGGGCGTACAGCTCCTTGCCCAGCATCCCGATCTCGCGCGCCTGTTCCGCCAGCATCTCCTGCCGCCAAACCGCCGCCACCGTCCGCGCGATCGCGATCAGGTTGGTCGGCGTCGCCAGCAGCACCCGCTTGTCGAAGGCATAATCCCACAGCGTCGAATCCTGCTCCAGCGCGGCGGAGAGGAAATGCTCGCCCGGCACGAACATGACGACATAATCGGGGGTATCGTCGAACTGCGTCCAATAGCTCTTGGCGCCCAGGCCATTCACATGCGCCCGCATCGAGGCAGCGTGGCGGGCCAGGCCGACCTGCCGCGCATCGTCGTCGATCGCGCCGAACGCGTCCTGGTAATCGTTCAGAGACACCTTGGCGTCGATGACCAGCGACTTGCCGCCCGGCACGCGCACGATCGCGTCGGGACGCAACCGCCCGCCCTCGCCGTCCGACACGCTGACCTCGGTCGCGAAGTCGGTATGTTCGGACAGGCCGCAATTCTCCAGCACGTTGCGGAGCTGCTGCTCGCCCCAGCGCCCGCGCGCCTTGGGGGCGTTGCGCAGCGCATTGACCAGCTTGGCGGCCTCGCTGCGCACCGTCTCCTGCCCGACGCGCATCGATTCCATCAGGCCTTGCAGATTGCCGAACGCGTCGCGCCGCTCCTTCTCGACCTGCGCCACGCCCTCCTCATAGCGCTGGAGCCGGTCGTTCACCGGCTGGAGCAGCGCGCTGAGCTTGGCGCCCTGCGCAGCCTCGGAAGCGGCGAAGCGGGCATTGGCCTGTTCGAGGAACTGGGTCTGCGCCGATTCGAGCGCCTTGGCGGCCGCGGCGCCGAACTGCGCGGTCATCGTCTCGCGCGCTTCATGCAACTGGCGCAGCGTCTGCTGGTGCGCGGCCTCGCGCTCGGCGGATTGCGCGCGCAGGCCGGCGAGCTCCTGCGCCGCCGATCGCAGCGCCTGCAACTCGGCGGTCAGCGCCTGATGGGCGGCATGGCGCTCCTCGACCTGCGCGCGAAGCGTCGCCACATCCTGCAATGCCTGGTTGCGCTCGCGCTCGACCGAGTCGCGCGCCTGCCGCACCAGATCGGCATCGGCCACCCGCTGCTTCGCGAGCGCCAGATCGGCGGCCAGTCCGGCCGACTTGCGTCCCGCCAGCAGCCAGCCGAGCGCCAGTCCCGCCACCAGCGCGAACAGCGAGGCGACGATCATCGCGACCGTCATCGGCCACCCCCGGTCATGGGAGAGACGGAGATGGCGACGGGCGGGGAAGCATCAGACATGGCCGGGAACGTACAGCGAACGCACCCGGCCGGAAAGGGGCTTTCTCCCGCCGCCCCGGCCGAGTCAGTTGCGCCGCTGCTTGGCCAGCTTCTTCAGCAGCATGTCGCGCTTCAGCCGCGACACATGGTCGATGAACAGAACGCCGTTCAGATGGTCGATCTCATGCTGCATGCAGGTGGCGAGCAGGCCGTCCAGTTCCTCCTCATGCGACGCCCCCGTCTCGTCCATCCAGCGGACGCGGCAGCGCGCCGGGCGGCGGACCTCGGCATATTGATCCGGGATCGACAGGCAGCCCTCATTATAGCTGGACAGTTCCTCGGACGCCGACAGGATCTCGGGATTGATATAGGCCTTGGGCGCGCGGATCGGCTTGCCCTCCTCATCCTCGTCGGCCTGGAGGTCGATGACCAGGATGCGCTGATCGACGCCGACCTGGATCGCGGCGAGACCGATGCCATTCGCGGCATACATGGTGTCGAACATGTCGGCGACGAACTGGCGGACCCCGTCGTCGACCTCGCCGACGGGCTTGGAGACGAGGCGCAGGCGCGGATCGGGGATTTCGACGATGGGAAGTACGGACATGGCGGCGGGGCTAAGTCCCCCCGCCCGCAGCGTCAAGCGGCGACGCCGCCCCGCCCCAGCCGCGCCAACAGATCATGCTGCATCGCGCGGACCGGGCTGCCCGCCGCTTCGGCCGCCTCGCGCGCCCCGTCCCCGGCCAGCGCCCGGTCGAGCACGGCGGCACGGCGGAACAGCGCCTGGCTCGCCTCGACCAGATGCCGCGCCTCGTCCGGCAGGCGCGACAGCATGTCGTCCTCGCTGGTGATTTCCTCACTCAGCCGACGATTGGCGGTCAGCGCCTCGGCCGGCGTCAGCTCGCCCGCCGCCACGGCGCGGCGGACCAGCAGCCAGGCGATGACGTGCATCAGCCGCGTCGTCACCTTCAGCGACTCGCAACTGAACGCCACCCGCGCCACGGGCGGCAAGGTGTCGCGGTCGCGGCGGCTGCGATCGTCGAAATAGCTGCGCGCCTCGTCGGCGAGCAGCATGGCATCGGTATAAAGCGCGCTCACGAGACGCGTCTGGAAGCCCGCAGGTGACATCGAGCCGATCATGCCCGGCGGCATGGCACAGGCCGCGGCACCTGCCCAGAGCCTATCCGACGCCACCCCGTCCCGAATCGGGGCGCGGCGGCGCGGTCAGGCGATGATATCGGGCAGCAACTGATCCTCCAGCATCGAGATTTCGTCGCGGAGACGCAGCTTGCGCTTCTTCAGGCGGGCAAGCTGCAACTGGTCCGGCGCGCCGTGCGATTGGAGCGCCGCCAGTGCCACGTCCAGGTCGCGATGCTCGGTGCGCAGTTCCTGCAACCGGGCGTTGATCTCGCTGTCGTCCATCCTGTCCCCGCGCCCCTTTTGATCCCCGCGCCGTACCGGTTTCCCTTCCAGCGCGCGGGAACGCCGTACAGGACGCCGCCGCAAAAGTGCAACGGACGGTCGCAGTCGCGGTTTTTACCGGGCGACAAAGGACGCGTCCTATGTTCTATTCACCCTCGCTAGCTGAAGGAGAATCTGCCCATGCAGTCCACCGCTCACCAGTCCGCACTGGAGGCCAAGCACGCGTCGATCGACCGACGCCTCGCCGAGGAGAGCCACCGGCCGCTCCCCGACACCGCGCTGATCGCGGCACTGAAGAAGCAGAAGCTACGACTGAAGGACGAGATCGTCAGCCACTGAACGTCGCACTAGACGTCCATGGTCGACGCCGGCCCCGCCATCCTGGCAGGGCCGGCGTTTTGTTTAGGGGCCGTGACGCGGACCGGTCAGCGACGCGGCGCGCCGAGCAGCGACTTGGCATAGGTCGGCGTCGTGGTGCCGCCACCCACGGGCAGGCGCGCCTTTTTCGGGTCGATCGGCGAATCGAGCGCGATGCCGATCCGGCCCTCCGCGCACCAGGCGACACGGCCCGGACATTCGCCGATATTGCGCAGGTCGACCGTCACCCGCGCGCCGATCCCGACGATGCGCGGATATTCCGCCATCATCCCGCCCTCGGACAGGTTGCGGATTCGCACGTCATAGGTCTTGTCGACCCCGTCGAATCGAAGCTGCGCGGTCAGGAACAGGCTGTCGCGGCGATTGCTCCGCTTGCCGGCGCCCTCGGCTTCGTTCCTGCTGTCATCGCCGGTTGCGCCGTTCATATCCGATCCCGCTTCGTCCACTATTCGCCCGCACGCGATTGGGGCTGAATTCCTCAACAAAGCCCTAAAGGAAAGCCGCCCCCCAGTCCATGCGTCCCGCGACGGGACAGGCTATGCGGGACGAACGAACACGTCCTCGAGCGTTCACGACGAGGGCGGCGAAACCCATAGGTCGCCGCCCCGATATGGGAGGTAGAAAGCCGGCAGCTCGCAAGCAGCCGCGCTCGGAAGATCTCAATCTTCGCGCGACACCTTCTCGTGACGCTCATGACGCTCCTGCGCCTCGACGGTCATGGTCGCGATCGGCCGGGCCTCCAGCCGTGCCAGGCTGATCGGCTCACCGGTCACCTCGCAATAGCCATATTCGCCCTCGTCGATCCGCCGCAGCGCCGCCTCAATCTTGCTGATCAGCTTGCGCTGGCGATCGCGGGTGCGCAGTTCGATCGACCAGTCGGTTTCGCTCGACGCCCGGTCGGTCAGGTCGGATTCGCGCAGCGAGTCGAGTTGAAGCTGCGACAGCGTTCCCTGCGACTCCATCAGGATCGCCTCTTTCCACTGGTTCAGCTTCTTGCGGAAATAGGCTTGCTGTCGGGGATTCATGAACGGCTCGTCCGCCGTCGGGCGATAGCCGTCGTCATTGGCCACCATGTGGCCAGTGGAATGGTCGTCAACGCGATTCAACACCGTCGCCATACCGATCTCCCTACGGCCCTGAAGCGGAGCGGATTGTCACCGTCTCTTACCCGCCGGGCCACCCCCAGATGATGCGGCCTATAGCTTCGTGAAGGTCGTGTCACAAGCAACCGTTCCACTGTCCCCGATATGGTTTTGACAGGATTGTTGCGTAGAAACCACGCTTTACCGGAATGAAGCGTCCATTCCGCCCGGATTTGGCACATCCGTATCCGAAATGGATCGACGGGGAGCGTCCAGGTTATTGATCCTGATCGATGATCGCCCGCGCCGGGACCATCGCGAGCCTTGCCGGCCCGGCGTCACATCATGCCGACAACAAGAGACCTCCGGGGCATGGGCGGCCCCGGCGGTCCCTCACGATCGGTCCAGTGAGGACGATGTCAGGCGTTCATGAGAGCTTGCTCGATCTGGTCGACCGGATGGCCCGTCAGATCCTTGGCCAGTTCGCCGACCAGCCGGCCGCTGACCTCCTTGTGGTAATGTTTGCGCAATTCGCCCAGCGTCTTGGGCGGTGCGACCACGATCAGCGACTCGAACTTGTTGGCGAGCGCCCGGCGTCGCAGCATGTCGGCGGTTTCGGCGGCGAACCGGTCCTCCTCCTGCTGGTGATAGTCGGTTTCCTCGAACGACCCGCGCGAGGGTGCGAATTGCGCGCCCTGCCCGCCGCCGCCGGCCTGATTCGATCCGCCCTGCGCGATCGGCGGCGCACCCGCGCCGCTTTGGGTCGAACGCGCGCTGCCGGCCGCATCGGTCTTCTGCTCGCCGTCGCGCGGATTGACGTGTTCCTCCGCATGCTCGACCTTCAGGTTCGGGTGCTCCGCATCCCCCTCGTTACGGAAGAACAGGCTCTTGCGGCCATCCACCACCAGCACGAACGCGTTATGGGGAACCTGCATCGCTATCTCCTCTATCGGCTTGTTGTCGGTCGGGTAACGCGCGCGCGGCGGCACGGGTTGCGCGGTCCGGCCCCGCCCGCCATAGCCCGGCCATGCACGACATCCGCCTGATCCGCGACGACCCCGCTGCCTTCGACGCCGCGCTGGCGCGCCGCTCCCTCGCTCCCGCCGCCGCCGAACTGCTCGCGCTCGACGAGCGCCGCCGCGCCACCATCGCCGCCGCGCAGGAGGCGCAAACCCGCCGCAACGACCTGTCCAAGCAGATCGGCCAGGCCAAGGCGCAGAAGGACGAGGCGCGGGCGCAAGGCCTGATGGCAGAGGTCGCCGCGCTCAAGGACCGCCTGCCGCAGCTGGAGGAGGAGGAACGCGCCACCGCCGCCGAACTGGACGCTCGACTCGCCGCCATCCCCAACCTGCCCGCCGCCGACGTGCCCGAGGGCGCGGACGAGGACGGCAATGTCGAGGAGAAGAACTGGGGCAACCCGCGCGCGTTCGACTTCCCGGTGCGCGAACATGACGCGATCGGCCCGGCGCTGGGCATGGACTTCGATACCGGCGTGGCGCTGGCCGGCGCGCGCTTCACGCTGCTGCGCGGCCCGATGGCGCGGCTCAGCCGAGCGCTCGGCCAGTTCATGCTCGACCGGCTGGTCAACGACTTCGACTTCGAGGAGGTCGCGCCGCCGCTTCTGGTGCGCGACGAGGTGGCGTTCGGCACCGGGCAGTTGCCCAAGTTCGCCGAGGACCTGTTCCGCACCACGGATGGCCGCTGGCTGATCTCCACCGCCGAGATGTCGCTGACCAACATCGTCCGCGAGCAGATCCTCAGCGAAGCGGACCTGCCCCTGCGCTTCGCCGCGCTCACCGCCTGTTTCCGGTCGGAAGCGGGTGCGGCGGGCCGCGACACGCGCGGCCTGATCCGCCAGCACCAGTTCGAGAAGGTCGAGATGGTGGCGATCACCCCGCCCGACGCCTCGGATGCGGAGCACGAACGGATGACCCGCGCCGCCGAGGGCGTTCTGGAGGCGCTCGACCTGCCTTATCGCCGGATGAAGCTGTGCACCGGCGACATGGGCTTCACCTCGCTGCGGACCTACGACCTGGAAGTGTGGTTGCCGGGCCAGCAGCGCTATCGCGAGATTTCGAGCTGTTCGACCTGCGGCGACTTCCAGGCGCGGCGGATGAACGCGCGCTTCCGGGCGGAGGGTGAGAAGGCCCCGCGCTTCGTCCATACGCTCAATGGCTCCGGCCTGGCGGTCGGTCGCACCCTGGTCGCGGTGGTCGAGAACTACCAGCAGGCGGACGGCTCGGTCGTCGTGCCCGCGGCCCTGCGCCCCTATATGGGCGGCCTCGAACTGCTGGAGCCGGCCCGCTGATGCGCATCCTGCTGACCAATGACGACGGCATCCACGCGCCCGGCATGGCTGTGCTGGAGGCGATCGCCGCCACCCTCTCCGACGATGTCACCGTGGTCGCGCCGATCGAGGAACAGTCGGGCACCGGCCGCTCGCTGACGCTGACCCGGCCGATGCGCCTGAAGCGCTTCGGCGGGAAGCGGTTCGCGGTGACCGGCACGCCGACCGACGCGGTGATGATGGCGCTGACCGAGGTGATGAAGGACGGCCGGCCCGACCTGATCCTGTCGGGCGTCAATCGCGGCGCGAACCTGGGCGAGGACGTGCATTATTCGGGCACCGTCTCCGCCGCGATGGAGGGGGCGCTGGCCGGCATCCGCTCGGTTGCGCTCAGCCAGCGCTATCCCGACCATGCCCCCGGCGAGCGCGTGTCCTTCGCCACCGCCGAGGCGTGGGGCGAGCGGGTGCTGCGGCCGCTGCTCGACGCCGAATGGTCCCCCCGGACGATGGTCAACATCAACTTCCCGCCGGTCGCCCCCGATCAGGTCCGGGGCGTGCGCATCGTGCCGCAGGGCCTGCGCGACTATGGCCGGGCGCGGATGGAGAAGCGCAGCGATCCGCGCGGCTTCCCCTATTACTGGCTGGCGATGGACCGCGTGCCGCTGACCGTCACCGGCGAGACGGACCTGGACGCCTCGGCCGAGGGCTATGTGTCGGTGACGCCGTTGCAGGTGGACATGACGCATCGCGCCTCGCTCGATATGCTGCGCGCGGTGTACGCGTAGGAGGATGGCGATGCGGCGAGCGGTGGTGGCGGCGACGGCGCTGATGCTGGGCGGCTGCATCCCCCGGATGGAACCGCCCAACGATTACGGTCGGCCCGCACCGCCGCCGCCGGTCGACCGGAACCCACCGACCACCGACTTCACCCCGCATGACGAGGCCGTCGCGGCGCAAGGCCGATCGCCGACCCGGCCCGTCACCCGCGTCGCGGTGCCGGGTGCGGCCGTCCGCCCGCTCTGGGAAGCGCGGCCGGTCGAGGCGGATGCGCGGATCGTCGATGCGTCCACCTATGTCGTCCGGCCGGGCGACACGTTGCGCGGCATCGCCGAACGGACGGGTGCCGGCGTGGATGCGATCGCGCGCGCCAATGGCATCGCCGCGCCCGCCTATGTCGTCCGGGTCGGGCAGAGGCTGACCATTCCCGCCGGCCGCTACCACCTGGTCCGCACCGGCCAGACCGGCATCGCCATCGCCCGCGCCTATGGCGTCGAATGGTCGCGCATCGTCGCCGCCAACGCGCTGGAGGAACCCTATGTGTTGCGCGCGGGCCAGCGCATCCTGATCCCGGAGGCCGCCGCCGCGCCGGGCAGCCGCGCCGCCGAGCGCGCCGCCGCCTTCCAGCTCGATGTCGACGACATCCTGACCGGCGGCGAGCCGGCGCTGGCGAAGTATGCCGCACCCGCCAGGCCCGTCGCCCGGCCCAAAAAGCCCCTGCCCGCCACCGTGCCCGTCGCGCCGCCCAGGCAACTGGCCGGCGGCGGCTTCCTCTGGCCGGTCGACGGGCGGGTCGTCCGCCGCTTCGGGCCGGGACGCAGCGGCGAGCGTAACGACGGCATCAAGATCGCGGTGCCGCTGAGCACGCCGATCCGCGCGACCGCGGCCGGGGTCGTCGCCTATGCCGGCGACGGCATCGCGGCGCTGGGCGGCCTGATCATCATCAAGCATGGCGATGGCTGGACCAGCGTCTATGGCCATGCCGCCAAGCTGCTGGTCACGCGCGGACAGAGCGTGACTCGCGGACAGGTGATCGGCCTGTCGGGCGATACCGGCTTCGCCGACCAGCCCGAGCTGCATTTCGAACTGCGCAAGGGCCGCACCCCGGTCGACCCGCAGAGCCAGCTTCGCCGCTGATCCGCGCCTATTTCCGCTTCGTCTCCGGCATCGCCACCAGATAGAGGATCAGCCCGGCCCCGGCGATGGCGGCGAGCGTCAGGAAGCTGGCGGTATAGCCCGCCGCAACGATGATCGACCCGGCCAGCGTCGCCGACAGGGCCGCCCCCAGCCCCTGGGTCGTCGCCACTGCCCCCTGCGCGACGTTGAACCGACCGGATCCCTTGGTCAGGTCGGCGATCACCACCGGGAACAGCGCGCCGAAGATGCCCGCGCCCACGCCGTCCAGCGCCTGCACGCCGACCAGCCACCAGGCATCGTTCGAGACCGTGTAGAGCGCCCCGCGCGCCGCCAGGAAGGCGAAGCCGGTGAGGAAGATCGGCTTGGTCCCCCAGCGTTCGGCATGGCGGCCGACCAGGATCGCGACCGGCACCATCACCGCCTGCGCCGCGACGATGCAGGCGGCGGTCAGGGACGTGGCCTGGTCCTTGCCGACGGTGCGCGATAGCAACTGGCTGACCGAGGTCAGCATCGCCGCATTGGCGAGGTGGAATAGGAAGGCGATGACCGCGAAGATCAGTAGCGGCCGGTTCTCGAGCACGACCCGCCAGCCGCTGGGTTCCTCGCACCCCTCTTCCGGCTCGCAGTCCAGGCCGCGCGCGACCGCATTGTCGATATCCGCGTTGCGCAACCGCATCGCCGTGAACACGCTCGCCACGGTCAGCCCCGCCATCAGCCAGAAGACGACCACGGGCCCGAACTTCCACGCCAGCAGCCCCGCGAGCGCCGCCGACACCGCATTGCCGGCATGGTTGAACGCCTCGTTGCGGCCGACCCGCTTGGCGAACATCTTGGGGCCGACCAGACCCAGCGTGATGGCGGAAATGGCCGGCGCGAACACCGCCCCCGCCGCCGCCGCGACAGACTGGCCGATGGTGACGGCGGTGAAGCCGGAGACGATGGGCAGGGACAGGCTGCTGAGCGTCACCAGCAGGGCGGCGGCGATGACGATGCGCGGCTTGTTGCGGCTGCGGTCGATCAGCCCGCCGGCGGGGGTCTGCGCGATCAGCCCGACCAGCCCGGCGATGGTCAGCACCATGCCGACCGTCGCCTCGTTCCAGCCATGCGCCGGGCCCCGCACCGCGAGCAGGTAGATGGCCAGATACGGCCCCAGGCCATCGCGCACGTCCGCCAGGAAGAAGTTGAGCGCGTCGAGCGTACGGCCCGGCGGCCTGGGATGGGGGGCCGCGCCGCCGGAGCGGAGCGTTGCGGAAGCGGTCGCCATCACAAATCCTTCGAACAGGGGGAGAAGCCGGAAACGGTCAGCCGATCAGCAGTCGCGCGGCGAAGGCGGCGGCGAGCGCCGGGATCATCGTCACCGCGCCCACCTTCAGAAAACGGAGGAAGTCGACATCCTCCCCTTCGCGCCGGATCGCTTGGAGCCACAGGATCGTGGCGAGGGAGCCGGTGATCGACAGGTTCGGCCCCAGATCGACCGCGATCAGCAGCATGTCGACGACCAGCCGGGGCGGATGCGCCTGCGCCACGGCGGTACTGGCGATCAGCCCGGCGGGCAGGTTGTTGACCAGGTTCGACCCGAAGGCGAGAATCGTGCCCGAGGTGACGGCCGCGCGCGCCGGGTCCGCCGTCGCCGCATCGCGCAGGGCGGCGGCGATCATGCCGATCACCCCGGTCCGGTCCAGCGCCTCGACCAGCACGAACAGACCCGCGACCAGCGGCAGCACGCTCCACGACACGTCGCGCACCACGCCGAGCGGCGAACGCCGCCCCAGCATCGCCACCGCCAGCGTCGTCGCGACGCCGGCCAGCGCGGTCGGCAGGCCGAGCGGCCGGTCGAGCGCCGACACCAGGAGCAGCAGCCCCGCCGTGCCGACGATCCCCGCCAGCGCCGCGCGCCCGCCGCCGGTCAGCGGCGTCCGCTCGACATCCGACGTGCAGTCGCCCGCGATCCGCGACCGCTCCGCCCAGCGCAACGCCAGGAAGGTCACGACGATCGCCGCCAGCGACGGCAGCGCGAACGAGCCGAACCAGGCACCCAGCGCCGGCATATGCCCGCCATAGAGCACCAGATTGGCCGGGTTGGAGATGGGCAGCACGAAGCTGGCGGCATTGGCGATCAGCGCGCAGGCGAACAGCAGCGGCAACGGATCGGCCTTGGCCTTGCGCGCGGCCGCATAGACGGCGGGGGTCAGCACCACGGCGGTCGCGTCGTTGGACAGGAAGCTGGTGGTGACGATGCCGGTCGCATAGACCAGCAGGAACAGGCGCGGTGTCGACCCGCGCGCATGGATCGCCGCCGTCGCCGCCACCCAGTCGAACAGCCCCTGTTGCCGCGCCGTCTCGCTCAGCAGCATCATGCCGATCAGGAAGAGATAGACGTCCATCCCCTCGCCCACCGCATGGAGCGCGGCACCGGGCGGCATCAGCCCCAGCAGCAGCAGCAGCGCGGCTCCCGCCACCGCCCAGATCGCCTCCGGCCAGCGGAACGGTCGCGCGATCACGCCCGCCGTCGACAGGGCGCAGATGCCCCAGGTCGCCCCCGTTGCCAGGATCATGCGACGGTCGCCGCATGGGCGCGGGATCGAGCGGTACGAATGGCACAGTCCTCCGTTCAGTTCGGTCGATCACCGGCCGGGTCCGCCGGCTCCTCGCCCGGCGACGCGCGCAAGGCAAATGCAAGCAGGCGACCGAAGACGGCGCGACGCACGGGTCTTGGCAGGCAGGGAAACGCATCGGCACCGTCATCCCATCGGGTGGGTGCAGAACCCGGTGCCGGCGACATCGCTCCCGTCATTTGCATGAAGAATCTGTCATGTCGCAAGAACATGGACTACTCTTGCCGGCAAGGCCGATTATTACGTCATCATTGCTGACTATACTGGTCCGTTACTGCCGGCCGCTCATCTCCGCACCCGCATCGGGGGCGAAACGGCGATTGACGAAGAGCGCCGTGAGCGAGATCGCGGTGACCGCCAAGAAGGCGGTGGTGAAATCCGGAAAGGCCGGCCGCACATGGCCCCGCGCCAGCATCGACAGATGCAGCACCAGCGCCGCGACGCAGATGCCCAGCGACAGCATCAATTGCTGGAAGGTGGCGTAGAAGCTCGTCGCCACGCTCATCCGCCGCTTGTCGATCTGGTCATAGGCGATCGTGTTGTAGGCAGTGAACTGGAAGGACATGAGGAAGCCGGATACCACCAACACCGCGAACATCGCCGCCACCGGCCAGTCCGGCCGGAACAGGCCGCACAGCGCATAGCTGCACGCCGACAGCACGCCGATCACGATCAGGCTGGAGCGGAAGCCGAAGCGGCGCAGGATGCGCCGGGCGACGCCCTTCATCCCGAACGATCCGATCGCGGTCGCCACGGTGATCAGGCCACTCTGAGCCGCGCTCATGCCGAAGCCGATCTGCATCATCAGCGGCAACAGGAAGGGTTGCGCGCCCTGGGTGATCCGGGTCAGCGATCCGCCCATGACCGACAGGCGGAAGGTCGGCACGCGCAGCAGCGACAGGTCGAGGATCGGATGGGCGACGCGGCGGGCGTGGCGCAGGTAGAACCATCCGGCCACCAGTCCGATCCCGATCAGTGGCGCCGCCACCACGCCGCCGCCCGCCCGGCTCGCCATCTCGAAGCCGAACAACAGGCAACCGAGCGCGACGCCCGAGAGCAGGAAGCCAACCGGGTCGAAGGGATGCGCATCCGTCTCCCGGATGTCGGCGATGAAGCGCCCGACCAGGATCACGCCCAGCACGCCGATCGGCAGGTTGAGCCAGAAGATCCAGCGCCAGTCGAGATAGGTGACGATGAAACCGCCCACCGGCGGTCCGACGATCGGCCCAATCAGGGCGGGCATGATCAGCCAGGACATGGCCGACACCATGTCGCGCTTGGCCACCGACCGAAGGAGCACCAGCCGCCCGACCGGCATCATCATCGCGCCGCCGATCCCCTGGACGAAACGCGCCGCCGCCATCATCGGCAGCGTCGGCGACAGGCCGCACGCCAGCGAGCCGCACATGAACAGGACGATCGCCAGCCGGAACACCAGCTTCGCGCCATAGCGGTCCGCCATCGTGCCCGAGGCCGGGATGAACACGGCCAGCGCCAGCAGATAGGAAGTGAGCGCGATGCTCATCTCCGGCGCGCGCACGCCGAAATCGCGTGCCATGGTCGGCAGCGCGGTCGCCAGCACGGTCGCGTCGAGATTCTCCATGAACATCGCGCAGGCGATGATCAGCGCGACGGTGCGATAGTTGCGGCTAGGCGGCTCGACCGGATCATGTTCGGGCGTCTGGGCGACGCCATTGGCGGCGGGCACGATGCCGTCGCGCATCTCGGCATGGACCGAGGCGATGCCGCGCCGGCGCGGACGTAGACGATCGATCAGATTCAGCGCCCGGACTCCTTTGCCATTCGGCGGCCGCTCATGCCGGGTCCGCCCCGTCGAGCGCCTGTTGCAGCCGCTCGATCACCTGGATGGCGGCGTCGAGCGCCGCGTCGTCGATCCCGGCGAAGACCCGGGCGCGCACCGCGACCGACCGCTCCTCCGCCCGCATCGCCAGGTCGTGCCCGGCCGGGGTCAGATGCAGCGTCTTGGCGCGGCGATCGACGGGATCGGGACGCCGCTCGACCAACCCGGCCCGCTCGATCCGTTCGACCAGCGGCACCATGGTCGGCCCCTCGACGCCGAGCCGCTCGGCCAGCGCGCCCTGACGCACGCCGTCCGCCATCCGGCCGAGCAACATCACCGCCAGCGCGGTCGAATGCGACAGCGACAGGCCCGCCAGTTCGCGGTCGAGGTGCTGGCGGTAGGCGCGCGCCACCGGCACCAGGCCAGTCGCGAGCCGCCGCTCTTTGGCGGATCGCCTCGTCGTCATCGCGGATAGATAGGACGCTAAGCAATGCCGGGCAAGCCGCATGGCGTGCGGCTTGCCCATGTTCCTGCCGCAGCTTGCTGACCTCGCTCAGATAGTTTGGCCGGACACGCGGGTCCGCGACGGACGTTCTACGCGCATGGTCGCAGAGAGTTCGACATGCATATCCATCACCTGAATTGCGGCACCGACTGTCCGCTGGGCGGCGCACTGTTCGACGGACGCAGCGCGGGGCCGCTCGGACATCTCGTCTGCCACTGCCTGTTGATCGAGACGGAGGCGCATGGGCTGGTGCTGGTCGATACCGGCTATGGCCTGCGCGACGTGGCGCATCCGCATCGCCACCCCGAACCCCGCATCACCCTGCCCTGGCGCCTGATGCTCAACATCCGCCTGCGCGAGCGCGAGACGGCGATCCGCCAGGTCGAGGCGCTGGGCTATCGGGCCAGCGACGTGCGCCACATCATCGCCACCCACCTCGATTTCGACCATGCTGGCGGGCTGGACGATTTCCCCCATGCCACCGTCCATGTCATGCAGCGCGAATATGATGATGCCACCGGCCCGCACCACGGGATCGTCGCGCGCAACCGCTGGCGGGCCCGGCAACTCGATGGCGTGGGCGACTGGCGGCGCTACGGCGCGCGGGGCGAGGCGTGGTTCGGCTTCGATGCGGTGCGTGATCTGGACGGCCTGCCCCCGGAAATCCTGATGGTGCCGTTGCCCGGTCACACCTGGGGCCATGCCGGAGTGGCGATCCGGCGGGATGACGGCGGCTGGTTGCTCCATGCCGGCGACGCCTATTTCTACCGGGGCGAGATGCGGCGGGTGCGGCGGCATTGCACGCCGGGCCTGCGCGCCTATCAGCGGTTGATGGAGGTCGATGCGACGCAGCGGCTGCGCAACCAGGAACGATTGCGGCGGCTATCGGTCGAGCGACGCGGCGAAGTGACGGTCACCTGCACCCATGATCCGGTCGAACTGGACCATTGCCAGGCGGGCCAGCCGCTCTGACGCGATCAGGCTGCGGCGAATTGCTCGCGCAGGTCGGTCAGCGTCGCGGCGATATGCTGGGCCAGCATCGCCTCCAGCCCCGCCGCGTCGCGCGCCAGCCACAGATCGAGCAGCGCGCGATGCTCCTGATGCGCGCGCGACTCCCGCCCGGCGGGCTGGAGATGGGCGATGACATAGCGTTCCGCGAGGATCGACAGCCGCTCGATCATCTGCGTGGTCAACGGACGATTGGCCGGCCTCACCATCGCGATGTGGAAGTCGCGGTTGCGCACCGCCATCTCGCCCAGGTCCGATCCGAAGGCGCGATCCAACCGGTCGAACGCCGCCTCCGCCTCGGCCTGCGCCGGAGCATCGGCGACCAGCGCGGCATGGGCGGCCGCGGCGGGTTCGATGGCCAGACGCATCGCATAGATTTCGTCCGCTTGCTCGGCGGACATGGGCTGGATGAAATAGCCGCGATTGGCCTGGCTGACGAGCAGGCCCTCCTGCTCCAGCCGGCCCAGCGCCTCGCGCAGCGGAATCTTGCTGACGCCGAGCTGGGCCGCCAGCGCATCCTGCCGGATCGGCAGGTTCGTCGCCAACCGCCCGGTCACGATCTGCTCCCGGACGATCTCGAACACCCGCTCGGACAGGGTGCGGACGACGATACTGGACATGAAAAGGCTACTCCGATGACGATAAGGGCGTCGGGCTGGCCAAGGCCATCCCGCGACACGTCGCGGCGGAACCTTTTCAGAATGATGCCTCGCAATCAATCGCATTATCAGATTTTTGGTAGCGATAGCATCGACTTACCGTATACGATAAAAGTAGCGGGGCGGCTGTTCGACCGCCCCGCCCCCCCTCATCCGAGCCTCAGATCAGAAGCGGAAGCCGTAGCTCGCGACGACCTGATGGCGGTCGGTGTCCACGTCGAACGCGCCGCTGGTGCCGCCGTCCGAATAGTTGACCCGGCCGCTGCCATAGTTCGAATAGCGATACTCGATCTTGGCATAGCTGTTGCTGCTCAGCGCATGCTCGGCACCCGCGCCCACGCGCCAGCCGTCCAGCTTGAAGCTGGTGTCGGTCGAGGTGTTGGTGTTGCCCGCCAGCACGTTCAGCTTGGCATTGGTGTAACCGCCCTTGACGTAGAGCAACGTCGTCGGGCTGGCGAGGATACCGGCGCGGACACCGGCATAGAGGTCACGACCCGCCTTCACCCGGCCATAGCCGAAATCCTGGGTATAGTCGTAGCGGTCGCTCTTCGCGGTCGAGCCGGTGATCTCGCCCTCGGCGCCCAGCACCACGCCGCCTGCGGTCGCGATGTCGTAGCCGATGCCACCGCCATAGACGAGGCCGTCGATGTTGCGGTGCGACTCGCCGGTGCCCTGCGCGTTGCTGCCGGCGGCGACGTGATCCCAACCCAGCGTCGCTTCGACGCGCGGACCGGTGAAGGTCGGATTGACCTCCTGAGCGAACGCCGGGGCAGCCACGAGAACACAGGCGACACTCGCCACGGCAAGACGCTTACGCATAATAGAACTCCATATACTTCGAGACCCGCTGTCGGGCTCGCCAGGCTCAATGACCGAAAAGCCAAGTCGCTGCATGAACCTCAGATAAACGTTTTAAAGTGTTGCACCGACGCAACAGAATTTGCGATGGTCCCATGAGCTTTACGATGGCTGAATATTTTCAGGCAGAATTATGGCGAACATTCGACATCGCGGTCGATCAAGCGACATCGGCCTCGCCGCGCATCCCGTAACTGGGTGTCGAAATTTTCATGCCGACGTCATCTTGCGGCGCCGACCGACGATGAACGAAAACGGCCGGCGTCACGGGGACGCCGGCCGTTCTCTGTTCGGCAAGGTCCGATCCGTCGAAACGGATCGGTCGCGCGCTTACTTGCGCAGCGTGAGACCGCCGCCGAAACGCTTGTTGAAGCGTGCGACCTGGCCGCCCGCGTCCAGCATCTGGCCACGACCACCGGTCCAGGCCGGGTGTGCCAGCGGATCGATTTCCAGCGTCATCGTGTCGCCTTCCTTGCCCCAGGTGGAGCGGGTCTCGTACACGGTGCCGTCCGTCATCTGGACCTTGATCATGTGATAGTCGGGGTGGGTATCGGCCTTCATCGTCTATGCTCCTGGCATGGCTGGTTCCGACCAGCCTGAAAGAGAAGGGCGCGCCCTACACGGACGCGCCCGAATTGGCAATGGATGGATCGTCCGGCCTCAGGCGGCGGGCGGATCGGCGATCATCGCGGTGAAGTTCGCCTCCGCCACGACCGCGCCGTCGATCTTGGCGACGCCGGCGAACTTGCAGGCGCGCGTCCGCTTCTGGACGAATTGCACCTCCAGATGGAGGAGGACGCCGGGTTCCACGGGCTTGCGGAACTTCACGCCGTCGATCGTCATGAAATAGACGAGCTTGCCCGAATTGGCCAAGCCGAGGCTCTCCACCGCCAGGACGCCCGCGGCCTGCGCCAGCGCCTCGACGATCAGCACGCCCGGCATGATCGGACGGCCGGGATAATGGCCCTGGAAGAAGCCCTCGTTGATCGTCACCGCCTTTACCGCGCGGATCGACGTGTCGAGGACCAGTTCCTCGACACGATCGACCAGCAGCATCGGATAGCGATGCGGGATCGCCGCCATGACCCGCGTGACGTCCAGCGGGCCGAGCACGGCGGCCGTCTCCGTCTCGCTCATCGGCCGGCGGGTTGCGCCGGACGCGCGGCCGGAGCGGCGGCGGGGGCGGCAGCGGCGGACGCGCCTTGCTGTTGGCCCGGCTGCCAGTTGGCGGGCGGCGTGACGCTGACGGTCGGGACCAGGCGATCCAGCTCGGTGGTGATCGCGCTGGTCACGTCGGCGGCCGGGCCGGCGAACAGCACCGCGTCCGGGCGGACCAGCATCGACACGTTGCGCGCGCGCACCACGGCCTGCACCGCGTCGGGCAGCTTGGCGGAGATCTGCTCGATCGCATAGGCCTGGGCGCGCTGCGCCGGCAGGGTGATGCGCTGGATCTCGGCCTGGGCCGCCTGCTCGCGGGTCTGGATCGTGGTGGCCTGCTGCTGCAGCGACGCCTGGTTGGCGTTGGGCGCGGCGCGCGCGGTGTTGAACGCGGTCACCAGCGGCTGCAGTTCCTTGCCCACCGCCTGGCGGCGCGCCTCGGCCTGGTCGAGCTGCGCCTTGTATGTCGTCTCGATCTGGGTGCGGGCGGTGGCCCAGGCGCGCGATGCGCCGATCGCCTGCTCGGGATTGGCGACCGCCACGGTCTGCGCCTGCGCCGCCACCGGGGCCGCAACGGGAGCGACCAGCGCGGCCGCGAGAAGAAGCGTCTTGAAACGGGTCATCAGAACTGCGTCCCTACGTTGAAGGTGATAAGCTTGTTGTCGTCGCCCTTCTGCTTGATCAGCGCCTTGGCGATATCGATGCGCAAGGGACCGAAAGGCGAAGTCCAGTTGACGCCGAAGCCGACCGTCAGGCGCGGCTTGGCGGAATTGCCGAGGAACTCCTCCACATAGGGAGTACCGCGAATTGGTTGGTTCGGCGTGGTCCCGATGCAGGTTCCCGGGGTATTGGTATCGGGCAGGCCAGCGGCACAGGTCGTGGTGATCGTCGTCGGCGCACCGTTCGAACCCGTGGTGGTGGCGATGTAACTTCCCGTCAGCGGCCCGAGGAACGTCGGCGAACCATCGGCATTGACGCCCGGCTGCCCCGTCTTGGGATCGATATAGCGATCGAACGTCTGGTTGATGATCGGCCGCGTGATGCCGAACAGGCTGCCGACCTGCGCGTAGATGGACGGCCGCAGGCCGAGCTCACGCGCACCCGAACCCAACGGAATCTCGAGTTCCGCGCGCGCCAGATAATAGGCGCGCCCGCCAAGCGCGTCGTCGAACCCGTCATTCCGCTGGGTCGACAGAAGCTGTGCACCCGACGCCGGGTCGCCTGTGGTCAGGTTGGTCCGGCGGATACGCGGACCCACGCCGCGAATGTCGAAGCCGCGGAAGTTCGGCTCGCCCAGATAGAAGCGGTCGATGATCCGCACCGGATCGATGCCCGGGCCCCGGCTCTTCTCCAGCGAGTGGATGTAACCGCCCTCGCCCAGCGTCGAGAAGACGAAGCCCTTGCCCAAGCCCCAATATTTCGCGCCCTTGAACTGGCCACGGACGTATTTGACGTCGCCGCCCAGGCCCGCGAAGTCGACGCTGAACGAAAGACTATGCCCGGCGGTCGGACGGAGACCCGAGTTGAGGCTGTTGTAGAGCAGCGAGGTGCCGATCGACGAGGTCCAGCGATTGCCGAGCTGCTCGCACAGATAGCGCCCGACCTGCGCCGGATTGCACTGCCCGTTGGTGAGCAGGCTCGAGTCCAGGCCCACCTCGTCATAGGACAGGCCATAGCGACCCGACAGCGACCAATATTCCGTCAGCGGCACGCCCGACCGGACCTGGAAGCCGGTCGACACCTGATTGTAGGTGGTGTTCCGGTCGCCATTGTTCGTGAAGTTGAACGCGTTGTAATCGCGCCGGAACACATCGACGCCGACCGCGATGTTCTTGTCGAACAGATAGGGTTCGGTGAAGCCCGCCTCGATCGACTTGGAATAGGCGGAGTAATTGACGCCCAGCCGCAGCTCCTGGCCCTTGCCACGGAAATTCTGCTGCGAGATGTTCGCCTGGATGATGAACCGCTCAAGGCTGGAATAACCGGCCGACAGCTGGAGCTGCCCGGTCGGCTTCTCCTCCACCGGCGCTTCGAGCAGGATGCGGTCGGGCGCGGAACCGGGGCTGCGCTTGATCTCGAACTTGTCCTGGAAGAAGCCGAGCGAGTTGATGCGGTCCTGCGAGCGCTTGATCTGGAAGTCGTTGAACGCGTCGCCCTCGGCCAGACGCATCTCGCGGCGGATCACCTTGTCCTGCGTCTGCGTATTGCCGTTGATGTCGATCCGCTCGACATAGGTGCGCTGCGCCTGGCCGATGTGGAAGTTGATCCCCATCGTCAGCGTCTCGGGATCGCGCTGGAACTCCGGCTCCACGTCGGTGAAGGCATAGCCGAACAGGCCGGCGGTCTGGCTCAGCTTGTCGACCGAGTCCTCGACCATCTTGGCGTTGTACCAGTCGCCCTTCTTCATCGGCAGGCCAGCGGCCAGCGCCTTGTTGTCGAAGTCGCGGATTTCGCTGTCGACGGTCACGTCGCCGAATTTGTAGCGCTTCCCCTCTTCGACCACATAGGTGATGATGAAGTCGCGCTTGTCCGGGGTCAGCTCCGCCACCGCCGAGGTAACGCGGAAATCGGCATAGCCCTGGGTCAGGTAGAATTGCCGCAGCTTCTGCTGGTCGTAGTTCAGCCGGTCCTGGTCGTAGCTGGTGTTCGACGACAGCAAGCGGAACCAGCGCGACTGCTTGGTCGCCATCTGCCCGCGCAGCTCGTCGTCGCTGAACTTCTCATTGCCCAGGATGTTGATCTGGCGGACCTTGGACTTTGCGCCCTCGGTGATCTCGAACACGATATCGACGCGGTTCTGGTCGAGGCTGACCATCTTCGGCTCGACCACGGCGGCGAAACGACCCTGGCGACGATACAGCTCGATGATCCGCGACACGTCGGCGCGCACCGCCGTCCGCGTGAAGATCTGGCGGGGCGCGAGCTTGATCTCCTTCTGGATCTTGTCGCTCTTGATCGCCTTGTTGCCCTCCAGGATCACCCGGTTGATGATCGGGTTCTCGCGGATGCGCAGGACGATATTGCCCGTCTCGACGCCCGAGATGGAGAAGTCGGCGAACAGCTCGGACGCCTGCAGATCCTTCAGCGCCTGGTCGAGCGTCTCCGCCGTATAGGGGATGCCGACACGCAGCTTGGTGTAGGACAGCACCGTTTCCGGCTCGATCCGCTGGGAACCCTCGACGCGCAGCGACTTGATGGTGCCGGCGGCGTCGGGAGCGACCGCCTGCGGCGCGGCGGGCGTGCCCTGCGGGATCGAGACGCGCGGGCCCTGCGCCTCGCGGGCGGCAGCCCCACGCGGCTGGGCCGGGGCCCGTTGCGCCAGCACCGGCGTGCCGGCCAGCATGGTCGTCGCCAGCAGCGTCGCGCCGATCGCTGCGACCTTGGAACCGTTATTCGTCACGCACCCACCCCGAGAAAACAGAAAAGCGACCCCCGGCCGTTGCGGCCCCTGCCCGAGTCCGGTCACCCGATCAAGCCGGCGATACCGCGCCACAGGCCGAACTTGCCCAGATCGTTGAAGGTCACCAGGACCATCAGGGCCAACAGCGCCGCCAGACCACCGCGAAACGCCCATTCCTGCGCCGCCGGACCGACCGGGCGTCGCCGCACCGCCTCGATCGCATAGAAGAACAGATGGCCGCCATCCAGCATCGGCACTGGCAGAAGATTGATGAACCCCAGATTGATCGACACCATCGCGATCAGCCAGACAAAGGCGGGCCAGCCGAGCGACATCTGCTCGCCCGATACCTTGGCGATCTGGAGCGGGCCGCCCAGTTCGTCGACCGAGCGGCGGCCGGTGATGATCTGGCCCAGCGTATCGATGGTCGAGCGGACGATCGCCACCACCTGCGACGCGCCCTCGACGGGTGCCCGCAGCAGCGACACCGGTTCATAGTGCGCGGGCGGGCTGGCGATGCCGAGTCGGCCGATGCGGAACTGGTTGCCGAACCGGTCGCTCTGCCGCGTCTCGCCGATCCTCAGGGTCAGCGGCCGTGCCGCCGCCTCGCCGCCGCCCCGCACCACCATGGCGGTGACGGTCGCGCCGGGCCGCAGGATCGCATATTGGGCCAGGTCGCCGAAATCGTCCATCTGCCGGCCGTTGATCGACAGGATGCGATCACCGGGGGCAAGGCCGGCGGCGGCGGCCGGGCTGCCCTGCACCACCGCGCCCACCACCGGCGGCGCGGTGCGCACGCCATAGAGATAGGCGAAGCCCGCCAGAATCAGGATCGCCGCCAGGAAATTGACCAAAGGCCCCGCCGCGACCACGATCGCGCGCTGCCACACCGGCTTGGCCTGGAAGGTGCGGCTCCGCTCCTCGGGCGGCAGCGACAGCCATTCGGCGCTGGGCTGGCTGGCCGGGTTCATGTCACCCGCGAACTTCACATAGCCGCCGAGCGGCAGCCAGCCGAGCTTCCAGCGGGTCCCGCGCCGATCGGTCCAGCCCGCCACCTCGCGGCCGAACCCGATCGAGAAGGCCTCCGCCTTGATCCCGAACCAGCGGCCGGCGAGATAATGACCCATTTCGTGGATGAACACGAGCGGGCCGATCACCGCCACGAAGGCGATCAGGGTCAGGGGGATACCAGGGGCATCGATCAAGCTGCAGCATCCTTCAGGCCTGCCGTCGCCTGCCTTCTCGCCTCGGCATCGATCGCGAGCACCGCGTCGAGCGTCGCCGGCGCAGGCGGGTCGTAGCGATCCAGCGTATCCGATACGATTGCGGCAATTTCGAGGAAGCCGATCCGCCCGGCCAGGAAGGCCGCCACCGCCACCTCGTTCGCGGCGTTCAGGATCGCCGGTCGCGCCCCACCCGCATCGAGCGCCGCGCGCGCCAGCGCCAGCGCCGGGAAGCGGACCGGATCGGGCGCCTCGAACTCCAGCCGGCCGATCGCCACCAGGTCGAGCGGCGCCATCGGCGTCGCCATCCGCTTGGGCCAGGCCAGGCAGTGCGCGATCGGCACCCGCATGTCCGAGGGACCGAGCTGCGCCAGCGTCGAGCCGTCGCGATATTCGACCAGGCTGTGGATCACCGACTGGGGATGGACGACGATCTCGATCCGGTCGGGATCGATCGGGAACAGCCGTGCCGCCTCGATCAGTTCCAGCCCCTTGTTCATCATCGTCGCGCTGTCGACGGAGATTTTCGCTCCCATCGACCAATTCGGATGCGCCACCGCCTGCGCCGGCGTCACCGCGCGCATCGCGTCGAGCGTGGCGGCACGGAAGGGCCCGCCACTGGCGGTCAGGATGATGCGGCGGACATCGGCCATGTCTTGTCCCGCCAGGCACTGGAAGATCGCATTATGCTCGCTGTCGCAGGGCAGCAGCGTCGCCCCATGCGCCGCGGCATAAGCCAGGATCACCTCGCCCGCCGATACCAGCGGCTCCTTGTTGGCGAGCACCACCGTCGTGCCTTGCGCGACCGCGGCCATGACCGGCTCCAACCCCGCACAGCCGACGATCGCCGCCATGGTCCAGTCGACCGGCCGCGCCGCCGCCTCGATCACCGCCGCGCGGCCACCGGCGACCTCGATATCGGTATCGGCCAGCGCCTCGCGCAGGGCGGGCAGGCAGCGTTCGTCCGCGACGACCGCCAGTTCGGCATGGGTGCGCCGGGCGGCGGCGGCCAGTTTGGCGACGTCGCAATTGGCGGTCAGCGCGCGGACGCGGAACCGGTCCGGCTCGCGTTCGACCAGGTCGAGCGTCGATGTGCCGATCGAGCCGGTCGCACCCAGGATGGAGACGGTCTTCATGACAGGAACTGCGGCAGGATCACGAGCAGCGCCGCGACCGGCGCAGTCGGCACCACGCCGTCCAGCCGGTCCATCACGCCGCCATGGCCGGGCAGGATATGCCCCGAATCCTTGACGCCGGCACGACGCTTGAGCGCGCTTTCATATAGATCACCCATCTGCGCCAGCACCGCCAGCAGCGGGGTCGCCGCGACCAGCCGCCAGGGCAGGTCATACGCCCCGTGCATCGCCGCCGCGAACAGGGTCGCCAGCGTGACGCCACCGATCAGGCCCGACCAGGTCTTGGCCGGACTGATCCGCGGCGCGAGCTTCGGCCCGCCGATCGTGCGCCCCGCGAAGAACGCGCCGATATCGGTCGCCCAGACCAGCGCCATCGCCCAAAGCGCATAGACCAGCCCGTCCTCGTGCCGCCGGAGCGCGACCAGCGCCAGCACCGGCAATCCGCAATAAAGGGTGCCGAGCGCCAGTTGCCGCTTGCCGGTGACGATCACCAGGAAGAAGGCGGCGCCGAACAGCAAACCCAGCGAGAAGAAGTCGTGGACCTCCAGCACCAGGGAGGCTGGCGCCATCACGGCCAGCGGCACGCTGAGCGCGAACTGGCCCATGCGCTTGGCCCGGGCATCGACGCCGGTCAGATCGGCCCATTCGGCCATCATGAACAGGGCGACCACCACGGTCAGCAGCCAGAAGGCGATCCCGCCCAGCACCAGCGCGAGCATCGCCACCGCGATCATCGCGACGCTGGCGATCATGCGCAGCCGCAGGTTGGAAGGAGTCCGCAGCTTCGAATCGGGTGTGTCGGGCAGCAGGCCTGGCGGCAGATCGGGGATCGGGGTCACAAGCCTCCAAAACGGCGTTGGCGTCGCCCGAACACCGCTACCGCCTCCGCCAGCGCCTCGCCATCGAAATCCGGCCAGAGCGTGTCGACGAACAGGAGTTCGGCATACGCCGCTTGCCACAAAAGAAAATTGGACAAGCGCTGCTCGCCAGAAGTGCGGATGATCAGGTCGAGCGGCGGCAGTTCCGCCGTCTCCAGCTCGGCCGCGATCGCGGCCTCGTCGATCTGATCGGCCGGCAGCTTCGCCGCCGCGCGCCGGGCCGCCGCCGCCAGTTCGGCCTGCGCGCCGTAATTGAGCGCGATCACCAGCAGCGGGCCGCTATTGCCCGCCGTCCGCGCGATGGCGTCATCGACCAGCTTCACCAGGTCGGGCGTAAAGGCGCGGTAGTCGCCGATCACGCGCAACCGGACATTCTCGCGCGCCAGCTCGGCCAGGTCGGAGCGGATGAAGAGGCGCAACAGCCCCATCAGGTCGCCCACTTCCTGTGCCGGCCGCCGCCAATTCTCCGAGGAGAAGGCGTAGAGCGTCAGCGCCTCGATCCCCATGGCGCGGGCGGCGCGGGTAACGCGGCGCACCGCCTCCACCCCCGCCTTGTGCCCGGCCAGGCGCGGCAGATGGCGCTGCTTGGCCCAGCGGCCATTGCCGTCCATGATGATGGCGACATGGCGCGGCACCGCCGCGCCATGCGGCACGACGGCGAGCGCGGGCGCGGTGCTCATGCCCCCGCCCCCGCCGCCATCGGGCCGCGACCGGAGAGACGCGTCGCCGCGATCACTTGCCCAGGATTTCCTTCTCCTTCGACGACGACACCGAATCGATGTCGGCGATCGTGGCGTCGGTGATCTTCTGCAGCTCGGTCTCGTGGCGCTTGCGCTCGTCCTCGCCGAACACGTTCTTCTTCTCGTCGGCCTTCAGGCTGTCCATGCCGTCGCGACGCACGTTGCGCGCGGCGATCCGGGCCTTTTCCGCATATTGGCTGGCCAGCTTGGCCAGCTCCTTGCGGCGCTCCTCGGTCAGATCGGGGATGGGCAGGCGCAGCGTCTGGCCGTCGTTGATCGGGTTGAGGCCGAGGCCGGCCGAGCGGATCGCCTTTTCGACGGGGCTGACGTTCGACTTGTCCCAGACCTGCACCGACAGCATCCGCGGCTCGGGCGCGGACACGGTCGCGACCTGGCTGAGCGGCATATGGCTGCCATAGACCTCGACCGTCACCGGATCGAGCAGGGTGGTCGAGGCGCGGCCGGTGCGCAGGCCGCCCAGATCGTGGCGCAGCGATTCGACGGCACCGGTCATGCGGCGCTGGATATCGGCCTTGTCATAGGCAGCCATCACTTGTTCTCCTGGGTCTGTACGGTCGTCGAAATGCCATTCCCCGACAGCACGGCAGCGAAATTGCCATGTTCGCGGATGTTGAAGACGACGATGGGGATGTTGTTGTCGCGGCACAATGCCACGGCGGATGCGTCCATGACCTTCAGGTCGTCGGACAGCACCCGGTTGAAGCTGACGGTGTCGTAGCGGGTCGCCGTCGGCACCTTCTTCGGATCGGCGTCATAGACGCCGTCGACGCTGGTGCCCTTGAACAGCGCGTCGCACTTCATCTCGGCGGCGCGCAGCGCGGCACCCGAGTCGGTGGTGAAGAAGGGCGAGCCGACGCCGGCGGCGAAGATCACCACGCGGCCCTTTTCCAGATGGCGCTCGGCGCGGCGGCGGATGAACGGCTCGCAGACGCTGGCCATCGGGATCGCCGACTGGACGCGGGTGTCGACGCCGATCTGCTCCAGCGCGTTCTGCACGGCCAGCGCGTTCATCACGGTCGCCAGCATGCCCATATAGTCGGCGGTCGCCCGCTCGATGCCCTTGGCGGCGGCGGACAGGCCACGGAAGATGTTGCCGCCGCCGACGACGATGCAGAGTTCATAACCCTGGGCGCGGACGTCGGCGATCTCCTGCGCGACGCGGGCGGTGACGACGGGATCGATGGCCAGGCCACCTTCGCCCATCAGGACCTCGCCCGAGAGTTTCAGCAGGATACGGTTGTAGCGCGGTGCGGTCATGCGTCTCGATTTGTCGGGGGTGGAAGCGGCGCGGACCTTAGGCGCGCACCGCTGGCGGGGCAACCGCTTCGCGATGCTCGCGTGCGGGCGGTGATGTGATGAATCGGTGCAGGAGGAAGCGCGCCTCTTCTTTCTTCCTCCTGCCTTGCGAAGGCCGGGGCCCAGTTGGGGGACGATGGTGACGATGGGCATTGCTCCGTTGCAACCACCTTTCCAACTGGGCCCCGGCCTTCGCCGGGGAACAGGAGGTGGGAAAGAGAACAACACGAATTTTCCTTCTCGGCTTCCCGCGACCATCTTTCTTTCCGCCTCCGCCCGAACCACGACCCACAAGCAAAGGGCGGAGGTGGCCCGAAAGCCACCCCCGCCCCTAAGTTCAGCCGTTCCGCCCGGACAGGCGGACGCGAGCCGTTACGCCGCCGGCTTGGCCTGCGGCACGCCCGAGGCCGCCGCGACTTCGGCGGCGAAGTCGGACGCTTCCTTCTCGATGCCCTCGCCCAGCTGGAAGCGGACATAGTCCTTCAGCACGATGGTCGCGCCGGCGTCCTTGCCAGCCTTGGCCACCACGTCGCTGATCTTGGTCTTGCCGTCCATCACGAACAGCTGGCTGACCAACGCATGCTCCTTGCGGTACTTGGCGATGCCGCCCTCGACCATCTTCGCGATGATGTCGGCGGGCTTGCCCGACTCGGCGGCCTTCTCAGTCGCGATCGCGCGCTCGCGCTCGATCTCGGCCTCGTCCAGGTCCGCTTCGTTCAGCGCCTTGGGGAACGCGGCCGCGATGTGCATCGCCAGCTGCTTGCCGAGCGACTGCAGCACCTCGTCCGACGCCTCGGACTCGAGCGCGACGAGCACGCCGATCTTGCCCATGCCCGGCGCCTGCGCATTGTGGACATAGGACACGACCGCGCCCTTGCTCACTTCCAGGCGCTTCGAGCGGCGCAGCGACTGGTTCTCGCCGATCGTCGCGACGTTGTTGGTCAGCGTCTCCTCGACGGTCTTGCCCGACGGCATCGCCTGGCCCTTCAGCGCCTCGATGTCGTCGCCGCTGTTGAGCGCGATCTCGGTCACTTCACGGACGAACTGCTGGAACTGGTCGTTCTTGGCGACGAAATCCGTCTCCGAGTTGACCTCCACCGCCGCGCCGCGCGTGCCCGACGTCGCGACGCCGACCAGCCCCTCGGCCGCGGTGCGGCTCGACTTCTTGGCGGCGGCCGCCAGGCCCTTGGTGCGCAGCCAGTCCATCGCCGCGTCCATGTCGCCGCCGGTCTCGTTCAGCGCCTTCTTGCAGTCCATCATGCCCGCGCCGCTCTTCTCGCGCAGATCCTTGACCATCGCTGCCGTGATATCGGCCATGTTATCGATCCTCTTGTCCGAATGTGAGTGCGGGCGGGGCGGAGCGTTCCGCCCTGCCCCGCCCGCTAGAAGCCGTACGTGACGATTATGCGTCGATCTGGCGCTCGGCCTCGACCGCCTGGTCGGCATTAGCGTCGCCGACGATCGGGTCGGTGCTCAGCGCCGCTTCCGACGGCGGCTCGGCCATCGCGCCCATGTCGACGCCGCGGCGCTGCTGCTGCTCCTGGCCACCGCGGGTCGCAGCGATCGCGATCGCCTCGCAATACAGGCGGATGGCGCGGCTGGCGTCGTCGTTCGCCGGCACCGGGAAGGCGATGCCGTCCGGCGACACGTTCGAGTCGAGGATGGCCACGACCGGGATGCCGAGCGTGTTGGCTTCCTTGATCGCCAGCTCTTCCTTGTTGGCGTCGATCACGAACATCACGTCCGGGATGCCGCCCATGTCGCGGATGCCGCCGAGCGACAGTTCCAGCTTGTCGCGCTCACGGGTGAGCTGCAGCACTTCCTTCTTGGTGAGGCCGGCGGTGTTGCCCGACAGCTGCTCTTCGAGCGCCTTCATGCGCTTGATCGAGTTGGAGATCGTCTTCCAGTTGGTGAGCATGCCGCCCAGCCAGCGGTGGTTGACGAAATGCTGGCCGGCGCGACGCGCGGCGTCGGCGACGGGCTCCTGCGCCTGGCGCTTGGTGCCGACGAACAGCACCTTGCCGCCCTGCGCCACGGTCTGCGACACGAATTCGAGGGCGCGCGCGAAGAGCGGCACGGTCTGCGACAGATCGAGGATGTGGACGCCGTTGCGGTCGCCGAAGATGTAGGGCTTCATCTTCGGGTTCCAGCGGTGGGTCTGGTGGCCGAAGTGCGCGCCGGTCTCGATGAGCTGCTGCATGGTGACGACAGGAGCCGCCATAATGAATATCCTTCCGGTTGTTCCTCTGGGAAGCGGATGACGCGAGGGCTCGAAGCCATGCGCACCGGTGTGTGATGCTTCCCATGCGGGGTTGAGGCGCGCCGCTTAGTCGAACATCGTCCGAAACGCAACCATCCGTGCCGCGGCCCCGTCACGAGCCGCGATGATCCGCCTTTGTTCCGGACGCTTGACATGCGGAACGAAGGTGGAACATAACCGCTTCATCAGGGGAACGGGATTCGTCATGCCGCACCAGCGGGGCGCATTATCCGATCGCGGCAACCTAGGTGTATGCACATCCAGGAACCGCCCTCTGGCTGATAGGTTAGCATCGATCGATGGTCGACTGATGCGATACGGGAGGCGGACATGGTGGCAGTGATGAGCATGGTGGTGTTCGCGGGCGCATTCGCCCTGTCCGCGTCGGTGATCGCGTTGGCGATCGGGCCGCAATGGCGGCGGATCGTGCGTCTGGCGATGGGCCAGGCCGACCATGGCTATGCGCCCCTACACCAGCTTGCGCTGGCGGAGCGGCGCATCGCCGTCAGGCGGTGGGCGTCGAACCCGGTCCCCGCGCCCCTGCGCCGGCTGCACGAAGCCGCTTGACCCGTTCGTAGCTGACCATGCTGAACGGGATCAGGATCAGATAGAGCGACGCGATCAGGCTGAGCGTCGGCCAGGGCAAGGTGATCAGCGCCGCGCCGAGCAGCACCACCAACGCCAGCGCCTCAAACCGGATGTTCCGGCGGAGGCGCAGCGACTTCCAGGAGAAGGTCGCGATGCTCGACACCATCAGCAGCGCGATGAAGATCGCCCAAGGCGCGACGAAATAGGGCGACGACAGGAACGGCACGTCCACCCAGAGCGACAGCATCAGCGGCAGCAGGGCCAGCCCCGCGCCCGCCGGTGCGGGTACGCCGGTCAGGAAGCCGGCCGACTTGTGCGGCTGCTCCTTCTCGTCGATCAGCGCATTGAAGCGAGCGAGACGCAATGCGCAGAACACCGCCAGCACCAAAGCGGCCATCCAGCCGAAACGCGGATAGGCGGATAGCGACCAGAGATAGAGGATCAGCGCGGGCGCCACGCCGAAGCTGATCGCGTCGGATAGCGAATCGAGCTCCGCGCCGAACCGGCTTTCGCCATGCAACAGGCGGGCGATCCGGCCATCGATACCGTCGAGCACGCCCGCGACCATGATCATCGCGACGGCGCGTTCGAAGTCATGGCCGATCGCGAACCGCACCCCCGACAGGCCCGAACACAGCGCGAGCGCGGTGACGGCATTGGGGGCGACCGCGCGCAAGGGGATGCCGCCATGCGGGCGGCGGAAACGACCGGTCCGGCGCGGCGCGATCGGATCGCCCGGCTCGAGGGATGCGGGATCGCTCACCGGCGGCCGCTCACTGCGCGATGCCCTGCACCGGCACGCCGCCGACCCGGCCGATGATCGTCTCTCCCGCGACCGACCGCTGGCCCAGCGCGACCTGTGGCGCGCAATCGTCGGGCAGGAACACATCGACGCGGCTGCCGAACCGGATCAGGCCGATCCGCTGGCCCGCCGCGACCATGTCGCCGGGCTTGGTGAAGGCGACGATGCGGCGCGCGACCAGGCCGGCGATCTGGGTGAAGCCGATCTTGCGACCGTCGCGGCCCTCGACCACGAAATGCTGGCGCTCATTCTCGTCCGACGCCTTGTCGAGATCGGCGTTGAAGAACTTGCCGGAGATATAGACGACCTGGCGGATGGTGCCGGCGATCGGCGTACGATTGATGTGCACGTCGAACACCGACATGAAGATCGACACGCGCACCATCGGCGCGTCGCCCAGCTCGCCGACCAGCTCGCGCGGCACGGGCACCCGCTGGATCATCGTCACCAGCCCGTCGGCGGGCGCGACGATCAGGCCCTCGCCCTGCGGCGTGGTGCGGATCGGATCACGGAAGAAGGTGGCGACCCAGGCGGTGACGCCCAGCATCGGCCAGAACAGCACCTTGCTGATGATCGTCAGCAGCAGGGTGATGCCGAGCGCGATGGCGGTGTATTTCCGGCCTTCGGGATGGACGGCCGGGAAGCGCCACTTGACGGTGGTCGTCACGACCGGCGGTTTTTCGAGGGATGGCATCGGCTTCTCCTACCCCTGTGGCATCCAAGTGACAATGCGGAACGCCCCTTGTCCCTGCCCGAAGGGCCGGGGCGGCGCAGCGGACGGGCATTGCGGTCGCCGGACACACATCCTAGACGCCTGCCCATCCACTTTCCCAAGGAAGCGATAATGGCCAAAATCAAGGTGAACACGCCGGTCGTGGAGATCGACGGCGACGAGATGACCCGGATCATCTGGCAATGGATCCGCGAGCGGCTGATCAAGCCCTATCTCGACATCGAGCTGGCCTATTTCGACCTGAGCATCGAGAATCGCGACGCCACCGACGACAAGGTGACGGTCGACGCCGCCGAGGCGACCAAGAAGTACGGCGTCGCCGTCAAGTGCGCGACGATCACGCCGGACGAGGCGCGTGTCGAGGAGTTCGGCCTGAAGAAGATGTGGCGGTCGCCCAACGGCACGATCCGCAACATCCTGGGTGGCGTGGTCTTCCGCGAGCCGATCGTGATCAAGAACGTCCCCCGCCTGATCCCCGGCTGGACGCACCCGATCGTCGTCGGCCGCCACGCATTCGGCGACCAGTATAAGGCGACCGACTTCAAGGTGCCCGGCAAGGGCAAGCTGACCATGAAGTGGACGGGCGAGGACGGCCAGGAGATCGAGCATGAGGTGTTCGACTTCCCGGCCTCGGGCGTCGCGATGGGCATGTACAATCTCGACGATTCGATCCGCGACTTCGCCCGCGCCTCGATGCACTATGGCCTGAACCTGAAGTGGCCGGTGTACCTGTCGACCAAGAACACGATCCTCAAGGCCTATGACGGCCGCTTCAAGGACCTGTTCGCCGAGGTGTTCGAGGCCGAGTTCAAGGACAAGTTCCAGGAAGCCGGCATCGTCTACGAGCATCGCCTGATCGACGACATGGTCGCCTCGGCGCTCAAGTGGAACGGCGAGTTCGTCTGGGCCTGCAAGAACTATGACGGCGACGTGCAGTCGGACCAGGTGGCGCAGGGCTTCGGCTCGCTCGGCCTGATGACCTCGGTGCTGCTGACCCCGGACGGCAAGACCGTGGAAGCGGAAGCGGCGCACGGCACCGTCACCCGCCACTATCGCCAGCACCAGCAGGGCAAGGCGACCTCGACCAACCCGATCGCGTCGATCTTCGCCTGGACCGGCGGCCTCAAGTATCGCGGCAAGTTCGACAACACCCCCGAGGTGACGAAGTTCGCCGAGACGCTGGAGCGTGTCTGCATCGAGACGGTCGAGAACGGCCACATGACCAAGGATCTCGCGATCCTGATCGGTCCCGACCAGCCCTGGATGACGACGGAGCAGTTCTTCGAGCAGGTCCGCGTCAATCTCGAAGCGAAGATGGCGAACGCCTGATCGTGTCCGTCGGCACCCTTCTTCGGAAGGGTGCCGAAACGGGGCCGCGTTCCAGAATGGGGCACCACCAACACTATCAAATACTATCCTGAATTAAAAATTGAAATTATGATTCACCCAGCTGTCTGGCCGTGAATGGCCGGCATCATGGGGAATTTCGTTATGCGTCATGTTTTGCCCGCTTTCGCGGCGGCAGCGATTTTTGCCGCTGCGCCGGCTACGGCCGCCACCACGATCAGCAGCGGGACGGTCAGTTCCGCCCTGCTGTTCTCGCCGACGGTCACCATCGGCGATACGTCGACCTTCGGCGCATCGGCGCGCGGAGAGTCGTTCCAGATCACCGCCACCGGGGGCTTTGCCGGCGCGCAGATGCAGCCCGGCTGGCTCAACGGTGTGATCGCCTTCAGCCGCACGGTCGGGGCATCGATCGATCAGACACTGACCGATCTGTTCGTCTTCACCGACGGAATCGAAAGCCGGGATACCTTCAACTTCTCCGCCTATCGCGTTCAAACCATCGCCTTCTCGAACATCCCGGGCATTTCGACCGCCGGATCGCTGGTGCTGTCCGGCTTCACCAGGAACGTGGGACGCCGGCTGGCCGATACGGCGTCGGAATTGACGATCAGCTTCAACTCGACAGGCGGCTCGTCCTATTCGAGCAGCGCGTCCCTTGCGACGGTTTCGGCAGCACCCGAGCCGACGACTTGGGCGATGATGCTGCTCGGAATGAGCCTGGTGGCCGGCACGGCACGTTACCGCCGCCGTTCGACTGTCGCCCGCCTCGGCTGAGGGAAGCCGTTTGGCGGGACGTCATGTGCATGAGGACCGGGGCTGGTGGAGCGATCCACCGGCCCTTTTGCCTGCCGCAGGCTCGCGAGGCCGCGCACATGACGCAGGAATCACGCAGCGGGCGTAACTGCGAACTCGCGGGCCGCGGAGCATCCTAGGGCTTCGATGTCATCGTCGCACCGACAGCGCGGCCGCCAACCGCGCGGGCGGCGGCACCCGCTCCAACGGAGCTCATCATGTCTCGGGAAGCACGGGCATCCCCGCCTCGGCCTTGCCGCCGGACTTCACGCCTTCCCGGTCCGCCCGGACAGGCATCCAGGGCCAACGATCCGCTCCTGGAACGCTACTCCGGTGCGCTCGCTCATGGACGGCCAAGAGGACGCGTCGCGGGCGGCACGGCCGGGTGCGTCGAGGCGACGCACGGTAACGCAACGATGTGGAAGATCACCGTATCGGCGGTCAGGACGGATATGGTGGAGCCGAGGGGGATCGAACCCCTGACCTTCGCAATGCCATTGCGACGCTCTCCCAGCTGAGCTACGGCCCCATTCCGTCCGGGAGGCAGCCCATTAGCCGGCGACCCGAAACTTGGCAAGTAGAAGAACGCATCCTTGCCTGGGGAATTTCACCCTCCACGGCCGATCGGCTTGCAGAGGTGGAGATCGACGGCTTTCGACCGTCAGCCAGTTCGATTATCGACCGAAACCAAACGAAAAAAGGCACGAAAGCTTATCGCTTCCGCACCCGACAGAGTACCGATCTTGTAGGATCACAGGCCATTTGGCCATCAGGACGGACATGGTGGAGCCGAGGGGGATCGAACCCCTGACCTTCGCAATGCCATTGCGACGCTCTCCCAGCTGAGCTACGGCCCCATTCCGTCCGGGAGGCAGCCCACTAGCCGCCCCGCCGAAGCTTGGCAAGCGGTGTTTCCACCGCCTGCCAAATTTCTTCGATCAGTGTTCGTCCTCGTCGCTCGACGTCTCGACCCCCAGGTCGTCGTCGCCGCCGAGATCGACTTCATCGTCCGCCGAGGGCTCTTCGTCCTCGCCGGTGATGTCCTCCAGATCCTCGTCATCGCCTTCCAGGTCGGCGTCTGGCTTCTGCGTGTCGGACTTCTGCGCCTCGAAGGGCAGCGGCTGCTTCGACTTGAGGATCGGTTCCGGTTCCCAGGCATAGCCGCAGCTGATGCAGGTGACGGGGTCGTCCTTTTCGAGGTCGTAGAAACGCGTCGCGCATTTCGGGCACGTACGCTTCGTGCCCCATTCCGGCTTGATCATGCCGTGTCCTTAGCCTTTCGGAATTGGGAATACCCCAGGGATGCTATCCCAGCGAGATGGCCCGCGCCTTGCCATAGCGCAAGACCGCTGTCAAAGCGCCTGCCCCATGAGCCACCTTCCGCCCCAACCCAAGACGCTGGGGTCGCGCGGCCCCCTGCGCGGCACGATCACCGTTCCCGGCGACAAGTCGATCAGCCACCGCTCGCTGATGCTCTCCGCGCTCGCGGTGGGCGAAAGCCGGGTCGAGGGACTGCTGGAGGGCGAGGACGTGCTCGCGACCGCCGCCGCGATGCGCGCGATGGGCGCGGAGATCGAGCGCGGCACGGACGGCATCTGGCGCATCCACGGCGTCGGCGTCGGCGGCTTGCGCCAGCCGGATACGGCACTGGACATGGGCAATTCGGGCACCTCGACCCGGCTGCTGATGGGCCTGGTCGCGTCCCATGCGATCACCGCGACCTTCACCGGCGACGCCAGCCTGTCGGGCCGGCCGATGGGCCGGGTGATCGAGCCGCTGTCGACGATGGGCGCGGAGATCACCGCCTCGCCCGGCGGGCGGCTGCCGCTGATGCTGCGCGGCCTCTGCCCGGGGGTGCCGATCACCTATACGCTGCCGGTCGCTTCGGCGCAGGTGAAGTCGGCGATCCTGCTGGCCGGCCTCAACACGCCCGGCATCACCACCGTGGTCGAGCCGGTCGCGACGCGCGACCATTCGGAACGGATGCTCGCCGGCTTCGGCGCGGACCTGACCGTCGAGCCGAGCCCGGAGGGCCGGGTGATCCGGATCCGGGGGGAGGCCGAGCTGCGCCCGCAACAGATCGTCGTGCCCGGCGACCCCTCCTCCGCCGCCTTCTGGCTGGTCGCCGCATCGGTGGTGCCGGGGTCGGACATCGTGGTGGCGAATGTCGGCCTGAACCCGACGCGCACCGGGGTGATCGCCGCGCTGCGCCTGATGGGCGCGGACATCGGCGAAGAGAATCCCCGCATCGTCGGCGGCGAGCCGGTCGCCGACCTGCGCGTCCGCCACGCGACCTTGCGCGCGATCGAGGTGCCGACCGAACTGACGCCGAGCATGATCGACGAATATCCCGTGCTGTTCGTCGCCGCCGCCTTTGCCGAGGGGCGCACCGTCGCACGCGGCGCGCACGAGCTGCGCGTCAAGGAAAGCGACCGGATCGCCGCGATGCGCGCGGCGCTGGAGCTGTGCGGCGTGGTCTGCGAGGAATATGAGGACGGCCTGGCGATCACCGGCACCGGCGGCGAGCCGATCCCCGGCGGCGCGACCATCGCCTCGCTGCTCGACCACCGGATCGCGATGAGCCTGTCGGTGGCCGGGCTCCACGCCCGGCGGCCGATCACGATCGACGACGCCGCGCCGGTCGCGACCAGCTATCCCAGCTTCTACGCGTCGCTCGACCATCTGGCGACGAATGATGCGGAGCAGGCGGCATGATCATCGCGGTCGACGGCCCCGCCGCCAGCGGCAAGGGCACGATCGCCCGCGCGCTCGCGCGGCATTATGACCTGCCCCACCTAGATACCGGCCTGCTCTACCGCGCCGTCGCGATGACGGTGCAGCGGCTGGAACTGGACGGCTCGAAGGAAGCGGACGCGGTCGCCGCCTGCGATTTCGACGATTCGCTGCTCGCCGATCCAGGCTTGCGCAGCGACGCAATCGGGCAGCTCGCCTCGGTGGTGTCGGCGCATCCGCTGGTCCGCGCCTCGCTATTCCAGCGGCAGCGGCGCTTCGCGAATCAGCCAGGCGGCGCGGTGCTGGACGGACGCGACATCGGCACGGTGATCGCGCCGGAGGCGGACGCCAAGCTGTTTATCAAGGCGACGCCGCAGATCCGGGCGCGGCGGCGCCATGCCGAACTCCATGCGCATGGCGCGACGATCAGCTTCGACAAGGTGCTGGCGGATATCCGCGCCCGCGACGCGCGCGACAGCGGGCGCTCCACCGCCCCGCTGATCCAGGCGCCCGACTCGTCGCTGCTCGATACCAGCTTCCTGACGATCGAGGAATCGGTGCGCCGCGCCATCGGACTGGTCGAGGCGCGCCGCGCCGGCTGAACGACGAACGGGCGTTAACCATCGCCCGTGTCAAAGTAGGATTTCGTTAACCATAAGCATCGATTGAAGGAAATCAGCGGCTTAGCGAAAGTGCTCTCACAGAAAATCGAGTGGGAGCAACAACATGCGCAATTTCCTCTACACGGCCGCAACTGCCGCCATCTTCGCCGCCGCCCCGGCCTATGCGACGGACTTCTCGGTCGGCATGACCAATGGCGGCAAGTCCGGCAGCAGCACCGACGCCCGTGTCTATAGCGCGACGAACAACGGCCAGACGCTGAACGTCAAGGTCACCGGCTGGACCGATTTCGGCTTCTTCGGCGTCGGCCGCAGCGCGGTCGGCAGCTATGGCACCGACGGCCTCGGCATCACCAACGCGATCGAAAGCGGCGCGAACGGCTCGCACCAGGCGGACAGCTATTTCGGCACCGACTTCTTCATCCTGCAGTTCGACCAGGCGGTGAAGCTGACCTCGGCGGTGTTCAACACCTTCGATCTCTACGGCTCGGCCCCGGACAACAACGCCCTGATCCGCTGGGGCAATACCTCCACGGCCTGGAACGGCAGCCTGTCGGCCGACAGCCTGTCCAAGGCGTTCACCGGCAGCGCGATCTCCTATGGCAACGGCTCCGACGGCAGCCGCAGCCTGGCGCTGGGCAGCACCGCGATCGGCAATGTCTGGATGATCAGCGCCACGGCGGCCGATGCGCCCAAGATCTACGACGCCTTCAAGCTCGCCGGCGTCAATGCCAGCACCGTCGCCGCGGTGCCGGAGCCCGCGACCTGGGCGATGATGCTGGTCGGCTTCGCGATGGTCGGCGCCGCCGCCCGCTACCGCCGCCGCAGCACCACCACCGTCTACGCCTGATCCCGCCCGTCCGGCGCGTGCGTCCCTTTGGCGCGCCGGACCGGGTGGGCCGAGGGGCGGCGATTGCTTTTTCGCCGCCCCTCTCCTATAGAGAACAGGTTCGACGGGCAGGTGCCCGCGAAGATCGGCGCGACGGGCTCTGTCCTCTCGCGCCCTTTTCGCATCATCGGTCCGACGGATGCCGTGCCGGCATGGGGCCGTCGCGGCGTTTTGGCCAAGACCAGCGGATCCAACCGCTTGGCCGGAAACGAACCCCGAGGAAGACATTTTCTAATGGCAACCCAGATTCAGCCCAGCCGCGATGATTTCGCGGCGATGCTCGATGACATGTTCGGCGGCGCCGACAGCTTCGAGGGTCGCGTGGTGCACGGCACCGTCACCGCGATCGAAAACGACATGGCCGTCATCGACGTCGGCCTGAAGTCGGAGGGCCGCGTGCCGCTCCGCGAATTCGCCCCCGCCCCCGGCCAGAAGGCCGAGCTGAAGGTCGGCGACGAAGTCGAGGTCTATGTCGACCGCGTCGAGAACATGCACGGCGAAGCGATGCTGTCGCGCGACCGCGCCCGCCGCGAAGCCGCATGGGACAAGCTCGAACTCGAATTCTCCAAGTCGGCCCGCGTCGAGGGCACGATCTTCGGTCGCGTCAAGGGCGGCTTCACGGTCGACCTGTCGGGCGCCGTGGCGTTCCTGCCCGGTTCGCAGGTCGATATCCGTCCGGTGCGTGACGTCACGCCGCTGATGGACATCCCGCAGCCGTTCCAGATCCTGAAGATGGACCGCAAGCGCGGCAACATCGTCGTGTCGCGTCGCGCCGTGCTGGAAGAGACCCGCGCCGAGCAGCGTTCGGGCCTGATCCAGAGCCTGGCCGAGGGTCAGGTGATCGACGGCGTCGTCAAGAACATCACCGATTACGGTGCGTTCGTCGACCTGGGCGGCATCGACGGCCTGCTGCACGTCACCGACCTGTCGTACAAGCGCGTCAACCATCCCTCGGAGATGATCGCGATCGGCGACACCGTGAAGGTGCAGATCATCCGCATCAACAAGGACACGCAGCGCATCAGCCTCGGCATGAAGCAGCTCGAGTCGGATCCGTGGGACGGCGCGTCGGCCAAGTATCCGGTCGGCGCCAAGCTGTCGGGCCGCGTCACGAACATCACCGAATATGGTGCGTTCGTCGAGCTGGAGCCGGGCATCGAGGGTCTGGTCCACGTCTCCGAAATGTCCTGGACCAAGAAGAACGTCCATCCGGGCAAGATCGTCTCGACCTCGCAGGAAGTCGATGTGGTGGTGCTCGAGGTCGACAGCGACAAGCGTCGTATCTCGCTGGGCCTGAAGCAGGCGCAGGCCAATCCGTGGGAGGCGTTCGCCGCGGCCCATCCGATCGGCTCGACCGTCGAGGGCGAAGTCAAGAACGCGACCGAGTTCGGCCTGTTCATCGGCCTGGACAACGATGTCGACGGCATGGTCCACATGTCGGACATCGCCTGGGGCGTGTCGGGCGAGGATGCGCTGGCGCTGCATCGCAAGGGCGAGACCGTCCAGGCGATCGTGCTGGACATCGACGCCGAGAAGGAGCGCATCAGCCTCGGCATGAAGCAGCTGGAGCGTGGCGGCCCGTCGGTCGGCGCGGCCACCGGCGGCAGCAACCTGGGCAAGAACCAGGTCGTCACCGTCACCATCCTCGAAGTGCGCGATGCGGGCCTCGAAGTGCAGCAGGGTGACGACGGCGTGACCGGCTTCATCAAGCGCACCGATCTCGGCCGCGACCGTGACGAGCAGCGTCCGGAGCGGTTCCAGGTCGGCCAGAAGCTCGACGCGATGGTCACCGGCTTCGATCGGTCGAAGAAGCCGACCTTCTCGGTGAAGGCGATGCAGATCGCCGAAGAGAAGCAGGCCGTGGCGCAGTATGGCTCGTCGGACTCGGGTGCGTCGCTCGGCGACATCCTGGGCGCCGCGCTGAAGGCCCAGAGCGAAAAGAAGTAAGTCGACAGGAAAGGGCCGGAGCATCGCTCCGGCCCTTTTTGGTACAGTCCATTCACTTTTTCCCAACTTTCCTCGCGCCTTGGCATCGAAATAGGCTTTCCTCGGCAAATTTAACCTGTATTAGAAACTGACCATCATCGTCGGGGGATAGAATGATTAGGTCCGAACTCGTACAGAAGATCGCTGAGGAAAATCCGACGCTCAGCCCCAAGGAAGTCGACGCCATCGTCGCCACCTTCTTTGGCGAGATCACCGAGCGTCTCGCGGCCGGCGGCCGTGTCGAGATCCGCGGCTTCGGCGCCTTCTCCACCCGCGCTCGCGACGCCCGCACCGGCCGCAATCCGCGCACCGGCGAGACGGTCGATGTCGAGGCCAAGCGCGTTCCCTATTTCAAGCCCGGCAAGGAAATGCGCGCCAAGCTCAACGTCTGATCGAGACGCGGCCCCGCATCATCCTCGGCCTGCCATCATCGGGCCTGCCCGTGCCCGGTGCGGGTACATGGGGTTGACGGCGGGGCTCGCTTCGGGCTTCACGCGGAGTGGTGGGCGGACGTGGCGAAATCGGTAGACGCAGCCGACTTAAAATCGGCTTCCTTCGGAGTGCGGGTTCGAGTCCCGCCGTCCGCACCACCGCCTTTCTCGCCCTGACCGCGGCCCTGTTGCTGCCCGCCGGCTGCCAGCGCCGACCCGATCGCGGGGCGGTCGTGGTCAGCGCCATCGGCGGACCGCCGCGCTATGCCACCGGCTTCTCGGCGCGCGCCGACCTGCCCTCGCGGCTGTTGCTCGACTCGACCGCGCAGGGGCTGGTGCGCTTCGATGCCGTCGGGCAGATCGAACCGGGGCTGGCCGAGCGCTGGACGGTCATCGACAATGGCGGCAGCTATATCTTCCGCCTGCGCGAGGCGCGTTGGGCGGACGGCGCGCCCGTCACCGCCGAACAGGTCGTGCGCCTGCTCGAACGTCGGCTCGCCCCGCGCGCGCGCAACCCACTCGCCCCCTTCCTGACCGCGATCGACGAGATCGTGGTGATGACGCCGCAGGTCATCGAGGTCCGGCTGAAACGCCCGCGCCCCGACCTGCTCAAGCTGTTCGCCCAGCCGGAAATGGCGTTGCTGCGGCTCGACCCGCCCGCCGGCAGCGGCCCGTTCCGCATCGCCGAGCGCAGCGTCTCGCCGCTGCTGCGCCCCGCCTTCGATCCCGGCATCGCCGATCCCGACGACCAGCAGGAACATAAGCCGGAAGAGGATGTGCGGCTGATCGGGGAGCGCGCCTCGTCCGCGATCCTCCGCTTCGCCCGCGGCAAATCCGACCTGGTCAGCGGTGGCCGTATCGCCGATTGGCCGTTGCTCGCCCTGGCGGAACTGCCTCGGGGGGCATTGCGACTCGACCCGGCGGCGGGGCTGTTTGGGCTCGCCATCGCCAATCGCAACGGCTTCCTGGCCGATCCCGCCAATCGCGCCGCGCTGTCGGCGGCGATCGATCGCGGTGCCCTGGTGGCGGCCATCGCGCCGGGCTGGGACGCCACCGATCGATTGCTGCCCGACACGCTCGACTCGGCCGCGCCGCCGCAAATCCCCGACTGGTCGCTGCTGACCATAGACCAGCGCCGCGACCTGGCGCGCGCTCGGGTCGCAACCTGGACCGGCGGCCCGATCGCGCTGACCATCGCCCTGCCCGCCGGTCCGGGCGGCACCTTGCTGTTCGGGCAGATCGCCGCCGACCTGCGTCGGATCGGCATCGAAGTCAGCCGCGCCGCGCCGGACGCCGCCGCCGACCTGCGCCTGATCGACCGGGTCGCCCCCTATGACAGCGCGCGCTGGTATCTCGCCAATGCCTGCGCGCCCTGCAGCGACGAAGCGACCGCCCTGCTGGAGGCGGGCCGCGACGCGCCGACCCTCCGCCTGCGCTCGCAACGCATCGCCGAGGCGGATGCGGCGCTCAATCGCGACACCGCCTTCATCCCGCTCGCCCGCCCGTTGCGCTGGTCGCTGGTCGCGACCCGGCTGGCGGCGTGGCAGGCCAATGCCCGCGCCTGGCATCCGTTGAATCGCCTGCGCGCCGACCCCAACTAAGATCGATGAACACGACCCGGATCGACCCGACGATCTTCGACACCCTGCCGCTCGATCGCGACCCCGTCTCGGTGCGTCGGCGGATCGAGGCGATGGAGAAGCTGCTGGAGCGCAGCTTCACCCTGCCCGGCACCAACCGCGCCGTGGGTCTCGACTTCGTCGTCGGTCTGGTGCCCGTGGTCGGCGATGCGATCACCGCCTTGATGGGCAGCTGGATCGTCTGGGAGGCCCGCAATCTCGGCCTGTCGCGGTGGCAGCTGGCGCGGATGATGGGCAATGTCGGCTTCGACGCCGCGCTCGGCCTGATCCCGTTCGTCGGCGATGCGGCGGACTTCTTCTTTCGCTCCAACACGCGCAATTTGCGCATCATCCGCCGCCATCTCGATCGCCATCATCCCGGTGCCAGCGTGGTCGAGGGTTGAGGGCACGGGGCGGCGATAGCTGCCCTACCCCAGCGCAAAGCATCGCTCGATTGTCGCGGCGGCGGGGAACCGCCATCTGAAGCCCATGGCAACTCTGCTCGATCCCCATAATCGCGGCCGCGTGATCCTGGTCGGCGCCGGTCCCGGCGATCCCGGCCTGCTCACCGTCCGCGCCGTCGAGGCGCTGAAGGCGGCGGATGTCGTCGTCCATGACGGGTTGATCGACCCGCGCGTGCTCGACATCGCGCCCGCCGCCGCACAGCGTATCTCGGTCGCCAAGCGGCGCGCGCACCATACGCTGCCGCAGGAGGCGATCAACGCGCTGATCGTCGCGCATGTCCGCACCGGCAGCCTGGTCGTGCGGCTGAAGGGCGGCGACCCGTTCATCTTCGGACGCGGCGGCGAGGAAGTGGAGGCGGTGCGCGCCGCCGGCCTGCCGGTCGAGGTCATCCCCGGCGTCTCGGCCGCGCTCGGCTGCGCGGCGGAGGCGATGCTGCCGCTGACCCACCGCGACCACAGTTCGGCGGTCAGCTTCGTCGCGGGCCAGTGCAAGGGCCTGTCCGACCAGGATTGGTCCGGCCTTGCCGGGCAAGGCCGGACGCTCGTCATCTATATGGGCGTGGCGACGGCCTCGGCGATCGCCGACAAGCTGATGACCGACGGCGTCGCGCCCGACATGCCGGTGGCGGTGCTGGAGCGCGGCACCCAGCCGGGCCATCGCGCGATCCGCACCCTGCTGGCCGATCTCGGTGCGATGGTGGAGCGCGAGCGGGTCGGCAGCCCGGCGATCATCGTCGTCGGCGAGGTCGTCCTGCTGTCCGATGCCGAGGACAAGTTGGCCCGTTGGGCGCGTATCGCCGAGGAGAGCGCGACATGAAATTGCTGACCGGCAACGATCTCGCCAGCGGGGACGTGACCTGGTGGACCGGCAGCGGCTGGTCGCGCCATATCGAGGAGGCGGTGGATGTCGGGGCGGAGGGCGAGGCGATCGCCCGCGCCGAGGAAGGCGCACGCCGCGTCAACGTCCCCTATGTGATCGACGCGGCCGCGACCGGGGACGGCCCCCGCCCCGCCCATATCAAGGATCGGATCCGCGCGCTCGGCCCCACCGTCCGCCCCGACCTGACCCTCAAGCCCGCCGACCCCCAGGCCGGCCATTGGGTGATCTGACATGTATCGTTACGACCAATATGACCAGGCGATCGTCGATGCGCGCGTCGACGAGTTCCGCGACCAGGTTCGCCGCCGACTGGCGGGGCAGTTGACCGAGGACCAGTTCAAGCCGCTCCGGCTGATGAACGGCCTCTATCTCCAGCTCCACGCCTATATGCTGCGCGTCGCCATTCCCTATGGCACGCTCGACTCGCGCCAGTTGCGGACGCTCGCCGGCATCGGGCGCGAGTTCGACCGGGGCTATGGCCATTTCACGACGCGCCAGAATCTCCAGTTCAACTGGATCAAGCTGGAGGATACGCCGACCATCCTCGAACGGCTGGCCAAGGTCGAGATGCATGCCATCCAGACCAGCGGCAACTGCATCCGCAACATCTCGTCCGACCAGTTCGCCGGCGCGGCGGCGGACGAGGTGACCGATCCCCGCCCCTGGGCGGAGCTGCTGCGGCAATGGTCGACCTTCCACCCCGAGTTCAGCTATCTGCCGCGCAAGTTCAAGATCGCGGTGATCGCGGCGGACGAGGATCGCGCGGCGATGCGGCTGCACGATATCGGCATCCAACTGGTCGAGCGGGACGGCGAGGTCGGCGCGCGCATCTATGCCGGCGGCGGCATGGGCCGCACGCCGATGATCGCGCCGCTGATCCGCGACTTCGTCCCCGTCGACGATCTGATGAGCTATCTGGAAGCGGCGCTGCGCGTCTATAACCGCTATGGCCGGCGCGATAACATCTACAAGGCGCGGATCAAGATCCTGGTCCATGAGATCGGCGCGGACGAGTATCGCCGCCAGGTCGAGGAGGAGTTCGTCGCGGTCAAGCAGCTCGGCATCGACCCGCCGCGCGCCGAGCTGGAGCGGATCCAGGCGATGTTCGCCGCCCCCGCCTTTTCCGCCGATGCGCCCGACGCGATCGACCGCAGCGATCCCGACTTCGCGGTCTGGCTCGACCAGAATGTCGCCGCCCACAAGCAGCCGGGCCATGCCATCGTCACGATCAGCCTGAAGCCGATCGGCGGCATTCCCGGCGACGCCTCGGCCGACCAGATGGACCTGGTCGCCGATCTGGCCGAGCGCTACAGCTTCGACGAATTGCGCGTCACCCATGCGCAGAACCTCGTCCTGCCGCATGTCCGCAAGGCGGACCTGCCCGTGATCTGGGCGGCGCTGCGCGACGCCGGGCTGGCGGAGGCCAATCTCGACCTGGTCACCGACATCATCGCCTGTCCCGGCCTGGACTATTGCAGCCTCGCCAATGCGCGCTCGATCCCGCTGGCGCAGAAGCTGGCGGTGCGGCTCGCCCCGCGCCAGCATGACCTGGGCGAGCTGAAGGTGAAGATCTCGGGCTGCATCAACGCCTGCGGCCATCACCATGCCGGCCATATCGGCATCCTGGGCGTCGATAAGAAAGGCGTGGAGAATTACCAGCTCTCCTTCGGCGGATCGGGCGCGGAGGACGTCTCGCTCGGCAAGATCACCGGGCCCGGTTTCGACGAGGACGGGGTGGTCGATGCGGTCGACCGCGCCACCCGCACCTATGTCGAACTGCGGCAGGAGGGCGAGCGGTTCCTCGACACCTATCGCCGCGTCGGGATGCAGCCGTTCAAGGAGGCGATCTATGGGTGATCTCGACCGCGCGTCGATCGGCGGCGAGCCGCTGCTCCGCTTCCGCGACGACGAGCCGCATGACGAGCCGGCGGTGACGCTCGACTCGTTCCTGGCCGAACAGACCAACGCGACGGCGGTGCGGCTCGAGGCGGGCGAGGATGCACGCGCATTGCTGCCGCATCTCGACCGGCTGGCGCTGATCGAGGTGAGCTTCCCGACCTTTCGCGACGGGCGCGGCTATTCGGCCGGGCGCATCCTGCGCGAGGCGGGCTATGCCGGCGAACTGCGCGCGGCCGGGGACGTGCTGGTCGACCAGTTGCCGCTGATGCGGCGCTGCGGCTTCGACAGCTTCGCGCCGGAAAAGGAGATCGACGGCGCGACGCTGCGCGCCAGCCTGGACCGCTATGCCGATCGCTACCAGGCCGCCGCCGACCCGGTTATGCCGGTCTGGAGGAAGCGCCATGGGTGAGGCCGCGCGCGATCTCGACCTGATCGATGTTCGTCCTGCCTTCACGGTCGAGGATGCGGCGGCGATGGAGGCGCGCTTCGCGGGCGTCGCCGCGCCCGACATGCTGCGTGAGCTGATCACGGACGAGTTGGCGGGCCGGATCGCCTCCGTCTCGTCCTTCGGCGCCGAGTCGGCGGTGCTGTTGCACATGGTTGCCGACATCGACCCGGACGTACCGGTGATCTTCACCAACACGCAGAAGATGTTCGGCGAAACGCTGGCGTATCGCGACGAACTGTCCGAGCGGCTGGGCCTGACCGACCTGCGCGTGTTCCGGCCCGATCCGCGCCTGTTGCGGTTGAAGGACGACAAGGGCCTGCGCTGGTCCTACGACCCGGACGGCTGCTGCGAAATCCGCAAGGTGGAGCCGCTGCGGCGCGCGCTCGCGCCCTTCTCGGCCTGGATTTCCGGGCGCAAGGGCTTCCAAGCCGGCACGCGCAAGGCCCTGCCCCGCTTCGAGGTCGAGGACGGGCGGCTCAAGATCAACCCGCTCGCCGACTGGCCCAAGGCCGATCTGGAAGCCTATTTCGCCGAGCACGCGCTGCCCCGCCACCCGTTGGAGGCACAAGGCTATCTGTCGATCGGCTGCGCGCCCTGCACCTCGCGCGTGCAGCCCGGCGAAGACCCGCGCGCCGGACGCTGGCGCGGCTGGGACAAGGTGGAATGCGGCATCCACCAGGCGGCGACACCCGGCGACGACCCGATTTTCTGATCACTTCCGCTGAGCACCACTGAACCGTCACCCCTTCCGCCCGTTGCCGACCCGACAACAGGAGACGGTATGATGACGGATCGGGATTTCTCACGCCGGGACATGATGGCGGGCACGGCGGTCGGACTGGCGGCGGCGGGCATCGCCGCGCCCGCGGCGGCGCAGCGCGCCAAATCGGCGGCGGGCGCGGCGATGCCCGATCCGCGCACCCGCTATCCGCGCCCGCCCTTCGACACGGCGATGCAGCCCTTTCCCGGTCTCGCCGGCAAGATGACGCCGCGTCCCGACCATGGCGAAACCAGCTATGTCGGATCGGGCCGTCTGACCGGACGGCGCGCGCTGGTGACGGGCGGCGACTCGGGTATCGGCCGCGCCGCCGCCATCGCCTTCGCACGGGAGGGCGCGGATGTGGCGATCAGCTATCTGCCCGCCGAGGAGGCCGATGCGCGCGAGGTGGTCGCGCTGATCCGCCAGGCGGGGCGCAAGGCGCTGGCCCTGCCCGGCGACATCCAGGACGAGCGCTGGTGCAACCGCATGGTCGCGCAGACGGTGCGCGAATTGGGCGGGCTCGACCTGCTGGTCAACAATGCCGGCCGCCAGCAGCAGCGCCAGGCGCTGGCCGACCTGTCGTCGGAGGATTTCGACGCGACGATGAAGACCAATATCTACGCGATGTTCTGGATCACCAAGGCGGCGCTGCCGCACATGCCGGCCGGCGCATCGATCATCCAGACGACCTCGGAACAGGCCTATGACCCGTCCGCCAATCTGGTCGACTATGCGATGACCAAGGCGGCGATGATGAACTTCACCAAGTCGCTCGCCAAGCAGCTCGGCCCCAAGGGCATTCGCGTCAACGGCGTCGCACCGGGGCCGATCTGGACGCCGCTCCAGGTCGCGGGTGGCGCGACCGCGGAGAAGCTGCGGGAATTTGGCGGCGACACCTCGCTCGGCCGGCCGGGCCAGCCGGTCGAGCTGGGATCGATCTTCGTCCAGCTCGCTGCCAACGACGCCACCTTTTCGACCGGTCAGGTCTATGGCGCCGCCGGCGGGACCGGCCAGCCCTAAGCCTTTACCACTCCACGCCGATCTTGCCGAAATGGCCGGCGCTTTGCTCATAGGCGAAGGCGTCGGCCAGTCGGTCCAGCGGGAAGCGGCGGTCGATCACCGGGTGGATGTCGTTCGCCTCGATCGCGCGGACGAAATCCTGCTGCATCCGCCGGCTGCCGACGATCAGGCCCTGCAACCTTGCCTGCTTGGCCATCAATGCGGCGGTCGGCACCTCGCCGCTCGCCCCGGTCAGCACGCCGATCAGCGAGATATGCCCGCCGACGCGCACCGCCCCGATCGACTGGGCCAGCGTGCCCGGCCCACCGACCTCGACGACATGGTCGACGCCCAGGCCGCCGGTCCAGTCGGCGATCGCCCGGCCCCATTCCGGCGTCTCCCGATAGTTGAGCGTGAAGTCCACGCCCAGATCGCGAGCCCGCTCCAGCTTCTCGCCCGAGGAGGAGGTGATCGCCACCGTCGCGCCCATCGCCTTGGCGATCTGGAGCGCCCAGATCGACACGCCGCCGGTGCCGAGCAGCAGCACCGTGTCGCCCGCCTTCAGCCCGCCATCGCCGACCAGCGCGCGCCATGCCGTCAGCCCGGCGGTGGTGATCGTCGCCGCCTCCACGGCGTCCAGATGCTCGGGGGCATGGGTGAAGGCGGTGGCGGCGCGGACCGCGACTTCCTGCGCGAAGCCGTCGATCCCGTCGCCCGGCGTGCCGGCAAAGTCACCGACCTGCGCGGTGCCGTCCTGCCATTGCGGGAAGAAGCACGAGACGACGCGGTCGCCGGGGAGGAATTCGGTCACCCCGTCGCCGACGCTGTCGACCACGCCGGCGCCGTCCGCCAATGGCACCCGGCCCTGCTCCGGGTCCGGCGCGCCCATCCGGCCGGTCACGACGCCGAGGTCGTGATAGTTGAGCGAGCTGCCATGCAGCGCCACGCGGATCTCCCCCGGTCCCGGCGCCCCCGGATCGGGCCGGTCCTCCATCCGCAGTCGATCCAAGCCGGCGGGCGCGCGCACGATCATCGTCTTCATCGTCAACTCCTTGCTTCGGTCCGACAACGAGCGCGCTCCGCAAACTCTCCCTCATCCTGCCGCGGGCCGATATCGATGGGCCGATACGCATGGCTTTACAGTGCGGCGGCGCAGCATCATGACGGATCGTTCATCGGGCGCGCCGCCCGCGCGATGGACGGACCAGTTGGCGCGGACGGAGAATGACGACATGCCGAGTGGATTGGCCGCCTTGCTGGACGATGTGGCGGGGATCACCCGCCTCGCCGCCGCCTCGCTCGACGATGTCGGGGCCGCCGCCAGCCGCGCCGGCACCAAGGCGGTCGGCGTGGTCATCGACGATACCGCCGTCACCCCGCGCTATGTCACCGGCCTGTCGCCCGCCCGCGAACTGCCGATCATCGGCAAGATCGCGCTGGGCTCGCTCCGCAACAAGCTGTTGATCCTCCTGCCGCTGGCGCTGGTGCTGAGCGCCTTCGCCCCCTGGGCGCTGACGCCGCTGCTGATGATCGGCGGCGCCTATCTCTGCTTCGAGGGGGTGGAGAAGCTGGTCGAGGCCTTTGGCGGCCATCACGCGACCGAAGAGGCGGCGGAGGGCGCGACCACGCCGGAGGCACTGGAGAAGCAGAAGGTCAGCGGCGCGGTGCGCACCGACTTCATCCTGTCGGCGGAGATCATGGCGATCGCGCTTGCGGAAGTCTCGGGCAGCGGCATCGTCGCCCAGGCGGTGGCGCTGGCGATCGTCGCGGTGGCGATCACGGTCGGCGTCTATGGCGTGGTCGGGCTGATCGTGAAGCTGGACGATATCGGCCTGCATCTCGCCGGCAAGGACTCAACCGCCGTCCAGGCGATCGGGCGCGGCATGGTGAAGGCGATGCCGGTCATCATGTCGGCGCTGGCCGCGATCGGCACGGCGGCGATGATCTGGGTCGGTGGCGGCATCCTGGTGCATGGCATGGCCGGGCTGGGCTTCGCCGCGCCGGAGCATGTCGTGCATCATGCCGCCGAGACGGCGGCGGGCGCGGTCCCGGCGTTGCACGGCGTGCTGGCATGGATCGTCACCGCCATCGGCTCGGCGATCGTCGGGCTGGCCGCGGGCGGGCTGATCGTCGCGCTGCTCCACATGGTGAAGCGCAAGCCGCATTGAGCGGCAGGCTCCCTCCTGTTCCCCGGCGAAGGCCGGGGCCCAGTGGGGGAGGTCGAAGTAACGGAGCGCCGTCCGTCGTCACCATCGTCCCCCAACCGGGCCCCGGCCTTCGCCCGGGAACGGGACGGGTCAGGCCCAAACGCAAAATGCCCGCCGCCGAGCCGCTGTCGCGGATCGGAAGGCAGGCATTTGGAAGACCGGGACGATGGTGGGCGCGACAGGGATTGAACCTGTGACCCCACCCGTGTGAAGGGTGTGCTCTACCGCTGAGCTACGCGCCCATCGTCCGGGAGGCAGCCCTTTAGGCGGTGGTTTTCCGCCTGTCCAGCCACCTTCCGCAAAAAAATCAGTTCACCGAGTCCTTCAGGATCTTGCCGGCCTTGAACTTGGGCTGGCTGGAGGCCTTGATCGTCATCGGCTCACCGGTGCGCGGGTTGCGGCCCGTCGACGCCTTGCGCTTCGACACGGAAAACGTCCCGAAACCGACCAGACGAACCTCGTCACCCTTGCGCAGGCTGGCGGAAATGGCGTCGAACACCGCCTCCACCGCCTTGGTCGCATCCACCTTGCCGAGCCCCGACGTGTCCGCGACCGTCGCGATCAGCTCCTGCTTGTTCATTGATAAACCCCCAAAATATCGTCACACCGCGCGCCGGAATCGATCCGCGCGGCAAGAAGTCCCAATAAGAGCGAGCATTTAGCCCGAGTCAACCGCCACGCGACGAGGCGACGCGCGGCGGTCTACCCGTCAGTGATGCAATTCGCCACCCGCCGGCGTGATCGGTGCGGGCGGAAGCGCCGCCAGATCATCGGTCTCGGTCCAGTCGATCGCCTCCAGCAGCTCGGTCAGCGCCAGGCGCAGCACCTCGTCGACATGCTGGACCGGCACGATCGTCAGACTGTCCTTGATGTTCTGCGGAATGTCGGCGAGATCCTTCTCATTCTCGTGCGGGATCAGCACCGTGGTGATGCCGCCGCGCATCGCGGCCAGCAGCTTCTCCTTCAACCCGCCGATCGGCAGCACCCGGCCGCGCAGCGTCACCTCGCCGGTCATCGCCACTTCGCGCCGCACCGGTACGCCGGTCAGCGTCGACACGATCGAGGTGACAATGCCGATGCCCGCCGACGGCCCGTCCTTGGGCACCGCGCCCTCGGGCAGGTGGATATGGATGTCCTTGCGATGGAACAGGCTGGGCTTGATGCCATAAGAGGGCGAGCGCGCCTGGACGAAGCTGAAGGCGGCCTGCACCGATTCCTTCATCACATCGCCCAGCTTGCCGGTGGTCTTCACCTGCCCCTTGCCCGGCACCGTCACCGATTCGATGGTCAGCAGCTCGCCGCCCACCTCGGTCCAGGCCAGACCGGTCACCGCGCCGATCTGGTGCTCGGTCTCGCTCAGGCCGTGGCGGAACTTCTGCACGCCGGCGAAGTCGGACAGATTGTCGGGCGTGATCGTCACGCTTTCCGCCTTGCCTTCCAGGATCTGGCGCAGCGCCTTGCGGCACAGCTTGGCGATCTCGCGCTCCAACGTACGCACCCCCGCCTCGCGCGTGTAGCGCTGGATCAGCGCGCGCAGACCGCCCTGCGTCAGCGTGAACTCCCCGTCTTTCAGGCCATGCGCCTCGATCTGCTTGGCGACCAGATGCCGCTCGGCGATCTCGACCTTCTCATCCTCGGTATAGCCTTCCAGCCGGATGATCTCCATCCGGTCGAGCAGGGGCTGCGGCAGGTTGAGCGTGTTGGCGGTGCAGACGAACATCACGTCCGACAGATCGACGTCGATCTCCAGATAATGGTCGTTGAACTTGCCGTTCTGCTCCGGGTCCAGCACCTCGAGCAGCGCCGAGGCCGGGTCGCCCCGGAAATCCTGGCCCAGCTTGTCGATCTCGTCGAGCAGGAAGAGCGGGTTGGACGTGCCGGCCTTTTTCAGGTTGGTCACGATCTTGCCCGGCATCGAGCCGATATAGGTGCGGCGATGGCCGCGGATCTCCGCCTCGTCGCGCACGCCGCCCAGCGACTGGCGGATGAACTCGCGCCCCGTCGCCTTGGCGATCGACTTGCCCAGCGAGGTCTTGCCGACGCCCGGCGGGCCGACCAGGCAAAGGATCGGCCCCTTCAGCTTGTTGGTGCGCGCCTGCACGCCGAGATATTCGACGATCCGGTCCTTCACCTTCTCCAGCGCGTAGTGATCCTCGTTCAGGATCGCCTCGGCTGCGGGTATGTCCTTCTTGACCTTGGACTTCTTGCCCCAGGGCAGGCCGAGCAGCACGTCGAGATAGTTGCGCACGACCGTCGCCTCGGCGCTCATCGGCGCCATGGTCTTGAGCTTCTTCAGCTCGGCGGTCGCCTTGGTGCGCGCCTCCTTGGACAATTTCAGCGTCGCGATCTTCTGGGTCAGCTCGGCGAGTTCGTCGCCATCGCCTTCCTCATCGCCATTGCCCAGCTCGCGCTGGATCGCCTTCAGCTGCTCGTTGAGATAATATTCCCGCTGCGACTTCTCCATCTGGCGCTTGACGCGGGTCTTGATCTTCTTCTCGACCTGCAGGACGCCAAGTTCGCCCTCCATCAGCGCGAAAGCCATCTCCAGCCGCTTGGCGGGATCGGTCTCGACCAGCAGCGCCTGCTTGTCGCCGACCTTGACCTGGATATTGGCGGCGACCGCGTCGGCCAGCCGCGCGGCATCCTCCAGCTCGCCCAGCTGCACCGCGGTTTCCGCCGGCAGCTTCTTGTTGAGCTTCGAGTAATTCTCGAACTGCGACACGACCGAGCGCATCAGCGCCTCGATCTCGACACCCTCGCCCGCCTCGTCCTCGACCGGGTCGACAGTGGCGGCGAGATGGTCGGCGGCCGGGGCCAGCTCGCCCAGCCGGGCGCGCTGCTTGCCCTCGACCAGCACGCGGACGGTGCCGTCCGGCAGCTTGAGCAGCTGCAGCACGGTGGCGGTGACGCCGATCTCGTACAGATCCTCGCGCGAGGGGTCGTCTTCGGCGGGATCGAGCTGGGCGACGAGGAATATCTCCTTGTCACCGGCCATCGCCGTCTCCAGCGCCGCGACCGATTTCTCGCGACCCACGAACAGCGGCACGATCATGGCCGGGAAAACGACGATATCGCGCAGGGGAAGTACCGGCAGGAAATGGTTCACAAGCTACTCCGGGCGCCGCTCGATCGGCGCTTTTGTCCTATATGGGCGGTGATGCCCCATCCATCAATCACCTGCACGGCGGGCCGGTCGCCCCAAGGGTCGCCGCCATGCTCCGGCATAGGCAAAGCCCTCACCATCCTATAGCCTCGGAACGATCCGGGCGGTCGCCCGTCCCTCTTGTTCGGTCTCGTCATGTTCGCATCAATGCTCGCCCCCCTCGCCCTCATGGCCGCTTCCGCATCGCTCGACACCGCTCCCCCGGCCAAGGGCACCCCGCCCGTCACCGCACAGACCAAGCGCTCGGGCGGCGTGCGCCCGCCCGAGCAACTGGCGATGCGCTTCGACAGTGCCGACCTAGCATTCGAGCTATTGCCCGACCGTTACCGGCTGGAGGGGGTGGCCACGCTGGGCTTCACCGCCACCGCGCCGCTCGACCGGCTGGTGATCGATCTCGACCGCAACCTGCCGGTCCGCGCGATCGCGATCGACGGCGTCGACCTGCCCGCCACCGCCTGGTCCAACCCGGAGGGGCAGCTGGTCGTCCGACTGCCCCGGCCGCTCGCCGCCGGACAGTCGGTCCGCGCGCGAATCACCTATGGCGGCACGCCGCACGTCGCGGTCCGCGCCCCCTGGGACGACGGCGTCGTCTGGTCGAAGACCAAGGACGGCCGGACCTGGTTCGGCACCACGGCTGAGGGCTATGGCTGTGACCTGTTCTGGCCCTGCCTCGACTTCCCCAAGGGCGAGCCGGCGGTGGTGACGCTGCACATCACCGTGCCCAAGGGGTTGAAGGCCCCCTCCAACGGCGTGCTGCTCGGCGTTGATACGCTGCCCGATGGCCGCAGCCTCTGGAACTGGCGTATCGCGCATCCCAACACCTATGGCATCGCCCTCAATATCGGGCCCTATGAGGAGATCAGCGGCACCTATAAGAGCCGGTTCGGCAACCGCATCCCGATGTTCTACTGGTATCTGCCGGGCGAGAAGGCGCAGGCCGAGAAGCTGTTCGCGGAATTCGCGCCGACGCTCGACTTTTTCGAGAGCGTGATCGGCCCCTACCCCTTCGGCAATGAAAAGGTCGGCGTGGTCGAGACGCCCTACAAGGGCATGGAGCATCAGACGATCAATGCCTATGGCAACGACTATGCCAAGGCGATCGAGGGATTCGACTGGCTGTTCCAGCATGAGTTCAGCCATGAATGGTTCGGCAACCAGCTGACCGCCGCCAATTGGGACGATTACTGGCTGCACGAGGGCTATGGCAGCTATATGCAGCCCGCCTATGGCCGCTGGCGCGAGGGCGAGGCGCGCTATGCCGCGATGATGCAGGGCCAGCGCGGCGGCATCGCCAATCAGGTGCCGATCGTGCGCGGCCGCGTCATCACCGAGGAGGAGGTATATGAAGCCAAGGATGGCGGCCCCGGCCTCGACATCTACAACAAGGGCTCGTGGATGCTGCACACGCTGCGCGGCCTGATCGGCGACGCCGCCTTCTGGGACGTGACCCGACTTGCCGTCTATGGCCGCACCGATCCGAAGCCGGGCAACTTCCAGCCGCGCTTCGGCTCGACGGCGGAATATGAGCGCTTCGTCCGCCAGGTGACCGGCCAGGATTACGGCTGGTTCTTCGACGTCTATCTGCGCCGCGCCGCCCTGCCGGAGCTGGTGACCGAACGCTCGGGCGACCGCATGACGCTGCGGTGGAAGGTTCCGGGCAACGGCCCCTTCCCCTTGCCGGTCGAGGTGCAGGTCGGCGACCGCATCACCAGGGTCGCGATGACCGGCGGCCGGGGCGAGCTCGCGGTGCCTGCCGATGCGCATGTGGTGATCGATCCCTTCGCCCGCGTGTTGATGCGTTCGACAGCAGTCGAGGAGTTGCAGGCATGGCGAAGCGGCAAGACGAAATGACCGGGACGGCGCGTTCCGTCGCTCGCGTGGCGGAGATGGCGGCGATCTTCATGATCGGCGACGGGATGCTCGGCCTGCTCCAGCCCCGTCGTCACGTCGCCTTATGGCGATCGGACGTGCCCGTGCTCGATGCCCTGGTCCGCCCCTTTGCCGGGCGGGCCGGGCGGCGGCGCCTCTATGGCGCGGCGCAACTGGTGGCGGGGGTGGTGCTCGCCAGTCGGCTGACGGCAGGTCACACCTTTGATTCTTCAAAATGAATCCGGTTGCCTTTGCACCTAGATCATCCTGTCCTTTACGCGCTCCGCAAGTACCAAAGCGCAATTGCATTCGATACGGATGAATTTCGCGGTAACATGTCGAGCGAAAAATAACGGGAGAGAGCTGCCGTCGCAGGCGCTCATCTCCCGACCATCACCGGCCGCTGCCGGTTCGACCGGCGGCTCCACTCCATAACCCGTTTTATAATTGACGACGCGGTGATTGGTGACGTGCTTGTACACAAGCCGAAGACAAAAAAAAGGCCGGGACAAGCCCGGCCGAAAAGTTTTTAGGAGAGGATGCCTGAAAGGCACGGCTCTTGTGCATCGCAGCACGTGGTTAAGCAATTGCTCGTTCGACCATCAAGAATGCAAAAAAGGCAATCGCGTCTGCGTTCCGCGGCGACGCTAGCTTTTTCCGACGTGCCACCAGGGTCATGGCACCACGGTCACGAATAGATAGGCGGCGAAGATCACCAAATGGACGACGCCTTGCAACACCGTGGTCTTGCCGTTGCCCAATGACAGGGTGGCCACGAACAGCGATACGGCAAGCAGGGTCATGCTCTTCCCGCTGATCCCCAGCGCCAGGGGCAGGCCGAGGACCAGCGACACGATGGCGACCGCGGGGATCGTCAGTCCGATCGTCGCCAGCGCCGATCCCAGCGCCAGGTTGAGGCTGGTCTGCAGGCGGTTGCGCTTGGCCGCGCGATAGGCCGCCAAGCTCTCGGGCGCGAGCACCAGCGCGGCGATGATGACGCCGACCAGCGCCAGCGGCAGCCCCGCCCCCAGGATCGCCGCCTCGACGGTCGGCGACAACGCCTTGGCGAGCAGCACCACGACGACCAGCGCGATCAGCAACACGCCGAACGCGCTCCATGCGGCGGCATCGGTCGGCGGCGCGGCATGGGCATCGTGCGGCAGGCTCTCGCCCGAGGGCAGGAAATAGTCGCGATGCCGCACCGTCTGCACCATCACGAACGTGCCGTAGAGGATCAGGGACACCACCGCCACGAACAGGAGTTGCGATGGCGCATAAGTCGGCCCCGAGGTGGAATCGGTATAATTGGGCAGGACCAGCGACAGCACCGCCATCGCCGCCAGCACGCACAGGGCGGCGCTCACCCCGCGCAAGGTGAAACGCTGCTCGCCGTGCCGGATGCCGCCCGCCAGCAGGCAGAGCCCTACGATGAAGTTGAGGATGATCATGATCGCCGCGAACACCGTGTCGCGCGCCAGCGAGGAGGCGTCGCCCGCATCGGAGAGCATCAGGCTGACGATCAGCGAGACCTCGATCACCGTCACCGCGATCGCCAGGACCAGCGTCCCGAAGGGCTCGCCGACCCGGTGCGCCACCACTTCGGCATGGTGGACGGCGGCGAGCACGCTGCCGATCAAGACGACGATCGCCGCCACCGTGCCGATCGTGCCGAGCTTCGCCAGCGACGTGACGATCGCCGCCACCCCGAGCATCGGGAACACCAATGTCCACCAGGGCAGGGTCAGTCTTTGCAACAAGGCCCGCTTGGCCCCCTGTGGTACGATCACCTCTTCCGCCATGCCGCCTCCCTTTTGCATTCACCGAACCAATGCCCCGGCGACGCGAAAAGGTTCCGGTCAGGCGATCACGCCCCCCCCGTCGCGTTGCGCCAGCACACGGCCCATCGATTCGAACAGCGCATCCATCGCCACCGGCTTGAAGATCACGTCGTCCGCCCCCGCCGCCAGGCAGCGTTCGCGCAGGTCGACCGCCGCGTCGGCGGTCACCACGATGATCGGGACCGCGGCCTTGGCATCGCCGCGCGAGCGGATGTGGCGGATCGCGGTGATGCCATCCATGCCCGGCATCCGCAGGTCGATCAGCACGATGGTGAAGTCGTGCCGGTCGATCTCCACCAGCCCCTGCTCGGCATCCTCCGCCTCGCTCATGCTGGCGCCGGCCACGTCCAGCATGTCGCGAACGACACGGCGGTTCATGCGATCGTCCTCGATGAAGAGCACGTCCATCGCTATGCCGATCCCATCCTGTGCCCCTGCCAGCGCCTGATCATGGGCCAGCGTCTACGCGTCATACCGCCTGCGTTACAAGCAGATCGTCCTGCGATGCGGTGAACAGAGCCTTGACCAGTGCGGCGCCCGTCACCGGCTTGCTCACGACCTGGCTCACGCCGCTGTCCGACAGGCGCATCACGCCCGAGGCATCCGCCGCCGGCCACAACAACGTCACCGCCGCGCCACATTCTTCGGCCGCCGCAACCAGACGCGTCAACGCGGCATCCGGCTCGGTTTCGCCCCGCAGCGGTGCTTCGTCCACCAGCACGCGTCGACATGGCCCCTCTTTCAGCGACTCGATCGCTTCCTCGAAACTCCCGACAAAGACCAGGCGTTCCTCATGCGGTGCGAACAGCGTCCGCCACATGCTGCGGGCGATCGGATTGCGATCGATGACCAGCAGGCCCGCCCCCTCCGCATCGGTGCCGCACGTCACCCGTTGCTGGGCATTCACCGGCACGACCAGCGGCAACGTCACGGTGAAGATCGACCCCTCCCCCTCGACGCTGTCGACCGCGACATCGCCGCCCATCGCCCGCGCCAGGTTGCGACAGATGGACAGGCCCAGGCCCGTGCCGCCGAACCGCCGCGTCGTGCTGGCATCCGCTTGGCGGAAGGCCTCGAAGATCGCGTTCCGCTGGTCCGGGGCAATGCCGATGCCGGTATCCCGCACCGCGATCGCATAATTCCTGTCATCGTCGACGCGGGTGACGGACAGCGACACCTGCCCCGCGCTGGTGAACTTCAGCGCATTGGCGACCAGGTTGAACACGATCTGGCGGACCCGCGCGGCATCGCCGACGACGCAGTCTGGACAGCCCGCCAGCGCCGTCTCGAACCGCAGCCCCCGCGCCTCCGCCTGCGCCCGCCACATCGTCGCGGCGTCGCGGATCGTCGCGGCCAGATCGAACGGCGCTTCCTCGATGGTCAGGTGGCCGGTCTCGATCTTCGCCACGTCCAGGATATCGTCGACCAGCGCCTTCATCGTCACGCCCGCGCCATGCACCACGGTCAGTCGGTCGCGGATGGCCGCGTCCAGCCGCACATCGGCCAGCATCACCTGGGTCATGCCCAATATGCCGTTCAGCGGCGTGCGGATTTCATGGCTGGTGGTCGCCAGGAACTCGGTCTTCGCGGCCAGGGCCTTGCCCAGCGCCTCATTGGTGACCGCCAGGTCTTCGTTCGCGGCGCGGACCTGGTTGCGACTGCGACGGACGGTGAACAGGCTGATCGCCAGCATGAGGATGACGATCGTGGTCGCCGCCGCCGCGCCCAGGAACACCAGCCGCTCGGTCCGCGCCCGCGCCTGTTCGAAGGCGATGCCGCGCCGCAACTCCTCGGCCTTCAGCTTGGCGATCCGCAGTTCCTGATTGGCGAAGTCGAACCGCGCCGCCATCAACGCGGTGTTGGTCTGGGTGGCGAGCTTGGTCGCCTCGTCGTCCAGCCGCTTCAGCGCGATCAGGTGCGGCAACGCCTTGTCCGGCTTGCCCAGCATCGCGAAGGTGCGATAGGCGGTCTGATGCGCCTCGCGATAAGGCAGGGTCGTGGTGTCCGGATCAACCCCTGCGAAGCTTGCCTCGATCAGCCGGCCGGCCTCGTCCGTCCGTCGTTCCTGCAACGCCGCTTGCGCAGCGATGGCCTGGATTTGCGGCCGCCAATGTTGTGCTTCACCCTTGCGTGTCAGGATAAGGGCCCGTCGCAGCGCCCAATCCGCCTCGCCGACCCGTCCGGCCTTCAGGCGGTTGCGCGCCAGATTGCCCAGCACCTGGGCCTGGAGCAGCGGGCTGTTGCGGCTGCGCGCGAGGCCATAAGCGCGTTGAAAGTCCGCCTCCGCATCGGCGAAGCGGCCAAGATCCTGATAGACGGTGCCACGATTGTTGAACACCGCGAGCAACAATCGCGGGTCGCCGCGATACACGTCCTCCGCCTGGCTGAAATAGCGTAGCGCCGTCTCATTGTCGCGCGCGTCATTGTAAAGGCCCGCCATCCCGACCAGCGCCATCGCCTGGCTGCGCGCGTCACCCGTTCCCTGAAAGATGCGGAACGCCTGCTGAAACGCGCGCAGCGCCGCCGCCGCCCGGCCCTGAACGCCCTGATAGGCCGCATTGGTCAGCAGGACCTCGCCCATCACCTGCGATCGGGGATCGTAGCGCCGGGCCGCCGCCTCGGCGCGGGATAACAGCGCCGCCGCCTCGCCCAGGCGGTTCAGCCGCAGACAGGCATCCCCCTGCAATCGCCACGCCTGCGCCAGTTCCAGGTCGCGCTGCCGCGCATCGTCGCGTGCCTCGGCATGGTCCTCGGCCTGGCGAGCCGACGTCAATGCAATGGTGGGATCGGTGACCATCGCGGTACGGGCCATCGCTACCGACCGATCGAATGGCGCATCGACCGGCGACGCGCCCCGGCTCGCCGTCGACCATCCGGTAGCGGACAGGATCAGCGCGACGACAATCGCCGCTTGCGGGATCATCGGCGCGACCAGGCGTTCCGCAGGCTTTGCACGCTGGGCGGCACCGGCACCTCGAACCCGCCCCGCTGCTCCTCCAGATAGGCGAGCAGCGCGTCGAGCGGCATCGGCCGGCTGATCAGGAAGCCCTGCACCATGTCGCAGCCCATCACCGACAGCAGCGCGAGCGCGGCATGGGTTTCCACGCCCTCGGCAACCACTTCCATCTCCAACGCATGGGCGAGGTCGATGGTCGAGCGGACGATCAGCGGGTCGCGGTTCGAACTGGTGAGCTGGGTGACGAACAGCTTGTCGATCTTCAGCTCGCGCGCCGGCAGCTGCTTCAGATAGGCCAGCGACGACAGGCCGGCGCCATAATCGTCGATGGCGATGGTGATGCCGATGCCTGCGAAGATCTGGAGATGCGCGATCGCGCATTGCGGGTCGCGAATCACCGATGTTTCGGTGACCTCAAACCCCAGCCGTGCGCCGCTGCCCTGGATCAGGCCGCAGGCCTCACGGACGAAGGCGGTGTCGGTCAGCAGCACGCCGGCGATGTTGATGAAGATCGGGCAGTCGACGCCGCGCGACGCCATCAGCCGCTGATCCTCGATCACCTGGCGGATGGTCCACAAGGTCAAGTCGACGATATCACGCGACTGTTCCGCCAATGGGATGAAATCGCCGGGCGACACCTGCCCGCGCGTCGGATGATTCCAGCGGACCAGCGCCTCGACACTGGAGATGCGCTGCTGACGGACATGCAGCTTCGGCTGATAGTGGAGCACCATCTCGCCACGCCGAATCGCGACGGGCAGGTCATGCGCCAGCGACATGCGGTCATGCGCGACGTCCCCGCATGCCACGTCGCAGATCACCGGCTGCCGCTCCGACCGTGCCTCGATCAGCGCGGTTTCCGCCTCCTCGATCAGTCGCACATCGTCCGCCTCACCGACAGGGGCGGCCGATGCGCCGATATGCACGTCGACCGCGACCACGCCGATGTCGATCGGCAAAGGACGGGCGAACAGCCGTTCGATCGCCCCGATTCGGTCGTCCAGGTCGGCGCGGTCGTCACCGACGAAGATCAGCTCGATCAGGTCGCGCCCGGTGGCATTGATCGCCGCTGCGGGAACCAGCGCGGCCATCCGCCGGACCAGCAGATCGGCCAGCGAATCGGCGAGTGCGAGGCCGAGATGCCGGCGCAACAGGCCATAATTCGCCACCGACACCAGAACCACGAACCGCCATCCTCCCCGCATTGTGCGGGAAGGCGATGCCGCTTCGTCGGGGCGCGGTGGCCCGGCCCGTTGGCTGTTCGTCATCGGATGCTGATCCATCGTTCCGCCGAATAAACGAAAATCGATAAATATACTGTTAAGCTACGGGTCCAATGGGGTTTCTCCGTTGCGAACTGGTAAACGTGGTGTTAATAATTCCCAGCCTCCAACGAGGGGCCTTGAGGGAGAAAAACCATGCTGAAGTTCATCCTGGCGCTGATCTATGGCGATCACATCCGCCCGATCTGAAGTCATACCCGTTGCCCGATAGGCGCAGCCGCCAGCGGCGGGCGCCCGGACGACGGACCGGGAAAACGGACCCCACGCCCAGCGGCGTCGGGTCCGTTTTTTCGTTGGGGCCCATGACCATCACCCCGCCCGCCCGGCCATCGATCAACCGAACGAGACGCATCGATCAATAATCCCTGGAGTAGCGGACGCTTGCCGACGAACCGCCGAACGAACCGGCTGCGGTCAGCACGCTGAGCGAGCGGGTCAGCGCGATGTCCAGCTGCGTGGCGGTGAAGCCGCGCGCGTCGGTGATGATCTCCACATAGATATTGTTGGTCAGGTATTTGCCCGCAGCCAGGCTGGTGCCCCGACCGCTCGCCTCGTCGCCGCCGAGGACGCGAAGCCGATCGAACCCGGTCGCCGAGCGCAGCTTGCCGAGCGGGTTGAGCCCGCCCCCGCCCGATCCGCGCAGGCTGTTGAGCGCGGAGGCGAGCTGGATCGCCTCCACCGCCGACAGGTTCTCCGGATTGGTGCCGAACAGCAACCGGCTCAGCACCTCGTCCTGCGGCAGGGCCGGCGTCGAGGTGAAGCTGATCTGCGGCCGCTGCCCGGTCCCGGTCACGTTCAGCACGGCGGTGACGCCGTTGGTGGTGGTGGTCGCCTGGATGTTGATGTCCGGATCGATCAGTGCGCCGCCCTGGAAGCGGATCTGACCGCGGTTCACCTCGAACCGCTTGCCCGCGAAGCTGTAGGTGCCGCGGATCAGGTCGAGCCCACCGGTGATGACCGGCGCGGCGGAGGTGCCGCCGATCCGCAGGTCCATCTCCCATTCCGACTCCAGCCCCATGCCCGACACGAACAGCTGGTTGTCCGCGCGGACCCGCAGGTCGAGCTTGAACAGCCCGACCGGGGCCGGGGTCGGCCGATCGGTCGGCCGTGCGGCGCGGATCTCGCTCTTGCGGCGGACCCCGGTCAGCTCCGGCACTTCGGCCGCGCCCTGGCGGATGATCTGGTAGCGGGCATTGGGGATGGTCAGTTCGCCCTGGATCAGCCCGCCCTGCGGCCCGTTGGTCAACCGGATCGTGCCGCTGCTGGTTGCGGCCAGCGCATCGCTGTTCGCCAGCCGTGCATTGTTCAACGTCGCGCGCAGATCGATCGGGAAGCCGGCAGCAGCGGCCAGGCCGATCGAGCCCTGCGCCTGCACCGTGCCGTCGCCGGCGCGCGCGTTCAGGCGGCTGATCTCCAGCCGGTCGTTGTTGAAGCGGCCGGCGATCTGCATGTTGGTCAGTCGCGTGCCATATTGCTCATTGTCATAGGTCAGGTTGTCGGCGCGGATCAGGCCGTTCAGCCGTGGCGCGGATACCCGGCCGCCGAAATCCGCCGCGACCGCGATCGGCCCGGTCAATTGCTGGTCGGGCAGCGCCGCGAAGGAGAAGAGCAGCGACGACGGTCCGTTATAGCGGATGCCACCGCCCAGGGGCGCGCTGAGCAGCCGGGTCGTCCAGCTTCCCGCCCCCGGCGGCAACGGCCGCAGCGAGGCGAGTACGCGACCGACCACGGTCTGGCCATTGCGGATCAGCGCCCGCATGTCGCCGCCCTGCGCGTCCAGCGTGCCGGCCAGCACGATGTCGACCGGGTCGGAGACGGTGGCGACCCCGGTGCGGCGGAACTGGCTGATCGTCATCCGTGCGGTCGCGTCCGGGAAGGCGGAGCTCGATGCCTGGCGGAAATCCAGACTGCCGCTCGCCTGGCCGCTCAAGCCCAGATTGGCGACAAAGGCATTGAGGATCGACAGGTTGAGCCGGTCGAGCCGGGCCTGCACCTGCGTCGCGCCGCCGAACGATCCGGCCAGTCGCAGCGAGCCGCCTGGTTGCCCATTGGCCGGCGCGAAGTCGACCCGGGTCGGATCGAGGCGGTATGCACCGGCGCTGGTGCGGATACGCGCGGGATTGACCGTGCGGAAGTCGATGCCGCTCGCCGCGCCCTTGAGCGCGACCAGATAATCGTCCGGGGCCAGTCGAGCGTTGAGCGCGACGCGGAACGGCACGCCGTTCGATCCGGTCAGCAGCGCCTGCGCGGTGCCACGCCCACCAACATAATTGACCTTGGCACGCGCCGCCTGGATGACGGTCGGGCCATAGCGCGTGTCGGCTAGCTGCACATCGGCCACCACCTGCGGCGCCTTGGGGAGCAGCACAATGCTGGCATTGGCGATCGCGCGGCCGATGGTGAAGTCCACCTGCCCCGGGATGCGCGCATTATAGGCCCGCGCCGCGATGTCCGCCCGCTGATTGCCACCCTGATCGGCGAGCCGGACATTGCCGGTCACGCCCTGTCCGTTGAAGGCTAGCGCCCCGGCAAACGGTCCGCGTGGCGTCTGCACGACCCGGCCATTGGCGGCGATGCCGGCGAAGACCACGCGGCGGATGTCGACCGCCAGCTGGTTGCCTGGCCGCACCAGCACGTCGGCGGTGAAGGGACCGTAATTGGTGCCGCCGCTCGCGGTCACCGCATAGGCGCCGCCCCGGCCGACGACACGCGCGTTCAGATCGACCAGCCCGACGCCGACGCCCGGTCGGGGCGCGCGCAACACCACTACCGGCGAGTCCGCCGATCCGGTCACCCGCGCCGACAGCGGACCATATTGCGTCGAATAGGCATCGGCCGTCACCGCGACCGCGCCAGAGGCCGGGTCGAACCGCCCCTGCCCCGACGTGATCCGGAACTGCGGCGCATTGAGTCGCAGATTGGCAAAGGTCACGATGCCTTCGGGGCTGTAGCCGATGTCCGAGCGGACCACGGCATTGCCGCCCAGGAAATTGCGCACCCCGTCGTTGAAAAGCTGCTTGGTCTGCGCGACCACCCGGCCGGTGACGCCGAAACCGCCATTCGGCCCCGGCACCAGCTTCGCGTCGGTGGAGAGATTGAGGATGCCGATCGATTCGAGCCGGTAGTTGTTCACCCGCCCCTTGAGCGCGCCGGTGTAGCGGCCGGTCGCCGTATTGGCGACGATCACGGCGGTCGCGTCGATCGAGTCGGAGCGGATCCGCAGATTGTCCGACAGGATGTTGGGCATGGAGATGGCGAGGTCGCCATCGATCCGGACATTGTTGGTCAGTCCGCCGACCGCCGCGTTCAACCCGGTCACCCGGTGGGCGCGGGCATGCACCGGCACCAGGATGCGGTCGCTGTTCACCCGCGCCAGCCCCTCGGCATAGACATTCTCGACCGTCGTCGTGCCGAAGCCCATCGCGGCGGCGCGCAGCTTGTAGTCGACCGTCGGCGTCGCGAACGCGCCGTTCAGCACCACGCGCGCGGTGACATCACGCCCGCGCAGGTTAGGGGCGATCGCGCCGGGGGTCAGCAGCTTGGCATCGACGGCGAAATTGCCGAACTGGCTGTTGGCGAGATCGATCAGCCCGCCGGCGTCCACCGCCAGCGCGTCGGACTTGAGCGTCAGCCGCGTGTCGGCGCGTCGCTCGTTGAGCGTCGTGTCGATCGCCACATCCAGCTGCGGCGCGGTCAGCCGCTCGACCGGGCCCTCCAGATAGAGGCCGGGCCGGGTGGTGCCGCGCACCTCGATATGACCGTTCCGCGTGGTCAGGTTCAGGTCGGCGAGCTGCCCGCCGCCCAGCGTGGCGAGCGCACGACCGCGCCAGTTCGCCCAGCTGCCGCGACCGTCGACGTTCACGGTCATCGGCGCCTTGAGGCTCGCCATCGTCGCGACGACGCCGCCGGTCGGTGCCTGGAGCTTCACGTCCAGGTCGAGCCTGTTCCGGTCGGGCACCGCGTCCAGCGTCAGCGCCAGCCGGTCGCCGCCGGCAACGCCCGGACCGCGCAACGCGGCGGCGTTCGCCTTCACCTGCGCGCGGCGATCGGCGATATGGACGGTGCCGTCGAGCGACAGGATATGGGTCTGCCCGGTCACCGCCTTCTGCATGGTGAAGCGGCCGATATGTAGCCGGTTCACGTCGATATCGAGATCGGGCAGCAGCGGCTGGTTGTCCGGCGTCGGCGGCGTCGGCTTCAATACGGGCCGGCGCGCCAGCGTGATCTGGTCGGCGCTCAGCAGCTTCACGTCGACATGGTTCTTCGCATAGGCGAAGGGTCGCCAGTCGATGTCGAGGCGCGGGCTGGTCAGGAACACGCCCTTCTGGTCGCTGACGCGCAGGTCGGACAGGGCCATGCGACCATAGAGCGAACCGTCGATCCGCCCGACCTTGATGTTGAGGCCCGAGGCCGTGCTGTATCCGCCGATCTGGTCGGCGACGAAGCGGCGGCCCGGATCGGTATTGATCCCGAACAGCACGACCATCACCAGCGCGACCAGACCGAGCAGGGTCAGGCCGATCCCCTTGAGGATGCGGAACCCCAGGGAGCGCTTGTGCGGCGCGGACGGAGGGGGCGCGGAGTCCTGCGCCAGCGTGTCGGCCATCAGAATGCCTGCCCGATCGAGATATAGAGCGCGACCTTGCCGTCGCCCGGCCGCGGGTTGAGCGGCGTCGCGACGTCGATGCGCATCGGCCCGAAATTGGTGTAGAAGCGCCCGCCGATGCCCGCGCCGAAGCGCAGGTCGGTGAAGGTCGGCAGCGCGTTGGCATAGCTGTTGCCGGCATCGACGAACGGCACGATGCCGAAATCGCCGAACCGGTAGCGCGCCTCCAGCGAGAATTCGTTGAGCGAGCGGCCACCGACCGGATTGCCGTCGGGATCGAACGGCCCGAGCCGCTGATAGCCATAGCCGCGCACCGATCCGCCGCCGCCGCCATAATAGCGCCGCGAGGGGGCTAGGTCGTCGCGCTCGATGCCCTGGATCGAACCGGCGCGGGCGCGGCCGGCGATCACCAGACTGTCGTTGACCGGGTAATAGCCGGTCGCCTCGACCAGCGTCCGCACATAGGGTCGCACCGCGCCCCGCACCGAGGTTTCGGGCGACACGTTGAGCTTCAGGCGGAATCCCTTGGTCGGATTGAGCAGGCTGTCGGAGCGGTCGAACACCACCTGCCCGGGCAGCGCCGCGATGCCGAAGGTGCCGCGCCGCCGCCGGCCGAGATCGAAGTCGTAGACATCCTCGTTGGTGCCGGTCAGCTCGACGCCATACGCATAGGTCAGCGGCTTCTGCCAAAGCGGCGTGGAATCATAGCTCCAGCGGATCGCCAACGTGCCGATATAGGCTTCATAGGCATCGTAATTCTGGTGGCTGACATTGGCCAGGATCTGGAAGGTCCGGTCGCGCCGCCCGGCATTGGAACGGCGGAAGGTGGCGTTCAGCCCCTGTTCCTGCGTGCCGAGCACCGCCGAGGTGATCAGCGCTCCCTCGTCCGGGAACATGTTGCGGTTGATCCAACCGCCCTCCAATCGCGTGCCCTGCCCGGTCGAATAGCCGGCGGTCGCGGTGAGCGAGCGGTTCTTGCCCTTGGTCTGGCGGACCAGCAGGTCGACCTGTTCGGTCCCGTCCGGACCGGGTCGACCGGTCTGTTTCGGCTCGACCGACACCGAGGAAAACAGGCCGGTCGCGACCAGGGCATCGCGCAGATCGTCGGTCTTCTGGGCGTCATAGAGCTGCCCCGACTTGAAGCGCGGAAACACATTGAGGTGATCCAACCCGAACACCGGATCGCCCGTCGTCACCAACTGGCCGAAGCTCGACCGGGGGCCGGTATCGACCGGCAGCGTATAGGCGCCGGTCGCCTTCGGACCCTGATCGTCGAGCAGGATGTCGCGTTCGCCGACCTTGACGAAGGGATAGCCCTGGCGCGGCAGTTGCAGGCTGACATTCGCCTCCGCCCCCTGGATCCGTGCCGCCTCGATCGGGTCGCCGACCTTGAGCGGCAGGTTGCGGCGGATCAGGTCGGTCGGCACCACCGGTGCGGCATCGATCGTGACAGACGACAAGGTATAGAGCCGGCCGGGCGACGCGGTGAGGAGCGCGGTGAGCGGCGCGCCGGGCGTGGCCGGCTGCTCGACCGTGGCGATGGCGGTGGCGTCATAATAGCCGAGCGACTTCATCAGCCGCACCGCCAGCCCTTCATCCTCGCGCGCGCGCGCCGAGACCTGCGCACCGTTCGCCGCCTTGCCCTTGCCTTCGCGCAGGGCCGAAAGCGACTTGAACTCGTCCTCCAGGTTCAGCGCGTCGAGCCCGCGCACCACCGTCTCATAGCGGATGTCCGGCGTCTTCTCCCCGGTCGCAGCCACCTCGGTCTGGAGCGGCGTCGAGTCGAAGCTGGCCAGCGGGGTGAGCGGCTGGGCCAGCGCCGGGTCTTCCGGCCCTACCGGCGCCAGTGTGTCGCCGGTCGCGAGCGGGGTGGCGGTGGCAGGCGCAACGGGTGTCTGGGTCGGCGGGGTGGCGGGCGCCGCCATGCGGTCCATCGGCTCCAGCGGCGCGTCGATGTCGCCGGACAAGGGGGGCAATGCTGCGTCGAATTCGGCCTCGGGAACGATCGGGGCATTGCCCTGCGGATCGCCCTGATCCGGCGCAACGCCCTGGCCGGGCACCGGCCGCATATCGGTCGGCTTGGGCGCATCAGGGCCGCTCGCGGGGGCGACGCCCGGCTGTGACCATTGACCAAAAGCGGGAGACGTGGCGGTCAGCGCGACGGCGAGCCAATAATGCCGGCGGGTCGAAGCAGTCACGCGATCATCATTCCCCTTTGCGGGACGATCGATTGTGATCTGCCCCCAGCATGTCGCCCAACGCACTGGAACGGTCAGGGTTTCGTCACGGCCGCGAAATCATCCCGATATGCGGCAATATCATTGCCTTTGTTCAGGCGCGCGGCGCGCAGCCGATCATCCCGGCGACCGGCAGCACCATCATATCGGCCCCGTCCCGGGCGATGGTCAGCGTCGCTTCCGGTACGCCGCCGCCATCGGTCAGGTCGGCGCGGGTCGCGAAGGTCAGATCCAGCGTCGCCATCACCCCGCCCTGCCGATAGACGCCGTGCGTCGGCAGTCCGAAGCCGCCCGGGCCGGTGCGGCTTTCCTGGGGCAGGTCCACGACCTTGCCGTCGATCACCAGCCGCAGCGTCGCCGGGTCGGCGGTCGCCATCGTCACCAGCGATCGGTCTTGGAGGCTCCAGAGATAGGCGGCACAGCCCCGCGCGGGCAGTGCCTGTTGCGGCAGCTTGCCGGGCGTGAGGATGGTGACGGCGGGGGTGGCGGCCTGCATCAGCACGGCCAGCATCAGGACGGCGATCATGCCAGCGCCTCTATCATCATCAGCCACGCGGGATAAGCCGCGATCGCAAGCAGGGTGCCCAGGGGCAATGCATCGTCCGCCGCCATCGGCCGCCCCGCCAGCCGCCGCACCAACACCACGCCCAGCCCGATCAGCGCCGCGACCAGCAGCACCGCTGGCAGCATCCGCCAGCCGAGCCACAGGCCGATCGCGCCGAACAGCTTGGGGTCGCCGCCGCCCATCCCCTCCCGCTTCCGCCACAGGCGATACCCCGCCGCGATCGCCCAGAGCAGGCCGAAGCCGAGCAGGCCGCCGACCAACCGGTCGGCCGGGGAAGGCGGCAGGTCCGTGGCCGCGCCCATCAGGCCGGTCGCGGCCAACAGCACGGTCAGCCGGTCGGGCAACCAGAAGGCGCGCCAGTCGAGCGCCGCTAATGCCAGCAGCAGCCAGCCGAACACCGCCCCTGCGATCGCGGTCGCACCCGGCGCGATCCAGCCGGCCGACAGGCCGATCGCCAGTGCCGCCGCCTCGACCTGCCAATGGATCGGATCGATCGCCGCGCCACAGCCCCGGCAACGACCGCGCTGCCATGCCGCGCTCAGCAGCGGCGCCAACTCGATCGCGCGGAGCGTCCGTCCGCAGGCATCGCAGGCCGACCGCCCGCTGGCGACCGATCGCTCCTCCGGCCAGCGGACGACCAGCGCGGCGATGAAACTGCCCAGGATCAGCCCCAGCCCGCCCAGCACCACCGCGGCCAGGCCGGGCGACCAGAGGAGGGGATCAGAGAGCGGCTTTGCGGACCAGATAGCGATAGACCCCGAACAGATGGACGCCGCACAGCAGGACGTTCTGCGTAGCCAGCGCCCGATCCTTCGACAAGGCGAGGGCGATCACGAACCCTCGGCCCACGATCCGCCGGCCATGGTCGAGCGACGCCAACGCCGCCCATTTCGGCACGGCGCAAGGCTGGCAGGCGGACCGACGAAGGACTATGTCGGCGATGCAGCATCGCGGGCGAGGCTGGTCGCCATCGGCGGCCGGCATCACCGGAATTGCCAATGATACCCATCAATACATCGTCTTATGGAGAGTAGAATGGCCAGTGCGCCCGCCCCCCTGTCGGCCGCCGACCCGATCGTCATCCTGTCCTATGCCCGCACGCCGATGGGCTCGTTCCAGGGCTGCCTGTCCGGCGCCAGCGCGACCCAGCTCGGCGCGGCGGCGGTGCGCGGCGCGGTCGAGCGGGCCGGCGTCGCGGCGGCGGCGGTGGAGCGCATCTATATGGGCTGCGTGCTGTCCGCCGGCCTGGGCCAGGCCCCGGCGCGCCAGGCAGCGATCGGCGCGGGACTCGGCGCGCATGTCGAGGCGACCACGGTCAACAAGATGTGCGGATCGGGGATGCAGGCGGCGATCATGGGCGCGGAGGCCCTGGCGGCCGGGTCGGTCGACCTGCTGGTCGCGGGCGGCATGGAGAGCATGACCAACGCGCCCTATCTGATGACCAAGCATCGCGGCGGCGCGCGCATCGGCCATGACCGCATCCTCGACCATATGATGCTCGACGGACTGGAGGATGCCTATGACCCCGGCCGCGCCATGGGGACCTTCGCCGAGGATATCGCCCGCGAATATCAGTTCACGCGCGAGGCGATGGACGATTACGCCATCGCCTCGCTCACCCGCGCGCAGCAGGCGCAGGCGAGCGGCGCGTTCGATCGCGAGATCGTGCCCGTCGAGGTCGCCGGCCGCAAGGGCAGCACGACCGTGACGCTGGACGAGCAGCCCGCGCGCGGCGACGTCGCCAAGATCCCGACGCTCAAGGCCGCCTTCGCCAAGGACGGCGCGATCACCGCCGCCAATTCCTCCTCCATCTCGGACGGCGCGGCGGCGCTGGTGATGACGCGCCAGTCGGTCGCCGACCGGCTGGGCCTGACGCCGATCGCACGCGTCGTCGCGCTCGGCGCCCATGCGCACGAGCCGGCGCGCTTCAGCACCGCCCCCGTCGACGCGATCCGCAAGACGCTGGACAAGGCCGGCTGGTCGGCCGACTCGGTCGACCTGTTCGAGGTGAACGAAGCCTTTGCGGTGGTCGCGATGATCGCGATGCGCGACCTGGGCCTGTCGCATGACCGGATGAACGTCCATGGCGGGGCGTGCGCGCTGGGCCATCCGATCGGTGCCTCCGGAACCCGTGTCCTGGCGACCCTGTTGTCGGCGCTGGAGACGACCGGCGGGCGGCGCGGCGTGGCGAGTCTGTGCATCGGTGGCGGCGAGGCCACGGCGATGGCCGTGGAACGACTATGATCCCGAAAATATCCCGGCTTTTTGCCCCATATTAACCATTCGCCGCATAGAGGGAGCAGATGGGCCGAGCACCGCTTGACGATCCCCCCGACGCGGGCGAACGGCGGTGCGGCAAACGAGGATGTATATGGTGTTCAACGTGTTGGTGATGGCCTATGCCGTCATTGTCAGCTTCGTCCTGTCGACCGCCAGCCGCCGCCGTCGCGAGGCGCGTCCGCTGGGTCGCGCGGTGCAGACCGCCGGGCAACTCGCCTATGGCACGTCGGTCACCTTCGCGTTGCTGTGCACGGGCTGGGCCTGCATGATCTATCTGGGCGCGACGCCCGCCCCCGCTTTGTCCTGATCGTCGCGGGAGGCGGGCCGGTCCCGCCTCAGGGCAGGATTTCCGTCGCCTCCACGCCCCACAGGCTTCCGACCTCGACATAGCCGGCGCGGCCCTTCACGTCGAAGCGGCACCAGCCATGGCCGCAATCGCTGATCCGCCCGACCACGCCGGGCGCGGCGCGCCACGCGATCGCCGCCCGCTCGGCCGGTTGCAGGCGCATCGGCGCAGCCTCCGTTCCCGTGACCACGGCGGTCCGCGTCAGCCGCAGCAGATTGCCCTGCATCCAGCCCTCGGTGCCGTCCTGGTCGCGGATGCGCCGCCATTCCTTGAACACGCCCACCACCTGCACCGGCAGGCCGGCACGCTGATACAGCCAGCTCGCCGGATAGGTGCGGGCCGGGCCGGTCCGCATCCGCGCCTGGCCCGGCCCGATCGACGCCCAATAGGGCACGCTCCGCTTCTCGGTCGCGGCCGCCGCCGGATCGCTGGCGGACAAGGCGGTGGGCACAATGGCGATGGCGAGCAGCGCGGCGATCGCGATACGCATGACAGAAGTTCCTCTAGGCGAGGCCCCTCCTTTCACGGCGCGCGCTCCGGATCAACCGTCTCGACCATGCGGCGCGATGGATGCGGCCGTTGACGCCGCCGTCCGCCTCCGCCAATCCCATGCCATGGCCGATCCGCATCCCGACACGCGACGTTGCCTCCGCCCCCGGGTGATCGTCACCCGCGAATTGCCGGACCGGGTCCGGGCGCGGATGGAGGCGCTGTTCGACACGGTGCCGAGCGTGGACGATGCCAAATGGTCCGCCGAACGGCTGCACGGCGCCGTCGCCGAGTGCGATGTGCTGGTGCCGACCGTGACCGACCCGATCGACGCCGCCGTGATCGCCGCCGCCGGACCCCGCCTGCGCCTGATCGCCAATTTCGGTGCGGGCGTGAACCATATCGACCTGGCCGCCGCCCGGGCGCGTGGCATCATGGTCACCAACACGCCCGGCGTGCTGACCGAGGATACCGCCGACCTGACCATGGCGCTGATCGTCTCGGTTCCGCGCCGGCTGGCGGAGGGGGAGAAGCTGGTCCGCTCGGGCGAATGGGCCGGATGGAGCCCCAGCGGGATGCTCGGCCATCGGATCGGCGGCAAGACGCTGGGCATCGTCGGCATGGGCCGGATCGGCCAGGCGGTGGCGGCGCGCGCCCGCGCCTTCGGCCTGGCCATCCATTACCACAACCGCCATCGCCTGCCCGCCGTGCTGGAGGCGCAACTGGGCGCGACCTGGCACGCGGATCTGGATGATCTGCTCGCGGTCGCCGACATCGTCACCGTCCACACGCCGCTCAACGCCGAAAGCCGCATGCTGATCGATCGCCGGCGGATCGCGCTGATGCGCCCCCATGTCTTCCTGATCAACGCCAGTCGCGGCGGTATCGTCGACGAGGAGGCGCTGGTCGACGCACTGGAACAGGGGCGGCTTGCCGGGGCCGGGCTCGACGTGTGGGAGCACGAGCCGCGCATCGACCCGCGCCTGCTCGCCCTGCCCAATGTGGTGATGACGCCGCATATGGGCTCGGCGACCTATGAAAGCCGCGTGGCGAGCGGCGAGAAGGTGATCCAGAACATCCGCGCCTGGGCGGATGGCCACCGTCCGCCGGACCAGGTGCTGGACGGCTGGCGTTAGTTTCGCAGGCGGAACGCCGGGAACGATGCGGTTTGATCGGGATTAATGCGGCACCCCCGGAAAAAGGAGTGCCTTATGAAGACCTTGTTTGCTGGTAGCGCGCTGATCGTCGCGGCCCTGTCGATGTCGGCCTGCTCGACGCTGCGCGGTGCCGCGATCGGTGGCGCGGGTGGCGCGGGCGTGGCGGCGGCGACCGGCGGCAGCGTCGAAAAGGGCGCAGCGGTCGGCGGCACGGCCGGTGCAGTGGTCGGCACCGTCGCGGACTAAGGATTCCGCAGACAGCATATTGTTCCCCGGCGAAGGCCGGGGCCCAGGTGGGACGGCTTCGGAAACGGGGCGCTACGCGTCTTCGTGATCGTCAATCATCGGGCCCCCGGCCTTCGCCAACAGGGTCTCGCGGCCTAGACGGGGCTTAGAGCCCGGCCAGCCAATCCCCGATCATCCGCCGCCCAGCCGCGACGGCCAGCGGCCCCAGTCGCCCGTGATCCTCCACCAGCCGCTCCGGCGTCAGGCCGGCGCTGGCGATATAGTCTCGCCCCTCTTCCAGCCAGATGTCGAAGCGCGGGTCCTCGCCCATCTCGGCATGGAATTGCAGCGCCAGCACCCGCGGATCGACCGCGAAGGCCTGGTTGCAATAGCCCTCGGTCGAGGCGAGCCGGACCGCGCCCTCCGGCAGCGTGAAGGTGTCGCCATGCCAGTGCAGCACCTTCGTCTCCGCCAGCGCGGCGAGCGGCGAGGCTTCGCCGGCGGCGGTCAGGTGCAGGGGCGCGAAGCCGACCTCGCGCGCCGGGCCGGGATAGACCCGCGCACCCAGGGCCGCGGCGATCATCTGGCTGCCCAGGCAGATCCCCAGGGTCGGCAGGCCGGCCGCGATCCGCCGCCCGATCGCCGCCACTTCGGGCTCGATCCAGGGATAGGTATTTGTCTCGTAGACGCCCATCGGGCCGCCCATCACGATCAGCAGGTCGGCCGCGTCCAGCACGCCCCCGGCAAAATCGGCACTGTCCGCCGCCTGCCATTCCAGGGTGTAGCCCGCCGCCTCGATCGGCGCGCGATACCCTGCCGCGCCTTCATAATCGACATGGCGGAGGATCAGCGCGCGCTTGGCCACGATGGGGTCAGTCTCCCGTCAGGATGCGATCCACCAACTGCTTCACGCTCGGTACGAACCCGTTCGAGTAGAAGGGGTCCTTCTTGAAATTATAGGCGGCGTGACCGGCGAACATCAGGTTCTGCTCGGTATCTCCGCCATGGGCGATATCCTGCAGCGTCTTCTGGATGCAGAAGCTGCGCGGATCGGCGAGCCGGCCGGTCGAGTTGGTCTCGGTGTCCGCCCAGCTGGAGAACAGGCATTGCGACAGGCAGCCCATGCAGTCGGCCTGGTCCTTGCGGATTTCCTTGGCCTCCTCCGGGGTCACGAACACCAGCGTGTTGTCCGGCGTCTTCAACGCCAGGGTGAAGCCATGACCGAACCATTCGCGCGCGCGCAGCAGGTCGCCTTGCGTCACCCAGAAATTCTTGCCCTTCACGCCCACGTCGAGCTGGAAGACATGGTCGCCCGCTTCCTGCATCGAGAAGGCGATCTGCCGTTCCGACCGCGCCTCCAATGCGCGCAGGAAGGGATTGCGGACGGCCGAGGAATAGAAACCGGTCGGCGAGAAGCGATGGAGCAGCACGTCGCCCTCCTCGATCGTCATCAGCCGGTGCTTCCAATCGTCGGGGATCGGGCTTTCCCGCGTCAGCAGCGGGCGCGTGCCATATTGGAAGGCGATCGCGCCCAGTTCGGGATTGTCGATCCAGTCGTTCCAGTCGCGAAGATACCAGACGCCGCCGGCCATCACGATCGGCGTGCTGTCAGGAATGCCGCCCTCGCGCATCGTGTCGCGCAGCGCCTTGACTCGGGGATATGGATCCTCCGGCTTCAACGGGTCCTCGGCATTGGACAGGCCGTTATGGCCGCCGGCCAGCCAGGGGTCCTCATAGACCACCGCCGCCAGCCAGTTCGCCGCCTTGGAATAGGCGCGCTTCCACAAGGCGCGGAAGGCACGACCCGAGGAGACGATCGGCAGATACGACACTTCGTAGGAGGCCGCGATCTCCGACAGCTTGTACGGCATGCCCGCGCCGCAGGTGACGCCCGCCACCATGCCGCGCGTCCGCTCCAGCACGCCGTGCAGCACCCGCTGCGCGCCGCCCATCTCCCACAACACGTTGATGTTGATCGCGCCCTTGCCGCCGGCGATGTCGAAGGCGCGACGCACCTGCTCGACCGCGCCGTCGATGGCATATTGGATCAGTTCCTCGTGCCGGTCGCGCCGCGTCAGCGCGCGATAGATCTGCGGCACGATCTTGCCGTCGGGATCATAGCTGTCGGCATTGACGGCCGAGACGGTGCCGATGCCGCCCGCCGCCGCCCAGGCCCCGGCCGAGGCATGGTTGGTCGCGGCGACGCCCTTGCCCCCCTCCACCAGCGGCCAGACTTCGCGGCCGTTATAGTTGATGGGAGAGAGGCCTTTGAACACGGGACACATACCTTCCGGGAAATCGTGCCCATCCCTATACCGATTTGTTCCGGCGGTGCGAGGGCAAAGCTGCGCGAAACCTTAATCTGGGAATAGCGTCCGGCGTCAGCCCAGCGCGCCGGGCTGGCCGAGCGCTCCTTCGTACAGCGCCTTGTAGCGGTGGATCATCACCGCCTCGTCATAGTCGGCGAGCGCCTTTCGCCGGTTCGCGGCGCCCACGGAGCGCCGCAGGTCGGCGTCCTTCATCAGCGCCTGGATCACGTCGCGCAGGCGCACCTCGGTCGGAAATTCGGCGATGAACGGCAGGTTTTCCGGCGCGACCATGCGCCGCACATCGCCCAGCGGCAGGCTGGCGACCGGCAGGCCCGCCGCCATCGCCTCGACCACCGCGATCGGGAACTGCTCCGCCTCCGACGACACCGCCAGCAGGTCGAAGGCGCCGAGCATGTCGTAGCTCCGCTCCAACGGGCCGGGCAGGACCAGCCGGTCGTCGATCCCCATCGCCATCGCGGCACGCTCGATCGCCGCGCGCTCCGGTCCCTCGCCCACGATCACCAGCCGGAACCTGCCCGACAGGCCGCCACAGGCGCGGACCAGCGCCGGGAAATTCTTGATCGGCGTCAGGCTGCCGATCGCGCCGATCACCACCTCGCCCGCCTTGCGGTCCAGGCCGGGGATCGCGCCCTTCTTCGCCGGCTGGCCATAGGCGCGGGTGGCGATGCCGGTGACGATGCGGTGGACGCGCGCGGCCGGCTGCTTCCAGGCGCGCAACGCGATCTCCTCCAGCGTCTCCGACGGCACGGCCAGTGCATGGGCGGCGGACAGCGCCGCGCGACGATAGAGGTTGCGCTCGATCTTCAGCCCGTTGGCCTCGTCGCCGGTGAAGCCGTCCTCGTGATGGACCAGTGGCGGCATGTCCTTGCCGAAGACGCGCCGCGCCATCACCCCGTCGATCGCCCCCCAGTCATAGGTCAGCACCAGGTCGAACCGGCGCATGAACTTGGCGATCGCCTCGTATCGGCCGACCGAGGGCCGTCCGGCGAGCGGCGGCGGGTTCTGCGCGATCTCGTAACGGACGCCGCTTGCGATCCGCGCCCGCGCGCCGAGCGCCGCCGGATCGGCGGAGACGATGACATGCCGCGCCCGCTCGCCCCAGGCCTGCATCAGCCGCGCCGCGCGCGCCTCCTTGCCGCCGAGGTCGAAGGAGGAATGGAGGTGGAGGATCGACAGAGGTGCGCTCATCTCCCTCGCCTAGCCGATGCGGCGGCCGGTTTGAACCGGTACGATCTTACGCCTTTGTTCGAAAGGAAGCCGCCAACCGCTACAATATACACAGTATCTTAACGGATTCGATAAATCCAAAATGGTCGAATCGACAATGTGGAAAGGTCGCTTGCAAATGGCGGCGGAATGTTGCTTTTGCTGCCGTGCACCATATTCAGGATCGTGCCTGTAGCGGTGAAACAAAGGGAATTACCATGAAGATCAAGTCGATCGTCGCAACTGCCTGCATCGCCACCCTGAGCGCCACCCCGGTTCTCGCCGCACCCGCAAACAGTGCGGCCAGCCTGTCGGTCGCCAAGTCGGTGCGTGCCTCGGCTCCTTCGAAGAAGGGCAACAAGCTTGCGGCACCGGGCGCGATCATCGGCCTGATCGGAGCGGCGGCGATCATCGCGGGCGGCGTCATCATCGCCGTCGACGACAATTCGGACAGCAACTAAGTCCGTTGCTTTCCCCGGTCAGGCGAAGGTCGACCGGGGGATATGGGTGATGCGGCAGGCCAGATCGGCCTCGCCGCTCGCCACGACATACTCCTCCCCCTGCTCCACGATGCCGGTCGTAAAGACGACATTCTCGAGATAGAGCAGGTCCTTCAGCGGCTCGGTCAGGGTCGGTGCCGGCTCCAGCAGCGGCGCATGTTCGGTCGCGACGGTGACCGACGGGTCATAGCGATCCAGGATCGACCAATAGGTACGATAGACGCCGACCACGCCCGATGGCTCGACTCCGTGCCACAGCGTCAGCCAGCCGCGCGGCGTCAGGATCGGCGGGGTGCCGCCGCCCATGCGCGCGGTCGCCACCGTGGCGGCATGGGGCCGGATGCCCGGCTTGTCATAGGGCTTCCAGTGCAGCGCGTCGGGCGAACTCGCCAGGTTGATCGACGGACCGGCCCGCCATTCGCTGTCCGGCGGATAGGCGAAATACAGGTCGCCGAGCGGCCGGGTCTGCGCCCAGAACTTGCCGCCGACCTTGCCTTCGAAAATCAGCATGTCCTTGTTCTGATGGTCGAGGACGATGCCCTCCAATACCCAGTCCAGCGCATCGTCGCTGGTATAGAGCGTCGTCGCATGGCGTTCCGGGCTGACCGAGCAGGTGGTCATGTAATAGCGGCCATCGACGCGGCTGATCCGCGCATCCTCCAGGCCATAGCATTGGTAGTCGGCGGTCGGCGCGATCGCCCGGTCGTAATGGATGGCGACCACCGAGGTCCCGTCCGGCGACAGCTCGACGGGCAGCAGCCAGGACAGGCTGGTCAGCGCCATCACCTTCCACCCGCCGCCGCGCATCATGAACTTGCGGGGATCGGCGGTGTCGACCAGCGCCAGCGGCCAGGCATCGAGCCGATAGCCCTCCGCCGTCCAGCGGATCGCATGGACATGTCCGTCCCGGATCGGCTGGCGCAGCGCCTCCGCCACCCGCACCATCATCAGCAGATTGCCGTTCGCCAGCCGGGTCAGCCCCGGATTGAACGCACCCAGCACATAGGTCTCGGCATCGATCCGCCCCGCCAGCGGCGAGCGGGTGAGATCGACGTCATGCGGCGTGAAGATGATCTGATCGAAGGCCATGGCGTGGAGACGCGTTGCGGCGGGGGCGGTTCCGCCTAGGACCCGTCGACCCGCGCCAGCAGCCGCTCGATCCCCGCCAGCGCCTCCGGCTCGGTCAGCATCGGCGCATGGCCGACGCTCGGCACCGTCACCAGTTCGGCATCGGGCAGCGCCTCCGCCATCCGCCGCGCCGTGGCGGCACCCAGCACGTCGGACCGCTCGCCGCGCACCAGCAGCACGGGCACCCCGCCCAGGCCGCCCAGCGCCTGCCACATGTCCGGCCCCGTCTCCGCGCCCGGCACCCGGAACGGCTCGGCGATCTTCAGGTCGTAATCGAGCACGATCCGCCCGGCGGAGGTCACGCGGTAAAGCCGCTTGGCCATCGCCAGCCAATCGGCCAGTCCCCAATGCGGATAGATGTCGCGCTGCGCCTCCGCCAGCGTTCGCGCGGCGTGCAACCAGGTCGGGCAGCTCGATCCGCGACCGACATAGCCCCGGATGCGCGCGATGCCCGCCGCCTCCAGTTCGGGGCCGATATCGTTCAGCACCGCGCCCGCAATCCGCTCGCGCGCGGGGCCGGTCAGCAGCATAGTCACGATCCCGCCCAGCGACGTTCCGACCGCTACGAACCGCGCGATCCCCCGGTCCGCCAGCAGCGCCAGCACGTCCTGCACATAGGTGAGCGGGACATAGCTCATCGCGTCGCGCGCATAGCCGCTCTCGCCCCGGCCGCGAAAATCGACCGCGATCACCCGCCGGCGACCCGCCATCGCCTCGGCCAGGGCCGCGAAGTCGCGCGCGTTGCGGGTCAGGCCGGGGAGGCAGATCAGCGGCGGGACGCCCGCATCCCCGGGATAATCCCGTGCGTGCAGGCGGATGCCGTCATTCGACCACCAGAAGATGTTCTCATACGCCGCCATGTTGCACCCCCGCCGTGGAGCCCCCCATATCGCGTCATGCCCCACAGCCCGCAAGCATATCGCCCAAGCACCGCATTGCTCGACCTCGGCCCCGATTTCTGGGACCCGGTGGCGGCGGCGGACTTCCCGCAGACGATGCTCCGCTACCGCAACGACCGCGCCGCCGCGTCGATCGGCCTCGCCGGGCTGAACGAAGCCGAATGGCTCGGCCATTTCGGCCGATTTCAGCCGCTGCCCGACACATTGCCCCAGCCGCTGGCGCTACGCTATCACGGCCATCAGTTCCGCAGCTACAATCCCGATATCGGCGACGGGCGCGGCTTCACCTTCGCGCAGATGCTCGACGATCGCGACCGGCTGATGGACCTCGGCACCAAGGGCTCGGGCCAGACGCCCTATAGCCGGTTCGGCGACGGCCGGCTGACGCTGAAGGGCGGCGTGCGCGAGATCCTGGCGACCGAGATGCTGGAGGCCTTGAACGTCCCCACCTCGCGCACCCTGTCGCTGATCGAGACGGGCGAGTCGCTGGACAGGGGCGACGAACCCTCCCCGACCCGCTCCGCCGTGCTGGTCCGGCTGAGCCACGGCCATATCCGCATCGGCAGCTTCCAGCGGCTTGCCTGGTTCCAGGACGAGGCGGCGATGCGGCGGCTAGTCGATTACGTGCTGGTCGAACTGCACGGACAGGCGCCGGGCGATCCGGTACGGATGCTGGCCAATATCGTTGAGCGTACCGCCGTGCTGGCGGCGCGCTACATGGCGGCCGGGTTCGTCCATGGCGTGCTCAACACCGACAATATCAACGTCACCGGCGAAAGCTTCGATTATGGCCCCTGGCGGTTCGCCCCGACCTGGAACCCGGGTTTCACCGCCGCTTATTTCGACCATCAGGGCCTTTACGCCTTCGGCCGCCAGCCCGAGGCGATCGGCTGGAACGTCGCGCAGCTCGCCGCGACCTTGCGGCTGGTGGCGGAGAGCGATCCTCTGATCGCCGCGCTGGAGGGATTCGCCGGCCATTTCCACCCCGCCCTGGTCGAGGCGATGCTATGGCGGCTCGGCGTCCGGCCGCGTGGGGCCGAGGAGGATCGCGCGTTGGTCCGCGCGCTGGAGCGGACCCTGCGCGCCACCCAGGCTCCTATCGACCGGCTGTTCTTCGACGCCTTTGGTGGCCGCCTGCCCGACAGCTACGATACCGAGTGGGACGAGGTGCGCAGCCGTCTGGCCCCCTATGCCCCCCGCAAGGACCGCGCCCATGCCTATTGGTCGGACGAACCCTGCGCGATGCTGATCGACGAAGTGGAGGCGATCTGGGCTCCGATCGCCGCCGAGGACGACTGGTCGCAGTTGGACGGAAAGGTGGCGGCGATCCGCGCCATGGGCGAGGCGCTGGCCTGATCCGTCCCGAAACGGCACAAGGCCCTCCCCCCATCGACCGGCTGGACCTGAACGCGGCACGACTTCATAGAGTGAGGATGGGCGAGCTAGTCAGCCATGAACCTGCCACGGGCGCGGAACTGGCCCGCCTGCCGATCGGCGATGCCGACACGGAGGTCGAGGCGGCCCGCGCGTCCTGGGCTGGATGGGCGGCGCAGGCGCTGTCCTATCGCGTCGAGACGCTGCGCCGTTTCGCCAATGTGGTGCGCCAGCGGCACGAGCCCTTCGCAGACCTGATCGCGCGCGAAACCGGCAAGCCCCTGTGGGAGGCACGGACCGAAGTCGATTCGGTGATCGCCAAGGTCGACATATCGGTCGCCGCCTACGCCGAGCGCACCTCGCAGCGTCGCATGGAAGGCCAGATGGGCTCGCGCATGGCAATCCGGCACAAGCCGCATGGCGTGCTCGCGGTGCTTGGCCCCTATAATTTCCCGGCGCATCTGCCCAACGGACATATCGTCCCTGCGCTGCTCGCGGGCAATGCGGTGGTCTTCAAGCCGTCCGAGAAGACACCGGCGACCGGCCGCTTCCTGGTCGAATGCCTCCATGCCGCCGGCGTACCGGAGGGGTGCGTTCGCCTGCTGGTCGGCGGCCCGGCGGAGGGGCGCGCCCTGTCGGCGCATCCCGGCATCGACGGACTGCTGTTCACCGGATCGGCGCGGACCGGCCTGGCGCTCAACCGCCAGTTCGCCGAGCATCCGGAGAAGATCCTGGCGCTGGAAATGGGCGGCAACAATCCGATCGTCGTCTGGGACACGCCCGACCTGCACAGCGCGGCGGTGCTGGTGATCCAGTCCGCCTTCACCAGCGCCGGACAGCGCTGCACCGCCGCACGGCGGCTGATCGTCGAGGCGCGGCTGGCCGATGCCCTCCTCGCCATCCTTGACGACATGGTCGGGCGGCTGATCGTCGGTGCGCCGCATGACGACCCCGCGCCCTTCATGGGTCCGGTGATCGACAATGACGCGGCGGACCATCTGTCGGAAAGCTTTCTGGGGCTGGTGATGCGCGGCGGCCGCGCGATCCGCCATCTGGCCCGCCCCGATCCCGACCGTCCCTTCCTGATCCCGGGCCTGATCGACGTGACCGCCATGGCCGACCGGCCCGATGGCGAGCTGTTCGGCCCAATTCTCCAGATCGTGCGCACCGACGATTTCGACACCGCGCTCGCCGAGGCGAACGCCACCCGCTACGGCCTGTCCGCCAGCCTGGTCAGCCAGACGCCGGCGCTCTACGACCGCTTCTGGGCGACGATCCGCGCGGGCATCGTCAACTGGAACAAGCCGACCAACGGCGCGGCGTCCAATGCGCCGTTCGGCGGCATCGGCTGGTCGGGCAATCATCGGCCATCCGCCTATTACGCCGCCGATTACTGCGCCTATCCGGTGGTCAGCAGCGAAGCCGACTCCGCCCGCGCCGCGATCGGCGTGGGGTTGCGGGACGGCTGAGCCCGAGACGTGACCTCGACCTGAAAACGTCATTGCGAGCGCAGCGAAGCAATCCAAAGCCGCGCGCGTGACGCCCTGGATCGCTTCGCCACGCTCGCAATGACGGCTTGGGTCAACCCGATGTCATCCTGCGCCAGGCTGCCCCTGCCCCGCTCTCCTGTTCCCCGGCGAAGGCCGGGGCCCAGTTGGGGGACGATCATGACGACGCGCAACGCTGGATAACCACAGCCTTCCCGACTGGACCCCGGCCTTCGCCGGGGAACAGGCGGGGGAACGCCTCGCGTTACCGCCGTCCGCGCCAGATCCTGACCGAGGCGTTGGGCGACAGCCCACCCTGATGCGCGGGGCAACGCTGGTAACGGAAGCCCTTGTCGAGACACAGCCACACTTCGTCCAGCCAGCCGTTCCGGTCCGCCGTCACGCGCATCATGTCCGGGGTCAGCCCCGGATTGGCGCGCGCCATCGCCTGGGCGAACTGCCCGGCGGTCAGGGGCTCGCGCGACAGCGCCTCCATGTCGGGATAGCGCAGCTTGCGATAGAGCGCGGCGGAGCGGTTGAAATAGCTTTTTGGCGTCTCGCCCGCCATGCAGGTGCCGTGCTTGGACCATTCATGCTGCATCAGCTGCGCCGATGGCGTGGCGCAGAGATGGGCGCGGATCACCGGGCGCGGCAACAACGGGGTCGCCCGGCAATATTGCGGCCAGTCCTTGCCGATGCCGTCCGGCCACAATCCATGCAGCGTGAAGCCGAAGCGATTGCCGCTGCCGCATTGCAGCCGCGCGCTCGCCTCGTCGCCATTCTCGCGGCAGTAGCGGGGCGCCCAGGTGATCGCCAGGGTATAGCCACCGATCGGCAGCACGCGGCGGGGCTGACCATCGCTCGGCAGGTCGGGATGTGGGCGCGGCACGGCATTGGGGATCGCGCATTTATAGGCCTGGGCCTGCACCGCCGACGGCACGACCATCAAGGCCGCCGCCATCCATCCGAACCGCACGATCACAACTCCTTCTCCGTCACCACCCTATCCTCTTCCCAATCGTCATGCGGCCACGCGAAGAAGGCGCGCGCGGTCGGCCGGAACAACAATACCGCGCCGATCACCGTCAGCACCACCTGCACGACATTGACCACGCCGAGCGGCCCCAGCGCCACCTGTCCCGTCCCGATCTGGTAGAGGAGCGAGATCGCGCCCAGCCCGGTCAGCGCGATCAGCAGGCCGCGCGCGATCCGGCTGCCGCGCCGGGTAGTGAACAGGATCAGCAGCAGGAACGCGCCGACCGTGAAGGCCGTCACGCCGCCCGCCAGCCCGGCGCCATAGGCATCGACCAGCGGCCGCCATACCATCAGCGAACTGACGAGCAGCAGCGCGGTGCCGCCGAGATAGAATTGCTCGGCCGTGACGATGGATTTCGGGCGCACGCTTTTCCCCTTGCACAAGCATCCGGCTTCTACCGCCGATCCTGCCGGCTGAGAACCGTTCGTTTCGCGCGCATAACGCTGTCGATCGGGGGACGATCCGGGAAGAGCGGGTCGCTCCCTCCCCACGCCGCTTCATATTCCCCCGGCAAAGGCGGGAGAACAGCAATACCGGACGACGTCAGACCGCCGCGAAATCCAGTCCGATATCGGCCGCCGGCGCCGACTGGGTCAGGCGGCCGACGCTGACATAGGTCACGCCGCTCGCGGCGATCGCGCGGATCGTGTCGAGCCGCACGCCGCCCGACGCCTCGGTCGGCACCCGCCCGTCGACCAGGGCGACCGCCTCGGCCAGCATCTGCGGCCCCATATTGTCGAGCAGCAGATGCGTCGCACCTGCCGCCAGCGCCGATTCGATCTGGTCCAGCCGGTCGACCTCGACGATGATGCGCTCGATCCCCGCCGCCACCGCGCGCGCCACCGCCGGGCCGACGCCGCCCGCGACCGCGACGTGATTGTCCTTGATCATCGCCGCGTCCCACAGGCCCATGCGATGGTTCTGCGCGCCGCCCATCCGCGTCGCATATTTCTCCAGCAGGCGGAGACCCGGGATCGTCTTGCGCGTGTCGAGCAACGTGGCACCCGTCCCCGCGATCGCATCGACATAGGTCGCGGTCAGCGTCGCGATGCCGGACAGATGCTGCACCGTGTTGAGCGCCGATCGCTCGGCGGTCAGCATCGCGCGCGCCGCACCGGACAAGCGCATCAGCTCGGTGCCCGCCACGACCCGCGCCCCGTCCTCGACCAGCCGCTCGATCGCCACATCCGGGTCGAGCGTGCGGAAGAACGCCTCGGCAATCTCCAGCCCGGCGACGGTGATCGCCTCGCGACTGTCCATCACGCCGGTGAAGCGTGCCTCGGCCGGGATCACCGCCTGGCTGGTGATGTCACCGCCCGGCCCCAGATCCTCCGCCAGCGTGGCGGCGACGAAGGCGGCGCAGTCGAAACCGTCCGGCAGCATCAGTCGCCCGTCACCGCTGCGGCGGGCTTGGCGGGGCCGAGATCGCCCTGCCCGACGGTGGCGCTGGCCATTTCCAGCATCGCGTCCAGGCTCTTCTTGGCGCGCAGCCGCAGATCCTCGTCGATCTCGATGCGCGGGGTCAGGTCGCGCAGCGCCAGATAGAGCTTCTCCATCGTGTTCAGCGCCATATAGGGGCAGATATTGCAGTTGCAGTTGCCGTCCGCGCCGGGCGCGCCGATGAAGCGCTTCTCCGGCATCGCCTTTTCCATCTGGTGGATGATATGCGGCTCGGTCGCGACGATCAGCGTGTCGCCGGGCATGGCCTGCGCATATTCCAGGATGCCGCGGGTCGAGCCGACATAATCGGCATGGTCCAGGATCACCGCCGGGCATTCCGGATGCGCGGCGACCGGTGCGCCGGGATGCTGCGCCTTGAGCTTGAGCAATTCGGTTTCCGAGAACGCCTCGTGCACGATGCACACGCCCGGCCACAACAGCAGTTCGCGGCCCGTCTTGCGCGCCAGATAGCCGCCCAGATTGCGGTCGGGGCCGAAGATGATCTTCTGCTCCGGCGGGATCTTCGCCAGGATCGCCTCTGCGGAGGAGGAGGTGACGATCACGTCGGACAGCCCCTTCACCTCGGCCGAGCAGTTGATATAGGTCAGCGCGATATGGTCGGGATGCGCGGCGCGGAACGCGGCGAACTGTTCCGGCGGGCAGCTATCCTCCAGCGAACAGCCGGCGGCCATGTCGGGCAGCACCACGATCTTGTCGGGCGACAGGATCTTCGCCGTCTCCGCCATGAAGCGCACGCCGCAAAAGGCGATCACATCGGCATCGGTCGCCTGCGCCTTGCGGCTGAGGTCCAGGCTGTCGCCGACGAAATCGGCGATGTCCTGCAAGGCCGGTTCCTGATAATAATGGGCCAGGATCACGGCGTTACGCTCCTTGCGCAGCCGATCGATCTCGGCGCGCAGGTCCATGCCCGTCAGGCTGCCGCCCATCCCAATCCTAGCATCCATGCCATTCGGTCCCGTTATGATCCGCCCGCCATGGCGGCCCCGCGCGCCGGGATCAAGCAGGATCGGCTTATCGCCGGTTGGCCAGCACCTCGTCGATCGAGCGCGACACGTCCCAGCGCTCGTCATTGGCGACGGGCTCGTCGGCGAAGCGCACGACCACCTTGGCGTCGACCCCCACCGCGCGCAGCGGCATGGTGAAGCTGCGCTCGACCGCGCGGCGCGACGCGTCGCGGGCCAGCGCCATCGCGGTCGGCTCGCGCGCCTGGCGCAGCAACTCGGCCTGGCCGGCGCGGCGGTTGGCGGCGTCGAGCTGCGCCTCGGCATTGGTGAAGGTCGACAGCACCCCGCCCGAGCCATATTCGCGGGTGGCGTTCAGATCGACCTGCGGCCCGTCCACCTCGACCGGCGGCAGGCGCACCGACAGCGTGTGCGTCTCCGGGTTCCAGGCGACGTCGCGCTGGGTCAGCTTGGCGAGATCGACCTCGTAGCGGACGGTGCCCGGCATGATCAGCGTCTTCTGCGTCTGGAAGCCGAGCTGCGACTGGGTGGAGGTGACGACCGCGACATAGCGCGCGGCGAAGGCCGACAGGCGGTTCTGCTCGCGCAGCCCTTGCAGGCTGGCGGAGGCGACGGTGACCGGATCGGGGGTCAGCCGCTCGGTGACATAGCGCTGCACGCCCCACAGCGCGATCAGCACCGCCAGCACCAGCAGCACCAGCACGCCCGCCGTCTTGGCCAGGAAGGCGCCGATGCCGCCGCCCCGTGCGGGTGCGACGACCGCGCCCGTGGTCCGTTCCGCCTCTACGCCGCGATCCGCCATCCTGCTCCTTCCTCGGCCACCAGGCCCCGCTTCCTCAGATCATGGAGATGCGCCAGCACCGACCGTTCCGCCGCCGGCACCAGGCGCGGGTCGAGCCCCGCATAGAGGCGCGCGACCAGCTCCGGCACCGCCCAGACGCCCTCGCCCAGCCGGCGCAGGATCTGCCCCTCGCGCTGGCGGCGATGGCCCAGCATCCCGCGCACCAGCCGCGCCGGACTGTCCACCGCCTCGCCATGCCCCGGATAGAAGACGCGGTCGTCGCGCCCCATCAGCTTCTCCAGGCTGGCCATGTAGTCGCCCATGTCGCCATCGGGCGGCGACACGACGCTGGTCGCCCATCCCATCACATGGTCGCCGGAAAAGAGCGCCTTCGTCTCCGGCAGCACGAAGCAGAGATGGTTGGAGGTGTGGCCGGGTGTCGCCAGCGCGGTCAGCGTCCAGCCCTGCCCCGCCACCGACTCCGCCTCCGCCAGCACGCGGTCGGGTGCATAGTCGCGGTCGAAGGCGGCGTCGGACCGGCCGCCCTCATAATCCGGCGCAAAGGGCGCGGCGCCGACGATCGGCGCGCCCGTCGCGCGGGCGAGCGGCCGGGTGGCGGGGCTATGGTCGCGGTGATGATGCGTGACCAGGATCGCGCGTACCGGTCGGCCGTCGATCGCGCGGATCAGCGCGGCGATGTGCGCGGGATCGTCCGGCCCCGGATCGATCACCGCCAGGTCCGTCTCACCGACCAGATAGGATTGGGTGCCCGTATAGGTATAGGCCGAGGCATTGGGCGCGAGCAGTCGCGTGACCAGCGGCTCCAGCGCCATCGGAATCCCGGTCGGTAGCTCGGCCATCGTTCGCGAAATGGCCCGACATGGCGCGGCGCGCAAGGGCGAAAACCCCTGCGCGCGCCTGCGGACCCCGCCGCGATGGCGGGAGCCGACGGATCAATCCTTCCCGATTTCCGCCATTTGCTGGCGCAGATCGGCCATCGATTCATCGATTCCGGCCAGCGCCTCGCGCTGCCCCTCGGCAGGGATCGATGCGTTGCTGGCGAGCGCGGCACGGGCCGTCTCCAGGCCGGACAGCGCCGCCGTCATCGACTCGCGCTGGATTCGAACCTGGTCCGCCTCGGTCAATCGCCCGGCCCGCGCCGCCGCCTGGATGCGGTCGGTGCAGATGACGGTCGAGCGATGGCCGTTGCTGGTGCGGCTGACGACATAGGCCTTGCCGCCCGTGTCCGGGCCGCAGTTGCCCGAGCGGATATCGACCATCGCCCGCATCTCGGCCGCCGTCGGCATTCCGGCGAGCGGGCGCGGCGGAACCGGCGGGGTGGGCAGCGCGACGCCCATCGCCGAGGCGGCACCTGGCGCGGCCGGAGCGGCTGGCGCGACCGGGGCCTGGAGCGCGCGCGGCGCGACCGGCGGCACGGGCGGCACGGGGGCGGGATGATCGGCTAGATAGGCCTCCGCCGCCGAGCCTTCATAGGTGGTGGTCTTGCCGTTCTTCACCACGACGACGCGGGTCGTCCTGCCGCTGCGCGCATCCGGGATGGCGGGCGTCTTCACCATGGGCGGCATGGCGGGCATGGCGGGCATCGCCCCGCCCGTCGCCTCGCCCATCCGGGCGGCGATGGCGGCGGTGGCGCTGGTGCCCGAGGCGGTGCCAATCAGCCCCGCCGTCACCACGCCCAGCACCGCGGCGGCCCCGGTCGTCAGCCGCGTGCGCGACGGCTTGGCAATCGTCAGCATCTTCAGTCTCCCTTTCAGATCGGTGATGGTGTGCAGGTGGCAGGCCGCCGACACCGCGCCGCCATGCGCCGCCTTGACGATGGCGCAGGCATAGATGTGGCGATCGGCGCGGCTGCGGCCGGCCAGCACCCGGGCGTCGTTGGCCAGTTCCTGGTCGGCGCGGAAGGCGCGAAACGCGCGCCATGCCAGCGGGTTGAACCAATGGAGCGCAAGCACCGCCAGCGCCGCCCAGTTGGCCACCAGATCGCCGCGCTGGTGATGGCCCAGCTCGTGCGCCAGGGCGAGCGACCGCTCGTCCGCGTCATAGCGTTCGTCGAAGTCACGCGGGAAGGCGACGAAGCGGCGCTTGATCCCGAAGGCGAGCGGCCCGGTGGCATGATGGCTCTCGACCACCGCCACGCCATCGATCCGGTCGAGCAGCCGCGCGTCGCGCAGCAATCGCCGGCAGAAGCGCCGGTGCGACAGGCAATGATGGACGAAGAAGGCGAGCGCCCCCGCCAGCCACAGCCCCGCGCCGATCGCCAGCCAGTCGATCCCGCCCCAATCGAACCCCGTCGCCGCGACCGGCACGGCGGCGGCGGCCATCGCCGGTGCCTCGGCGACGGGAGCGGTGCCCGGCAGGATCAGCACCGTCACCGCGTCGCTGGCGCGCGAGATCGGCATCGCCGCCTGCTCACGCCACGATGCCGGCATCGGCGGCAGCACCAGCCGGAGCGCCGGCAGCGCCCACAGGCCATAGGCGATCTGCGGCCCGAAGATGCGCCGCACCGGGCCCCGCACCAGCAGCACCAGCGCCATCAGCAGCGCCGACGCCAACAAGGCCTCCGCCCCCCAGGCGGCGAGGGCCGCGGTCATGCCTTCAGATCCTTCAGCAGCGCCTCGATCTCGGCGATGTCGCGCTGGGTCAGTTCGTCCCGTTCGGCCAGATGCGCGACCAGCGGGGTCAGCCGACCGCCGAACAGCCGGTCGATCAGCCGCCGCGACTCGCCGCTGACATAGTCGTCGCGCTGGACCAGCGGGCGATAGAGATAGCGGCGGCCATCCTCCTCATGCGCGATCGCCGCCTTGGCGAGCAGCCGGCCGAGCAATGTCTTGACGGTATTGGCGCTCCAGCCGCGGGCCGGGTCGACCCGTTCGGCGACATCCTGCGCCGTCAGCGGCGCCTCCTCCCACAGAACCTCCATCACGGCATGTTCCGCATCGCTGATCCGCTCGGCCACGACTCGCCTCCTTTGTGATTACAGCCGTAGTCACATCGATTACGAGTGTAGTCAATACCCGTCCGGGGGGATCGTTTTCACCAGGATGCAACCTTGCCGGCGCACGATCCTTGACGCCGTGCAGCAAAGAGGACGCCCATGACCGACACCCGCACCGAAACCGACTCGATCGGCGCGATCGAAGTTCCCGCCACCGCCTATTGGGGCGCGCAGACCGAACGCAGCCTGGAGAATTTCCCCTTCGGCGCGCGCGAGCAGATGCCGATCGGCATCGTCCATGCGCTCGCCATCGTGAAGCGCGCGGCGGCGCGGGTGAACCGCGACCATGGGCTGGACGATGCCAAGGCCGATGCGATCGACGCGGCCGCCGCCGAGGTGATCGATGGCCGGCTGGACGACCAGTTCCCGCTGGTCATCTGGCAGACCGGCAGCGGCACCCAGTCGAACATGAACGTCAACGAGGTGATCGCCGGCCGCGCCAACGAGATGCTGACTGGCGCGCGCGGCGGCAAGGTGCCGGTCCATCCCAATGACGACGTCAATCGCGGCCAGTCCTCGAACGACAGCTTCCCGACCGCGCTGCATGTCGCGGCCGCCCTGGCGGTGACGCGCACGCTGCTCCCCGCGCTCGACCATCTCCATGCGGCGCTGGATGCCAAGGCGACGGCGTGGGACGACATCGTCAAGATCGGTCGCACCCATTTGCAGGATGCGACGCCGCTGACGCTGGGCCAGGAATTCTCCGGCTATGCCGCACAGCTCGCCAGCGCGCGGGCGCGGATCGAGGGGACGCTGGCCCGCAACATCCTGCCCCTGGCGCAGGGCGGCACGGCGGTCGGCACCGGGCTCAACGCACCGGCCGGCTTCGCCGAGGCGGTGGCGGCGGAGATCGCGGCGCTGACCGGTCTGGGATTCGTCACCGCCGCCAACAAGTTCGAGGCGCTCGCTGCCAATGACGGGCTGGTCGACCTGCATGGCACGCTCAACGTGCTGGCGGTGGCGCTGACCAAGATCGCCAACGACATCCGGCTGCTCGGCTCCGGCCCGCGCTCGGGCCTGGGCGAACTCGACCTGCCGGCGAACGAGCCGGGCAGCTCGATCATGCCCGGCAAGGTCAATCCGACCCAGAACGAGATGCTGACGATGGTCGCGGCCCAGGTGATGGGCAACAATGTCGCGGTCACGGTGGGCGGCCTCCAGGGTCATCTGGAACTCAATGTCTTCAAGCCGCTGATCGGCGCAAACGTGCTGCGCTCGATCGACCTGCTCGCCACCGGCATGACCAGCTTCGCCGACCGGACGGTGGCCGGCATGACCGCCAATCGCGCCCGCATCGCCGAACTGGTCGACCGGTCGCTGATGCTGGTCACCGCGCTGGCGCCCGAGATCGGCTACGACAATGCCGCCAAGATCGCCAAGCACGCCCATGCGGAAGGGTTGACGCTGAAGGAGGCGGGACTGGCGCTGGGTCTGGTCGATGCCGAGACGTTCGACCGCGTGGTGCGGCCCGAGGCGATGATCGGCCGCTAAGGGAACTCCCAGGGCGGTCCGACGCTTATCCTGGTATACGAGGAGATGCTTTCGTGAGTGCAACCACCATCGGCGCCCTGGTCGGCGGCGTGATCGATTCGATGAGCGGCGACGACGACTCCAGCTGGGACGGCGCGCTGAAAGGCGCGATCATCGCCAATGCGTTGAAGGTCGCGGTGCCCATGGCGATCACCTACGCGGTCGGCTGGGCGGTGTTGCGGGGAGCCGGCGGACTCGTGGACGTCGTGAAGGGAGACAAGTAATGATCGGCAAGATTATCGGTGCTCTGGTGGGCCGCGAGATGGATCGTCGCGATGGCCGCGGTGGGTTGAAGGGGGCCGCCATGGGGGCGCTGGTCGGTGGCGGCCTGCGTCGCATGGGTCCGCTCGGCATGTTGCTGGGCGGCGGCTATGTCGCGAAGAAGGCCTATGACCGCCGTCGCGCCTCGCGGATGGAGCCGCGCGGCTTCTAAGGCGGTTTCCACCCGGATTTCGGGCGGTCGACCGGACGACGGTCGGCCGCCTTTCGGCGTATCGGCTTGACGGCCCGGCCCCGGCTTGGCCAAAGGCGGGCATGGCGCACTATCCCCCGACCGACGCCCATGGCCTGAAGCGCCGTGGGATGCTCTTCGTCCTGTCCTCCCCCTCCGGCGCCGGCAAGTCGACGATCGCGCGCAAGCTGCTGGCGGACGAGCCCGAACTCGCCCTGTCCGTGTCGGCGACGACCCGGCCGGCGCGCTCCGGCGAGATCGACGGCAAGGATTACCACTTCGTCGATCTGGAGGAATTCCGCCGCATGGTCGCGGACGACGAATTCCTGGAATGGGCGCATGTCTTCGGCAATCGCTATGGCACGCCGCGCGCGCAGGTCGAGGCGATGCTCGCCGCCGGCAAGGACGTGCTGTTCGACATCGACTGGCAGGGCGCGCAGCAGCTCTTCCAGATCGCGGGCGGCGACGTGGTGCGCGTGTTCATCTTCCCACCCTCGATGGAAGAGCTGCGCGACCGACTCGAACGCCGCGCCACCGACTCGGTCGAGGTGATCGACGCCCGCATGGCGCGCGCCGCCAACGAGGTCAGCCACTGGGACGGCTATGACTATGTGCTGGTCAATGACGATGTCGAGGAGTGTTTCCGCGGCGTGAAGACGATCCTGGCGGCGGAACGCCTCAAGCGCTCGCGCCAGACCGGGCTGATCGGCTTCATTCGCCGGCTGACGCGCTAGGCCCTGCCGTTCCCCTGCCAAGGCGGGGGAACGCAGTGCGGGTCGACAACCCACGGACGGTAAACGACAAACCGTCCATCCCGCGACAAGCCCGACTTTGCTGCGGCGCACCAAAGCTTGCTGTCTTTTCCGGGCCGTGCCAGCAACAGCGGCGCCATGAAACTTCCATCCTTCAGCGTCCAGGTGTTCCTGGGCATGGCCGTCGGGCTGGTGCTCGGCGTCTGGGCGCGCGCGCTCGGTGCCGAGAGCGGGCTGGCCGAGGGGCTGCGGATCATCGGCGAGATCTTCGTGCAGCTCCTCCGCGCGCTGGTCGTGCCGCTGGTCTTCACCGCCATCGTCGCCTCGATCGCCGCGCTGCGCGACCTGGGCAATGCCGCGCGCCTCGTCGCCAGTACCTTGATCTGGTTCGCCATCACCGCATTGATCGCGGTCAGCATCGGGCTGGTGCTCGCCACCGTCATCGCGCCCGGCGCCCATGCCGGGGTCGATGCGGCGGCGGCGGTGCGGCCGGCCACGACCGGCTCCTGGCTCGACTTCCTGCGCGGGCTGGTGCCGGCGAACATCCTGGGCCTCGCCGCCTCGACCAGGCTGACGGACGGGGTGGCGACCACCAGCCTGTCGTTCAACATCCTCCAGATCATCGTCGTCGCCATCGCGATCGGCATCGCCGCCGTCCGCGTGGGCGCGCAGGGCGAGGCGTTCCTGGCGTTCAACGCCGCCGCGCTCGCCATCTTCCGCCGCGTGCTGCGCTGGATCGTGCGGCTGACCCCGATCGGCACCGCCGGGCTGCTCGGCCATGCCGTGGTGCAATATGGCTGGCAGTCGCTGTCCGCGCTCGGCGCCTTCGCCGGTGCCGTCTATATCGGTCTCGCGCTGGTGCTGCTGGTCGTCTATCCGCTGCTGTTGCGCGCCAACGGCCTGTCGGTCGGGCGCTTCTTCGCCGCCGCCTGGCCCGCGATCCAGCTCGGCTTCGTCTCGCGCTCCTCGATCGCCACCCTGCCCGTCACCGAGGCGGCGGTGGAGCGGATCGGCGTGCCGCGCGAATATGCCGCCTTCGCCGTCCCTTTCGCCGCGACCACCAAGATGGACGGCTGCGCCGCCGTCTATCCGGCGGTGGCGGCGCTGTTCGTCGCGCAATATTACGGCATCCCGCTCCACGCCGCCGATTATCTGCTGGTCGTGCTGGTGTCGGTGATCGGATCGGCGGCCACCGCCGGGCTGACCGGCGCGCTGGTGATGCTGACGCTGACGCTGACCACGCTCGGCCTGCCGCTGGAGGGCGCGGGGCTGTTGCTGGCGATCGACCCGATCCTCGACATGGGCCGCACCGCCGTCAACGTCGCCGGTCAGGCGCTGGTCCCGACGATCGTCGCGCGGCGGCAGGGGCTGATCCGCGACATCGCCGCCGGCCGGGACGATGCGGCGGGCGATCCGACGCTGTCGGCGGCGGCATGACCGCCGATCCCGGCTTCGTCCAGCGATTGCGCGCCGCGAGCGGCCCGGCCCATGACCGGGTCGATACCGCTTACGGCGCGTTCCGTCTGGACGATCGCGACGATTATGCCGCCTTCCTCACCGCCCATGCCCGCGCGCTGCCGGCGGTGGAGGCGGCCCTCGCCAATCATCCCGACCTGCCCTCCTGGCGGGAGCGGACCAGCCTGCTGGGCGGCGATCTGGCCGATCTGGGCTGGACGATGCCGACGCCTCTGCCCTTCGCGCCGGATGGCGATGCGGCGGCCTGGGGCGCGCTCTATGTGACGGAGGGTTCGCGGCTGGGCGGCACCCTGCTGGCGCGCTCCGTGGCGGCGGGATGGCCGAGCCGCTATCTGGGGGCCCGCCACCTGCCGGGTGAATGGCGCGCGCTGCTCGCCGCGATCGAGACCAGGGCGGCGGACGCCTCGCCGGAATGGCAGGCGGCGGCGGTGGCGGGCGCAATGGCCTGTTTCGCGCTCTACGAACGCGCCGCCTGATCGATCAGGCCGCGATCGGCGCGGTCATCACCACGCGCAGGCCGGGCGCATTGTCCTCCATCTCCAGCTCGCCGCCCAACTGCTGGACCATCGCCAGCATCATCCGGCTGCCGAACCCGGTTCCGCCCACCGTCTGCTTGCCGTTCCCCTCGTCCGCGACGATCAGCCGCAGGCGGCTATGGTGCCGCTCCAGGGCGATGGCGATCGGCCCCATCGCGCCGGGATAGGCATATTTGGTCGCGTTGATGACCAGCTCGGTCAGGATCAGGCCGATCTTCACCGCCCGGTCGGTCGGAATCAGCACTGGCGCGAGATCGAGCGTCATCTGCCGCGCCCAGACCTCGCCCAGCGTCGCCTTCATGTCGGCCGTCAATTCGCCGATATAGCGGGACAGGTCGATCGTCTCGATCTGGTCGTCGCGGTAGAGCCGGCGATGCACCTGCGCCACTGCCGCCAGCCGCGCCTGTGCTTCGCCCAGCTGGTCGGCCACCGCGCCGGGGCCGGCGGCGCGCGCCTGCATCGACAGGAAGGCCGCGACCAGTTGCAGGCTGTTCTGGATGCGGTGGTCGACCTCCTTCATCAGCAGGTCCTTCTGCTGGAGGAGAACGTCCTTCGCCGCGACCGTCCGGTTCAGCTCGCCGTTCAGTTCGCGCAGGCGCCGACCGCGATCGGCATCGAGGAGCGTGCGGCCCAGGCGGCGCGCCGACTCGATCTCTTCCAGCGTCCAATGCCGCGACCGACCCCGCACCTCTTCGCGCCACGTCTCGAACGAGGCGCGCGGCGTCAGCGTCTCGCCATGCGTCAGCGCCACCGACTTGTGCGGATTGCCCGCCCATTCGATCTCCTCTGGCTGTTCGGCGCGGAACCAGAGCAGCATCCCCGGCCCCTCCGGCTGCGGCAGGGCGAGCAGCCCGCTCGCTTCGGCGAAATGCGCGGCGGCCGGCAGATAGGCGGCGCCGAGCATGTGCGAGGAAAACGGCTCGCCCCCTTGCTGCCGCAGCCAGTCGACCAGATCGCGGAGGAATGCGTCGGGCGGGCATCGTCCCTCCCGCACCAGCACGGTCCTGCCCTCGACAAGGGCCAGGCCATCGCCACCCAGCAGCTCGCGTAGCTCGCGCCGGGTGTGCGACACCGCCTCGGCCAGGCTCGGCGCACTGGACAACCGGGGGGCGATGGCATCTTCCAGCCCACGCAGACCCAACCGCTCGCGATAGGTTTCCGCCTCTTCCTTCGCGCGGATCTGGCGCGACAGGCTGCCCGCCAGCACGGTCGCCCCGGCGCGGATATCGGCGGGCAGGCTGTGCGGCGTGCGATGGTGGCAGGCGATCAGCCCCCACAGCAGGCCGCCCTTGACGATCGAGATGGAGGCGGAGGCCTGCACGCCCATGTTGCGCAGGTAGCGGAGGTGGATGGGCGACACGCTGCGCACCGCCACGTCGCTCAGGTCGCTGTCCTGCCACAGGGCCGGGCGGATCGGCGCGGCCTCGTAATCCACGTCCGGGATCACCCGCGCGCGGTTGCGCACATAGAGCGCACGCGCCTGGCGCGGAATGTCGGAGGCGGGGAAATGATGATGCAGGAAGGGCGACAGCGCCGGATCGCGATCCTCCGCCACCACGCGACCCGCATCGTCGTCCAGGAAGCGATAGACCATCACCCGGTCGAAGCCGGTCAGCGCGCGAAAGGCGGTGGCGGCGCGGGCGCAGAGCGCGTTGAGATCGCCCGCCCGCTCGAAGCCGATCGCGAAATTCTCCAGCAACGCCAGCATCTCGCCCGAGCTGAGCGGTGCGTCGGCGGCGCGTTCCAGCTCGACCAGCAGCCGGTCTCCGGCACGGTGCAGCGCCACGTCGTAGCGGTGGCCGTCCAGCCCCGTCACCGGCGTGCCGGGCAGGCTGCTCGAGCCGACCGGCATGGGATCGAACCGACCCTGCACATCCTGCCCGAGCAGGTCGACCACCGACCGCCCCAGCCAGTCGGCGGCCAGCACCGACTCGATCGGTCCAGCCCCGGCGACCACCAGGTCGCTCGCGATCTCCGCTACCAGCAACAGACCATGCGGCTGGATCGAGCCGGGAATGTGAATCGGTTCCCGGTCACAGGCGGACAAATCCGCACCGGGGTCCGTCGAAAGGAGATGGGAAGCCATGCCAATCCTGATACTAGACCCCAAGGCTTGTACGCATTGCCCTGAAAACGCAAATGCTTTGGGCGTTTACCTAATTTCGCTCAAGACGGTCGCGGGGAACATGCGCCCGACCTGAACCGTATGCTCGGGACAGTCGAACGAGCACGGACCCCTTATGGCCCTTTCCCCCCGGCTATATGGCCGCGTCGCCGCCCGGGCGCACCACTCCCCCGCCGCCGCCGTGCTGCGCAAGATCGAACCCTTTTTCGCGATCGGTCAGGTTTCCGGCGGCCCCTTGCTGATCGCGTCGATCGTCGCGATGGTGATCGTCAATTCCTCGCTCGGGGCCGATTATATCCGGCTCTGGGACCGGCCGGTGCGGGTCAGCTATGGCGCCTGGGCGGTGGCACGGCCGGCGGCGGAGTGGATCAACGACGCGCTGATGCCGCTCTTCTTCCTGATCATCGGCACCGAGGTGAAGCGCGAGTTCGTCAAGGGATCGCTATCGTCGCTGCGCACCGCCATCTTCCCGGTCGCCGGCGCGATCGGCGGGCTGGTCGTGCCGGTCGCCTTCTACCTCGTGTTCAATCTCGGCACCGACACGCAGCATGGCTGGGGCATCGTCGCGGCGATGGACACCGCGTTCAGCCTGGCGATCGTGGCGATGTTCACCACCCGCCTGCCCACCGCCGTTCGGGGGGTGCTGCTCGCCTTCGCCGCGATCGACGACGTGTTCGGGCTGCTGGTCATCGCGCTCGCCTATACCGCCGAAATCCACTGGCCGTTCCTGCTGCTCGCCGGCTTCGGCTATCTGGGCATCGTCGGACTGTTGCGGCTGCGCTGGGTGGCGCCCATCCCCTATGTGCTGCTGGGGCTGGTGGTGTGGATCGGGGTATTCGGATCGGGCATCCACCCGACCATCGCCGGGGTCGCGGTCGGGCTGTTGCTGCCGACCAGCTCGCGCCTGTCGCCGCGCCGCTTCGCGGAGCGGGTGCAACGGCCGGTTGACCAGTTGCGCCGTGCCCAGGCGGCGGCCGAGCAGGCCCCCGATGCCGAGGCGGCAGAGGGACATAACGAACGGGCCGAGCAGCGGCTGGGCTATATCCACGAAATGGCGGCGGCGACCGACGAGGCGGCGGAGCGGCTGGTCCGCATCCTGACCCCCTGGGTGTCCTATATCGTGCTGCCGCTGTTCGCCCTGTCCAATGTCCGCATCCATTTCTCCGCCCAACTGATCGGCGGCGCGCTGCATTCGCCGCTGGTGCTGGGGGTCGTGGTGGGGCTGGCGCTGGGCAAGCCGATCGGCTTCGTGGCGGCGACCTGGGCGGCGACGCGCACCGGCCAGGCTGCATTGCCGGAGGGTGTCACCTGGCGGATGGTGCTGGGGATCGGCGCGCTGGCGGGGATCGGCTTCACCATCTCGCTGTTCATCGCCGACCTAGCCTTTGCCGATGCCGAGCATACCGAGCTGGCCTCGCTCGGCATCCTCGCCGCCTCGCTGCTGTCGGGCGTGTTCGGCTATCTCACCCTGTGGCGGGCCGCTTCGCCGCATCCGGCGTCCAGCGCAGGCGATAGGTGACGCGGAAGCCGTCATGATCGGAGAGCTGCGGCAGGCCGTCCGCCCCGTCGAACATCGCCTCCACCCGCACCGGGCGGACCGCGACCAGGGCCCCGTCATGGAAAAGCTGGAGATCCTCGGTATCCAGCCAGGGGGCGTCGCCGTCCCACGACATGCGCACGTCGCACAGCGCGCGGTTCGCCTCGCAATATTGATGCACTAGCGTGAAGTTACGGGACGTACTGCGGAACCGGTCGAACCGCTCGGTCGAGCCGCGCATGTTGAAATCGCCGCCCAGGATCGCCGGCGCCCCCGCTTGCGCCGAGGCGTCGATGAAGTGGGCGAGCTGCCCGACCTGCAACCGGTGCGCCTCGCCGTTGCGTTTGGCCGGCACGCGCGATGCGCCCTGGGAGTTCAGATGCGTGTCGAACAGGTCGATCGGCTGCGGCACGCCGGGAATGGTGATCCGGGCATGGACCATCCCCTTGTTGCTCAGGCAGTCCAGCCCAGCGCAGCGATGCTTGCCGAACGGCTCCGCATCATGCGCGACGATCGGATAGCGGCTGAGGATCGCCAGCCCCGATCCGACCAGGTGCATGCCCGTCTCGCCCTTCTTCCAGCGGAACGGACCGGCCATCGCGGGCGTACCGGCCATGCGCTTGCGCTGGGTGCGCGACGGGCCGACGATCATGTTCGGATAGCCCATCGCCTGGACCGCGCGCACGGCGGCGGCGCTGAACATCTCCTGGATCAGCACCACATCGGGAGCCCGCCCCTCGCGCCGCAGCCGTGCCAGCGTCTCGCCGATCTGCGCCAGCGAGGCGCCGCGACCGCGGCGCGCCGGCCAGCCCAGCCCCTCGATATTGAAGGTCAGCACGTCCAGCTGCACCTCTGCCGTCGTTGCGTCGGCGGAACGGATCGGCTGGGGCACCGGCGCGTTCTGCGCGTCGGCGATCCTGGGCGGGGGCAGATGGGTGCATCCGGCGGCGGTGGACAGGACGGCGAACAGGGCCAGGCGGGATGGAAACGAACGATAGGACACGGAGGTGATCGCTACCCGACCCATGGCCGCAAACAAAGGGTTGTGCCTTGCGAAAATCGCTAACCGGACATATTGTCCGGTTAAGACGGACATCATCGCGCCCCGCTGGACCGGGCGCACGACAATCGAGGCGAATAGATGGCGGACTCGCAGCATGAGAGCGACGATCGGCAGCCGGACGACAACACCACGACGACCGACCAGGACGGCAAGCCCAAGCGCAAGCTGAGCGGTCGCGCCAAGCTAATCCTGTTGCTGGTCGCGCTGGCGGTGGTGATCCTGGGCGCGCTGTGGTTCGTGCGCTACCAGACGCATGGCAAGTATCAGGAGGAGACGAACGACGCGCGCATCCAGGCGGATGCGGTGACGATCGCCCCGCGCGTGACCGGCTATGTCGAGGCGCTGCTGGTCGGCGACAACCAGGACGTGAAGCAGGGCCAGCCGCTGGTCCGCATCAACCCGCGCGATTACCGTGCGCAGGTGGCGCAGGCCGATGCGCAGATCGCGGTCGCCGCCGCGCAGGCGGACAGCGCCCGCGCGCAGATCCGCGAACAATATGCGACGATCGAGCAGACCGCCGCGCAACTGGCGGCGGCGCGGACCAAGGCCGCCTATGACGCCAGTGAGGTCGCGCGCTATGCCCCGCTGGCGGCGAGCGGCGCCGAGACCCGCGAGCGGCTGGCACAACTGCGCACCACCGCCGCGCAATCCGCCGCCGACGTGCGCGCCCGCGAAGCCGCGCTCGCTCTCCAGCAGCGCCGGGTCGCCTCGATCGAATCCCAGGTCCGCCAGGCGCGTGCGCAGGGCCAGGCCGCCGAGGCGCAGCGCAGCGCCGCCGATGTCGACCTGACCGCGACGATGCTCCGCGCGCCGATCGCCGGCCGGGTGGGCGACAAGACCGTCACGGTCGGCCAGTTCGTCAGCGCCGGCACGCGGCTCATGTCGCTGGTGCCGCTCGACAAGCTCTATGTCGTGGCGAACTTCAAGGAGACGCAGCTCGCCCTGATGCGGGTCGGCCAGCCGGCGACGATCAAGGTCGATGCGCTGGACGGCACCGAACTGGTCGGCCGGGTCGAGAGCCTGTCGCCGGGGACCGGCGCGCAATTCTCGCTGCTGCCGCCGCAGAATGCGACCGGCAACTTCACCAAGATCACCCAGCGCGTGCCGGTGCGGATCGCGCTGGACGCGACGCCGGCGGTGCGGGCGCTGCTCGTCCCCGGCCTGTCGGTGACGGTGACGGTCGACACGATCGGCGCCAAGGGCGACCTGAAGCGGATCCGCGACCAGCAGGACCAGCTCGACCAGCGGGCGCACTGACATGGCGACCGCCGCCCCTGCCCGCCCGGCGCGCGCCTCGGCCCCCGCACGCGTGCCGGAACGCGCGGACGCCAGCGCCTGGCTGGCGGTCGCGGCGGGCACGATCGGCGCGCTGATGGCGACGCTGGACATTTCGATCGTCAACTCGTCGCTGCCGACCATCCAGGGCGAGATCGGCGCCAGCGGGACCGAGGGCACCTGGATCGCCACCGCCTATCTGGTGGCCGAGATCGTCATCATCCCGATGTCGGCCTGGCTGACCCGGCTGCTCGGCCTGCGCACCTTCCTGCTCGTCGCGGCGGGGCTGTTCACCGGCTTCTCGGTGCTGTGCGGCCTGTCGACGACGCTGACGATGATGATCATCGGCCGGGTCGGCCAGGGCTTCACCGGCGGCGCGATGATCCCGACCGCGCAGACGATCATCGCGCAGCGCCTGCCCCGGTCGCAACAGCCGGTCGGCATCGCGCTGTTCGGCATGACCGCGATCCTGGGGCCGGTGATCGGCCCGCTGATCGGCGGCTGGCTGACCGAGAATGTCAGCTGGCACTACGCTTTCTTCCTCAACGTGCCGATCTGTGCGCTGCTGGTGATCCTGCTGCTCGTCGGCCTGCCGCACGAACGCTCGCGGCTCGACCTGATCGGCGAGGCGGACTGGCTGGGCATCCTCGGCCTGGCGCTGGGCCTGGGCGGCCTGACCGTCTTCCTGGAGGAGGGGCAGCGCGAGCAATGGTTCTCGTCCGAGCTGATCCGCTACATGGCGCTGGTGACGCTGTTCGGCTTCGCGCTGCTGTTCGTCGGGCAGGTGCGTGCGCGGCGGCCGATCATCAAGCTGTCGCTGCTGCTCGACCGCCAGTTCGGCGCGGTGGCGATGATGGGCGTGGTGCTGGGCATCGTGCTCTACGGCACCTCCTATGCCATCCCCCAGTTCCTGGCGACGGTGGCCGATTACAATGCGCTGCAATCGGGCAAGATCGTGCTGCTGTCGGGCATTCCCAGCCTGATCATGATCGCGATGACGCCGTACCTGCTGCGCCATGTCGATATCCGCGTCGCGGTCGGCTTCGGCCTGACCATCATGGGCGTCTCGGCGCTGCTCGACACGACGCTGACCCTGGTGTCGGACGGATCGAGCTTCGTCGACTCGCAGCTGCTGCGCGGCGTCGGCCAGATCCTGGGCATGTTGTTCCTCAGCCAGGCGGCGATCCGCTCGGTCCCGGCGGCGGATGCGGGCGACGCGTCCGGCCTGTTCAACGCGATGCGCAATCTGGGCGGCAGCTTCGCGCTCGCCGGCATCGCGATCATCCAGGACACGCGCATGTACTTCCATTCGCGCCGGATCGAGGAGACGCTGAACGCCAACGCCGTGTCGGTACAGGACTATGTCGGCGGGATCTCGCGCCAGTTCGGCGGCACCTCGACCGCGCTGCGCGTGATCGGCCAGCAGGTCCAGGCACAGGCGCTGGTCATGACCTATAACGACATCTTCTGGATCATGGGCATGGGCACCTTCGCCGTGCTGCCCCTGGTCCTGTTCCTCCGCCCCCTGCCCAAGGACGCCGCACCCGCGGCGACGCACTGATGAAGATTTTGCCGCTCCTGCCGCTTGTCGGCCTGCTCGCCGCCTGCACCGTCGGGCCCGATTATGCCGGGCCGCCCGCCACCGCGTCCGACGCCGCCGCGCGCGGCCGCTTCGTCCGCGCGAGCGACCCCGCCTTCACGCCGGCGCCGGGCCTGGCGCGCTGGTGGGAGACGCTGAACGACCCGACGCTGACCGCCCTGGTCGACGATGCGCTGGCGCATAACCCCAGCATCGACCAGGCGCAGGCGCGCATCCGCGAGGCGATGGCGCGGATCACGCAGCAGCGCAGCGGGCAATTGCCCGGCGTCAGCGCCAACGGCACGTACATCCATGCCGAGGTGCCCGGCATCGACCTGGACGGCAGTGGCAATAGCGGCGGCGGCAGTCAGGGCGATGGCGGTGGCTCGACCTCGCTGCAATTCTACAATCTCGGCCTCAATGTCGGCTGGGAAGCGGACATCTTCGGCGGCGGACGGCGCGGGATCGAGCAGACCCGCCGCACCGCCGAGGCACGCTTCGCCGACCTCGCCGACGCGCAGGTCAGCCTGTCGGCGCAGGTCGCGCAGGCCTATGTCTCGCTGCGCGACGTACAGCAGCGCATCCGCCTGAACCAGCAATCGACGGCGCTCCAGCAGCGCCAGCTCGCCCTGACCCGCCAGCGCTTCGACGCCGGCACCGCCTCGACGCTGGATGTCGAGCGGCTCCAGACCGCGCTGGAGACCAGCGAGGCGCAGGCCGTGCCGCTGGGCGCGCAACGCGACGAATATCTCGGCCAGATCGCGATCCTGACCGGCCGCGCGCCCGGTGCGCTCGACGCCACTCTGTCGACCGTCGTGCCCGTGCCGCTGCCGCCCGCGCAGGTGCCGGTCGGCGATCCGGCCATGCTGATCGCCAGCCGTCCCGACATCCGCTCCGCCGAGCGCCAGCTCGCCGCCGCCACCGCCGGCATCGGCGTCAGCAAGGCGCGCGAGCTGCCCGCCGTCCGGTTCCTGGGCTTGCTCGGACTGGGCGGCACCTCGCCGGGCGACATCTTCGACCTGGGAAAGCTGACCGCGCTTGGCGCGCCGACGCTCAGCTGGTCGTTCCTCGACTTCGGCAAGGCGCGCGCCGCCACCCACGTCTCGGAGGCGCAGCGCGACCAGGCGGAGGCCGGCTATCGCCAGAGCGTGCTCCAGGCATTGCAGGAGGCGGAGACGTCCCTGTCGCGCTTCGGCAATCTGCGTGTGCAGCTCGGCAACCTCGCCCGGGCCGAAGCGTCGGCGGCCCGCGCCGCCACGCTCAACGACCAGCGCGTCCGCGCCGGCACCAGCGCGACGATCGACCAGCTCGACATCGAGCGCCAGCGCCTGTCGGCCGCGATCGCGGTGGCGCAGGCCAAGGCGCAGCTGACCAACAGCTATATCGCCGTGCAGAAGAGCCTCGGGTTGGGCTGGACCCCGCCGCGTCCGGAGGGGGACGGAGCGGCGCGATGAGGTCGAGACTCATGTCCTCGGCTACGCCACCGAACGCGGCAACAGGCCATGGCGGAACAGCGCCAGCACTTCCACCAGCACCGCCTGCTTCTCCTCGCGCGACTGGTGCTTGAGCAGCAGGTTGCTGATCATGCGGATGACCAGCACCACCTGCCGCGTGCCGATCGAGCGGTCGAGTCGCCCCTCGTCATGCGCGCGCTCGACGATCGGGCGCAGCATGGTCGCCATGCGCTCGGCCAGCATCTCGAACTGGCGACGGCTGTCGGGGTCTAGCGGCAGGTCGAGCGCCAGCCGGTTGAACAGCGCCGTCGTCGGCGCGCCATCCAGCGCCATGGTGGCGATGGTGTCGTCCAGCGACCCGGCCGGATCAAGCCGCTCGCCGATCCGTCGCAATTCGCGCTCGAACACCGCCAGCACCAGCGCCATGCGATCCTTGAAGTTGCGATAGAGCGTGCCCCGCCCCACCCCGGCCGCCGCCGCGACATCCTCCAGCGCGACGCCATAGCCGGACTGGCGGAAACAGATCATCGCGGCATCCAGCAGCGCGTCGCGACGCGCCTGGGCGTCGCGCCTCATGACCGGTATTCGGAACGGACCATGTTCCGCTTCTACATTGGCGCTCATCGCGTTCAAACCACTCAACTTTTCATGCCGCGACCGGAACGGCGATCACTCCCCGTCGACCAGTTTCATCAATCGCCGCTCGACCGGCGCCAGCACCGGTCCCAGCTCATGCCCGCGCTTCAGCACCGCGCCCGCCTCGCCGATCAGCGCCCACATGCCCTGGCGATTCCGCAAGGCGGGTCGCTTCTCGATCCGGATCTCCGGCCGTTCGGCGGTGCGGCGAAAGGCGGAGAAGACCGCCGCGTCCCGGCCCAGTTCCAGCGCATAGTCACGCCAATGCCCCGCCGCGACCATCCGGCCATACAGGTCCAGGATGCGCGTCAGTTCGGCGCGTTCGAAGCCGACTTGCCCCGCGCCGTTCAGCGGAAAGGGAACGACCCCCATCAGGCCCGGTCGCGCTCGCCCTCGCCCTGCTGGTCGGCGAGCAGGGCATCGAGCCGGCGGCGGAGCTGTTCCACCTCGCAGCGGAGCAGTTCGGTGCGCTGCGTCACCGGATCGAAATTCTCCGAACAGGGCGTGCCATAGGGGACGAAGCGCGGCGTCTGCTGTCCGCCCTCGACCATCGTCGGGCGTGCCGGGATGCCGACCATCACCGCGCCCTCGGGCACGTCACGCGTCACCACCGCATTGGCGCCGACGCGCGAGCGCGGACCCAGCGTGATCGGGCCCAGCACCTGCGCGCCCGATCCGATGATCGCGCCGTTCATCACCGTCGGGTGGCGCTTGCCGGCGACGCCATTGTCGGGGCTGGTGCCGCCCAACGTCACGCATTGATAGATGGTCACGTCGTCGCCGATCTCCGCGGTCTCGCCGATGACGACAAATCCGTGGTCGATGAAGAAGTTGCGGCCGATCTTCGCGCCGGGATGGATGTCGATCGCGGTCCAGGCCCGGGTCCAGTGGTTGACGATCCGCGCCAGCAGGAAGAAGCGCGCCTTGTACAGACGATGCGCGATGCGGTGTCCGGCCAGCGCCCAAACGCCTGGATAGGTCAGGATTTCCAGCCGGCTGTGGGGCGCAGGATCGCGCGCCCGGATCGAATCGATATAGGATGCCAGTCGATTTGGCATAACAATCCCCTTGTCGCCGTGGCCGGCGCGTCAACCCTGGTCGAACGCATGATCTAGGCTTTGGGCCGCATGATTACCAGCAGGCCCACCGCGCCGGGATCGGTGGTCTAAAGTCTATCTACCTTGTGGATATTCGCGCGGCGCGGCAGGTTGAGCCCGCGAAAGGATCTTCATGCCCGACCTAGCGACGTTCGATTTTGCCCAGATTTGGCCCTTCATCCTGATCGGATTCGCCGCGCAGGTCGTCGACGGGGCGCTCGGCATGGCGTTCGGCGTGATCTCCAATACCGCGCTTCTGTGGATCGGCGTGCCGCCCGCCGCCGCCTCGGCCGGCGTGCATACGGTGGAGACCTTCACCACCGCCGTCTCCGGGATCAGCCATGTCCTGCATCGCAACGTCAACTGGCGGCTGTTCCTGCGGCTGATGATCCCAGGCGTGATCGGCGGCGTGCTGGGGGCCTATGTCCTCTCGAACATATCGGCGGCCACCGCCAAGCCGTTCATCCTCGCCTATCTGTCGGGGATCGGCGTCTATCTGCTCTACCGCGCGCTGCGCCACCCGCCCCAGCCCAAGGAGCCAAGGATCGTCGAGCCGCTGGGCCTGGCCGGCGGCTTCCTCGACGCGGCCGGCGGCGGCGGCTGGGGGCCGGTGGTGACATCCAACCTGCTGGTCCAGGGCGCGATGCCGCGCACCACGATCGGCACGGTCAACACCGCCGAATTCTTTCTGACCGCGACCATCTCCGCCACCTTCATCGCGCAGCTCGGCTGGGCGGCGGTGACGGTGGCGACGCTGGGGCTGCTGATCGGCGGCGTCGCGGCCGCGCCGTTCGGCGCGATGCTGGCCAAGAAAGTGCCCGCGCGGACGCTGCTGATCCTGGTCGGCGTGATATTGATCGTCACCAGCCTGTTCGGACTGTGGCGCGCGCTCGCCGGGTGAGATAGGCGGACATCATGGCCGCGACTTATCTGCCGACGCTCAAGCAGCTCCAATATCTGGTGGCATTGCACGACCATGGTCATTTCGGACGGGCGGCCGACGCCTGTTTCGTCACGCAGTCGACCTTGTCCGCAGGCTTGCGCGATCTCGAATCGCTGATCGGCGTCACCCTGGTCGAGCGGACCCGCCGCGTCGTCCGCTTCACCCCGATGGGCGAGCGATTCGTCGAAAAGGCGCGCCGCGTGCTGCGCGAGGCTGAGGAGCTGGGCGACCTGGCGCGGGCCGCCGGCCGGCCGCTGACCGGCGAGATGCGGATGAGCGTGATCCCGACCATCGCGCCCTTCATCCTGCCGCGCATGTTGCCGCGCCTGCGACAGGATTATCCCGACCTGAAGCTGTTCCTGCGGGAGGAGCCGAGCGCGGCGGCATGCGACGGCCTGCACAATGGCCGCACCGACTGCGTGCTGCTCGCCCTGCCCTATGCGTGCGGCGAGGTGGCGAGCGCGCCGCTGTTCGACGACCGGCTGTTCGTCGCCTTCCAGCAATCGGGCAGCGAACCGCCGCCCGCCGTCTATCCGGCGGCCGATATCGACGAGACGCGCCTGTTGATGCTGGAGGACGGGCATTGCCTGAAGGATCATGCGCTCGCCGCCTGCAACCGCCCGGAACTGCGCGCCGAGGCGACGATGATGGGTACCTCGCTCCACACGGTCGTGCAGATGGTCGATCATGGCCTGGGGCTGACGATCCTGCCGGAGATGGCGATCCAGGCGGGCATATTGGAGCATACCAGCATCGTCGCGCGACCGCTCGCCGCCGAACATGCGGTGCGGCGGATCGCGCTGGTCTGGCGACGCGCCTCGCCGCGCGAACCCGATTTCCGCCTGATGGCCGACGTGCTGGCGGCGACCTTCTGATGCGTCTTGCTCCACTGGCCCTGGCGCTGGCGCTGGCCGGCTGCGTCGCCCCGACCGCGTCACCGGTCGCCCCGCCCGTCACGCCGACCGCCCCCGAGCGGCGATCCCTCGCGCAGGAGATCGCGGCCACGCCGACCCTGCTCCACTTCGCGGCCGGCGTCCGCGCCAGCGGCACCCCCCGCCTCGCCGCCGCACAACCCGTGACGGTGATCGCGATGACCGACGATGCCTATGGCCGGCTCGCGCCCGAAGTGCCGGAGTCGCTGCTCGCCCCCGACAATCACGCCATGCTGGTGCGGCTGGTCGACTATCATATGGTCGAGGGCGCGATCGACCGGGCCGAACTGCGTCGTCGCGTGACGGCCGGCGGCGGCACCGCCGAGCTCGCGACCCTCGCGGGCGAGCCGATGGTCGTGACGCTGACCGGCGACGTGCCGACCCTGACCAATGCCGATGGGGACCATGCCTTCGTCACCGACGAGATCGTGCGCCCGAACGGCGTGCTGCTGCTCACCAACGGCTTTCTCGCGCCCCGAATGCCCTGATCCGCACGCTCCATCCCGGCCAGGGCGCGGGTCGTCGCAAGGGGAACCCATTGGCGGCTCGGGCGATGATAGGATAGATTTTCCACAGCGCCGGAGAGAAGAATGCGATATCCGACCTTGCTTGCACTGACCGTCGCCACGGCGTTCGCGCTGCCGGCCCTAGCGCAGCAGGCGGCCCCCGCCCAGCCGAACACCGCCTCTGCCACAACCGCCCCCGCCGCGACCGCATCGGGCCAAGCGGCACCCGCCGCCCAGGCGGCGCCCGCCACGCCGGCCGCGACCACCACCATCGCTGCCGCGCTGCCGACGCTCCCCAACCATAGCGCGCTGCTCCGCCTGGTCCGGGCCGCGAAGCTGGAGGCGTTGCTGTCCGGTCCCGGCCCGTACACGCTGCTCGCGCCGACCGACGAAGCGTTCGGCCGCCTGCCGCCAGGCACGATGGACGCCTTCCTGGCGCCGGCCAATATCGCCAGCCTGACGACGATCCTGAAGAATCACATCATCAACGGCGCGATGACGGCGGACCAGATCAAGGCGGCGATCACCGCCGGCGGCGGTCGCGCGACGCTGACCACGCTGTCGGGCCAGCCGATCGTCGCGACGCTGGAGAATGGCAACATCCTGCTGACCGATGCGGTCAACAACAAGAGCTATATCGACACGCCCGACCTGCGCGAGACGAATGGCGTCATCCATGTGACCAACGGCATCAGCCTGCCCAAGCTGGGCTGATCGATCGCGCCGCACCGGTTTCGACCGGCGCGGCGGCCTTCTAATCAGTCGACCAGCGCGCGGCGGCCGCTTCGTCGCCGTGCCGCGCCTCGACCCAGGTGGCGACGCCGCCGCGCACCTCCCGCTTCCAGAAGGGCGCATCGGTCTTCAGCCGGTCGATCAGATAGGCGCAGGCGTCCAGCGCCGCCGCCCGGTGCGCCGCCGTCGCCGCCACGAACACGATCCGCTCGCCCGCCCGCATCGGGCCGACCCTATGGACGATGGTCGCCGCGTGCAGCGCCCAGCGCGTCGTCGCCTGCTCGGCGAGCGAGCGGAGCGCCGCCTCGGTCGCGCCGGGATAATGTTCCAGTTCGAGCGTTTCGACGCCGTCATCGGTGCGGACCAGTCCGGTGAAGGTTGCGACCGCCCCCGCCCCGCCATCGTCCGGGCCCGCTTCCGCCAGCGCCATTTCCGCGGCGATGTCGATCGGCGCGGGATCGACCAGGATACGGATCATCCGCCCGTCACCGGCGGGAAGATCGCCACCTCGCGCGCGCCGAACAGGCTGGCGTCGAGCGGCACGAACTGCTGGTCCACCGCCGCGCGCAGCCGCGCCCGGTCGGCGAAGGCGGTACGATGCGCCTCGCTGTCCGCCGCCAGCCAGTCGAGCAGGTCGGCGACCGTGGCGACATGATCCGGAGGCATCACCCGCTCCTGGCTCCGGCCGATCGTCTCGCGCACCCAGGCGAAATAGAGCAGGTCCATCAATCCATATGCCTCAAGCCGACGCGCAGATAGTCCCAGCCGGTGATCGCGGTCAGCACCGCCGCGCCCCACAGGCTGACGAGGCCGACGCCATGGATCCACGCCGCCGACGGGATCGCCCCGCCCAGGATCAGCGCACCGAGCGCGACCAGTTGCAGCGTCGTCTTCCACTTGGCGAGCTTGGACACCGGCATCGAAACATGCAGCGGCGCCAGGAATTCGCGCAGCCCCGACACCGCGATCTCGCGCAGCAGGATGACCAGCGCCGCGATGATGTGCAGCCCGGCGATGTCGTGCGTGCCGACCAGCATCAGGATCACCGCCGCGACCATGATCTTGTCGGCGATCGGATCGAGGAAGATGCCCAGCCGCGACACCGCCCCGTTGGCGCGCGCCAGATAGCCGTCGAAATAATCGGTGATGCCCATCAGGCAGTAGAGCGCGAACGCGATGGCATAGCCCAGCGTCCATTGCGGCCACCACAACAGCCCGACGAGCAGCGGCACCGCGACGATTCGCGACAGGGTCAACAGGTTGGGCAAACTCAACACCGGCCCTCCCTATCGCGCGGCGACGCGATCGGAAACCGGAAAGCGGCAGCCGGCGCGCCAGCGGGTTCGGGGTTAAAGGATTGGCGCAACGCGATCCGCTCGGCTAGACCCGCGCGACCAGCAACGGCCGGGACGCTTCGTCGACATGATCAATGCCATGGGGTTGCTGAAGCAGCGCCGCTTCCTCCCCCTGTTCACGACTCAGTTCCTTGGTGCCTTCAACGACAATCTGTTCAAGACGTCGATGGTGCTGTTCGCCACCTATGCGGTGTTCAACGATCCCGGCAAGGAAGCGAATTTCAATGCGCTGGCGACCGGCATCGCCATCCTGCCCTTCTTCCTGCTTTCCGCCCTGGCGGGCCAGCTCGCCGACAGCCACGACAAGGCGCGGATCATCCGCATCGTGAAGACCGCCGAGATCGGCATCATGGCGATCGGCGCCGGCGGCCTGATGCTCGCCAAGGCGGGCCATACGCAGACCGGCATCGGGCTGATGCTGTTCGCGGTGCTGCTGCTCGGCACGCATTCCACCTTTTTCGGGCCGATCAAATACGCGATCCTGCCCCAGCATCTGCCGGCCGGCGACGTGCTGGGCGGCACCGGGCTGGTCGAGGCGGGCACCTATATCGCCGTCCTGCTCGGCACCGTGGTCGCCGGCTGGATCTCGATCGACGGAGCGGCGGCGATGGTGCTGTGCCTGTCGGCACTAGGCTGGCTGGTCGGGCGACAGGTGCCGCCGGCACCGCGCGTCGGGCCGCCGCTGGTGATCAACTACAATCCCTTCACCTCCTCGTGGCGACTGATCACCGCGACGCTGCACATCCCGCGCCTGTTCCTGGCGATCTGCGCGATCAGCTTCTTCTGGACGATCGGCGCGGTGCTGATCATCATCTTCCCGCCGTTGGTGAAGAATGTGCTGACCGCCGACGAGCGGGTGGCGAGCGCGGCGATCGCGATCTTCTCGGTCGGCGTGGCGATCGGCTCGGTCGTCATCAACACCATGCTCAAGGGGCGGATCTCCGCCCGCTATTCGCCCGCCTCGGTGGTCGCGATGGGCGTGTTCGTGGTGCTGTTCTCGCTGGCGGTGCGCCACTGGTCGGCGGCGCCGGCGGGCCATTATTACAGCCTGTCCGAATTCGTCGCGCAGCCAGGGGCGATCCCGGTCATGCTGGTGCTGCTCGCCATCGCGGTGACCGGCGGCATGTTCGTGGTGCCGCTCTACGCCTTCCTCACCACCACGGTGGAAAAGGACCAGACCGCGCGTACGGTGGCGGCCAACAATGTCGTCAATGCCGGTGCGATGACGCTGGGGTCGATCGCGGTGCTCGGCATCACGGCGATGGGCGTGACGCCGCAGGACATGCTGTTCCTGGTCGCCGGCATGTGCCTGGTCTCCGCCTGGCTGGCGCAGAAGCTGCACCGCGCCTGCGACTGATCGAGCGGGCGCCGTTCGCCCGCCGCCGTGTCAGAAGATGAAGCTGTAGAAACAGGTGAAGAAGGCCACGAAGCTGAGCACGAACAGCTTCCAGTCGCGATCCTGATCGTCGACCTCGGGCATCGCCGCCGGCGGCGGCGGCAGCGTCCGGCGGAAGGGATGACGAGCCGATTCGGCTGTGAGGACGAGGCGTCGTTTCATGGCCAAGTGTTAACGCCTTGTTTACGTTTTCGCCCAGTCCCAAACATGCTTAACAAATGTCCGCCCCATATCGGGACGTTCGGACGAAAGCGCAAAAATCCGGGCACCGGCCGTCCGGCGGCCCGACATCCTCTATAAAACCCGTAGATAAGGTTTCAGGCGACCGGCCATAGCGTCCGGGGCAACCCCGTACGATGCCCGCCGTGCGCAGGAGTCGGCGGCGAATGATGTCCCATGCGCGACGCCAGCGACCCGCGGCCAATCCGGGAGGATCGTGACGAGCGTCCTTGCGCCTTCATTCAAAGAATCACCGATGACCCGATTTGCCCGGCTGTCCCTGGCCGCCATACCGTTCCTCGCCCTCGCCGCCCCGTCCCAGGCGGCGGTGACGCTCACCACCACGCTCGGCAGCACCGCCAGCTTCGCGGCCCCCGCCGGCCTCGCCGTCACCTTCGACACGGAACTGCCCGATGGCGTCAGCCTGATGCTGACCGGCGCCGGCATCCTGTCCGGCAACAGCGCCAATGGCGCCACCCCCGGCTTCAGCGACGGCAGTGCCTATCTGTCGGTCCGCAAGGACGGCGTCGCCACCCTGATGTCCGACGTCGGCGTCTCGTCGGTGAGCTTCTTCATCGGCTCGATCGACAGCTACAACATGGTCGAGCTGCTCAGCACCACCGGTGCCCTGCTCGCCAGCTATAACGGCAGCAACTTGACGACCAGCGCCAATGGCAACACGCAGCAGGCGAACACCAATCGCCGCGTCACGGTCAAGGTCGATCCCAACGATCCGCTGATCGGCGGTATCCGCTTCAAGAGCGCCGGCAACTCGCTGGAGGTCGACAACATCGTATTCAGCGTGCCGGAGCCGTCGGTCTGGATGCTGATGCTGCTCGGCTTCGCGATGGTCGCGGGCGCGACCCGCTATCGCCGCGGCTCGACCCAGGTCGTCTTCGGCTGAACCGGACCCTTGGGGCCGCCTGTCGGGGGCGGCCTCATGTTCTTGCTACGTTCTGAAAAGCCGGGCATGATCCGGCCATGGCCAAGACCCGTCCGGTACGCGGTGCGACTCACAACCGCGAAAGCGACCGCTTCAACCTGCCGGTCCGCGCGATCGACGGGGACTGGCGGGATGCGCAGGCGCTGGTCGACGATCCGCCGCCGCCATTGCGCACCAGCGTGACGGTCGAGCGCCCGCGCACGATCATCAGCCGCAACGCCTCCCCCGACCTGCCCTTCGACCGGTCGATCAATCCCTATCGCGGCTGCGAACATGGCTGCATCTATTGCTTCGCCCGCCCCAGCCATGCCTTTCACGACCTGTCGCCCGGCCTGGATTTCGAAAGCCGGCTGTTCGCCAAGCCCGATGCCGCCGCGCTGCTGCGCGCCGAGCTGGCGAAACCGGGTTACGTCCCCAGGCCGATGGCGCTCGGCACCAACACCGATCCCTATCAGCCGATCGAGCGCGACTGGCGGATCACGCGGGCCGTGCTGGAGATGCTGGCGGAGACCGATCATCCGGTGACCATCACCACCAAGTCGGACCGGGTGGTCCGCGACATCGACCTGCTCGGCCCGATGGCGGCGAAGAGGCTGGCGGCGGTATGCCTCTCGATCACCTCGCTCGATCCCCGCCTGGCGGCGACGCTGGAGCCGCGCGCGCCGCATCCCGAACGGCGGCTGGCGGCGGTGCGGCGATTGGCGGAGGCGGGCATCCCCGTCTATGTCTCGATCGCGCCCGTGATCCCGGCCATCACCGATCATGAGGTCGAGGCGCTGATCGCCCGCGCGGCCGAGGCGGGGGCGGCGCACGCCTTCTTCCTGGCCATCCGCCTGCCGCATGAGGTCGCGCCGCTATTCCACGCCTGGCTGGAGGCGCATTTCCCTGACCGGGCGGGCAAGGTGATGGCGATCATCCGCTCGTTGCGCGATGGCCGCGACAATGATCCGAATTTCCACAGCCGGATGAAGGGCAGCGGCCCCTGGGCGGAGCTGCTCCGCACCCGCTTCCACATCGCCTGTCGCAAGCATGGCCTGAACCGTGAGCGGGTCGGGCTGCGCAGCGACCTGTTCCGTCCGCCGGCCGGCCCGCAAGGCGAGTTGTTCGGCTGATCGGGAGCAGGCACGACCACCGCGCGTTGACCGCTCATTGCAGCCCAAGGAGTGGATCATGACCGACGAACAGCCGAACGCCGGCAGCGACAAGGAACAGAAGACGCCGGTCGAAGCGCCGGAAGAGGAATCGGGTGCGGGCTACGGCAACAATGCCGGCGCGCAGGGCGAACAGAAGGACTGACGCCTGGCGGCAGGCGGTGCCTTGGTCTTTTCGGCCGGCACCGCCTGATGCCGAACCCAGTCGAGCAGCGCGAGCGGGATCATGCGCGCAGCCGCTCCTGCTGCGGTTCGCGGCGGGTGACGCCGATGCTGTCGACGATCAGCTCATATTGCGCCGGGGAAAAGCCGGCGGCGAGAAACTCGCGCACCGCGTGCGACGGCACGGTATAGCCATGGTGCCAGCTCAGCACGGCGATCCGGCGCAGCGCCTCCAGCCGCGGATCGGCCAGGCGCGGATTCGGCCGGTCGCCGAACACGGCGCCCATCGCCATGGCGATCCGGCCCGGCGTGCGAAGCGACGACATGCGATCCTTGCGGGCGATCGCGACCACCGACCATTCCAGCGCGCTAAGGCCGGCCGAGGCGGAACGCGGCGCGACCGGGATCGCGGCGACGGGTTCGGCGAGGCCGGCGGCGCCGACTTCGGAAAAAGCGAGATAGGCCATGTTCGTCTCCCTGGTTCGGACCTGGGCATGACGGGGCCTTTCCCCCTGGCGCCCGGCCATGGCTGTCATTTGGTCGAGGCGACAGGACACATGGATGCGACGCCGATGGCGCCCATCCACGGGCCTGCCGTGAAAATCCTGGAGAAACCGGGCCCTGACGGGCGGCCGGTATGCTTACTCCGGGTCGGTGGATCACCCTTTTTGTTGGGAGCCGCCTTCCGTACCGCATGGTATATAAGCGTGATTCGCGAGCGTCAACGACTTTGTGTACCGAACGGTATTTTAGCGTTCCGGACCATCAAATCGTGCGACCGCAATCACTTGCTCGGCCAGCATTGCAGGCTGATCGCGATCACCCGGTCCAGCTCGTCGCGCGTCGCGCCCGACCCGGCCTGCACCGCCATCCCCTGCAGCACGGCGTAGAGATATTGGGTGAGGCCGGCGATATCGGCATCCGCAGGCAGGTCGCCCTCGCGCTTGGCGCGCTCCAGCCGCTCGACCAGCGCAGCCTGCGAGGAGGCGCGCCTGGCGATGACATCGGTCTTGATCGACTCGGCCTCGCTGCCGCACGCGGTCATGTGGATGACGCCCATGCAGCCCTTGGGATCGCATTGGCTGGTCTGCATCTGGACCGCACCGCGCAGCAGATGCTCGACCACGCCCCGCGCGCTGGGTTGGTCCAGCGCGGTGCGCATATAGTCCAGCTTCTCGGCCTCGTAGAGGTCCAAGGCTTTGTGGAACAAGGCTTCCTTATTGCCGAACGCGGCATAGAGGCTGGGCTTGGTGATGCCCATCGCCTCGGTCAGCTCGGTGAGCGAGGCGCCTTCATAGCCCTTGCTCCAGAAGACGCGCAATGCGGCGGCGAGCGCCCGTTCCGTGCAGAACTCGCGCGGCCGGCCCTTGGGCACGGTGCAGACGGCTTTTTCCATAACGAACGGTATATAAAATTTTTTGCCGGCGAAGCAAGGTGCCGGGGTCAGCCGGCGGGATCGACCAGCAAGGCGCGCCGGCCGAACATCCGCCGCCAACGGCCATGGCGACTGGCCTCGGCGGCGACCTCCGCGACGGCGGCGGACAGGTTCGGGCGGTGTCGCAGGACGATGCGCTGCCAGGCGGTGGAGGGCAGCATCACCAAGACCGGTCCCGCCGCATGACCGGGAAGACAGACATAGCCGTCTTCCGTCCAACCCTGGCGAAGATGAAGGGTCAGCCCGTCCAGACCGGGCCGCGTTGGCGGTGGCTCCGACGGTGTGTCGAACAACAGGGACGCAATGCTGGCCATCAGCACCAATAATGAGCGATTTTGCATGACGTTCCTGCCATGTGCCCGCCAATCGCCTGATAAGGATCAGGAAGCTCATGACCGTCCCGTAAAGGGACGGATCAGGCGATCAACCTTCCCCCTCATCGACATCGGCGTCCTGTTCGGCATCGGCATGGTCTTCGACCAGCGCCTCGTCTTCCGCCAGTGCCGCCGCATCGTCCGCCGACAGGCCGAAGCGGATGGCGACGTCGGGTGCATAGCGGACCAGATCGCCGCGCAGCCGCAACAGGCTCAGATCCTTGGCCTTCCCCTCCAGCATCACGTCGAAGTCCAGCCCCTCGGCCATGCGCATGAAGGTGGCGAACTCGAACGGGTTGGTGAAGTCGGCATGACCGGTCCAGACCGGCGGGCGAAGCACGGTGCGGACACGGGCATTGGGCTTGACCGGGGCCTTGAGCAGCGCCTTGCCGGCGGCCTTCTTCCCCGCCTTGGCGGCTTCGCGCTCCTTGGGGGAGATGGCCTGCTTCACCTCGCGCATTTCGGTACGGGGCGAGGAGAAGTGGATCTTCGGCCGCACCCCCGCCGGCCAGCTCGCCAGAAAGCGCGCCAGCGTGTCGCGCAGGTCGAGCCGCTCGGGATTGAGGCACCAGAAATGCTGATAGTCGAAGATGCAACGCACCCCCGTCCGCTCCTGGATCCACAGCACATCGGCGGCGGAGAAGCGCAGATCGTCATTCTCCAGCACCAGCCGGGCACGGACATGATCCGGGCATTGCTCCCATCCCTTGATCCAGCGGGCGCGGCTCGCCTCGCGATCGTCATAGACGCCGCCGACATGGGTGACGACCACCGCCTCCGCATCCAGCCCCATCCGGTCGAGCATCTCCGACTGGCTGGCGAGATCGCGGATGCTCCGCGTCGTCAGCCCGGCATCGGGCGCGTTGAGCAGGATATATTGCGAGGGGTGGAAGGACAGGCGGATGTCGAGCGCGCGTGCCTTGGCGCCGAACGCCCGCAATTCCGCATCGCTTTCCGCGACCATGTCATGGAATTGCGGCATGTCGGGATGGGTGGCGTAGGGCGCGATGTCCGAGGACAGGCGGTACATGTCGAGCCGCTCCGCCGCGAGATAGTCGAGCACCGGGTCGAGCAGTTCGAGCGAGCATTTCAGATGCGGGTTCTTCTGCCAGCGCCGCGTATCCTGCGTCTTCAGCTCGGGGCGGCCCATCACCTTGACCGGAAAGCCGAGGCGCAAGGGGCGGTTGGGATCGGTCATCGCGGCTCCGGCGCAGGGGACAGGATTGGGCGGAACGCGGCAATGCGGATGCGGGTCCGGCACGGCTCGCGCCTTTGCGCAACCCCGCCTTGCACACTCCCGCACAGGCTCTGGCGACAGGGATGCGGAAGCGACCGCGTTCGCCAGCGCCGTGGTTGAAGATCATGGTTGAGATCGGGTAATACTCCTTACCGTCCAAATCCTCCATTGCCGCCGCACCGATTAACCAACCACCGTTCCACCCCGGCACTTCGTTAACTTTAGGCGATCGTTGAAGCACGGTCGCGATACGCGCAATTACGGTTCCGACAGCGCGGCACTGCGCAAACGGGGACCAACATCATGACGACGTTTCGCAACTTCTTCGCCGCCGCCGCCCTGACCACCGTCGTTGCTGCCACGCCCGCCATGGCGACGACCACCGTCACCGGCGCGATCCGCTTCGGCGCGAACAGCACCAATTACTTCGACAATAGCCATGGCTATGTGCCCGCCGGCTATGCCAATGCGACGTCCAGCGCGGTGGATGCCAGCTATGGCAGCGGCTTCGGCTTCGAGGATGCGGCCAACACCAACACCGCCACTTTCTTCAACAACGCGCTGACCATCAAGGACGTGTCGTCGCAGATGGGCGCATCCAGCTTCGTGATGAGCTTCACCGCCGATGCCGCCGGCTTCTTCGACCATGCGGTCATCTCCTACGACACGTTTGGCGGCTCGCTGTCGCTGGTCGGCAACACGCTGACCTATTCCGCGCCGGCGACCGGTCTCGCCGGCACGCGGATGGTGACGATCATGTTCCAGGGCATCTCGGCGGTGCCGGAGGCGGGCACCTGGGTGTTGATGCTGACCGGCTTCGGTGCGATCGCGGTGGCGATGCGCCGCCAGCGCCGTTCGGCGGCCCCTTCGGTCCGCGTCGCCTTCGCCTGATCCCCTTCCCCCCACCTCCGGGATGATGCGCGCCGCCGGTCCGATCAGGGCCGGCGGCTTTGTTCGTCCGCTTCGCTATTTGTCCAACCAATAGCTTGGCCCGTGCCGCGCCACCGGATATGGATGGCGGGAGACCGGCGCTCCGCAGGCGAGCGTGTCCGCAGGAGAGAGATATGAAGAGACTGGCCCTTGCCGCATGTGCCGCCGCGATGATGACCGCCCCCGCCGCCTATGCCGCCGACGCCAAGCGGTCGAGCTTCGGCGCGATGCCCGATGGTCGCGACGTGCCGGCGGTGACGCTGACCAACGGCAAGGGCGTGTCCGCGCGCGTCATCGCCTATGGCGCGGCGCTCCAGTCGCTGCTGATGCCCGACCGTAAGGGGCAGGTCGCCGATGTCCAGCTCGGCCATGCCACGGTCGCCGAATATATCGCCAATCCCAACTTCTTCGGCGCCAGCGTCGGCCGCTTCGCCAACCGGATCGCCGCCGGCCGCTACACGCTGGACGGCAAGAGCTATAGCGCGCCGCTGAACGATGGTCCCAACACGCTGCATGGCGGACCGCAGGGCTTCGACAAGGCGGTCTGGGCCGTCACCTCGGTGAAGAGCGGGCCGACCGCCTCGGTGACGATGCGCCATGTCAGCCGCGATGGGGAAATGGGCTATCCCGGCACGCTGACCGTCGACGCCACCTATTCGCTCGACGAGCAGAACAACCTGACGATCGAATATCGCGCCACGACCGACAAGCCGACGATCGTCAACATCACCAACCACGCCTATTGGAACCTGGCCGGCGAGGGATCGCCGGGCGGTGCGATGGGCCATGTGCTGACCATCCCGGCCGACACCTTCCTGCCGACCGACAAGACCGCGATCCCGACCGGCATGTTCCAGCCGGTGGCGGGCACCCCCTTCGACTTCCGCACGCCGCGCGCCGTGGCGGACCGGGTGCGCGACGCCAGCAGCCCGCAGATCGTGTTCGGCAAGGGATATGACCATAATTGGGTGGTCGGCCGCGCCGTCACCCCCGACCAGCATCTGATGGCGCGGGTCAGCGACCCTGTGTCGGGCCGCGGGTTCGAGCTGTGGTCGAACCAGCCGGGCCTGCAATTCTATTCCGGCAACTTCCTGACCGGCACCATTCCCGGCAAGTCGGGGCGCCTCTATCGCCAGGGCGACGCCGTGGTGTTCGAGCCGCAGATCTTCCCGGACACGCCGAACCGCCCGGACTTCGGCTCGGCGCGGCTGGCCCCGGGCCAGACCTATCGCAACGTCATGACCTATCGCCTGACCACCGGCGGCTGAGCCGCCGCCGGGCAAGGGGACGGGGCGGTCACGTACCGCCGCGCTCCCCCTGCCCTCCGGCGGACGCGATCGAACCGCCGTCGATCAGCGTCAGCACATCCTGGATCAACCGGTGCATCGCCGCCCGCGCCGCCGCCGCATCGCCCGTCGCGATCGCCTCCGCCACCGCCTCGTGGTCGGCGATATTGGCGGTGCGCCCCTTGATCCGGTTGGTGAAGCGGATGGAGGTACGCAGGGCGGTCGCGACCACGTCGCGGAACTGCGCGTAGAACGGGTTCTTCGACGCGCGCAGGATCGCGACATGGAAGGCGATATCGGCGTCGAGCGGATCGTCCTCCCCCGCCTCCGCCGCGCGCATCCGCTCCAGCCCGGCGGCGATGTCGCGAAGGTCGCCGGGCCCGGCGAAACCCGCCGCCAGCGCCGCCGCCTCCGGCTCGATCGCGACGCGCAGCTGGTTGAAATGGACCAGCAGCTCGATCGAGAATTTGCGTTCGAGCAGCCAGCGCAGCACGTCGGTGTCGAACAGATTCCAGTTGCACGATGGCTGGATCACCGTCCCCTGGCGCGGCCGGGCGCTCAGCAGCCCCTTGGCGGTCAGCATCTTCACCGCCTCGCGCGTCACCGATCGGCTGACGCCGTGCTGGCGCGCCAGTTCCGCCTCGGTCGGGAAGCTGCGCTGTTCGTAATGACCCGTGACGATCGCCCGGCCCAGATTGTCGAGCATGCCATAGGTCAGGTTGCGGCCGAGCGGCGCCCGGTCCAGCAAAGGAAGATCGGTCGTCAGCGTTGACATGGCCCCTGTCGCTCCCCTGCGATGCCTGTTCTGGTCTCTGCGTACACATATTGACGGGGCGTCAGAAGCGTTCGTCGTATAAAAGAACGAGCCGGTTTGGAGCTATCCCCTTGCCCGGCCGGGCGAACGCCATGGTCCGCCGGCGTCAGTCCCGCCGTCGCTGCGCGTGACGCGCGGCCACCAGCGTGTCGAGGAAGTTGCGCAATTCGCGGCGGCGACAGGCCATGTCGGCGAACTCCCCGTCCACCCCCAGATGCCAGCGGAGCGCCGGCGAGTCGGGATCGTCCCGCAACGCCGCCAGCAAGTCCGCGTGCCGCTCCACCGCCGCCTCGTCCAAGGCCAGCCCCTGCTCGACCAGGTCGTTCGCCTGGCCCCGCAATGCGCTGGCGATCTCCTCGGGCGACAGTTCGGGATGATATTGCACGCCCCAGAAGAGGCCGCCGTCATGCCGGATCTCCGCCGCCTGCACCGCGCTGACGCCGTTGCTGGCGAGCAGCAGCGCGCCCTCGGGCAGCGATTCGACCTCGTCGCCATGGATGGCGGGCGCGTCCCAGCAGGCGGGGCGGCCGGCGAGCAGCGGATGGTCGCGCCCCGCCATGGTCGACGCGATGCGGCGCGCGATGCCCGCCTCCAGCCGTTCGGGAATGGGCCGCACCGTTCCGCCCGCCGCCGCGACCGCGACCTGCAATCCCGCACATGATCCGAAGGACGGCACGCCCGAGGCGAAGACCGCGCGCATGAACGCGATCTGCCGCCGCACCGGCGGACTGTCCTCGTAGACATGGAGCGGCGAGCCGGTGAGGAAGACGCCGTCATAGGCGGCGATCTGCTCGGGCGTATAGACGGGCGAATCCTCGTCGGCGGGGGCGATCCGTTCGGCGACGATTCCGGGCACCATCTGTTCCAGCGTCGCGATATAGCTCTCGCCGGAACTGCGTCCGGCGCGTTCGCGGCGGTCCGCGCGATGTTCGGGGGTTTCGCTTTCGGCGACCAGGACGGTGTACAAGGCGCGGCGCTTTCATCAGGGCGGAAACGGGGCATAACGACGCGGCGGCCCGGCTCTATCCACCGGGTTTGACCTCGATCATGGCGAATGCGCGGGCGGTGATGGGCGGCGGCGGCCCGATGTGGCACATGGCGTCGAACCGTGCCGCAATGTCAGGAGCTTCGATGACCCAGCCCTCGATCGCCACCGGCCTGATCGGCTTCGGCCTGGCGGGCAGCGCCTTCCACGCGCCGCTGATCGCCGCGACGCCGGGGCTGCGGCTCGCCGGCATCGCCAGTTCCCAGAAACCGGCGGTTGCCGCCGCCTGGCCGGACGTGCCGGTCTTCGCCGATCCCGCCGCGCTGATCGCCGATCCGTCGATCGAACTGGTCGTGATCGCGACGCCCAATGCCAGCCATGCCCCCCTGGCCCGGGCGGCGCTGGCGGCGGGCAGGCATGTGGTGATCGACAAGCCCTTCGTCGCCGATCCCGACGATGGCTCCGTCCTGATCGCGGCGGCGCGGACCGCGGGGCGCGTGCTCAGCGTCTTTCACAATCGCCGCTGGGACAGCGACTTCCGGACGGTACGGTCGCTGGTCAAGAGCGGCGTGTTGGGCGAGGTGATGCGCTGCGAGATGCACTGGGATCGCTTCCGGCCCGCGATCAAGCCGGGGTGGCGGGAAGATCCCGGCATGGCCACTGGCCTGCTCGCCGATCTGGGGCCGCATCTGGTCGACCAGGCGCTGGTGCTGTTCGGCCAGCCGGAGCGGGTCGCCGCGGACGTGATCGCCCAGCGACCCGAGGCGCGGGTCGACGATGCCTTCACGATGACGCTCCATTATGGCGTGCGGCGGGTGACGCTCGCCGCCTCGACGCTGACGCTGGCCCCCCGCCCCCGCTTCGCGCTGCATGGCACGGCCGGGCACTTCGCCATCCATGGCATCGATCCGCAGGAGGCGGTGCTGCGCGCGGGCGGACGGATCGACGATCCCGCCTTCGGCGTGCAGGAGCCCGGGCTGGACGGCGTGCTGACGCTGGCGGACGGCGGACGCCGGACGGTGCCGAGCGAACGCGGCGACTGGCGGCTCTATTATGCCGGCATGGTCGCCGCGATCGGCGACGGCGCGCCGCCCCCGGTGACGCCCGAAGATGCGCTCGCCGGCCTGCGCGTCATCGACGCCGCCCGGACCAGCGCGCGCGAGGGGCGGACGATCGCGCTCTGACGCCGCTCAGCCGTTCGGCGGCGCGCTCGGCAGGAGCTGGAGCTGCTGCGGCACCGTGCCGACATCGATCTCCTCCTGGGCGAAGCGTTGCAGCACCGCGAGCAGCACGGCGCTACGCGCGCCATAGGCGGCACGCGGGCCTGCGGTGTGGGCGAAGCAGTTGAACAGGATGCGGCCGTCCGCGATGCTGTCGACGAACGCCTTGGGCGCGGGATCGTCCAGCACGGTCGGGTCGACGGCGAAGGCGTCGAGCACGATCGCCTGCACCCGCGACGGATCGATGTTGAGCGGCACCGAGAACTGGATCTGCACGCGGCCGAGCGGATTGTTCAGCGTCTTGTTCAGCACCGGCTTGGTGATGAGTTCGGAATTGGGCACGATCAGCGTCGAATGATCGGCCAGCTCGATCTCGGTCGACCGCACGCTGATCCGCTTCACATCGCCTTCGTCGGCACCGATCCGCACCAGGTCGCCGATCTTCACCGGCCGCTCCGCCAGCAGGATCAGGCCGGACACGAAATTCTGCGTGATCGCCTGCAGGCCGAAGCCGATGCCGACCGACAGGGCGGACAGCAGCAGGGCGATCCGCTCCATGCCGATGCCCAGCGACGTCAGCCCCCACAGCACCGCCAGGATGATCGCGAGATAGCGCGCGACCATCGCGAAGGAGTTGCGCGCGCTCAGGTCCAGCTCGGTGGTCGGCAGATAGCGCTCGTTCAGCCAGCGCATGAACAGCCGCGCCAGCGTCAGCCCGACGCACAGCACGATCACGGCGCGGATGATCGCCCAGGGCGAGATGCTGACATCGCCGACGGTGATGCCGTTGGCGACGGTCGCGAACCGGTCGAAGGTCGACCCCACGTCCGACCCGAACGGGGTCAGCAGCATCACCACCGCGACGATCGCCAGTCCCAGCCGCAGCGCGCCCGACAGCAGCACGCCGAACTGGTCGATCGCGCTCGCCCTGATGCCGATGCCGCGCGCCAGCAGCTGGCCGGTGCGGCTGGCCGATGCGAAGACGGTGGTCACGACATCGTCGATGAAGACCAGCAACAGGTAGAAGGTGGCGGCGACGATCGCGAGCCACTCGATCGCGATCCGGGTCAGGAACAGGCTGAAATTGGTATAGCCGACCAGCAGCGCGGCAGTGCTGGCCAGCGTCACCAGCCAGGCGACCAGCGTCACGCCGCCCACCCAGGCGCGCCCTGCCGCCGCGCCGGCGGACGCCTCCACCGCCGGGTTCTGCGCGGCGGCGGCATCGGCAGCCTCGTCGGCATGGGCGCGCAGCCGGCCCAGCGTCAGCAGGACGCCGCCGATCACGACCAGCCGGATCGTCGCCAGTCCCGCATTCGCCGCCGCATCGAGCGCGCCGCCGATATGCAGCACCGCGTTGACGGCGGGCAGCAGCATGTCGAGCGCGGTCAGGATCGCCAGCACCCAGGCCCAGGGCAACAGCGCCACCGCTACCCGGTCGCCGATCGGCAGCAATCGCCACGATCCCTGGCTGCGCATCAGCAGCGCCGCGGCCAGCGCGCCGACGAAATTGCCCATGCCGACCGCGAAGACGAAGGTCGACAGCACCGGCTCGGCGGTCGCCCCCGCCAGCCCCGACCAGCGCAGCCCCTGCACCAGCATCACCGCCGCCAGCGTCGGCAGCAGCGTGCCCGTCGCCACGCGCCACATGGCATAGCTCGACCGACGCACCCGGTGGCCGGGGGCGGAGCCGATCGCATAGCGGCGCCCCGCATCGCGCAGCGCGATCCGCGCCGGCCAGGCCAGCGCGATCGCCACGACCAGCCCCAGCACCGCCAGCCAGACATGGCCGCCCCGCGCGCCGGCGACGATGTCGCGCATCACCCGCCCGGCATAGCGGGTCGCCTGCTCCATATCATGGGGCAGCGCGGTGGCGATGCCGGCCCAGAAGGCCGGGGTCAGGGGCGAGGCATTGCGCGTCGCCCAGCTCCGACCCAGTTCGGCGGCCTGGGCGGCGTTGATGCTGTCGGTCATCTGTTGCGCTTCGACCGACAGCAGATTGCCGCGCTTGATCGCCGAATCGATCGTCGCCCGCCGCTGCGCCAGCAGCTTGCGCTGCGCGACGATGTCAGGCGCGTCGACGATGCCGGCCGTGGTCGGGCCGACCTCCGCGATCTTGGCATCGACCAGCGCCATCTGCGCCTGCAACGTCGCGCCGGTGTCCGCCGCCACGGTCCGCGCCGCCGCCAGCCGGTCGATCAGCTCGCCGCGTTCCTCGCGGCCATGCGCATCGTCCGCCGCCGCCTCCACCGCGCGGACATCGGCGGAAGCCTCGGCCAGCTTCGTCACCGCCGCGCCGACCGGATCGTCCGCCTGCGCCGTCGCGGCGCCGGCAGCGAGAAGGGACAGCAGCACCGCCACGAGCAGCGGAAACAGCGGCAACGGGCGGCGGCGGGGAAGGCAGGACAGGGACAGGCAGGACACGACAGACTCCGCATCGACGGGCGATGTCGGGTGGCCTTACGCCTTTGGCGCACCGGGAGCGAGCCTCCACCCCGCCATCTCCATCGACCTTGTCCCCGGCACGACAGGCTTGACGATCAGTCCCGCCTCGTCTAGCGGCCTAACCAGCATCAAGAGTCGGAGCACGTCCGGCACCAACCTGCGCCCGCGCAAGGTGGTACCCCTGGAAACAGAGGGATGTGGCCGATCCGGCAATTAGCGGGTTTTTAGCCACATCGTCGTTCCCCCGATGCCGGATGCCGTCAACAACTACGGAATCGGCCTGTGACGAGCTATCAACCGCAACAATTCGCCAGCGACAATTATGCCGGAGCCTGTTCGGAAGCATGGGACGCGATGCTTGCCGCCAATGGCGGCTCCGCCACCGCCTATGGCGACGATGGCTGGACGCAGCAGGCCGCCGACTGTTTCCGCACGCTGTTCGACAAGGATTGCGAGGTCTTCTTCGTCTTCAACGGCACCGCCGCCAATTCGCTGGCGCTCGCCTCGCTCTGCCAATCCTATCACAGCGTCATCTGTTCGTCGTCGGCGCATGTCGAGACCGACGAATGCGGCGCGCCCGAATTCTTCTCCAACGGCTCCAAGCTGTTGCTCGCCCCCTCGCCCGACGGCAAGCTGACGCCCCAGGCGATCCGCGAGCTGGCGACCACCCGTTCCGACATCCATTTCCCCAAGCCGCGCGTGGTGACGATCACCCAACCGACCGAGACGGGGCAGGTCTACAGCGTCGAGGAAGTCACGGCGATCGCCGCGCTGTGCCGCGAGCTGGGCCTCCGGCTGCACATGGACGGCGCGCGCTTCGCCCATGCCTGCGCCACCCTGGGCTGCACCCCGGCGGAGATGACCTGGCAGGCCGGGGTCGACGTGCTGTGCTTCGGCGGGACCAAGAATGGCATGGCGGTCGGCGAGGCGGTGATCTTCTTTGACCGGGCGCTGGCCGAGGATTTCGGCTATCGCTGCAAACAGGCGGGCCAGCTCGCCTCCAAGATGCGCTTCCTGTCGGCGCCCTGGGTCGCCCTGCTCGAAAGCGGCGCGTGGCTGCGCAACGCCCAGCATGGCAATGCCTGCGCGCAGCGGCTCGCGGCCAGGTTGGCGAACCTGCCCGAAGTGCGCCTGCTGTTCCCGGTGCAGGCGAACGGCGTGTTCCTCACCGCCCCGCCCGCCGTGCTCGACGAACTGCGCCGACGCGGCTGGCGCTTCTACACCTTCATCGGTGGCGGCGCCCGCTTCATGTTCGCCTGGGATGCGCAGGTCGAGCGGGTCGACGAACTCGCCGCCGACCTGCACGAAGCCTGTCGCCTCTGCCGGCGGGAATCGGTCGAGCCGGTTCCCACCTGGTCGTGACTCGATCCTCGGCGGGCGGGTCGGAACCGGTCCGCCCGCCATCCGCGCCCGGGTGGGCGGTGGCCGGGCGACGGCATCACCAGTCGCTGGTCGATCTGGCCGGCTGTTTCAGCGGACGCACGGATACGAGAGCCGCTTTGCCGGGCTATGTTTCGGGAGGAACGGATAAGGGTGTCGCGACGCGACATGGCATCGGCCGGGATGATCCCGGCCGGGGCTTCAGCCTGTACGAAGCTGGTGCCGAAACCTGCCGTTCACGACAGGAAAAATGGCGGAGAGGGTGTCCGCCTAACATGTGCGTCTTGGCGTTTCCAATCCGATCATCTGCATAGCATAAATCCAGCAAAAGCGCGGCTTTCCCTCTCCCATTGTATCAGGTCATGTCTTGACAGCGCAGTGGGGCTGTGGGCAACGTGGTGGGGTGGATAACAAGCAGCCAACCCGCCGCCGCGCTCCCGCCACTGTCGCAGAGGTCAACAGCTACCGAACACCCGGCCGCTATTCGGTCGGTGACGGGCTGTTGCTAGTCGTCAATCCATCCGGTTCCCGGTCATGGCTGGCGAGGGTCCGCGATCCATCCGGCAAGCGGCGTGACATAGGCCTAGGCCGGTTCCCCGAGGTGACTTTGAAAGAGGCCCGCGATCGGGCGGCAGAGCATCGCAAGGTGGTTCGCGACGGCTTGGACCCAGTGGTTGAGAAGCGGAAGGCTGCCAACGCCATCCCGACGTTCGCAGAGGCCGCCCAGCGCGTCTATGACGAACGCAAGAGCGGGTTCAAGAACGACAAGCATTCCGCCCAGTGGCTGTCCACGCTGAAGGACTATGCCTATCCCATGCTCGGCAGCCGTCCCATCGATCAGGTGACCGGGCCGCTGATCGTGCAAGCGGTGAAGCCGATATGGCTTGCCAAGCCTGAGACAGCCCGGCGGACCCTGCAACGCATTGGCGTCGTCATCTCATGGGCTACCGCGCATGGCTACCGGGAGCATGAGGCCTCCATGAAGGCCATCAAAATGGGCCTCCCCCCGCAGCCAAAGGGCGTAAAGCATTTCGCGGCCGTGCCCTATGCCGATGCGCCGGCCGTGTTCGCCAAGCTGCGGGCAGAGCCTGAGACGATCGCCCGCTTGGCCCTGCAATTTACCATCCTGACATGCGTTCGCAGCGGAGAAGCGCGGGGCGCACGATGGGACGAGGTTGACCTTGAGGCCCGGACTTGGACCGTGCCGGCCGATCGCATGAAGATGAAAACGGAGCATGTCGTGCCGCTTAGTGACAGCGCCACGGCTATGCTCCGGCAGCTTCATGCCAGCCGATCGAGCAGCCTCATCTTTCCAGGCCTCCAGCGCCGCACCAGCAAGCCGAGGGACGACAAGCCCCTGTCAGACGTGGCAGTGACCAAGGCCCTCCAGTTAGTCGCCCCAGACGCAACCGTGCACGGGTGGCGGTCAACGTTCCGCGACTGGGGTGCGGAGGAAACGAACGTCGCTAGCGAGGTGCTTGAAAAGGCTCTGGCGCACCAGATCAGCAGCGCAGTCGAGCGCGCCTATCGCCGCGGCGATTTGTTGGAGAAGCGCCGCCAGCTCATGCAGGCATGGGACGGCTTCCTACAAAACCGCAGCGCCGCCATCGTGTCGATCAGAGGTGCCGCATAATGGCGGATGTTGTCGGCCAAAATGGCCGCAAACTCACAGCAAGCGGGCGAGAGCGAGCTGAGCGCCTTGAGGCTATGGGCTGCCCTGAGTTGGATGATCCTGGTCGCCCAGGCCGCCCTTTGAGCCTCGCAACAATCATGGCCGCGAAGAACAACCGTTCGACGCGAACCGGGCGGCGACATTTGGCAGCGGCTAGGCATCTGATCACCCGCTTTGAGGTGCATCCGTCTGCACTGAATGGCACGTCGCTGAACAAGCCCAGCGAACGACAGGCGCTTACCAAGCTGCCTGACAGGGACGCCGCTAGGCTGATTGTGGCTGCAATGAAGGGTAAGCGCGTGTCCGCGCAGCTGCGGTTAGAACGGCTCAAATCGCCCAAGCAAAAAGTTTGGGAAGAAGTGGAAGCCCTGATCCGTTTGTTTAACAGGAGCAGCCCGGCCGCACGGGCCGAATTTCAGCATTTGCTATCGGCTTCAACCGCGTCGTCGCAACCGTGATGTGGCTCAACCGCGCCACCTCGGAACGGCGCATCTCGACCTCTTGGCGGCATGGCGCGAGACGGCCGGGTGGAAATGGCCGCTGTTCATGGTTGGCTATCTGTTCCGATCAGCTTAACTCATGGCGGGTATCACCTACCGGTTAAGATAGCCGGCCCCTTTCGATCCTTTGAGGATCGCGTCACGACCGGGAGGGCCCATGCCCTAGGAAAGCGAAGCCCTCCCGGTCGCTCTACCAGCGATGGGCGGCGGCTGTGACAGCCGCTCACAACACCGTGGGAGGACATGCGTGAACATGCCCCAATGCGTTCATAACCCGATTGCGCGACCAGATTCAACGATGGTGGCGACCGAAGTCGGCTTGGAGACACAAGACAAGCGTCGACTTGTCGGCGGTAAAGCCAGGATTCGTCCTGACGCATCAGGAAGCTCCACACAGAATGGAGCTTTCACCGTGGTCCCTGTAGCCGTTACCTTAGCAGATGCCCGCATCATGTCGGGCCTGAGCATCCCCACTCTCTACCGCCTAATGAGCCGTGGCGAGCTGGATACCGTCAAGGTTGGTCGCCGCCGACTTGTGAAGGTCGAGAGCATCAACCGACTGGTGGGGGCCGCGTGACTTATGGCCCTGCCATCGGCTGGGGCGCCGAAGCCCATTAAGCGAAAAGGCCGCGCGGTCGCCACCGCACGGCCTTTCCTCAAATCTTCTTACGTCAGCGCCAATCGAGATAGCATCTCTTGCCCGGCTTCACAATGCCGAGCCGCTCTCCCGATTGCCGGCGTTAGCGAAACTGGAGGTGCAGCATGAGCCGCCGCACCGACACCAGCGCCGCCGCCTATATGGGCATCCTGTCGTCTATGGCCCGCCTAGAACGTGTCGTGCTGGAGACGCTACACAGCCACCCTACCGGGCTGACCGTCGATGAGACGTGTGCGGCGGCGGGCTATCCTCGCTATTCGCTCCAGCCTCGCTTTACGGCGCTCAAGGAGCGGCAGGCGATTATAGACACGGGGTTGCGCCGGCAGAACGTCAGCGGCGCGAAGGCGATCGTTTGGCGCATCATGCCGCGTTCGGGAGGTGAGGCATGAAGCCGATCCCACCCGCATCCATCGTGTGGCCATCTGCCGCTTGCGATCCTGCCGCGTCCACTGCCCTTCCGGTGGAAGAGTTGATTGAGGCCGGCGGGGCGGCGGCGCTGCGGTCCTATATTGCCGCCCGCCTTGCTGTGATGGCAGGCGAGGAACCCGGCGCGCCTCGATCCCTCAGCGCTTTCGCCGTCGATCACCTCTCCGAACGTGTGAGCGACTTGGCAGACGGCGGCGTGACCGTCTCTGCCGCCAGTCTGCAAATGGCTTTGGCATACATCATGTACCTTGAGGCTGCGGCCAGCTTGGGAGGGTCGCGCGCATGAGCAGCGTCGTTCTTTCCATTGCCTCTCGGCAGTCGCGAGAGGTCCAAAGCCGTGCGGTCGCTGCGGTCTGCCTACAGCGGCACCGCGAGCTTGAGCGGACCAAGCTGGAGCGGATCACCGGCGTGTCCGGCTACGCGGATCAGGGCGCTAACCTGCCCCCGACCCTCGACGCTTGGTACAGGGCGAAACCGCTCCCGCCGGGCCGGATCAGGCTGCGGATGACGCTGCCCAGAGAGGTCGCGCGCCTGTACGGCCTGCCTGCAACGGCGCGTCTGATCGATTTGCGCGACATGGCAACGGCGACCGATCATTGGTCCGTTGCCGTGCTGCCCACGATGGGCGGTCATATCGTGGGAGTCGCCGCCCCGGATGGCAGCGGCGTCGGCGTGGTTTGGAGGCTTGCTCGCAAGGCGAATGACTATGCCCTGCGGCTGTCGGCTGAACATGGCCTGCCTATCCGCACGGTGCAGCTATGAGCCGCCTGGACGTGCCGACGATCCGGCAGGCCTATCCTGTGGCGTCGGTCGCGGCCGGCGCTGGCGTTAAGCTGCGGCCGGTCGCGGGCGAGCTGGCGGGCTGCTGTCCGTTCCATGCCGACCGTTCGCCCTCGTTCTATGTGTTCGGCGCGGGCGAGCGGTGGCATTGCTTCGGCTGCGGAGCCTCTGGAGACGTGCTGGACTTCGTGCAGCGCGCGTACAGCGTCACGATGCGGGAAGCCGCTGAGCGGCTCTGTGGAGGCAACCTGCCGCTAATTGACGCACCCAAAGTCGATGCACGGGGCGAGCGCAACAACAGCTATGCGCTGGAGATCATCCGCGATAGCGCCCCGATCGATGGCACCCCGGCAGAGGGATATTTGCGCAGCCGAGGCATCACCTTCGCTCTGCCGCCCGCCTTGCGGTTCGCGCGCCTGAAACCGCCCAAGGATAGCGGCGTACTGGTGGCGAACGGCCCCGGCCTGTTGCCCGCCCTGGTGGCAGTGGTGTCCGGTCCCGACAGCGCGCCGGCTGGTATCCAGCGGATCTACCTGACCAGTGACGGGCGCAAGGCCGCGTCCGCTGACGGCAAGGTGAAGTTTTCGCTGGGTTTCGTGCGTGGCGGCGCGATCCGGCTGGGGCCGGTGCTGGACCATGGGCTGGTGCTGAGCGGCAGCGTGGAAGATGGCTTGTCCTTGCTGGAAATGGGCGCGCCATCCGTTTGGGCCGCGCCGGGTGAAGGCACAGTCAAGGGGATGCACCTGCCCGAGCTGGTACGCAGCGTCGTCATCGGTGGCGATGGTGATGCGGAGGGGCGGCGTCATGCCGAGGCAGCGGCAACCGCGATCGTCAGCGGCGGGCGTGAGACGCGCATCATCTACCCAGGCGGCAGCGCTAAGGACTTCAACGACGAGCTTAGGGAGGTGCCTGCATGAGCCCCATCCCCTTCGCCGCTCGCGTCGATGACGCGCGGCCCTTCCACCCCCGGCTTAGCGCCGCCAATGGTGGGGCGGTTGAGGTCAAAGCCACCCCTTTTGTCTGGTGCGATCCCACCACGATTCCCCGCCGGCCGTGGGTGTTTGGTCATTGGCTGTTGCGCAACACCATAACCGCAGTGGTTGCGCCTGGAGGCATCGGCAAATCCTCGCTTATGGCCTCCGTTGTCCTGTCCCTGGCAACCGGCCGCCGGCTGCTTGGCAAAGACGTGTGGGGCGGTCCTAAGCGCGCTTGGTACTGGAACCTTGAAGATGACTTGGACGAGCTGAGCCGCCAGCTCCACGCCGCGGCTCTCTTCCATGGTGTAAAGCCGGAAGAGGTGGACGGCCGGCTGTTCGTAGACAGCGCCATGGATGGGGCTGGCCTATGCATTGCGGACCAAGGCCCGGAGGGGTTCACGATACGGGAGCCTGTCGTTGAAGCTCTCACAGCAGAGTTGATTGCCCGCAAGGTGGACGTGCTGATCGTTGACCCGTTCGTGTCGAGTCACAGCGTGGACGAGAACAATAACCCGGCAATCGATGCCGTTGCGAAGCGATGGGCAAAGGTCGCCAAGGAAGCCAATTGCGCGATCGTGCTGGTACATCACAGCCGCAAGCTCCACGGCGTAAAGGTCACGACTGAGGCCTCTCGTGGTGCAGTGTCGCTCACATCGGCGGCGCGCGCCACCTTGGTTCTAAACCGCATGGACGATGCGGAAGCCAACCGCTTTGGCGTTACCGAGGATCGCGAGCGGCGGCGGCTGTTCACAGTGCAGGACGACAAGCACAATCGCAGCCCCGCCGAGGATGCGCAGTGGTTCCGGCTCGCCTCCGTCAGCTTGGGCAACGCGACCCCCGACGATCCCTATGGGGACGACGGCGATAGCATTGGCGTGGTCACCCGCTGGACGCCGCCTGACGCGTTCGAGAACGTCACCGTTGACCACCTGCGACAGATACAGGCCTTGGTTGCTGCCGGATCTTTTAAGGAAAGCGCCCAGGCTGCGGATTGGGTCGGCAAGGCAGTTGCTGAGGTGCTGGGGCTAAGTGCGTACAAGCACGACAAGTCCGACCGCTCAAAGATCAACGGGCTACTACGTGGCTGGTTCGCCAATCGCGCCCTCATCGTAGTGGAGGAACGCGACCCGGTGAAGCGCGAGCTTAAGAAATTCGTGCGCGTCGGGACGCCTGCTGACGACACCGCCCCACCCGCGAAAGGTGGGGCGGGGCAAGGTGGGGCAAGTGGTGCACAAAAAGCGCCCCGCCCCACCTGCCCCCCTTTAGGGGCAGGGGTGGGG
>NZ_QLJH01000020.1 GCF_003951315.1 Sphingomonas sp. S-NIH.Pt15_0812
GCGACGCGGTTCTCCAGGCGGTATCGGCGGAGATGCGCAATCGCTTCCGCGACGGTGACGTGGTCTGCCGCTATGGCGGCGAGGAGTTCACGATCATCGCGCCCGGCACGAACGCGACGGCGCTGCTTAACCGGGTCGAACAGGTGCGACTGGCGATCGCCGAACTCAATATCCGCGCCGGGGGACAGAGGTTGGGCGCCACCAGCATGTCGTTTGGGATCGCAACCTGGACCGATGCGATGGATCGCGATGGTACGACCTTGATCAAGGCCGCGGACGCGGCGCTCTACGACGCCAAGCGCTCAGGTCGCAACCGCGCCAAGGTCAGCCTTGTCGAAGCGCAGCAAACGGCCGCCTGAGGGGATTAGGAGTCACGCACAGACCTGACGCATGGGGCTTGCCTGGACCGACGCTCAGGCTAGCGCTTGAGAGATGAGCGGTCCCGGTCGGCGCGCGTGTGAAGGGCGGGCACGGCTTTGATGTCGCTGCCGTTGCCCGGCGTCGGCATCAGCGCATGGGGACGGTCGATGGCGTCGGCGAGCGTTGGATCTTCGTCGTACAGCCGCTTCGGGATCGCCCGGTCGCTTGCGTCGAGCAATCTGAGCCAGAAGCCATGACGAAACCAGAGGTCGAATGGGGTGTAGATCGTCATCGATAGCTGCAATCGGCCGGGCAGCCACACCAGCGGTCGCCAACTCCAATCCATGCACGATCCCGGAGACTCTCCGCCGATCATCCAACCGTCCGCGAATCAGGACAATCCATCACCGTTCACAATGCGGATTGGGTTTCATCCCTATCAACAGGCTCCGGCTGAATATCGATCGGCCGCTCGCCATGCAGGAGGTCTCTCGTGAAACGCTGGGCGTCCAGCGCAAGGGATTCGAGAGTCCGCTTCAGGATTTCGGCGGTATCCTGAACCTGTTGTACCGATACGAGGTTAGAATCCGCAGATGTGCGTATCTCCATGCCGGCTTCGGCCAGGACCTGGCTGCGCTCCTCGACGGCGCTGATGCGGGCATTGAGCTGTTCGATCGCACTGGTCTGCCCCCGCGACATGGCCGCGACGCGGCCCGCCCCGTCGTTCATGCTGTCGATCAACGTGCTTAGGCTCTCCGTACTAGTGACCACGGAGCGGATTTGCCCCTGGACCGCCTCGATCTTGCCGCGGACATCACCGGCGCTGTCGCCGGTCTGCGACGCCAGGGTCTTCACCTCGGCGGCTACAACGGCAAAGCCGGCGCCCGCTGGTCCGACCCGCGCGGATTCGATTGTGGCGTTCAGCGCCAGCAGGTTCGTCTGCTTGGCGATCGCCGTGATGACGCCGACGATCTGCTCGATGCTCTCGGCCTGCTGCCGTGACAGCGCGACCGTCTCGCGTGCATCGCGGGCATGTTCGCTGATCGACTTGGCGGCAAGGCTGGTGTCCGTGATCTCCCGGTCGATACTGTCGAAGGCACGCGCCAGCGAGTGGGTTTCCTGGCCCGCCTCGATCATCTCGCTGGCGAAGCTCTTGGAGATCGTGTCGACCTTCTTCGCCAGGTCGCGGCTGCTAGTGATCGCCTTGCGCAGCATCGAAGCGTTCGTTTCGAGATGCGCCATCGCGTTCTGCGCGCTGCGGATGATTCCCGTCACCTGACGCTCGAACGCCTCGGCGAGCCTGGTGAGCGTGGCCTCGCGATCCAGGCGCGCCTGCTCCCGGACCGAGGCGATCGCGGAGGTCTGGCGCTCCGTTTGCGCCAATGCCTGGCGGCGCATCTCCTCCGCCTCATGCGCGACCAGCCTGGCCGCCGTGCGCTCGGCCTGGAACGATGCCAGCGCCGTGACGACCAGGCCAAGCTCATCCCGGCGTTGCAGTTCGGCAAAGTCGATGTCGCGATCATCCAATACCGCCTCGGTCGCGGCCGCGATGCTCGTGATGGACGACACGATCGATCGCCCGACCACATAGGCCAGGGCGAGACTCATCGCGGTGCTCACCACCAGCGCCAGCAACAGCATGGCGATGGTGAGGCGGGTGGCGAACAACGCCCCCATGGCCCGGTGCTCGGCACGCGCGATCCCGCCAGCAGCGACCTGGCGGATCTGCGCGTCGATCCGCTGTGCGTTGAGGCGGAACGGATCGATCATCGCGGCCGTGCTGGCAAAGTCGATGCTCAGCATCGACGTCAGCACGTCGACCGTGCCCGAGTAACGCTCCAACTCCACGATCGCCGGTTGCAGCGATGCGGCCTGGGCATGGTGGCTGCGCTGGAACGTCAGCAGGTCACCGCGCACGCCCGCCAGTTCGCGGTGGATGGAGGCAACCTGGCGATCGATCATCAGGGCCGGCGTCGCTGCCTTGGTGACCAGCAAGTGATAGACGCTGAGGTTCACCGCATCGAAACGCCGGGTGATGCTATTCAACTGGCCGATGTCGCGGATGTCGCGATTGACGATATGGTCCACGCGTTGACCCGCGAACAGCAGGGCGGCGGTGCTGGTCAGGGCCATCGCGACGAACAGGATCAGCATGATCGCCGGCGTTGCCGCGACCTTGTGCGTGATCGAACGGTCGGCCAGCCTCAACCGCTGCTCGAAGCAGGCGGTGAGCTTCGACTGCCGCCGGGCGTGGCCGTTGACGGTCCACCCGCGCTCGCGCCACCCAGTCATTGATCGAAGACGCTTAGAGAGCAAGGCGTACTCCTGCGCGCGCGCGTCGGTCCGCGGGAATGGGAGAGAGGGCCGCGCCGCGCGCCAGCGTCAGGTTTTCGGCAGCCGCGAACAGTTCGACCGCCGGGGTCAGACGGATCGCTGCACGTCCATCGATGGCGACGGCATCGTCGACCGGAAACAGCAACAGTCGCGGCGTGGTCGAAAACGCGAACTGCCGCGTGGCCGAGGTATAGCGCGCCACGCCGCTGACCGACACGCGACCGGTCGTATAGGTCAGGGTGAGGTTGGCCTTATGCTCCGGCGTTGTCGATGCCGGCGACAGGGCGAAGGGGATCGGCAGCGTCGTCCCGGCAAGCTGGTCGTCGCTATGCGTCCAAGTATAATTCGCCCGCCAGACGAGCCTGGCCAGGCTGCCCGACGCGGCGATTTCGGTGCCATAGGTAGTGAAGTCGCCGACCGCCTGGAACCGAGCCACCAGCGACGGCGACGGCGTCAGGAACAATTCGGTCTGCAGGCCGTCGCCGGGCGATGCGATGGCGTTCTTGGTGCGGGTGGCGAAGGCCGTCGCCTCCAGCTTCACCTGCCCGATCGGATGGGAATACCCGATCTCGCCGCTCCAGACCGCCACGGGGTTGGTTCGAGGCGAGCCCGCGACATAGATGGGAACCGGGGACGGCGTGACGATCGGCAGGCGGATGCCGAAATCGACCAGCGAGGGCAGCTGGTATCCGCGACCGCCATTGATGCGCAGCAGGCCTTCCGCTCCGGTGTGAACGAGCAATGCCGCATTGAAGCTGAAGCGCGTGAAGGCCCGCGCGAAGGCGGCGGGATCGTCATAGGCCGGTTGGGCGATCTCACCCGACTGGTGCAGCCAGAGCCTGTCGAGACGTCCGGCCGCCGTCAGCGAGATCAGTTCCGCCGGGTGCAGATCGAGCATCGCATTGGCCGATGCCACGTCATAGGAGATACGGTCGGAAAACTGGTATTCCGAACGCAGTCTGTTGTTGCGATACTCGGTTCCGACCCGCAGCGTATGCGCGGCGCCCAACCGTACCAGGGACGAGGCCTGGGCGACGATGATGCGGTTCTTGAACGTGATCGGTGCCGTCGCATCCGCCATGGCGCCGACGCCATAGTCCGCGTCCAGCCAATTGACGTAGCCGCCCAGCGTCAGCCCGCCCCAGTTCGTGTCGCGGGCCACGGAGCCATGTATATTGTCACTGCGGAAACGCTGGTTCGACAACAACTGGCTCGGAAGATATTCGACCTGACGATTATCGGCATGCCCGCCGCCCAGCGTCAGGTCCATGCCGCCCAATGCCCCGGTCAGATCGGCGGTGAGCTGGTCGCTCGCGACGGCATTGATCATCGCCGGGGTCAGCAGCGTGGCGGGGATCGCACGCTCATCCTCCCGCGCGCGTGCACCGGCCAGCTTCAGCCCGATCGTCGAGGTGACGGGCAGCAGGAGCGAACCGGAGACTTTGCCGATGCCGTGATTGCCGAGTTCGGCGGTTGCCACTGCGGACGGCGCCTGCCCGCCGCGTCGCGTGACGATGTTAACGACGCCGCTTGCCGCGTTGAAGCCGAACAGGGCGTTGGCTGGTCCCCGGACCAGTTCGATCTGCTGGATTTCCTCCAGCTGGACGCTGAGCAGGTTCCAATCTGTCATGCCGTAGTGATCGAGATAGACCTGACGCCCATCGACCAGCACCAGCAGCCGGGCGTTATAGGTTTGCACCCCGCCGCGCACGGCGACATCCGTCTGACCCGCGGTCCAGCGGTTCACATCGATACCGCCATAGGTCTTGAGCAGGCCGGGAACGTCGCGTGCGGGGGATTTGGCGATGTCGTCACGGGTGATGATGATCGCCGATGCAGGCAGTTCGGATGCGCGCTGAGGTTTGCCCGTGACACTGGTGGTCACCGGCTCGCCGATCGTTTCCTGCAAAGCCTGATAATCGACGGCCTGCGCTTCAACGACGGCAGGGGCTAGAATGGCAGAAGCCGCGAGCAGGCCGCGCAGCAAAGGGGTGCGGGTCGACGCCGACATGATCAGATTTCCTTGACCAGCATGAGGAACGCCGATCCGAAGCGGATGTTGGCGGCCCGCGCCGCGGCCCTGCTGACGGTGATCTGGGTCTTCGGCACCGTGCTGATGCCGACGACGCATCGTGCCGACTGCACGCAAGCGGCATCGGACGAGATCGTCAGCACCGAGGATTTCGCGGCGATGGCAGCGATGTCCCCTTGCTGGGATCGCAGACCGGCCGTCACGAACGCCACATGGTAGCCGCTCAACGCCCCCATGGCCCCGATCGGCACCCGCCGCACCCGGATGGCACCGCGACCGGCGGCCAGGCCATTGCCGATGGCGCGCTCGATGGCATTTGCCTCTGCTTCGGAGGCGGCATTGCCGGGTTCGAACAGGATGGCGGCCGCCATCGTGCCGCTGGGTGGCGGCTGCAGGAAAGACACGACGCGTGCGGCAATCGGTACATTCAGTTCAGCGGACAGCGGCGTGGCGCTGGTCAGCGCCACTGCACAGCAACTCCAAATCCAAGGCTTAATCACGAACACCCTCCCACCATGGGCTGCGCATGACAGGGCGGGACTATCCAAATAGTTAACGCCGGAGCTACAATGCTATATTCGCTCGCAAAAACCGCAAACTGGCCGCCGGCGAGGCGAAGCGCATGCGGTCAGATCGTCCGCGTCTGGTGATGGGGTGGACGCCCCCCGACGGCAGCGATGTGCCAGAGTGGAGGTGTTGAACACCACTGAGGGAGGCCTCCGTGTCAGAGGTTACCACGATCGGGTTGGATATCGCCAAGCAAGTTTTCCATGCGCACGGAGCTGATGCTGCTGGCCGGGCGGTGTTCAGTGGCCGTCTCACGCGTGGCAAGCTGCTCGACTTCTTCGTCGCGCACTCGCGCTGCCTGGTGGCGCTGGAGGCGTGCGGCGGTGCGCATCACTGGGCGCGCGAGCTGCAGGCGATAGGGCATGAGGTTCGGCTGATCCCGCCGGCGGACGTGAAGCCATTCGTGAAGCGGCACAAGAACGATGCGGTGGATGCCGAGGCGATCTGCGAGGCGGCGCAGCGGCCGAGCATGCGGTTCGTGGCGGTGAAGAGCGAGGAACAGCGGGCGGCAGCACTGGTGTTCCGCACGCGCGACCTGGCGGTGAAGGAGCGCACCCAGATCGGCAACGCGATCCGCGGGCACCTGGCCGAGTATGGCTGGGTAGCGCCCAAGGGCGTTGCCCACCTCGCGGTGCTGGCGGACCCGCTCGAGGGCGGCGAGATCGGGGACACGGCACCACGACCCCACCACATCACGACATTCGAAAACGCAAAGTCAGGCGCAAAAGCGGTCGTAACGCGGAGATTAACGGACGGCCGAAGTAGGGAGGTGGAGAAGGGTACGAAGTAGGGAGGTGGAGAAGGGGGTGTGAATGTCCGGCTTTGGGTCATCCGGTTCTTCCGCCGCCGCCGTCTGTTTTAAGTCGACAGCAATTTCGTGATCCATCGGCTGCGGTCAAATTGGCCGCAGATGATGACTATCGCGGCGGTAAGCGGCACGGCGATCAGGGCACCAGCGATGCCCCAGACCCAGCTCCAGAACGTCATGGCGATGATGATCGCCAGCGGTGACAGGGAAAGCTGCTTACCCTGGAGTAGCGGATAGACCACGTTGCTGATGGTCATCTGCAGGATGACGAAACCGACGAGCACCAGGGTCGGCATCTGCCACCCGCCGAACTGCACGAAGGCAAACAGCACGGGTGGCACGATACCGACGATGTTACCGATTACGGGCACGAAGTTGAGCAGGAAGTTCAGGATACCCCATACCAACGCCAGCTCAAGCCCGGTCATCCACGACCAAAGGGCGGACGCAACACCCGTCAGGATGCTGGTGGCAAGTGTAGTGCCGAGATACCGACGAACCTGGCCTGATATCTCCTCGCTCACTTCTAGCATATCGCGACGCGCGCCACCTTCAAACATCTCGTACAACCGACGCCGCAGCCGTGGCACTTCGGGCAAACCCAGCATTACAACGATGCCGATAAACCCGACATAGGTGACGAAGGCATAGGCGCCGCTTGCCAGCATCTGCAACAGCCCCATGATGCGCTGGCGGTTGATGGTTCCCGCGATCGGCACGCCGCGATCAGCCGCCCAGGCAGCAAGATGGGTATAGGCCTTCTCGAGCCCAGCCCATTGCGCCGACATCGCTCCGATGACCTGCCCGATCGACAGATATACCGCCGCGGCGAAGGCAGCGAGGATTGCAATCAACGACAGCAGCGTCAGCGTATAGGCGATCCATGACGGCATGTAGCGCGCAAGCCAGCGCTTGAGCGGCCATAAGGCTGCGACGATGATCGCGGCAAAGGCGATTGGCATGATCACCGCAAACCCTGCCCGCAGTGCCGCAATGAGCAGGAGCGCGGTGATGATAGTCAGCATGCGATTGCGGTAGCGGTCCTGCACCAGGTCTTGAGTCATTTGGGTCGCTCCTCGATGCGGGGCCCGGAATCGGCCATGACTTCGGCATTGAGGCGTGCGCCGAGCAGCATCGCCCATGCCGAGACCATCAGCCACAGCATCAACACGACCACAGCCGCGAGTGAGCCATAGGTGTCGTCGAACCGCGCAACGTGCGCGACATAGGTTCGGAACAACAGCGTAGCGGTAAGCCACATCGAGACGCCTGCGATTGTGCCCGGCAGGACGTGGTGCCAGGCGATCGGTTGCTCCGCCGCAGGAGCGTAGCGATAGATCAGGATTAGCCCCGCGCCCGCACCCAGTGTCAGCGAGCCGAACAGCGTGACTGTCGAGACGAGGCGGGCCCCGGGAAGGCCATCGGGAACATAGCTTTGCAGGAATGCTAAGACGGACAGGGATATTAATGCGGTCAGCACGAGCGCGGCGCAGCCCAGCACCAGCACGGTCGACGCCAATTGTCGGCGTAGGCCTTGGCGCTCCCGCTCGATCCGAAAGGCGAGGTTGATGCCGTGAAGCAGCGAACGCCCGGCGCGACGCGCACTAAACAGCGCGATGACGATGGAAAGGAGGAAGGTCGTGATGGAGGCGCGATCCGTCGCCAGCGCGCTGTTCAGACCCCTGGCAACGATCTGCCGCGCATCCACCGGCATGATCGCCGTCAAGGTCGACAGATTGTGCGCCACTGTCGCGGCAGGCACGAAAAAGCCATAAGCTCCCGTGATCAGGCTGATCAGAGGGATTATCGCGAGAAAAGCGGCAAAGGCGATCGAGCTCGCTGCGATGCCGAAATCGTCGTGCATACCGCTACGCAACGTCCGCCACGACAGGACGGTCCAGCGCAGCATGTCCGGCGAACCCACCCGCAGATGCACGTCGGTCGCTCTGTTCACCCCCCAAGCCATGTCCTCGCACCTCGACCGATTTCGACGCCCGTGTTCGGGTAACGGACCCATAACGATCGTGTTCGATTTAGCTCCCATCGATTGCAGGAAGGACCCAAAGCGCGGTGACAAATGCATGACGCCGACCATCACGCGCTCATATCAAGGAGCTTGTTGTGAGCCCGGTTGACTTTCTGCCCTGCCGCTTGCTTCGGCGTCCTGGCGCCATCAAGCACGCCGATTGGTTCCGCAGCTGTCAGATCGATGACGTCCGGCTTGCCGAGGTGCTATCGGCGGACACGCCCTTGCTCGTGCTGCACGAGGGGGCAATTCACGCAGAGGGTCCAGCATGGCAGGCGTCGCACGGCCGCCTCCTGTTCTCCGATGTCCCCAACCGCCGGCTGAACGCATGGTATGAAGAAGACGGCCGTGTCGAAGTCGCGATCGACGCGACCTGGTTCATGAACGGTAACGCTGTCGCGCCCGATGGGACGGTCTGGCACTGCGAACACGGTCGCCGCTGTATCAGCCGTTCTACCGCCGACCTGACGGGGGGTCCCGAACCGTTCATCACCCACTTCGAGGGCAAGCGTCTCAACTCGCCCAACGACGTGACGGTGGCACCTGACGGATCGATCTGGTTCACCGATCCGATCTTCGGCATCGTCATGCCGAGCCAGGGCGCGCTCGCTGAGCCCGAGCTTGATCACCGAAGTGTCTATCGGTTCGATCCCGCAAACGGCGAACTGACACGGGTCGCCGACTTCGAGCAGCCCAACGGCGTCGCGCTGTCTGCCGACGGTGGGACGCTGTACGTGTCGGACACGTCACTGTCGCTCGGCGAGGTGCCGGGCTTTACGGCGGGCACGAAGCATGAGGTGCTGCGCTTCCGCCATCAGCCGGACGGTAGCTGGGGGGAGCGAACACGCTTCTGCCGAACCGATCACGGCTATCGGGACGGGTTCACGACCGACGCACGCGGCTGGTTATGGGTGGGTGCAGCCGACGGTGTCCACGTCTGGTCGGCGGATGGCGACAGGCTGGGCTTCGTACCCATCGACGCGACCGTCTCCAATCTATGCTTCGGCGGCTCCGACGGGCGGCGCCTTTTCATCGCGGCGGAAAGCCGCTTGCTCGCACTCGATCTGAAGGCTGACGCATGACCTCTCCTATCGCGGACTATGCCCTGATCGGTGATGGGCGCACGGCTGCCATGGTTGCCCGCAACGGTTCGATCGACTTCCTGTGCCTGCCGAATTTCGACAGCGACGCATGCTTTGCGGCAATGCTCGGCGATCAGGGCAATGGCTGCTGGCAGATCGCCCCGACCGGGTTCGTGACAGCCGTGGAGCGCCGCTATCGGGGCGACACGTTGATCCTCGAGACCGATCATTCGACCGATAGCGGCGCAGTACGGGTCACCGACTTCATGCCGTGGCACGACGGCGAACCGATGGTCGTGCGGATCGTCGAGGGTCTGTCGGGTGAGGTCGAGATGGCCAGCCTGCTGCGCCCCCGTTTCGACTATGGCCGCGTGCCGCCATGGATGCGGCCGTTCGACGGTGGCCTGTGCGCCGATGCCGGGTCCCATCAACTCGTCCTGCATGCTCCCTGTGCGCTGGAGGCCGCCAACGGTGATGCGCGCGCGACCTTCAGCGTGAGGAAGGGGGAGCGGCTCGTCTTCGCGCTCTCCTACGCGCCCTCCTATGCCGAGCTGCCAAAGAAGCCGGACACGACGCGGCTGTTGAAGCAGACCGACAAGGCGTGGCGCGACTGGATCGGCCGCTTCGATGCCCCCGATCGCTGGGGTGCGCCGCTCAAGCGCTCGCTTCTCACGCTCAAAGCGCTCATCGACCGGCGCACCGGCGGGTTGGTCGCTGCGGCCACCATGGGTCTCCCCGAAGTGCCGGGCGGCGCGATGAACTGGGACTATCGCTACTGCTGGCTACGCGATGCGACCTTCACGTTGACCGCACTGCTGAACGCCGGCTTCGCTGACGAGGCTGTACGCTGGCGTGACTGGATCCTGCGCGCGATTGCGGGTGATCCGAAGGACATGCGCATCATGTACCGGATCGACGGCGGGCGTCGATTGCAGGAATATGAAGCGACATGGCTGAAGGGTCATGGCGGTGCGAAACCGGTCCTGGTCGGCAACGCTGCCTCGGACCAGACCCAACTCGACGTGTATGGCGAGTTGATCGACAGCTTCCATGTTGGCACCCGCGCTGGCGTGGAGCGCACGCCGCGTGACATCGCGGTGGAGATCGCGCTGATCGAATATCTGGAGGGCGCCTGGGACAAGCCCGGTGCCGATATCTGGGAGAGCCGCGGCGACCCGGGCTGCTATACCTATTCGCAGGCAATGGCGTGGGTCGGCATCAACCATTTCGTCGAGAGCGACGTCATGCGGGCCGCCGCAGGCGATGAACTGGTTGGGCGCATGCGCGGCCTAAGGACACAGATCCACCAGACCGTGTGCGAGCGAGGCTACTCAGCCGGCGCGGGGCATTTCGTGCAGCGCTATGACGGCGAGACGCTTGATGCCTCGCTGCTCCTGCTGCCCCTTGTCGGGTTCTTGCCTGCCGACGACCCGCGTATCGCTGGCACGATCGCGGCTGTGGAGCGCGAATTGATGGAAGGCGGGCTCGTTCGCCGCAAGGCGGCGAAGGGCGACGGCCACGATGAAGGCGTATTCCTCGCCTGCTCATGCTGGCTTGCCGACTGCCTGGCGATGCAGGGCCGGTGCGACGAGGCAGCGACGATGCTTGACCGGGTGATCGGCCTTAGTAACGACGTCGGACTGCTGAGTGAGGAGTTCCACGTCCCCACGCGCCGGCTGATCGGCAATGTGCCACAGGCCCTTACGCACCTGGGCGTAGTCAACTCCGCCCTGTTCCTATCACGCCCGGTGGTGCAGCGTGGCGCAGTCTGATCAACCGCCGGTCTGATGGAGGTGCCCGTCCGGATCCCGTAACAGAGCCGGCGGGCCCTGATGCCAGACGATCCGCGTCGCTGCGACGTCGTTGACAGCGACGGGCTCGTGCGACGCGCCGGATGGTTGGTGATAGTGCAGCAGTTCGACATGAGGAGGCGCCGTGGGGGGCTGCATTGGCACCACATCGGCGACGGGGTTTTCCAGACCGTCGAGCGCCGCCTGTTCGCTGCCCTGGTTGAGCGTGGCATCGCCGCAGGTCAGGCCATGCGCGGTATAGAAGGCCTCGCTCGCTGGAAGATCGCTCACGACGATTGCGCTGTGATCGATACCGAGTATCCCGCGGCCGCGCCAGCCTTTCTCCGCTGCGTCCGGTAAGCTGAGCAATTCGAGCGGGTGCCCTTCTGGATCGCGGAACTTGATCGCGGTCGCGCCGCCCGAGGACGCCGGTAACGTCACTGGTCCAGTATCGCTGATCGGCCTAGCGCCGGCCGACCGGGCGCGTGCCCAGGCCGCGTCGGCATCGTCGGTGACAAGGGCGAGATGCTGGAAGCATTGCGACGCGGCGTTCGCGTTGTCTGGATAGGGCTGACCCGGAACGTCGTAGCAATCGAGCTCGACGACCGCTTCGCCCAACCGCAACGGCCAGCGCCTGCCCGCACCGGCGATGCCAAGGACTGCTAATTCATCTCCGTCGATCGGTCGCGGATCGCCAACGGTGAAGCCCAGCGCGGCATAGAAGGCGACGAGAACTTCGGGCTGCTGCGTTACCAATCGGAACGCGGCGATGCGGGCAAAGGTCATTTGAGTTCGCACGGTCCGACCCGGTCACGGTGTAGCTGCACCGTCATCAGGCGGCAGGGCTCGTCACCGATCGTGCCGGACTTGTGGCCCTTCTTGCCGTCCTTCTCGATGCAATTTTGGTCACCGCCGAACGAGAATTCGCCCGGTCCCTGCTCGATGCGCGTGCCGTCCATGGCTTCGATCCACCAGCGGCCCGACAGCACCACGATCCACTGCGGCGCCGGATTCTCGTGCCAATCACCGACCCAACCGACCGGCTGCACGGTGAAGACGACGGTGGCTTCGCCGCGCTCCATTTTGTCGTTCCACTGAGGATCGGCATTGCCGACGCCCTTCAGTTCGTAATCGGTCAGCGCGCATTCGCTGAAGCGGCTGATGCCGTTCACGTCGGTGTAAAGATGCTGATAGGGGACGGAGGGCTTGGGACCGGCATCGGACATGGTGTTATCTTCCGTAGGGATGGCTGGAGGCGAAGGGCGCATCGAGGAAAGGCTGGAGCCCTGCCCCGTCGGTGCCGACGATGAGGAGGAGGAAACCGGCGCCAAGCGACAGGTTCTTGAGGAAGTCCCAGAACAGGGTGCGTCCCTTGCCGCCCGGATCGGTGAAGAAATCGCCCGGCTTCCAGAACTGCTTGTAGAGCACCGCCGTGACGGCGCAGTAGCCGGCAACAACGAAGGCGGCGGCACGATCCGCGATGCCGAGCACGATCGCGCCGCAGCACACGATCTCGATGAAGAGCCCGACCATCAGCACGGCGATGGCGAGCCAGCGCGGCGAGAAGACCTGCTGCGCCTGGCTGACCGCGTGATCGAACGAGAAGATCTTGTCGAGTGCGCTGAACGGCAGGAACAGCATGACGATGCCGTAGCGCACGATCAGCGCGGCGACGGCTGCGGTCGTCACAGCCGGGCCTCGATGATGCTGGCGACGCGAAGGGCATTGGCGATGATCGTCAGCGTCGGGTTCACCGCGCCGATCGAGGGAAAGAAGCTGGCATCGGTGACGTAGAGATTTTCGACTTCGTGCGCGCGGCAGTCGAGATCGAGGACCGAGGTCGACGGATCGGTGCCAAAGCGGCAGGTGCCCGCCTGGTGCGCAGTTCCCGACAAGGGGATGTCCTTGCCGAGATAGAGCGAGCGTTCGATCAGCATGGCCGGCCAGCCGATATCGGACAGCACCTGTTCCAGCTTTGCCTTCAACCGTTTGAGAGACTTTTCATTGGTCTCGGTGACGTCGAGATGGACCTGCCCATCCTGATAATAGACCCGGTTCTCCGGTATCGGCAGATCCTCGGTCTGGAGCCAGAAATCCATCGAGTGCCGTGCCATCTCGGCAAAGGGCATGTCGGGCAGATGCTTCATGAGCGAGGCCAACGGCGCCTCGCCCTTGATCTGGTCGGCATGGCTGGTGGCGCACATCTGGATGAGGCCGAGCGGATGCGGATAGTCGGGATCGCCACTGTCGAAGTAGAAGTCGCTCAGCGCCAGCGTCTTCTGGAACACGGTCTCGTTGACGTGTTTCATCACCGCCATGACGATCGACATCTCGTGGCGCATATAGTTGCGGCCGACCTGATCCGAGCCGTTGGCGAGACCGTTCGGGTGCTGCTCGTTGGCGGAGCGCAGCAGCAGCAGCGCTGAAGAAAGTGACCCACACGCGACGACCACCGTGTCCGCGCTATAACGTTCCTGCCGGCCGTCACGCTGGACCAGGATCGACTCCACCCGGCGTCCACTGGCATCCGTGTCCAACCGCTCGGCATAGGCCCCGGTCAGGAGCGTCACATTGGGGTAGTCGCGGATGGTCGGGTCGACGCACATCACCTGCGCGTCCGCCTTGCCGTTCAGCAGGCATGGAAAGCCGTCGAAATAGGAGCAGCGCATGCACACGCTGGTGGGCGTCGCGAAGCCGTCCTCCTTCTGGTCGAGCAGAATGCCGAGCGGCAGATGGAACGGGTGTAGCCCCAGCCCGGTCAGCTTGTCGGACAGCTCCTGCACCTTGGGTTCGTGCTTGACCGGCACGAAGGGGTAAGCGGTGCTGCCCGGATCGAGCGGGTCCTCGCCGCGGCGGCCATGGACATGAAACAGGGCCTCTGCCTCGTCGTACCAGGGCGCGAAATCCTGATAGGAGAGGGGCCAGGCAGGAGACACGCCACCAGCATGCTCGACCTCGTCGAAGTCGCGCTCGCGGAGACGAAACAGCGCCGAGCCGTACACCTTGGAATTGCCGCCGACATTGTAGTGGAGCTGCGGCGCGAAAGTGCCGCCATCCTTGTTCACCCACTGCTCGTCGGCCTGGTACTTGCCCTCGACGAACACCGCCTGACCGCTCCAGTTGGCCTCTTCGCGCGGCAGATAGTCGCCGCGCTCCAGGATCAGGATGCGCTTGCCCGTGGGAGCGAGCCGCTGTGCGAGTGCTGCACCGCCCGGCCCGCTGCCGATTACGATGAGGTCGTAGTGAGTGTTCTCGGCCATGCACGTATCCGCTGCGAAGTGATGCCATCATGGCAGAGGCCGGAACCCCGTTGATCGAGGGCTGTTCCCAACCTCGATCAATCAGGAGCCAGGCATGAGCAAAGTCGTCGTTGTCACCGGAGCCGGGGCAGGAGTAGGGCGCGCAACCGCCGAAAAGTTCGCGAGCGAAGGCTATGACGTCGCGTTGCTGTCACGCGACCCTGAACGACTGGAACGCGCAGCCGAGCAGCTGCGTCGGCACGGCGTTCGTGCCCTGCCGATCCCAACCGACGTCGCCGATGCCGCTGCAGTTGAGGCTGCAGCTGATCGCACCGAGCGCGAGCTTGGGCCGATCGACGTATGGGTCAATGTCGCCATGGCAACCGTCTTCGCGCCCGTCGCGAAGCTGACGCCCGAGGAAGTCGAGCGCGGCACCAAGGTCACCTACCTCGGCCAGGTCCACGGCATGATGAGCGCACTGAAGCGGATGCGAACGCGCCGTGGCACGATCGTCAACGTCGGCTCCGCGCTGGCTTACCGATCAGTGCCGCTCCAGTCGGTCTATTGCGGCGCGAAGGCGGCAATCCGGGGCTTCACGGACTCGTTGCGCTCCGAGATCATCCACGACAAGATCGACGTGCACCTGACGATGGTCGACCTTCCGGCGGTCAACACACCGCAGTTCGACTGGGCCTTGAACAAAATGGGCAAGAAGGCGCGCCCTGTTGCGCCGATCTTTGAGCCCGAAGTCCCTGCGCGAGCGATCTTCTACGCGGCCACCCACAAGCGGCGCGACGTGTGGCTGGGCTTCTCCTCGGTGAAGGCGATCCTAGGCAATCGTGTCGCGCCGGGACTGATAGACCGCTACCTCGCCAAGGCTGGCTATAAGGGGCAGCTGACGGACGAGCCTGCGCCGGCTGATGCCCCCTCGAATCTGTTCGAGCCGGTGCCCGGTGATTACAGCGCCCACGGCCGCTTCGACGACAGCTCGCGTCGCCGCAGCATGGAGTTCTTCACCGATCGTCACCGTACGGCCTTCTATGCGCTTGGGCTCGCCGGGCTGGGTTATCTAACGCACCGGGCCGCCAAGCGCCTGGACATCTGACACCCGCAGGGAAGATCAGCGTTTCAGGACGGTGATCTTCCCGCTTGGTTCAAGCGTGACCTGGCGTGCGTCGTTCACGCTCGACATCCCGGACCGACGCAGCGCTTCGTCAAGGTCAGCCTCAGACACCGAGTGACGTAGACGGGCGCCTTGATCGGCCTTGCCCTCCTTGAAGATCGTGATGGCTTGCCCCTCCAGAAGGCGGGACATGGCCGGGAAGCGCGCCGCCAGATGCGCCAGCAGCCAGTGGAGAAGCAGGAACACGGTGGTTGCCGCAAGCGTGCCCAGTAGCGGTGCGCTCCCGGTCAGCGCCCGGCTGAGGTTCGAGCCGATCACGATCGATACGACGATGTCGAGCGCCGACCATTTCCCGAAGATGCGCCGGCCGACCACGCGAACCGCCAGAAGGCCGTAGGCCAGTACCAGCACTGCACGCGCGCATTCCTGTGCCACGCTCAGGTCCTTGCCGTTGCCGAAGATCGATGCGCAAGTGGTTGCGATCCCCTCCATCGCTACATCATCCGGTCGCGCAGGTTGAACATGATCACCAGCGTGCCCGACACCATCAGCGTGACGATGAGGCTCGCAAACAGCACCAGGAGCAGATCATCGCGTGACGACTTGGCAAGGCTGATGTGGAGGAAGCAGCGGAACTGCACGATCACCTGCACGAGAGCCAAGCCCAGGATGATCCCAAATGTCGTGCCGGCCGCAGCCAGTGGCCATTTGACGACCGCGAAGGCGGCAAGCGTCAGTGCCAGGGCCAGCGCATAGCCGATCAGATACGTTCGGGTTTCGCGACGACGCTCGTTCACAGCACATGCCCCTGAAGATAGACGACGCTCAGGACGGCGATCCAGATGACGTCGAGGAAATGCCAGAATAGGCTAAGGCGCAGGATGTTGATCTTGACCCGCGTGTCGAAGCCATAGGCAAGGACCTGCCCGCCCATCACCAGCATCCAGACGCATCCCGCCAGGACGTGGAGGCCGTGAAGCGGCACCAGCGCGAAAAACGCCGACAGAAAGGCGCTTCGCGTGGGGTAGGCGCCATCCGAGAACATGGTGGTGAAATCATGCATCTCCATCGCCAGGAAGGCGACGCCGAGCAGGAAGGTGATGCCCATCCAGGCAAAGACGGGGCGCCGGGCGGCGTCGTATTTCATAGCAAGCACCGCCAGTCCGATCGTGAGGCTGCTGGTTAGCAGGAGCAGCGTTTCGGCGAAGGCGCTGCCGAGCTTGAACTCGCTCGCCGGGGTGGGGCCACCGGCTGTTGCCGCCACGGCGGTGCCGTAGACGGCAAAGAGCAGCGCGAAGATGATCGCATCGCTCATCAGGAACATCCAGAAGCCGAAGATGCCGCTCTCGGCATTGGCATTCGGATCCTGCTCGGTGCCGCCCAGATTGATGCCGGCGTGGCGAAGCGAAGGCTGGGTCATGCCGGGATCTCCGCCAGGCCGGTGTTGCGATGCGTCAGCTCCAGCGGACGCGGCGTTGGATCAGCCGCATCGATCGCTGCGTGCCAGCGATGCTCGGTCGCGGTAACTTCGGCCGCGGAGATGGTACGGTCGCTGTCACGCACGAAGCTGCGCAGGATGAGCGCCGAGACGACCGCCTGCATCGAGAGGCCGGCCAGCCACCACATATGCCAGACGAGGCCGAACGCGGCCGCCGTCGCACCGATACCGATCATCAGCCCGGTGATGCTGTTCTTGGGCACGGTGATCGCACCGTAATGGGCGTGGCGCTCGTAATACCCATCCTTGCGCTTGCCATCATAGAATGGATCGCGCCCCCCGACATGCGGTATGACGGCGAAGTTGTATTCCGGAGGAGGTGCCGAGGTCGACCATTCAAGCCCGCGACCATCCCAGGGATCGCCGGCGAACACCCGGTTCTGATCGCGTTCGCGGATGCTGACGACCAGCTGGATCACCAACGATGCCAGCGCCGCGAGCAGGATCAGCGCGCCAAAGCCGGCGACGTAGAGCCAGGGACGGAATTCGGGCTGGAAGATCTCGTGCGTCCGCCGTGCCATTCCGCTGGCACCCAGCACGTAAAGCGGCATGAAGGCGAGATAGAAGCCTGCAACCCAGCATCCGAAGGATACCCGGCCCCAGCGCTCGTTCAGGCGGAACCCGAAGGCCTTGGGGAACCAGTAGGTATACCCTGCGAGCATACCGTAGAGCAGACCCGGGATCAACATGTTGTGGAAGTGCGCGACCAGGAACAGCGTGTTGTGGAACACATAGTCGAGCGGCGGGATCGCCAGGATGATCCCGGTGAAGCCGCCGATGACGAAGGTGATCATGAACGCCAGCGAGTAGAGCATCGGCACGGCAAAGCGCACCTCGCCGCGGAACATGGTCCAGATCCAGTCATAGATCTTGACCCCGGTCGGCACCCCGATCGTCATCGTCGCGATGCCGAACACCGCGTTGATGTTCGCGGACTGCCCCATGGTGAAGAAGTGGTGCACCCAGACGGTGAAGCTCAGCACCGCGATCGCCATCGTCGCCAGCACCAGGGAGACGTAGCCGTACAGCTCCTTCGACGAGTAGGTCGAGACGACCTCGGAATAGACCCCGAAGGCGGGCAGGATCAGGATGTAGACCTCGGGGTGACCGAACAGCCAGAACAGGTTGGCGTAGTTCATCATGTTGCCGCCGAGATCGTTCGTGAAGAAGTGAAACCCGAGATAGCGGTCGAGTGCGAGGAGCGCGGTCGCGACGGTGAGTGCCGGCATCGCGAACAGCATCAGGATGCTGGTGCACAGGCTCGTCCAGCAGAACAGCGGCATCCGCATGTACGTCATGCCGGGCGCGCGGAACTTGAAGATGGTGCAGGCGATGTTGATCGCCGCCAATGTCGAGCCGATCGAGCCGAGCGTCACCGCCCATATCCAATAGTCGGGGCCGACGTCCGGGCTGAAGGCGAGACCGGTGTAAGGTGGGTAGCCGCTCCACCCGCCGGTCGAGAACTTTCCGATGACTAGGCTGATCATCATCAGGATCGCGCCGCCCCCGGTCAGCGAAAGCGCCACCGAGTTGGCCCAGGGGAACGCCATGTCGCGCGCGCCGATCTGGAGCGGCATGACATAGTTGATGATGCCGGTGAGGAAGGGCATCGCCATGAAGAAGATCATGATCGAGCCGTGGGTGGAGAATAGCTGCGAGAAGTGGTCGGACGACAGGAAGCCCGGATTGCCGACCGCCGCAGCCTGTTGCATCCGCATCAGCACCGCTTCGATCAACGCCCGTGACAGCATCACCAGCGCGATGACGACGTACATGATGCCGATCTTCTTATGATCGAGACTGGTCAGCCATTCGAGCAGCGTGCTCCAGCGCCGATACCGGGTCAGCAGTGTGACGGTGACGACGAAGCCGATGATGACGAGCGATGCGGCACCGGCGCCGATGATCTCGCTGGCGGTGGGGTTCTCCCAGGCGCGTACGAACGGCAGATCGTGCCAGGTGAAGCGGCCGAGGACTTCGGGCCAGATCGGAGGGTGAGCAGCTTGCACGGGCTCAGTGCGCCTTTCGTGTGGCGGGATGTTGACCGGAATGGGGGTGCGAAGCTCCACCCGTCGCGGTCACGACATAGTTGAAGAAGTTGCCTGGGACGCGAGAGTATGTCTCGGGCCCGGTGGTGTCACGGCGCGAAAGCCTCGCCCAGGTGGCGGCATCGAGCGCCTTGGTCCCCTGCCGGGCGTGGGCGATCCACGCCGCGTAGGCATCCGGGGTCATGCTCACTATGGGGAATTTCTGATGAGCGAACTTGCCGCCGTTGAACTGGACGTTCTCGCCGAGATAGCGCCCGGGATGATCGGCTGCGAAGTTCAGCCGCGTCCGCATCCCCGCCATCGCATAGATCTGGCCGGCGAGCTGCGGTAGCAGGAGCGACTGCATCACCGTGCCGCTGGTCAGCTCGACTGCCACCGGGCGTCCCGCCGGGATTGCAAGCTGGTTCACCGTCGCAACGCCCTGATCGGGATAGATGAACACCCACTTCCAATCGAGCGCGATCGCCTGGACGCGAACCGGCGCCCCTCGTCCGGTCAGCCGGGTATAGGGATCATCCTTCTGCGTCGCTGGCCAGAGCAGGAAGGCGAGCAGGATGACGATGCCGATCGGCGGTATCCAGATGAAGCCTTCGAGTGGCCAGGAGAAAGCCCATTTCGGTCGATAGGCGTCCTTGGCGTTGGAATGCCGATAATGCCAGGCGATCAAGGGCACGAGGATGACCACCGGGACCCAGACGAACAGCAGGATACCTGATACGACCAGCAGCAGGTGCCGTTCGTGACTGGCAACCGGCCCCTGCGCGTTGAGGATGCCGTGGTCGAGTGCCGCGCAGCCCGACAACACCGACAAGGCGAGGATGGCGAATCCCAGTCGGGCGAACCTCATCGTAAGCGGCGGATCGTGGCGCGTCGGTGTTCCCGATCGTTGCGTGAATAGTACAGCCACAAAGTCCCTTCGACATCGACCGGCGACGCCCGAAACGCGCAGCCTCGCGAGTCATCGACGTCCGCTGACGCCGCGATCCGCGGCGTCTTCCATCACGCTATGACGCGAGTTGAATCGAGTGAAAAGGCTACTTGGCGGATCCTCTTGGGCCGCCTCGGCTTAAGCTTTATTGTACCGGCGCGCCCCAAACGGCTCTTTTCTGAAAAAGTCAGCGCAGCCAACTAACGTCGGCCATGCCCACCCACTCATTCGAAAGCGCCCATAGCGGAGATGCCCGACCGACCCGCATCGCGTGATTAAACCGGTGTCGCGAGATGAACTAACGGCAGAAAGAGGGAAGCACTAAGGAAGCCTCGAATGACCGCATATGGGTCACATTTCTTGGTCGACTTAATCAGGTCGCATGCGCGATCGGGATGCGGTAAATCGCCTCTGCGTCGCCACCAAGCGCACGGCACAACTCAAGTCCAGACCGCAGCAATCGCAACGCGACTTCCGCCCCGCGGCGCTCTGTCAGACGTGCTTCGGGGCCTGCAAGGCTGAGTGCCCCGACGAGCCGGTTGCCATGGCCAATTATCGGCACAGACGACGAGGCAACGTGCGGCGTCGTGGCGCCGGCGGTATAGATGGGAAGTGGAGGCAGATCAGGATTGGTATCTGGCCAGTCGGCGAACAGTCGCAGCAACTGCGCAGAGCCGGCCTGATCCATCGGTCGCTGCGTACCCGGGGCAACGTCGAGCCGCAGGCTGTTGGACGAATTCACGCGAAACAGGCAAAGACGCACGTCGCCGTGACGAACATAGAAGGTGGCGGTTTCCTGCGTCTCTGCCGCAAGCTTGGCGAGCACCGGCATGACATGCTGCTCGAGGTCGGTACTCTCCTGATAGATGGTTCCAAGGCGCACCACGCCGCTGCCGAGCTGGTAGCGGCCGTCGTGCAGGCGCACGAGGAGGTTGTAGCGTTCCAGCGAAATCGCGAGCCGCATGATCGTGCTTTTGACCAAGCCCGTGCGCTCCGCGAGTTCGGCCAGGCTCAAGGCCTTGTCGCCGGTGCGGAAACAGGTGAGCAGCTCGAGCGCCCGTTCCGCCGCGGCAACGCCTTCCAGCGCGGGTCTGTCCTTGATACCCCGGTCTCTGATGATCGTCGCCATGCTGATCCCTTCTCCGCCCCGATAGCGGGACGGAGCGGGGTCTGTCATCACACGCCTTCACATCCCAGCCGCTTCAAGGTTTCATCGACCCAGGCGCGCGGGTTCTCGCCACGATGGATCTTCTCCATCTGCGCGGTTTCCGCCGCATGCTTGGCCGACGCCGCGGCAAGGACCAGGGGGGCCTCGTCGATGGCGACGGTGACGATGCCATCGTCGTCGCCGAGCAGCAGATCGCCAGGATGGATCACCATACCGTCGATTGCGATCGGGACGTTCACCTCACCAGGACCATCCTTGTAGGGCCCGCGATGCGTCACCCCGGCCGCGAAGACGGGAAAGCGGCCCGCGCGGATCGCCGCAACGTCCCGGATCGCACCGAAGATGACAATGCCGGCGAGACCGCGGCTTTCCGCATGAGCCACCATCAACTCGCCGATCAGGGCGTTGGTGAGGTCACCACCGGCATCGACCACGACGATGTCGCCCGGCTGAGCGATATCGAGCGCCTTGTGGAGCATCAGATTGTCCCCTGGTCTTGCCTTGACCGTTACGGCAGGGCCGGCGAGTACACCGCCACCGTGCATCGGCCGGAGCGCCGCCCCGCCCGCCGTCATGCGGCTCATGGCATCGCTGACGTTGGCGACGGGTAATGCGGCAAATTGCCGGACGAGTTCCGGGTCGATGCGGCGGGGCAGGGGAAGGACACGAAAGCCAATCGTCATGACGTAAAGCTCCTGCCGACCGCACGCCCTCGTGCGGCCGGGATCGGGATCAAAAGTTGAAGCGGAAGCCGACGCGGAACAGGCGCCCGGTGGTGTCGTAGAGGCCGGTATTGGTCGCGAGCGCGATGGTGCCGTCACCGGGCGCAGCGGGCGGATCGGTGTCGAGGACATTGCGGACGTTCAGATAGAATTCGGCGCCTCGGATGCCGACATCCTCCAGCTTGTAGCCGATCTGAAGATCCCAATAGGCCTGAGCTTGGATGTTCTGCAGGTCTATCGCTGCCGGACCGCGGGTCACGTCGTAACGGCCACCGCCGATGAAGCGAACCTGATTGAACAGGTTGAAATTGCCCTTGTAGAAGTCCGCCTGTGCGTTGAACCGCCAGTGCGGATTGGCGCTGATGCCGACCTCGCCTGCGCGGTCGATCGCGGCGGAACCCGGCGTGGTCGACGAAAGCTTGCCGACATATGATACGACGGTGCGCAGGTTCAGCGTCGCATCGGTTTCCATCATCGAGGACAACGGCACGCGGTAGCTGGCCTCGACGTCGACGCCGTTGGTTTCCAGTTCGGACAGGTTGATCGGAAAGGCGGTGAGGCTGAGCAGGTTGCCGCCGGCGTCGCGCTGCACGAGGCTGCAGGCAAGCTGGTTGCCGGTAAAGCATTGGTCCACCGTCTGCTGCGGCGTCAGCGTGCCGATCGCGTCCTTGATCTTGATGTCGTAATAATCGACCGACAGGTTGAAACCGGGGATCATCGGTGGCTGGAGCACCGCGCCCAGCGTCAGCGTGTCCGCCTTTTCGGGCTGAAGTTGTGCGTTACCGCCGGTGGTGACGAAGATGCCGGACAGGCGGATGTTGTTCTTGAACGGATCGACGATCGTGGCTGATTGGGTGCGGCCGCTCGTGAAGAGTTCGGACAGATTGGGTGCCCGGATATCGCGCGAACGGGTGCCGCGCAGGCGCAGCGCATCGAACGCCGTCCAGCTCAGGCCTGCTTTCCAGGTCGTCACACCACCGCTGGTCGAGTAGTCGGTGTAGCGAACCGCTCCGTTGAAATCGATCGACTTGGCAAAGGGCAGGTTGTGCAGCAGCGGGACGACGGTTTCGACATAGCCTTCGCGCACGTCGTACTTGCCGGACCAGGGCTGCGGATTGGCGAACAGGAAGGCACCGGCGCGTGACAGCGCGTCGACCGCCAGCTCGGCCGTCTCCTTGCGATATTCACCGCCAGTGGCGAACGAGATTGGACCCGCCCAGCCTTGAAACAATGTGCCCGATACGTTGAATGCGGCGACATCCTCGGTGAAGACCGAGTCTGTGCGGCTGGTGCCACGCGTATAGGCCAACGCCGCTGCCGATGGAGACCCTTGGCCGAACACGTTGAACGGTGCGCAGCCATCGTTCGCATTGGTCAGCGTCGATCGACAGACGATCTGGCCGCTTGCCGGATTGACCACCGAATCAGCGGCGCGGGTGAAGTTGGCCGTGATCTCGTTGTTCAGCACATCGGTGCGCTGATTGGTGCGGCCATGCTGGTAATAGCCGTTGATCTTCAGCCCGCCGACTTTCGCATTGAAGCCGCCGACGAACCGGCGCGTGTCGGTGGTAACAGCGACATCGGTCAGGCCGCCTTCGACCGACCAGCGCAACATCGTCAGACTGGTTACGGACGGATTGGCGCCAAGCAACGCGCGGATTTGCTGCGGCAGATAGGCATTGTCGCGACGGATGGTGATTGGGTTCTGCACCTGGTGGCGATTGGTCGAGGTCGAATAGCGCGTGTCGGTCCAGCCATATGACGCCTCGCCGAAGACAGACAGGTTCTGGGTCAGGTCATATTCGGCGCGGCCGAAGGCCGACCAGCGTTCGAGCGGGCGGTTGATCTCCTGGAATAGCTCGGTGTTGACGCCATCGCCGCCAATTTGTTGGGTGGCGGTGGAGTAGGAGCCGAAGCTGTAGGGCAGCACTGTGCCGCCAGGGCCGAACTGCAAGCCCCGGAATAGCGCGTTCTGCGCTGCCGTGCCACCATTGCCGGTCAGCAACGTGCCACCATAGGTGCCAAGATTGCGCACGTCCTCCGCCAGGATCTGGGAGGGCCCGCCAGCCGGCCCATTGATCAGGTTGGTGCCGCGCCGGGCCCAGTCGCGCTTACCCTCCAGAATGCCGTCGTTCTTGTAATATTCAGCGCTGGCAATCAGGTGCAGGCGGTCGCCGGCGGTGCTGATGCCGCCGGTCAGGATGGCCCGCTTCTCGGCATTGTCGCCTTCGCTGGAGATGCCCGAGGATACTTCGCCCTTGAGACCTTCATATTTGGTGTCGAGCACGAAGTTGACCACGCCCGCGACCGCATCGGACCCGTAGGCAGCGGAGGCGCCGCCCGTCACGATGTCGACCCGTTGGATCAGGCCCGCGGGCAACAGGTTGACGTCGACCGTGCCGAACTGGCTCGCCGCGACGAAGCGGCGACCGTCGAGCAGCGTCAGGGTGCGGACGGCGCCAAGGTTGCGTAGGTTGAGGAAAGATTGCCCGCCGCCCTGCGTGCCGCTGGCGCGCTGCGGACCGGAGGTCGCGGTGAGGGCGGGGAGGTTTCGGAGCGACTCAGCGAGCGTTGACGGCGCGCTTTTCACCAGCTGCTCGGAATTGATGACCGTGACGGGCGTCGGCGTGGTAAAACCGCTGCGACCGATCCGCGATCCGGTGACGACGATGTCTTTTTCCTGCTCGGGTGCCTGCTCGGGCGTCGCCGTGCTGTCCGGCGCGACTTCGGCGGTTTGGGGAGCCTGGGTCTGGACTGCCTCGGGTGCGATTTGCGCAGGCGTGCTTGGTTCAACCGCCGGTGCGGTCTGCGCAAAAGCTTCCGGCATCCAGAGACAAACGGCGCTGACGCCGACCAGCAAAAGATGACGCGTATGGGCGATGCGGCCGATGGGCATGTGCCTCTCCTGATTGTCATGCGAGCTTTGCGCCCGTCAGCAATGGCTTGTAGCGGAGGCATTATAAAACGCAACGTCGTTTCAGAATAAAGTTGCGAAGTCAGAAATGGTGATTATTGTGAGATCATGAGCGGGGAAGCCGCCAAAGGGAGAGGGATGTGACCAGGCAGACAAGCGGGATGACCGCGCTGATCGTAGGGCCGCTACTGAGCGATGCCGCGATGGCGAAAGCGGCAGCGCACGACCTGACGCTCGTGCCGCTCAAGCCTTATGCGGAAGCTGGTGAAATGATCGCCGCAGCGAATTCGATCTGCGCGCAGGCAATCATCGTCCGCATGGGCGTCGTGTCGCGTGCAGTCATCGAGTCAATTCCAACGCTTCGGATCATCGCCAAGCATGGCGTCGGCGTGGACGGTATCGACCGGGACGCGGCATCGTCGCGAGGCATTCCGGTCGTGGTGGCGGGCGGTGCCAATGCGCAGTCGGTCGCCGAGCAGGCGCTTGCTCTATTGATGAGCGTCGCCCGATCGACCGCGTGGTTGGATCGACGGGTCCGGGCCGGTCATTGGGACAAGCCAACCTATGCCGGCATGGAAATCACCGGCAAGACCGTTGGTCTGGTCGGACTGGGGGCGATCGGCCGCGCGTTCCTCCATCTGCTGGCGCCGTTCGGCGGAGCGGTTCGCATCTATGATCCATATCTCAGCGATGCGAAGCTTCCCGCCGGCACGATCCGCTGCGCCACGGTGCGCGAGCTGCTGGAGCAAAGTGACATCGTCAGTCTGCACTGCCCGCTGACCCCCGACAATCGCGGCTTTGTCGATGCTGCAGCGCTCGGCGCGATGCGTTCCGGCAGCATCCTCCTCAACACGGCACGCGGCGAACTGATCGACGAGGCGGCGCTGTACGAGGCGCTGCGTATCGGCCCGCTGGCCGGAGCCGGACTGGATACGTTCGCCAGCGAGCCACCGGCTGCCGATCATCCGTTCTGGACGCTCGACAATCTCGTCGTCAGCCCGCACGTCGGCGCCAATACCCGGGAGGCGCGCGTCAGGGTCGGCATGAGCGTAGTGGACCAGATCGCCAGCTATCTGACAGCCGGCACGATCCAGCCTCGCAACTTGGTGAATAGCCTGGCCGCGACGGCCGCCTGAACATTCTGTGACGCCAGCCCGGAAGAGGCGGCACGCAGGTCCTGGAGAGGATTTGGTGATGATGAGCCGTGAGGGACTTCGAGACCCCCTGGAAGCGAGGGTCATGCGCAAGGTGACCTGGCGGCTGCTGCCGTTCCTGATGCTCTGCTACCTTCTCGCCTTTATCGACCGCGCCAATATCGGCATGGCGTCGCTGCAGATGAACGCCGATCTGGGCTTGAGCAGCACCGTCTTCGGCTTCGGCGCCAGCCTGTTCTTCATCGCCTATTTCCTGATGGAGGTGCCGAGCAACCTCATGCTCCAGCGCGTCGGTGCGCGGCTATGGATCGCACGGATCATGGTGAGCTGGGGCATCGTCTCGGCGGCCATGGCTTTTGTGTGGAACGTCGAGTCTTTCTACGTCATGCGCTTTCTGCTCGGCGCGGCGGAGGCCGGCTTCTTCCCGGGCGTGATCCTCTACCTGACCTACTGGATGCCGCCGCTCTACAGGGGCCGAACATTGGCCTTGTTCGCGGTGGCGATCCCCTTGTCGAGCTTCATCGGCTCGCCGCTTGGCGGGGTCCTGCTGTCGCTCGACGGCGTAGGTGGCCTGCACGGTTGGCAGTGGCTGTTTCTGTGCGAAGGGCTGCCGACGATCCTGCTTGGCCTGGCGTGTCTGCGCGTGCTCACCGACCGTCCCGCTCAGGCCGAGTGGCTGGACCCGGATGAGAAGCGCTGGCTGAGTGCCGCAACTACCGCCGCCACCGACGGCCGGCCGATGGTACACGGCTCCGCCTGGGGGCTGATCCGTACGCCGGCCTTCTGGGCGATGGTGCTCGCCTGTTGCGGCGCGTCGGCCGCTGGCAGCGTGCTGGGGGTGTGGCAGCCGCAATTGCTCAAATCCTATGGTTTGACCAATCTCGAAACGGGACTGGTCAATTCGGTCCCGTACGGCGTGGCAGCGATCGCGATGGTGCTGTGGGGACGCCATTCCGACGCCACCAACGAGCGGCGCTGGCACACAGCGCTGCCCCTGCTTCTGATCGCGGCGGGCGTATTGGGTACCTTCACCCTCACCGGGCTTGCGCCAACCGTGCTGCTGCTCACCTTCGTGCTGATGGGCGCCTACTGTTTCAAGGGGCCTTTCTGGAGCATGGCGTCGAGCTGGCTGTCCGCCGGTACCGCGGCAGCGGGCATCGCCGCGATCAACGCGACATCCAACCTGATCGGAGGTGGCCTGATGGTGAATGTCTACGGCCTGATCCACGCCCGGACCGGCAGTCACGTTCTCGCACTGATGCCGCTTGCTGGCTTGACCATAGGCAGCGCACTGGCCGTGATCATCGTCGGGCGGCAAGCGCGCGCCCAGCCGGTGGTGGCTGCATGAGCCGCCACGATCAGGATCGACGTGCAGGGAGATCGAAGATGAAGACCTTGCAACATGTCCTTCTCGCCGCGACAGCATTATTGACGGCACCTACCCTGGCACAGGACCGCGCTATCTCACCAAATGGTGGTCGGCCCGAGATCCATGATGTCGAGGAGATGCGGCGGATCGGCGGCTATACTGCGCCCGGCGCACGTGCCTATGCGGATCTGGCCGCGCAGGCTGGCGGCAAGGTGTGGCCAGTGACCCTCTACTATCGGTGTCAGGCGGTCCGCGAACGACGTCCATTGAAGGCGCCGGCACCGAAGCCGATCGAAGTCTTCGATCACGTTTATTCGATCGGTACGGCCGAGAACAACATCTGGGCGATCGATACCGACGACGGCATCCTGCTGCTCGATGCGCTGAGCAGCGAGGCGGACGCGCGCGATGTCATCGTCGCCAACATGAAGACGCTGGGCTTGGACCCCAAGCGTATCCGCATCATCGTCATCACCCATAATCACTTCGATCACTTTGGCGGCGCGGCCTATCTGAAAGCCTTGTCGGGCGCGAAGATCGGCATGAGCCGCGCCGACTGGACCGGCAAGCCGATGATGGGGACGCTGCCTGTGAAGGCAGGTGATGATTTTTTCATTGAGGACGGTCAGACTATCACTCTTGGTGGCCGGTCCGTCACCGCCCTTCTAACACCAGGGCACACACCTGGGACGATTTCCTTGCTGTTCCCGGTCAGCGATCACGGCGTACCGCACATGGCGTCCCTATTCGGGGGGCAGGGTTCGCCGCGGGATGTCGCCGCGCTCATGATCTTTCGTCATTCGCTCGACCATTTCGCCGATTACACCGACCGGATGCAGGCCGATGTCGTGCTGTCCAACCACACGGTGGGCGATGATGGCCTCACCCGGGTGGCCGCTTTGCAGCGGCGACGCGCCGGTGAGCCCAACCCTTATGTTGTCGGTCGGGAAGGCGTGATCCGCTATGACGCCGAATGGCGCGGCTGCCTCAGTGCCGATATCGATCAGGCGATTGCAGGAGGTGGTATCAAGCCGGGCACTCGCGCTATCAAGCAAACCGGCGGAGGCGCGTGGTGAGCATGTGCACCCTCCCGGGCGAGATCATCGCGCATGTCGTGGCGCACTGTCCCGGTCGTACGGATGAGGCTCTCCAGCCACGCTTTGGTATGAGCTATAACACGTGGCGCAAGATCGCTGCTGGCAAACCGATCAGAACCACCGTCGCGGCTCGGTTGATCGAGCGGGTCAAGGCAGAGGCGCAGCCACAGGCTTAGGTATGCAGCCATGAAGGTTCATGAATGTCCAAAGTTGGGTGGCTTAGAAAGTCGCAGGAATAGCTGCTTCTGGGTCACTTCGGATCGCCTTCGGTTTCCCGCTGCGTGGCGTTCGATCACTTGTACACCTGTACACCCTGTTGTACCCCTAACTGTGCAACTCGCCGACAGACGGGCTGCACGGCGACGCAAATTCAATGACTTAGCGCGCGGGTATAATAGGTCAGGAATCCTGTCTCCCCGACCATCCGCAGCTAAGTCTTTGATTTCGCCTCTTAACGACGGCGCTCAGGGACGGCTGTACCCCTTGGGGTGGCGGAATGGGCTTTTCGAACGTGGCGCTGCGCGGCAGTCGCTACTGGTGGCGCACCACGGTAACCGGGTCTAACCGTCCTGTGCTGTCGAGACGCCGAGCGGTTACGCGGATTGTTGATCTCCAGGCCATGAACGGGCGTTGCAACGAAGCTACGCGCTATCGCGTGAGCTCCGATCGCGACGTCCCCGCCTCGATAGAAGAAGCGCTTGCAGGGATATTGGCATCGCGACCGGTGTTACCCTTTGATGCTTCGTCCCTTTCTCGCTGCCGCCGCCTGTTCGGCCCTGCTTTCAACCGTTGCCTCGGCGCAAACCGCGCCGCTCGGTGCCGATCTGGAGCGGTTCGACTATCCTGCCCCCGTGCACTGGTTCGAGGCGAGTTCGCAGGGCCATCCGGTTCGCATGGCCTTTCTCGACTGGCCCGCGACCGCCACGCCCAACGGCACGACGGTTGTCCTGCTCCACGGCAAGAACTTCTGCGCCGCGACCTGGGGCGATACCGCGCGCGGGCTGGCGGCCGCAGGCTACCGCGTCATCGCGCCGGACCAGATCGGCTTTTGCAAATCTTCGAAGCCGAGTGGCTATCAGTACAGCTTCCACGCCATGGCCGCGCTGACGGCGGCGCTGCTCGACCGGGCCGGGGCCGGCAAGGTCGTGCTGGTCGGCCATTCGACCGGCGGCATTCTCGCCACCCGCTTCGCGCTTCTGTACCCTGAGCGGGTCGCGAAGCTGGTGCTGGTCAACCCGCTCGGCCTCAACGACACGCTGAGCGAAGGCGTGCCCTATACCGACCTCGGCAAGCTGCGTGCCGAGGAAGCCAAGACCGACGCGTCGTCGATTAAGGCCTATCAGCTCCGCAACTATTATCATGGGGTCTGGCGGCCAGACTACGACCGGTGGGTCGCCATGCTGGCCGGGCAATATGCCAGCCCCGATGGTGACACGGTGCGCGATGCACAGGCCCGTCTGTCCGATATGATCCAGACCCAGCCGGTCGCGGCCGAGCTGCCGCGCTTGGCGGTTCCGACCACGCTCATCATCGGCCAGCGCGACTTGACGGCCTTTCGGGCGAACAGTGCGCCCGAGGGCCAGCGTGCGCGCGTCGGCACCGTGCCGCAGGCCGCCGAGGAGGCGGTGAAGCGCATCCCCGGCGCGCGCCTGATCCGCCTGGACGATCTCGGCCATTCGCCACAGGTCGAGGCGCCCGCCGAGTTCCTGCAATCGCTTCGCTCTGCGATGACGCCGTGAAGCGATATGCCTGCGCGCTGGCGCTTCTCCTCGCCAGCGGTTGCGATGCTGCCCCCGCACCACGGCAAGCGGCCGTGTCCGGCCCGGTCGAGACGCGCGGTTTGGACAGCGCCATCCTGGCCAACACCGTTGCCCAAGCCAGCCGTCTTCCCCGGCTCCGCTCGCTGCTGGTCCTCCGCGACGGGCAGGTGCTGGCCGAGCAGCGCTTCAACAGAGGGCCGCCGCTCGACCGGCCGGTCAACATCAAGTCCGCGTCCAAGTCGGTCCTGTCCGCATTGGTCGGCATCGCGATCGCGAAAGGCGTGCTGACCGGCATCGACCAGCCCGTGCTGTCGGTGCTTGGCAGCGATGCGCCGCTCGATCCCGACCCGCGCCTTGCCCGGCTGACCGTCGAGGACCTGCTGACGATGCGCGCGGGACTGGAGCGGACGTCGGGTGAGAATTACGGGCGCTGGATGTCCAGCCGCAACTGGGTCCGCTTCGCCCTCGCGCGCCCGTTCGTCGATGAGCCGGGCGGCGCGATGCTCTACTCGACCGGCAACACGCATCTGCTGTCGGCGATGCTGACCCGCGCGTCGGGACGCGACACCTACGTCCTGATGCGCGAGTGGCTGGCGGAGCCGCTCGGCATCACCATCCCGCCATGGTCGCGCGATCCGCAGAGCATCTATTTCGGCGGCAACGATATGATGATGTCGCCGCGCAGTCTGGCGCGGTTCGGCGAACTCTATCGCCTGGGCGGCGTGATCGACGGACGGCGGATCGTTCCCGCCCGCTGGATCGCGGAAAGCTGGACTCCTCGCACCGTATCGCCGTGGAGCGGCGGGCAATATGGCTATGGCTGGTTCGTCGGCACCAGTCGTGGCCATCCGCTGCGCTTCGCCTGGGGCTATGGCGGGCAGATGCTGTTCATCGTGCCAGACCTGAAGCTGACGGTCGTCATGACCTCCGATCCCAGCGGCGCGCGGGACAATGGCCATATCGCCGCGCTCCATGCGCTGCTCGACGACGGCATCGTGCCCGCCGCCGAGCGGGGTGGAGCAACGTGACGGGCGAAGACGCTCAACCGCGATGCACGACCGCGCCGATGCGGACGGCGTCCAAGCCGAGCCATGCCGCCATCCGGTCCAACTCAACCTGAAGCCGGGGCAGCGTATCGGCGGGCGCTCGCGGTTCCAGCGTGACGCGGTGCGCGAGCAGCAGCCCGGCCTGCCGATCCGCTTTCAGATCGACCCTGCCGACCAGCGCCTCGTCCATCAGGAAGGGCAGCACGTAATAGCCGTGCGTGCGCCGGTCCTGCGGGACATAGATTTCGATGCGATAGTGGAAGCCGAACAGGCGTTCGGTGCGGGACCGCTCCCAGATCAACGGATCGAACGGCGCGAGCAAGGCAGCGCCGCGCACCCGGCGCGGCACGGTCGCGTCGCGATGCATCCATGCCTTCTGGCTCCAGCCTTCGACCCGCACCGGCACGAGCACGCCATCCTCCGCCAGATCGGCGATGGCGTGATCGGCTTCGGCGGGTTTCAACCGGAAATAGTCGCGCAGGTCGCTGGCGGTCGCGACGCCCAGCGCACGAGAGCTCCGTTCGATCAAGGCGCGTTGCGCCGCCTCAACCGGTGGCGTCGGGAGCGCCAGTACCGCTGGCGGGATAACCCGCTCGGTCAGGTCGTACAGGCGCGCGAAGCTGCCCCGCCGGGTCGCGGTGGTGATCTGCCCGGACCAGAACAGCCATTCGAGCGCGTGCTTGACGTGGCTCCATTCCCACCAACCGCTGCGGCTGGACCCGTTCTCGAAGTCGGCGGCTGTTAGCGGGCCTTCGGCGGTGATCCGTTCGAGCACGGCGTCAGCCTCGTCCCGACGCTCGGTCGCGAACCGCCGCAGCGCCTGGTAGCCGATCTCGCCCCGCTCAGCCCGCGCCATGCGCCAGCGGAGCAGGGGGTGGAGGTCGAGCGGCAGCAACGACGCCTCGTGCGCCCAATATTCGAACATGCGCCGCTGCCGTTTCGGCCCCCACGCATCGCCCTCCAGCAAAGCTCGGTCATAGCCACCGAGCCGCGAGTACGCGGGCAGATAGTGCGCTCGCGTCAGCACGTTGACGCTATCGATCTGGAAGAGGTTGAGCCGCTCGGCGGTGCTGCGCAGGTGACGAGCGGACGGGTTGACGGGACGCGGACGACCCAAGCCCTGCGCCGCCAGGACGATCCGACGCGCTTCGCGGTTGGAGATGCTCATGTCCGACGAATTCGACCTTGGAAAGCGGCGCGTCAATCTGGCGCTCCGGTGATGGATGGACCGGCTTCAAGCGTTATCGCTTTGCTTCATCCTTCGTCGCTAAACGCCGAAACCGCCATCTCGACAAAGGCGCGCAGGCCTGCCGTCATGCGACGATCGGGCAGGCGGACAAGCGTCAGCGGACGAGGTTCGGGCGCGTGATCCGCCATGACCGGGATCAGACGCCCCGACGCCAGATCACTGTCCAGCGTCATCTGGGATTGCAGGATGATGCCATAGCCCGCGACCGCCGCTTGCCGTAGGGCGGCCGCGTGGTTGATGCGCAGGCGCGGCGGGGGCAGCGGTACGACATGCGCACCACCCGGACCGACCAGCGTCCATCGATCGTCCGCACCGAATTGCGCGAAGCCGATCAGCCGATGTTCGCGCAAGTCGTCGGGCGTCACCGGATGACCGTAGCGCTCCAAATAGGCCGGCGCGGCAGCGAGCATCAGCCGATAGGGAGCGAGCGGATGGGCGACCAACCAGTCATCCTCCAGCGCGCCGATCCGAAAGGCCAGGTCGAAGCCTTCCTCGATCAGGTCGATCTTGCGGTCGCCCAGCACCAGTTCCGCCTGCATGTCCGGAAAGCGGTCGAGATAGGCGGCCAGCAAGGGCGCGACCCGTTCGGTGCCGAAGGCGACCGGTGCGGCGATGCGAAGCCGACCGACCGGCGTCTGCGCCACCTCGGCACCCACCGCTTCGGCGATCGCGACATCCGCCAGCACGCGACGACAGGATTCGGCGAAGCGTCGACCGGCCTCGGTCGGCGACAACCGCCGGGTCGTCCGGTGCAACAGACGGGCGTCGAGCCGCGCTTCCAATGCATTGACGTGCTTGGCCACCATCGTCGCCGAGATGTCGTGCGCCTTGGCCGCGGCGGTGAAGCTGCCGAGATCGACGACCGATACGAAGATCGCCATGCTGGTCAATCGATCCATTGCAAACCCCTGGTTTGAAGATGTCACATCCTATGCGGCTGTTTCGGCTACGGTCCAGCAGGCATCCCCCAGTCATTGACAACCGGGACAAGGATGATCGGCGATGGGCGTGTCGAGGATAGGGCGGTGAAGGCGTTGTTCTTCGACCGGTTCGGGGGACCTGAGGTCCTGCGCTATGGCGCTCTTCCGGATCAGGCGCTGTACGCCGGTTCGGTCTTGGTCGAGACCAGCGCGGTCGGCCTGAACTTCGCCGACATATATCGCCGCCAGGGGGTCTATGTGCTGGACGGCGAGGCGCCATGGATCGGCGGCTATGAGGGGGCGGGACGCATCGTCGCGGTCGGGACCGGCGTCGAGCGCTGGCGGGTCGGTCAGCGGGTCGGGTTTCTCGACGTGCCGCGCGCCCATGCCGAACGGGTCTGCGCGCCCGCCGACCGTCTGGTCGCGCTGCCGGACGATATCGACGACCGCACGGCCGCCGCGCTGTTGCTGCAAGGCGTGACGGCGCAATATCTGGTTGAGGATAGCGGCAGGCTGGCTGCTGACGACCGGGTGCTGGTGCAGGCCGCGTCCGGTGGTGTCGGGCGGCTGGCGGTCCAGATGGCCGTGGCGTTGGGCGCCGAGGTCCACGCACTGGCCTCGACCCCGGCCAAGCGCCAACAGGCGCGGTCGAATGGTGCAAGCGCGGTTTATGGCTATGACGATTGGGTGGCGAAGGTGCGGCGGGCGACCGGAGACGGCGTCGATGTGGTCTATGACTCGATCGGCACCACGCTCCACGACAGCCTCGCCGCCTTGCGTCCCGGTGGCCGTGTGGTGATCTTCGGCAAGGCGGGTGGTACGCCGCCTGTGATCGATCCGCTGTCGCTGATGGAGCAGTCCAAGGGCGTCGTCGGCGGCGATCTTTGGACCTATCTGAACCGCGCGGAAAGCCGACAAAGCCGCGCCGACCGGCTGTTCGCGGCCTTGCGGGCCGGCACGATTACCGCGCCCGCCATCACCGCCGTCCCGCTGAGCGAGGGAGCCGCCGCTCATCGCCTGCTGGAAGATCGCAGCTTCGCGGGCAAGATTGTCCTGATCCCCGACGGTCCACGGTAACGATGATCGCTGGTGGGGGCCTGCCATGCTCAGCTATGATGCACGGCATACCCTACGATTATGAGATCGCGGCGCGCCAGGCATAAGCATTTGGTTTTCCAGTCTCTGCTTATACTGCCCGGACAGGCCGTATTCCGCTCAAGCGATCGCTGCCCCTGAGAGGGAAGGTCGGCGCGGTGGGACGGTCGCAAACCCATCCCGCCGAACCTGCGACCGTCAGGCGCGATAGCCGCCCTGGCGCTCCAGCATCCAGCCGGGATATTCGGCCGGCAGCTTGGTCACCGCATCGAGCGCGGCGAGATCGTCCGCGTCGAGCGACACCTGGGTCGCGGCGATATTGTCGGTGAGCTGATCGACCCGCTTGGCCCCGACGATCACGCTCGTCACCACCGGCTGGTGGAGCAGCCAGGCAAGCGCGACCTGCGCGACGGTGCAGCGCTTCGTCTCGGCGATGCGGCGCATCTCGGGGATCACCACCGAGCCGCGCGTCCGATCGACCGGCGGGAAGTCGAAACTCGCGCGCCGGCGATCCGCCGCCTGACCCTCGCCATCGTACTTGCCCGACAGATAGCCGCCCGCGAGCGGGCTCCACACCATCAGCCCGATCTTCTCCGACCGCAGCATCGGCACGATCTCGCGCTCCAGGTCGCGGCCGACCAGCGTGTAATAGGCTTGGAGCGACAGGATCGGCGCGAGCCGCCGCGCCTCGGCGATGCCGACCGCCTTCATGACCTGCCACGCCGCCCAGTTGGACAAGCCGAGATAACGGACGTGACCATGACGGACGAGCGTATCAAGCGCCTCCAGCGTCTCCTCGATCGGCGTCGCGGGATCGAAGCCGTGGATCTGATAGAGGTCGATATGGTCGAGGCCGAGCCGCTGGAGGCTCTGCTTGCACTGGCTGAGGATGTGGCCGCGCGACGCGCCGCGTGCATTGGGACCATCGCCCATCGGACCCAGCACCTTGGTCGCGATGACGACATCGTCGCGGGCGACGCCCAGGTTCTTGAGCGACTGGCCGAGGATGCGCTCGCTCTCACCGCCGGCATAGACATTGGCGGTGTCGATGAAGTTGATGCCGGCATCGAGCGCGGTCCGGACCAGCGCGTCCGCCTCGTCCTGGCGAAGCTGGCCGATCTGGCCCCAGATGCCCTCGCTGCCGCCGAAGGTCATGGTGCCGAGGCAGAGTTCGGACACGAACAGGCCGCTATGGCCGAGTTGGCGCATACGCATGGGATGATACTCCTGTTGGAATGGATGAGCCGGAGATACGCCGCGAACGTTCGGCACCGCGACGCCGATCCGATCAATGTCCTGCCCGATCCTATCAAAGTAATGCGTAGACGGTGCTTTTGGCGCGCGGCGAAGCTATGATCTCTGCCATGACGACGCTGTCAGACCTTGCCCAACTGATCGAGCGCCATTGGTTCGTCCATGGTCGCGAAACGCCGATCCCGGGCTTGCTCATCACCCGCGCGGAGGAGCCGACCGGCATCATCCGCACGGTCTATCGGCCGTCCTTCTGCCTCGTCGCGCAGGGTGCGAAGATGTCGATGCTGGGGCCGACACCCTATCATTATGCCGAGGGCCAATGCCTGCTCGCCTCGGTCGACCTGCCGGTCACGTCGCGCATCATTCGAGCGAGCGCGGCGGAGCCCTATCTGGCGCTGTCGCTGGCGATCGAACCGGTGACCGTGGCCGAATTGGTGGCGGAGCAGGCGGGCGTGCCGGGCCCGGCCGCCGCCTTCAACGCGCTGGCGACGAGCGACCACGATCCGGCGCTGCGTGATCCTCTCAGGCGTCTGCTCGAACTGCTCGACCATCCGGCCGACCAGGCGGTGCTCGCCCCGCTGATCCGGCGCGAGATCGTCTGGAGGCTGCTCGGCGGCGCGCTGGGACCGGCGCTGCGCCAAATGGGTCTGGTCGACACCCATGCCGCGCGGATCGGCCGCGCGACGGCGTTCATCCGCGACCATTATGCCGAGACGCTGCGCGTGGCCGACCTCGCCGCGCTGGCGGGCATGAGCGTCCCCGGCTTCCACCGCCACTTCAAGGCGGTGACGACGATGACGCCGGTGCAGTTCCAGAAGCAGGTGCGATTGCAGGAGGCGCGCCGCCGCCTGATCGCCGCGGAGGAGGTGGCACGGGTCGGCTTTGCCATCGGCTATGAAAGCCTGTCGCAGTTCAGCCGCGACTATCGCCGGCTGTTCGGGGCACCGCCGGGGCGGGATGCGGCAGCGATGCGCGCGCAACTGGTGCCGGAGCCTGCACTGCCCTGATACTTGACTCCGTCAAGTAAGTTGATCCAGCATGGCGGACATGGAAGATGCAGACGTCACCGCCATCCGCCGGTTCAACCGCTTCTACACCCAGACGATCGGCGCGCTCGACGCGCGGTTCCTCGGCACCGAGGCGAGCCTGCCCGAAGCACGGTTGCTGTTCGAGATCGCCACGCACGAGCCGGTTACCGCCAGCGTGTTGCAGGACGCACTGGGCATGGACGCGGGCTATCTCAGCCGCCTGGTCGCGCGTTTCGAGAAGCGCGGCTGGATCGTGCGCGTGCGCCGCGACGACGACGCCCGTGCGCGTGACCTGCGGCTGACCGAGGCGGGACGTGAGGCCTTCGGCACGCTCGACCACCGCCAGAGCCATGCCGTCGGCGATCTGCTCGGCACCGTGGACGGACAAGCGCGGCGCGATCTGGTCGAAGCCCTGACGCGCGCGCGGCTGCTGCTGGATCCCGCATCGGGTGGACCGTTCGTGATCCGGCCTTTCCGCATCGGCGAGCCCGCGCTGATCGCCGCGCGCCAGTCGCTCCTCTATGCCGAAAGCCATGGCTGGGGTCGCGAGTTGGAGGTGATCGAAAGCGAGGTGACCGCGGCGTTCCTGCGCGACTTCGATCCGGTGCGCGAGCAATGCTGGGTCGCCGAGATCGACGGGGTCATGGCGGGCGCGGTGTTCGTGACCGACGAAGGGGATGGCATCGCCCGGCTGCGGCTGCTGCATGTCGAGCCCTTCGCCCGCCGCCGGGGTATCGGCGATGCGCTGGTCGGGGCTTGCGTCACCTTCGCACGGGAGACGGGCTATCGCGCGTTGACGCTCTGGACCCACACCGTGCTGGAGCCCGCGCGCCGTATCTATGCGGCACAAGGTTTCGTATGTGTCGAGACGGCGATGCATGAGCGGTTCGGCGTTCCGCTCCAAGGTGAGACCTGGCGGCTGGAGCTGCCGGCATGACCGGCAGCCTGACGATCCGCCTCGCGACCGAAGCCGACCTTGGGACGCTGCGCGACCTGATGACATTGTCGATCGATCGCGGTCAGGCGGCGGTGCTGACCCCGGCGCAGATCATGGCCAGCCGCTCCGTGATGGGGCTCGACACGCAATTGGTGCGCGACGGCACGTACTTCGTCGTCGAGGACCATGGCGTGCCGGTCGGCTGCGGCGGATGGAGCCGGCGGGCGACGCTCTACGGCGGCGACCATAGCACCGACCTGCGGGACCCGGCGCTGCTCGATCCCGCGAAGGACGCCGCCCGTATCCGCGCTATGTACACCCACCCGGACCATGTCCGGCGCGGGATCGGCCGGATGATCCTCGACCGCTGTGAGCAAGCGGTACGGGCGGAAGGGTTCGCCGCCGTCGAACTGATGGGCACGGCCGGCGGCGTGCCGCTCTACGCGGCCTACGGTTACGAGCCAGTTGAGCGCGCCGATACCCATGTCGATGGAGTCGTCGTGCCGCTGACCCGGATGCGGAAGCGGCTGTGATCCAGGGCTGATGCCGCCGCCCGTCAGGTCGGGCAGGCCTTGGCGTTCGGCCGACGCCGGAACGCCAGCAGCATCGCCAGCGCCACCGCCGCCATCACCGCGCCCGCCAGCGACACGGTGGGCAAGCCCAGCCCGGCCCCGATCACGCCGCCGCCCAGCGCCGCGCCGATCGCATTGCCAAGGTTGAAGGCACCGATATTCATCGCGGAGGCGAGGTTCGGCGCGTCCGAGGCCGCATCCATCACCCGCATCTGCAAGGGCGGTACGATCGCGAAGCTTGAGATGCCCCAGATCAGGATGGTGATGGCGGCGGTCACCGGCCATTGCATGAGAACCGTGAAGGCGAGCAGCGTCAGCGCCATGATCGCCAGCATGGTCATGAGTGCCCGGTCGACCGAACGGTCGGCCAGCCGCCCGCCGACGCCGTTGCCGATCGTCGCGCCGACGCCGAACAGCATCAGCATCGCGGTGACATAGCCGGTCGAACCATGCGTCACGTCGCGCAGGATCGGCACGATATAAGTGAACACGGTGAACACGCCGCCAAAGCCGATCGTGGTCAGGGCCAGCGCCATCACGACCGGCCCGCGCGTCAGCACCCGCAGTTCGGCGCGCATGTCGCCGCCCTCCACAGCCGGCAGCGGCGGCAGCGCGAGCCGCAGAGACAGCATCGCGATTGCGCCGACGCCCGCGATCCCGGCAAAAGCGGTGCGCCAGCCGATCGCCTCGCTGACCCAGGTCGCCGCCGGCACGCCGCCGATGGTGGCGACGGTCAGCCCGGTGAACATCGCCGCCACCGCGCCCGCGCGCTTGTCCGGCGGCACGAGGCTCGCGGCGACCACCGCGCCGACGCCGAAGAACGCGCCGTGATTGAACGAAGTGACGACCCGCGCCGCCATCAGCATCCAATAGCCGCCCGCCATCGCCGACAGCGCATTGCCGAGCGTAAAGATGCCCATCAGTGCGATCAGCAGCGTCCGCCGGTCGATCCGCCCGGTGGTGAGCGTCATCAACGGCGCCCCGATCAGCACGCCCATCGCATAGGCGCTGACCAGCAGCCCGGCGGCGGGGATCGACACCTGCAGGTCCGCCGCGATCACCGGCAACATGCCCATCGGCGCGAACTCGGTCACGCCGATGCCGAAGGCACCGACCGCCAATGCGAGCAATCCGAGGTTGAACTTCATGATCGTAGCTCCCTCAAACCATCGGCGGCGCGAGGCGGGCGAAGCCCTCCTGTTGCCGGTACGGGGTGTGTGGATAGGGCGGCAGCACGTCGCTCGCCGCATCGAGCGCGGCAACCTGCTCGGGCGTCAGCGCCCAGCCGACCGCGCCGAGATTGTCGCGCAACTGCGCCTCGTCGCGCGCGCCGATGATGACCGACGATACGGTCGGACGTCGCAGCAGCCAGTTGATCGCGACCTGGGGCACGGTCTTGCCCGTCTCCACCGCCACCGCCTCCAGCGCGTCGACGACGCGGTAGAGATGCTCGTCCTCGACCGGTGGCGCGAACTGCACGGTATCGTGGAGGCGGCTCCCCGCCGGGATCGGCCGTCCCCGCCCGATCCTGCCGGTCAGCCGCCCCCAGCCGAGCGGGCTCCAGACCAAGGCACCGACGCCCTGATCCGCCGCCAGCGGCATGAGGTCCCATTCATACGCTCGGCCGATCAGCGAGTAATAGACCTGATGCGCAACGAGGCGCGGCCAGCCATGGCGATCAGCGAGCGCTTGCGCCTTCATGATCTGCCAGCCGGGATAGTTGGAGACGCCCGCATAGCGGACCTTGCCGTCGGCGATCAGCCGGTCAAGCGTGCCCATCACCTCCTCGGTCGGCGTTGCCGCGTCGAAGGCGTGAAGCTGGAGCAGGTCGATCCGGTCGGTGCCGAGCCGCCGCAGCGCCGCCTCGACCGCGCCGATCAGCCGCGTCCGCGACGCGCCCCAGTCCTGCGGGCCGTCACCCATCGGCAGGCCGGTCTTGGTCGAAATGAGGACGGCATCGCGCCGCCCCTTGATCGCTTCGCCGAGCACCTGTTCCGACGCGCCGTCCGAATAGACGTCGGCGGTGTCGAACAGCGTCACGCCCGCGTCGAGGCAGATGTCGACCAGCCGCCGCGCCTCTGCGGCGTCGCTTGTACCCCAGGCGCTGAACAGCGGCCCCTTGCCTCCGAACGTGCCGGCGCCGAACGACAGCGCCGGAACGCGCAGGCCGGACGATCCCAATTGGCGATATTCCATGACACCTCCTTTGCGAATGTCATTCGTCAGGCGCATAGATGGACGGTGAAGCACGGTGGCGAAACCGCCCGCCGGTGCAAAGGATCTATGCCTTGGATGCAAAGGTGATAGGCAATGATGATCGCGCCCGGTCACTCGCCCTGTTTGCGAGCGTGGTGGAGGAAGGCAGCTTCTCGGCGGCCAGCCGCACGCTCGGGCTGACGCCGTCGGCGGTGGCGCGGGCGATCGACCGGATCGAGGCGCGGCTGGGCGTCCGGCTGCTGCTGCGTTCCACCCGCGCGTTGACGCTGACCGCCGAGGGGCAGGCCTATCTGCTCGCAGCGCGGCGCATTCTCGCCGATCTCGACGATGCCGAGCAGCAGATCGCCGACCAGGGCGCACCGCGCGGACGGCTGCGGATCAGCGCGGCGCTGGCGCATGGCCGGTTGTGCGTCGTGCCTCTGCTCGGCGAGTTCGCGCACGCTTATCCGCATATCATGATCGATATCGCCCTGACCGACACGCTGGTCGATGTTGCGGCGGGTCAGGCCGATGTCGCGATCCGCTTCGGCCCGCTTGCCGACAGCGGACTCACGGCCCGGAAGCTATCCGAGGCGCGGCGAGTGATCGTGGCGTCGCCCGATTATCTGGCGCGGGCGGGCACGCCCAGGGTCCCGGAGGATCTGCACGCCCACAAATGCCTGAACTTCAGCTTTCGCCGCGCCGAACCGATCTGGCCGTTCCGCCGCGACGGCAAGGATTTCGCGCTGAGTGTCGAGGGCGGCATCGTCGCCAACAATGGCGAGACGCTGGGTCATCTCGCCGCTGCCGGCGTTGGCGTCACCCGCGTCGGCCGCTTCAGCGTCGCGGCCGAGATCGCTGACGGGCGGCTCATGCCATTGCTGGAGGATTATAATCCAGGCGACGTCGAACTGATCCACGCGATCTTCGTCGGGGGGGCCACTACGCCTGCACGGGTGCGGGTGTTCGTCGACTTTCTGGTCGAGCGCTTAGCCAGCCGGTTCGAGTAGCGGGCGCGAAACGGCCTTTTTCAGAAACGCGTACAGCCGGTCGTCATCGCTCATGGCGACGTTGAAGCGCATGTGATCGCGCCAGCCGCCACTGGTACTGAACACCGGCCCCGGCGCCAGCACGATACCTTCCGTGATCGCCCGCCGGGCAAGCTCAACGGCATCGACGCCGTCCGGCAATCGCGCCCACAGGAAGATGCCCGCCGCCGGATCGACCCATGGTTCGATACCGGTGGCCCGCAGACATTTCGCCACCCTGGCCGCAGCCCGGGCCAGCCGGGTCCGGACACCGTCAACGTGGCGCCGATAGCTGCCATCGGTCAGCACCGCGTGCAGCAGGTTGGCGGTGAGCGGACTGCCCGCCATCGACGTCGCGATGCGCAAGTCGGCCAGCCCTTCGATCCAGTCGGGTCGCGCCGCGATATGGCCACAACGCACCGCGGCGGACAACGACTTGGAAAAGCTGCCGATCCGGATCGTCCGATCTAGGCCGTCGAACGCCACCAGACGCGGCGACGGCGTATGTTCGAAGTCGGCGAAGATATCGTCCTCGACGACGACCATGTCGTGCGCCTCGGCGATCTTGAGCAAACGGTGCGCGGTGGCGGCGGCGAGGGACGCGCCGGTCGGGTTATGGACGCTCGAGTTCGTCAGGTAGAAACGCGGGCGATGCGTGGCGGCAGCCTCTGCAAAGGCAGTGACGTCTGGCCCGGTCGGCGTCATCGGCACACCCACCACCATTGCCCGGTGTGCCCGGAGCAGCGCCAGGAAGTTGAAGTAGCAGGGATCGTCGACCAGCACCGTATCGCCGGGCTGGAGCAGGAAACGGCACACCAGATCGAGCGCATGGGTGCCGCTGTCGGTCAGCAGGATTTGGTCGGGTCCGGCCTCGATCCCCTGATCCGCCATTCGCCGCGCGAGCAACGCCCGGAGCGGCGGCGAGCCCAGGGGTGACGCGTAGCCCGCCAGCGTGCCGTCATCGTCCGATCGCGCCACCCCGCGCATCGCCTTGCGAAGCGCATCGCCCGCCAGCCAGTCGTCGGGCAACCAGCCGCATCCCGGCATCAGTTCGTGGCGGCGCTCCCCCAGCGACTGGCGCAGCATCCAGAGCGGGTCGACCTCACGTTCCTTCGTATTGGCCAGCCGATCCAACGCCAGCGGAGCCAAGGGCGCGACGACATAAAAGCCCGATCCCGGTCGCGAGCGAATGACGCCCTCGGCGGCGAGGCGATCATAGGCCTCGACCACCGTCGAGCGCGCGACGCCGCTCGTCTCAGCCATGGCGCGGATCGACGGCAGCCGTGCGCCCGGCGTCAGCGCGCGGGCATCGATCCGGTCACGGATCGCGCGGACCACCATGCCGGTGCGGGTTTCGTCGGGGGCGCTCGCCATCGTACTGCTGTTCTCACCAATACAGTTCGGCGCGATCGTACCGATGTGTATCTGTCAGCGCCAGTTGTCGTGCGATACGACGGGTCATCATCAACAGGAGATGCCCGTGACCCGCCTCTTCCGCCTAGTCGACGTATTCGGCACCGATCCGCTGACCGGCAATCCGCTGGCCGTCATCGCCGATGCGGAGGGTCTGACGACGGCCGAGATGCAGGCGATCGCAAGCTGGTTGAACTTCTCCGAGACGACCTTCCTGCTGCCGCCGGTCGATCCGTCTGCCGACTATCGCGTGCGCATCTTCACCATGGCGCACGAACTGCCGTTCGCCGGGCACCCGACCTTGGGGAGCGCCCACGCTTGGCTCGAAGCGGGCGGGCAGCCGAAGCAGGACAGCGTGATCGTGCAGGAATGCGGCGTGGGGCTGGTCACGATTCGGCGCGATGGCGATGAGCTTGCTTTTGCCGCTCCACCGCTGCTGCGCGGCGGCACGCCGACCGAGGCCGAGATTGCTCAGGTCGCCGAGTTGCTGCGGATCGACCGCTCGGCCATCGTCGATGCGGCCTGGGCGGACAATGGCCCCGGCTGGATCGCGGTCATGTTGGAGTCGGCCGAGGCAGTGCTGGCGGTCGAACCGGCGCGGTACCACCCTGAGCATATCGACATCGGCATCGTCGGGCCGCATGCGCCCGGCAGCGAGGTCGCGTTCGAACTGCGCGCGCTCTTCACCGACGCGCATGGCGGGCTGATCGAAGACCCCGTTACCGGCAGCCTCAACGCCTCCGTCGGCCAGTGGCTGTTCACCAGCGGTAGGGCCAGCGGCCGCTATGTCGCCGCACAGGGCACGCGCCTCGGGCGGAGCGGGCGTATCCATGTCACGCAGGACGAGGCTGGCCAGGTGTGGGTCGCCGGAGCGACGCGGACTTTGTTCTCCGGGCGGACGCAAGGGTGATGCAGGTCGCGGTCCTGACCTTCGACGGCTTCAACGAACTGGATTCATTCGTGGCCGCCGCGATCATCAACCGGCTGCGCCCGCATGGCTGGGCCGCGCACATCACGGCGCCGACCGAGACGGTGACGTCGTTGAACGGCGTCACGGTCCACCGTCAGCGGCCACTCGAATTCGTCGAGGAAGCCGATGCGGTACTGATCGGGAGCGGTGTCCGCACGCGTGAGATTGCCGCTGATCCGGCGATGCTCGCCCGGCTTCGTCTCGATCCGGCGCGGCAGTTGATCGCTGCGCAGTGTTCAGGGACGCTGTTGTTGGCCAGGCTCGGCCTGATCGGCGATTTGCCAGCCTGCACCGACCTCACCACCAAGCCATGGGTGGTGGAGGCCGGTGTCACGGTCATCGACGCACCGTTCGCCGCTCATGGCAATGTCGCGACCGCGGGCGGTTGTCTTGCCGCGCCCTATCTCGCCGCATGGCTGATCGCGCGCGGAGGTGAGCCCGAACTGGCGCGCGAGGCACTTCGTTACGTTGCGCCGGTCGGCGAGAATGCGCGCTTCGTCGACCATGCCATGGCGGTTGTCGAGGGCGAGTTGGCGTTCGCCTGACCCGCCCGCGCGCTCATCTCTCCGGGGACCGCCTTGGGCTTCAAGCCTCCTGGCCGTCCCAGCTTTCCAGGACGATCTTGCCGCGCGTGGTGGCGCTCTCGATGCGGCCGTGCGCCTCGATCAGGTTGGCGGCATTGATCGGCGAGAGCGTGTCGGTCGCCGTGGTGCGAATGCGCCCTTCGTCCACCAGTTCGGCCACCGCGTCCAACAGTCGACCCTGCTCGCCGACGTCCGGTGTGTCGAAGAGCGACCGGGTGAACATGAATTCCCAATCGACTGACACCGCCTTGCGCTTGAAGGCGACGACGTCGAGGCTGGTGGGATGGTCGATCAGCGCGAAGCGCCCCGGCGGCGCGATCAGCTCGGCGATATCGGCCAGATGGCGGTCGGTGTGGGTGGTCGAGAAGACGAAGGCGGGCGCGCCGATCTCCAGCGCGGCGATCTGCGGTGCCACTGGCCGGGAATGATCGATGACATGATGTGCACCGAGGTCGCGCACCCAGCCTTGCGTCTCGGCGCGCGAGGCGGTGGCGATCACGGTCAGGTCGGTGCGGGCTCTCGCGATCTGGATCGCCGCGGAACCGACGCCGCCCGCGCCGCCGATGATCAGGACGGCGCGGGCGCCGCCGGCCGGCTGGTCGTCGACCTTCAACCGGTCAAACAGGGTTTCCCAAGCCGTAATCGCCGTCAGCGGCAACGCCGCCGCCTCCGCGAAGCCGATGCTGCGGGGGCGATGACCCACGATCCGCTCGTCGACCAGCTGATATTCCGCATTGCTGCCGTCGCGCATCAGATCGCCCGCATAGAAGACCTCGTCACCCACCTTGAAGCGGCTGGCCTCCGGGCCGACCGCTTCGACCACGCCCGCCGCATCCCAACCGAGGACGCGTTCGTCGCGCCCGTCGAACGGCGCGGCGCCGGCGCGAACCTTCGCATCGACCGGGTTTACCGAGATGGCCCGAACTGCGACCAGAATGTCGCGCCCGGTCGGAACGGGTCGTGGCAGTTCTACGTCGACCAGGGCATCGGCTCGGTCGATTGGGCCGGGTTGATGATAGGCTATGGCGCGCATGGGTCTTGCTCCTTCTGCTGACGCACGCGAGATAGGGACGGCGTCAGCTTATGTCGTAGGCAAAAAAACGCCCATAGTGTCTAGGCATCGTGGACAAAGGGTAGCCACAGCAAGACTGATGCGAGGCTGACGAAGCCGATGTAAAACTCGGCGGTTTTGTCATATCGGGTGGCGACCCTTCGCCAATTCTTGAGTTTGTTGAACAGTCGCTCGATCTGGTTGCGCCAACGGTACTTGACCCGATCATGCGCAGCCGGATTGCGACGGTTGCGCCGAGCCGGGATTACGGCCTCGACGTTTATGCTGGTCAGGGTGTCGCGAACCGCGTCGCTGTCATAGCCTTTATCAGCAAGCAGAGCGTCGATCCGGTCAGCGATCATGCGTATCAGAGGGCCGAAGCCTTGCGTATCGTGCGCCTGGCCCGGCGTCAGGACGAAGGCGAGCGGGCGACCTCTGGCATCGCAGCGGGCGTGGAGTTTGGTGGTAAAGCCGCCGCGCGATCGGCCAAGCGCCTCGGCCTCGCCAGTCCCTTTTTTATGCCCACGGCACAATGATGTGCCCGGATGACCGTACTGTCGATCATGTCGGCCCGGCCATCGCGTTCCACCGCACCGGCCAGCGTTTCCAGCATGGCGTCGAACACACCCGTCGTCGCCCAGCGACGGTAGCAGCGGAACACGCTGTTCCACTTGCCATATTCCTCCGGCAGATGCCGCCACTGCGCACCCGTCCGCGCGATCCACATCATGCCCTCGGAGAAGGGGCGGTTGTCACCAGCGGGACGACAGCCACGTCCGCGCTCGGCCGGTAGCAGCGGCCCAATCAGCGACCATTCCTCATCCGACAAACCGATCCGCTCGCCCAAGCCTGCCTCCAAAAGGCAGCCTTGAATCAGTGGCCAATTACGCCGTCAAGCTTTGTCCACGATGCCTAGCATTACAGTTGCGTTTTTGATCGGACATGCGCGCGTCGAGCGGCAGCTTGACGGGCGCGTCGCCAGCATGACCATGCGATGACGTGACGAGGCGCGATGCGCCGCTGTGCCAGCCTGATGACGATACGGCGGATTTCCTGGACGGACCAGCGGATCAGGTCCGTGGTATCGTCCAGGGTCTTTTTGGGGGCGTGGCATTGGCGCGGGTGCGGATGGCCGCCAGCATCGCGAAGGCCAGCATGACGAGCGAGACGTGCCGGTGCCAGCCATGCCAGGAGCGGGTTTCGTTATGGTCGAGGCCAAGTTCGTTCTTCGCCGTCTCGAAGCTGTCTTCGATGTCCCAGCGATGCCCTTCCACCCCGACGAGGGTTTCGATGGTCGTGCCGGCCGGGCACCAGGTGGTGAAGAAGGCGAGGTCGTCACCGGCGCCGTAGACCGCATCCGCCGCGACCCAGGCAAACGGCATGTCGGCGGCGATCGCGCGCTCGATCATTTGCACCGCCAGCGCCGGCTTGGTGGCGAATGCCGTGCCCTCCGGCACATGCGCGGCCGCCAGGCGGGCCGGGTCAGCCGTCCAGCTCTTGGGCAGGTAAAGCGCCCGGTCAACGAAAGCATGGCCCCTGGTCGAGACATAAGCGGCGAATACGCCGATCTGGCAGTTGGTCACCTTGCCGGCCGACCCGGTGTACTGGCGCCCCACGCCGCATGACGCCTTGCCCTGTTTCAGGAACCCGGTCTCGTCGATGACCAGCACCGCATCATCGGTGCCAAGATGTTCGACGGCATAGTCGCGCACGATGTCGCGCAGCGCATCCGCATCCCACCGCCCGCGCCCCAGGATCGCCTGCTGCCGCCATGGCCCGGCATCGCCCGCCGCCTCGGCACGCATCCACCCGGTCTTGCGGCGCTCGTCCCCCAGCAAGCCATCCAGAAAACTGTTCGCCGATGCTGCCACACGCGCCTGGCTGAACAAGGGCCGCATCCGCGCCTTCACCTCGCGCAGCGATGATGCCCAAAGCTCCAGCGTCGCCTCGATCGATGCCCCCGTCACCACGACCTCCCTCGTCATGGTCACCCATTGATTCAGAACACGATCAAGAACGCAACTGTAATGCTAGCAGCCGAGCTGGTCGGCCAGATCAGTGAAGCTGTTCGCCTTCCGATTCCGATCTTCCCGCTGATGAGGTCGCGCCAGCCCATTCGGGCAAGCTGCGGCGTCGGAGCCATGTAGCAGAAATGCACTACATCATAGGTATATGGGCACGATATGACCGCGGTTTACGCGATGCTAACCTCAAGGCATGAGCGAGCAATCTGATCCATATTCCGACCCTATCGAACGTGTTGGCGCGGAGGAGCGAGATTACCTGCTTGCTCGTGCCGCGGCCCACCGGGCAATGGCGGAAGGGTCGAACGAGGCAGGACCAAGGCTGATCCATTCCCGCCTGGAGGAGCTCTACCGCGAGAGAGCTGCCACGCTCGGCCTGGTAGGTCAGGACTAGCAACTGGTACAACGATACCAGGAACACGCATCACTGCCGTGAGTTAGTGCGTCCGGACCGGCCGTTTTTCGCTGCAGGGGTCCAGGAGGACCCACCGATGCGATTGCTGGCCATGGCGCTGATTGGCGCAACCACTTTGACGGCCTGTGCGGCACCTGCCACCCGGATATCCGCGGGCCTGCAGCGCTACGGTCTGGACGAGCCGCGCTCGGATTGCGTCGGCGGCCGCCTGCAGAACGACCTGTCGCTTGGCCAGCTGCAACAACTCGGGCGTGCTGCGGCCGCCTATCGCCAAGAAGATAGCGATCCAACGAAGCTGACCGTCAGCGACCTTGTGCGCGTAGCGGGTGAAATGAAGGATCCCGCCATTGCATTGGCGGTAGGCAAGGCCGCCGCAGGCTGCGGCGTGCTGCCCTGACCCACCTTGCCTACCTCTAATTTCACAAGGGATCCGAAGATGAACAAGGACGAATTTCAAGGCGGCGCACGCTATGTCGAAGGCAAGGTCGAGAAGGCGATCGGCGATGGCGTCGACAGCCGCGACTGGACAGTCGCTGGCATGGTCGATCAGGTCGCAGGCGCGGCGCAGCATGGTTATGGCCGCGCCCGTTCCATCGTCGAAGATGCCATCGATGGCGCCCCCGATCTCGCCGAGGAGGCCGGCGACCGTGTGAAGATAGCGGCCGGACGCCTGGCCGACACGGCCGAGCGCGGTGGCAAAGCGGCCGCACAGACGGTGCACGACAGCCCGGTGCTCTGGGCTGTGGCCGCAGCGCTCGGTGCCTATGCGCTCGCCTGGTTCGTCCATGGTCGGCGGGACTGACGCAAATCATGACCGAGGCATCGTTCAAGACCCTGAGGGAAACGGCTGATCTGCGCCATTTGCGTCAGATCATTGTCGGTCTGGACGAGGGCGTGATCCTGATCGACCCCGATCAGAGCCTGCTCTGGGCCAATGATGCCGCACTGGCGATGCACGGCGTCACTGATATCACCGATCTGGGTGCGACGGTGGACGAGTATCGTCGTCGCTTCCAGTTGCGTTATCGCAACAACCACCGCGTCGAAGCCGATGACTACCCGGTTGAACGTGTCGTGGCCGGGGACTCCTTCTCCGAGGTGGTGGTGGAGGTGACTGTCGCCGGCGAGGACGAGCCACGCTGGGTACATCAGGTGCGCAGCTTGGTGCTCAACGATACGGACGATGGCGAACCGGCCTGCCTAGTGCTCGTCATCCAGGACGTGTCCGCACGGTACGAGGCGGAGGATCGGTTCGAGCAGTCGTTCAACGCAAATCCGGCACCGGCGGTCATCTGTCGGTTGCGCGACCTCCGCTTCGTCAAGGTCAACCAGGGATTTCTGGAGATGACCGGCCATGGGCGCGACCAGGTGCTGGGCAAAACGGTTTACGACGTCGACGTGCTGCGGAAGGCCGATCAGCTTGAACTGGCCAAGGAGCGGCTGAACGAGCGACGTACCATTCCGCAGATGGAGGCCGAACTGGCATTGCCGAGGGGTGGCACCAAACTGGTCATCGTCGCGGGCCAGCCAATCGATATGGGCGATGAGCCCAGCATGTTGTTCACCTTCGCCGACCTGGAGCCTCGGCGCCAGGCGCAGGACGCGCTGCGTCATAGCGAGGACCGCTTCACCCGCACCTTCCAGATGGCACCGGTGCCAATGGCGATCGGCGCGCGCGATGGGCACGTGCTGTGCGAGGTCAATGCCAGCTTCACCACCATGACTGGCTATGCCGGAAGCGAGATCATCGGCCGACCGCTAGGCGAGGTAAAGCTTTGGCAGAGCGACGCGATCCGGCGCCATATCGAAGCGGTGATCGATGCCGGCGGCGACCTGCGGGGGTATGAAACCTGTATCCACGCCAAGGACGGTGCCCGGATCGACTGCATCGTGTCGACGGAGGCTATTCGGCTCGGCGACGACACCTGCGTCCTGTGGGCGTTCCAAGACATCACCCAGCGCAAGGCGACCGAGGTCGAGCTGGTCGAAGCAATCGAAGCGGTGATGAAAGACACCAGCTGGTTCAGTCGCACCGTCATGGACAAGCTGACCCGGCTGCGGGCGCCGCAGAATGCCGCCGACGGTCCGGGGCTCGACGATCTGACCTCGCGCGAACGCGACGTGCTGGCGCTGATCTGTCGCGGCCATGACGATAAGACAATTGCCCGAACGTTGAAAGTCGCCAGCAACACAGTGCGTAATCACGTCGCGCGCATCTACGCCAAGATCGGCGTCAACCGCCGTCTCGCCGCCGTGGCCTGGGCCCGTGCTCGTGGTTTCGATGGGGAGGGTGTCGTGATTGACACCCATGCTGGAGAGAGAAGGCCATGACCAAGCGGCGCACCTCCAACGGCCAGCCGTCCGGCGACGTCAAGGCCGCCAGCGTTCGCGAGGCCAAGGCCTCCGTCCACGAGGCGATCGGCAAGCTGATCGGCGACGATGCGGCAGAGGCTCAGGGCATCGCCGAGAAACATGCCGCCCGGAGCGAGCGGAAGAATTCCCGATCGCCGCGCTGATTGCCCGGCGATCCATTGTTCAAACAGGAGTGAATATGGCTACCAAGGTTACCACCGGCGTCTTGCCGGCCGATGAGGCATATGCCAGCAAGATGCCCACCCGACTGTCCTGGGGCGCGATCTTCGCGGGCGTCGTCATCGCGGTTGCAGTGCAGCTCGTGCTTGGCATCCTGGGGGCGGGCATCGGTCTGACCATGGTCGATCCGGTTCAGGGCACGACCCCTGGCGCGGCGGGGTTCGGGATCGGTGCCGGCATCTTCTGGCTGATCACCACGGTTCTGGCGTTGGGGGCGGGCGGCTATGCCGCGGCGCGCGTGGCCGGTGTATATGAACGGTTCGACGCGCTGGTCCATGGCTTGGTCGTCTGGGGCGTGACGCTGATCCTGACGCTCTACCTGCTGACCTCGGCGGTCGGCGGCATCATCGGTGGCGCATTCCGCACCGTCGGCTCGGTCGCCGGTGCGGCCGGTAGCACCGTTGGTGCTGCGGCTCCGGCGGCCGCATCGGTGGCCGGCATCGACCCGTCCGACGTCCGCAGCGAAGCAGCTGCCTATCTGTCCGATGCGCCAAGCGACCCTGCGCAGATGACCTCGGAGCAGGCGCAGAAGGAAATCGCCAAGGAACTGCCGACCTTGGCGCGCGGTGGCGTGGAAGGGGAGCAAGCAGAAAGCCGGATCGTCGACATCGTCGCGGCGCAGCGCAAGATCAGCCGCGCCGAAGCGCAGGCGCAGGTGACACGGGCCAAGCGGCAGTTCGTCCGCACCAAGGATCAGGCCGTCGCCACCGCCAAGTCGGCGACCGACAAGGCTGCGGGCGCGGCTGCAGGCACATCCTTCGTGCTGGTGCTGGCGCTGCTCGTCGGCGCCGGAGCGGCAGGTTTCGGCGCGACGGCGGCTACCCGCCGCAAGTTGCGCTGAATGTTGGTGGCGGGCTCCAGCGAACCGGGTCCGCCACGCCCTATCTTCGACAAATCTATGGAAAGGCAGAGTGATGAGCAAGAAACCGGGATTGAGCCTTGTGCTGGCGACCATCATCTCGCTGAGCGCATGCAACACGGTAAACGGTGCAGGCAAAGATCTGAAATCCGCAGGCTCGGCGGTATCGGACGCATCGGGCGAAAACAAGAAGAGATAGGTCAAAAGATGTGCCTGTGATCACGGGCGCATCCCATATTCTTTGACGTACGAGACAGAGCAGATCGAACCGCGGCTTTTTGTAACGCAGGGCGGATTTCGCTTTTAACAGCGAGCGGATGTCTGAAGTTGTGCGGCACGTTGAAGGTGTAGAATGTCTGCTACTTGGTCTATGCAGGCGGGAAGTTAACGCATTGTCGTAGTCACTTTGTGCCAGTGACTACGATCAGCGGATCGCCCGTGCTGCCATCGGCCAGCACCTCGGTTTCCACCGCGGCGAACTTGGACCGCTCCATGTACAGGTGGATCAAGCGCGCCTGTCCGGCCATATCGAGCGCCCGCCAGATACGTACGGCTTTCGTCGGAAAGCAGCGGTTTGAATAGCTGACGGCGAAAAGCCCGCCCGGCCGCAACACGCGGCGAACCTCAGCAAAGACCTCTACCGGTCGCTGGAGATACTGAATCCCGACGCAACACAGAGCTACATCGACGCTACCATCGGGCAGCAGCAGCGCGGGTGTAGCATTTAGATCGGTGATGAACCATCGGTCGAGGCGATCATTGGCCCGCAACTCGGCTGCGTTCATGCCGTGGCCGATAACTTCGGCGGTTGCGAGCGCCGCCGGCAGGTGGCTGATCCAGCTCGACATCAGATCGAGCACGACAGCGTTCGGAGGTATGACGCGGGCGTAATAGGCGGTCAGGGCCGCGACCGCGTCATCGTCGATGTGCGAGACGAGGCGTGGGGGCGCATAGAAGGCGAGATCGTCGCCTTCATCCTGCTTGTCGAACGCGTTCGCCGGCAGTTCGACGCGTAAGTCGCTCACGCGAAGCCGACGACGGCATGCGGAACATAGGGCGCTTCCAGCCGAGCGATCTCTGTCTCGGTAAGGCCGACCGCGAGCGCGGCGATCGCGTCGTCGAGATGTGCTTGTTTGGAAGCGCCGATGATCGGTGCCGATACCTCGGACTTGGCCAACACCCAGGCAAGTGCGATCTGCGCGCGAGGCACGCCACGTTCTGTCGCGACTGTTGCAACCGCTTCCACGACCTTGCGATCCGCCTCGACGGTATGGGCGTAGAGCGTCTTTCCGAATTCGTCAGTTTTCGACCGCTCCGTCTGATCGTTCCAATCGCGCGTCAAGCGGCCGCGGGCCAGCGGGCTCCACGGAATGACCCCGATTCCCTCCGCCTCGCACAGCGGTAGCATCTCGCGCTCTTCCTCGCGGTAGAGCAGATTGAGGTAATTCTGCATCGTCGCAAAACGGGTCCAGCCATTGGCCTCGGAGACGTGGAGCATGGTCGCGAATTGCCACGCGTACATCGACGAGGCGCCGATGTAGCGCGCTTTGCCTGCCTTCACGACGTCGTGAAGTGCCTCCAGCGTCTCCTCGATCGGCACCTCATGATCGAAGCGGTGTATCTGGTAGAGGTCGATGTAATCGGTGCCGAGCCGTTTCAGGCTAGCGTCGATCTCCGCCATGATCGCCTTGCGGGACAGGCCTGCACCGTTCGGCCCGGGCCGCATGCGACCGTGCACCTTGGTGGCGATCACGACCTCGTCGCGGCGCGCGAACTCCTTGAGCGCGCGGCCGACAATTTCTTCGGACGTGCCGTCCGAATAGACGTTGGCGGTGTCGAAGAAATTGATCCCAGCCTCGACTGCCTTGCGCAGGAGCGGACGGCTTATCTCTTCGTCGAGTGTCCATGCGTGGTTGCCGCGATCCGGTGTACCGTAGGTCATGCACCCAAGGCACAAGCGTGACACGTCGAGGCCGGTGCTGCCGAGTTTCGTATATTCCATGTGCCGTCTCACGCTGGGGGTTCGACGAATTGAACGGGCGGGAGGACGATGTGCTCCATGTTCTTGATCATGCGTGGAGTTGTATGGGTCGGAACGCTGGCAGGCTCGTCAGCAGTCCCCAATCTGCATGGCAAGCCTTTGACCCGATAGCCATGCGGCCTCGACCCGAGGGCCCAGCAGCCAGTCGCCACAAGCACCAAGCTTGATCTCGGCGTTCCAAATCGCACCGCGGTCCAAAGCTGTAGCTTTTGCATATCGCCAACGATGGGCACTGGTCGCGATGGCCTTCATCCGGTCGGTGCCGATATGGGCACTCAACGCTGCAAGTAGCGCCTGCTCGATTATCTCTGGTTGATCTTCAAGATGCTCGCGTGACCACTCAGCTGTGGCTTGAAGGACCCAGGCCTCGGGTCCGGTGCGCCCTGGCTTTGTCGAGTTGCGGACGGCCGAGCCGATGATGCCAAGATCTGTCAGCCGGTCACTGTCGATGAGCAGTGGACTATCGAATGCCGCCATGACCGTCCAACACGGATCGGAAACCGCAGAGCGGGCGGCGTCGGCTATCGATGCGTCATGCTCACAAGCCAAGGCTGGAACCTGTTCGGCTGGGATCGACAGAATGACAGCGTCAAATACGTCTCCGTCCAATCGCCATTGACCGTCATAATGAAGCGCGTCGATGCGGGTATTCCATCGGACATCGCACTCATCTGCCATCGCTCGTATCGGCGTGTTCATCGACGGCATACCGACCCAGGCATCATCACCGGCCGGCGGCCAGGATGCGACCTGACCGGCCTCTGCCCAAAGTGCGACCCGTGCGATGAAGGCGGGATCGCGAACCGTGAAGTACTGGGCGCCGTGATCGAACGACGCTTCACCGAGCGGCGTGCTCATCCGGCGCGTCGACATCCTCCCGCCAGGACCACGCCCTTTGTCAAACAGCACCGAGGAGTGACCCTGCTCGTGTAGCTTCTGCGCACAGGATAGTCCTGCCATCCCCGCTCCGACGATACCTATCCGCATCCTGCTCCCATCCGACTATATGGCATCCGACCTCTTGGCGGCCTCGGTGGTGATGAAACGACGGGGCGGGTCAATGGAGCCGACTGGTGGACGATGTCATGATAGGCGCGTGTCGAACTTCGATATCTCTCACGAACCGCCGGATCGAATATCCTTATGAGGAACACCGTTTGTCTACCGTGATGCCGTAAGAAACCGGTCTGCCGTTCTCAGAGACAAAGCCATGATGGTCAGTGCCGGATTAGCAGCTAATGCGCTGGGAAACACCGAATTGTCGCAAATCAGCAGGTTGGGGATGTCGAAGCTGCGTCCGTCGCGATCGACCACCGCCTGGTCGTCGGAGTCGCCCATCCGGCAGGTGCCGATCGTATGCGCGGAGCGATCGACCGCGAAGATGTCGCGGGCGCCCGCTGCCTCCCAGATTGCGGTCATTGTCCCGCGCGCATGACGATCGATCGCGCGTTCGTTGGCGTGATAGCTGAAATCGATGCGCGCTTTACGATGCCCGAAGCCATCGACCTCGTCCGACAGCGTCAGGCGATTGTCGGGATGCGGCAGGCAGTCGCCGTTGATGCCGATCCCGGCCATGCCGTTATAGCCGCGCAGCAACTCTTGCAGTCGCGGACCCCACATGCCCGCACCGCGCGCCAGTCCGTTGGCGAGGTTGACCGGGAGCACGCCGAGGCTCTGGATGAGGTAGCCGCCCGCGAAATCGGCATCGGCGGGGCGTATCATATCCTCGGTGATCAGCGAGGAGGGATAGCCACGGTTCATCCGCATCGTGGCGTCGAAGCTGCCCCAGACCTGCGTCGCGACATGGGCCATGAAGTTGCGCCCGACCTGCCCGCTGGAATTGGCCAGGCCCAGGTTCAGGAGAAGACGGGGCGTCTCCACTCCGCCGGCACATAGGAATACCGCGCGACAGCGTTGGCGGCGGTCCTCACCATCCTGATGATAGACCACGCCGCAGATACGGCCCGCACCGTCGAACTCGAATGACAGGACGCGCGCTCGGGCACGCACCTCTGCGCCGTGCGCGATCGCGCGCGGCAGATAGGTGGTATCCATGCTGGTTTTGGCGGCGTTGCGGCATCCTTGGTGGCACGTGCCACAGTTCACGCATGCCTGTCGCTGTCCCCAATATGGCTGATCGCGATCGCGTGAAACTAACGCTGCGGGCGCATCGGTGACGGTGATGCCGATTGCTTCGCAACCACGTGCCATAGCATCGGCCGAGGCGTTGCGCGCGACCGGTGGATAGGCATAGCGACGCGCATCGTCCCAAGGATAATGTGCAGGGCCGGACACGCCGGTGTCCGCCTCGACACAGGCGATATAGTTGATCAGCTCGCCGTGCGCGACCGGCCAGTCGGCACCTTCGCCGGTCATTGTCTTGAGTTGAAGGTCGCGAGGATCAGGACGCGGGCAGAATGCACCCCAGTGTAGCATTGACCCGCCGACGCCCATGCCGGAATTATTTGAACCAAAGGCGGTCGGATCGTCCCCTCCGCTCAGCCGCTCTTCCATCCAATAAATGTCTGCGGCGAGTTCGTCGGCGACATGCTCATGCGGCTGGAAAGCGCGGCCTGCCTCGAGCGCCACGACCGACAGCCCCGCCTCGGCAAGGCTGGCGAGCAGTGGCGCGCCACCAGCACCGGTGCCGATGACGACCGCATCGACCGTATCATTGCCGGAATAGGGAGCGCGACTCATGCATTCACCTCCGCGGCGATCTGCCAATGTTCGAGGTCGTTTGCGGCGGTACGGCTATAGCCCTGCTTGCGAGGGCCATCGCCACCAACTGCGAAACCGTCATAGCCAATCGCAGCCATGGCTGCGGGGGTGGCGATCCATTGTCGCGCGATCTCGGCCCGCACATCTTGAAACCACAAGGTCATTTGAGTGGGCGAGAGGCGATCGGCGGTGGCGACGATGCCAACCTCACCGCCGTCGATGCGGGTCAGCCAATCAAGCTGCTCCGCAAACGACAGTGCGGCGAACCCCCCGGTCAGTGCATCCAGTGTCGCCAGCCCGTACGCCCAGGCCTGTGGGTCAGCGGGCAGCGCGGCGAAGCGCCAGCCATCACCCGCGCCGTGGACCGCTACCCCGATGCGACGCGCAAGCGCACGGTCGGCACCAGCATCGGGTAGCACATGCGCAATGAGCGCGGCCACCATATCGAGCTGCGCCGCCGACCATCCCGAGGCGTCGTCAGACAGGGGGCGGGTACGCTCCAGCATCGCTGCGCGGGTGCGCGCGCTGACGCGTTCCGAACCGAGCAATTGCGCGAACCCGACGGGCAACGCTGCTCCGGCAACCGCATCGACATGTTCGGCTATGAGCGCGGCGAGCGCGGCGGGCTGTTCATAGGGGATCAGGTGCGCGGCATCCGAGACGACGTGTACCGTGGCATTTGGATAATGCGGCAGGTTCAGCCGTCGCTGTGTCTCCTCACCAAGGTCACCGTCCTTGCCCCCCGCGACGATCAACGTCGGAATCGTTATCTGCCCTACGCGCGCGCGCCAATCCTCGTTCGCGCCGCGCTCCAGCCAGGCGAGCCAAGCCTCGCGGCTCGAGCGCATGACATCGGCGATCGCGCGGTCGCGTAGGGAAGGGGGAAGCGGTCGCGCGGTGTTGGCGTCGACAAATGCTCCCGCATCATCGCGCGCGACTGCGCCATCGGCGACCCAGCCGATCATCTCGGCGCGGCGCTGCTCATTGATCGGCTCGGGTGCGGGCGGGGAGGCGGCGACCAGAACGACCCCCAATATTCCCGCCAGTCCTACTTCGCCTGCAACGGCGCGCGCGGCTACCAGCGTGGCGATCTTGCCTCCCATGCTGTGCCCGACGAGCACGCATGCGGTCAGGCGGTGCGCGCGAACCATGTCCGCCAAATCGTCCGCCATCGCGGCGACATCGGCATAGCCGTCATCGGCGCGAGCGCCGAATCCGGAGAGATCGAGGGCGAGGCAGGGCTGATCGGGCAGGTGGCTGCGAACCAGATCCCATTCGGCGGCACTGGTGCCAAGTGCATGTAGAAAAACTAAAGTCGGTTGGGTCACGCGGTCTTATCCAGCTGAAGCCCGTGCTGGACGCTACAGATGCCCACCCGTTCCCGTTTGATGTCGCAGTTGCTAAATTAATTCGAACCAAGGCGCCGGTCACCAAATATCGGTCAGCGCATGGGAACCCTCGACGGCAGTGAGCGCTTCGGCAGCACGTCCTATCAATTGGGAGTAAGTACGTGGCCAAGACGGATCAGGCGCAGCCGCAGTACAAGATCGAATATCGCGAAATCCAGCCATTCGGCACGTTGAAGGACCTGCCGTTGGGCCTGTCGGACAATGCCCGCAAGCAGAGTATCGCAATCCTTAACCAGGTTCTCGCCGACACGATGATGTTGCGCGACCTGTACAAAAAGCATCATTGGCAGATGTCGGGCGCAACCTTTTACCAGCTGCACCTTCTGCTCGATACGCATTATGAGAAGCAGGCCGAATTGGTCGACATGATCGCCGAGCGCATCCAGTCATTGGGCGGGATCAGCATCGCAACACCGCACGACGTTGCGGAGATGACGAAAATCCCGCGTCCGCCCAAGGGCCGCGAGGATGTGCCAACGATGCTGGCGCGATTGCTGGATGCGCACCGCATCGTTCTGGAGCAGGCGCATGAGGGGGCCAAGGCCGCCGATGAATCCGGTGACGACGGTACCAATGACCTTTTGGTCAGCGACATCATCCGCACCGGTGAACCGCAAGTCTGGTTCATCGGCGAGCATTTGGCTGCGACCGACCTGCAGCGGGCGGGCTGACAGAGCGTAACAACGGAAAGGCGGCGGCGGTGGCGACACGAGACCTATCAAGCGGCATCGCTTCCGCCGATCTTGGGGAAGGGCAGATCATCGCGGGCCAGGCGGACGGCATCGACATGGTGCTGGTCCGACACGATGGACGTGTATGCGCGCTGTCTGCCCTGTGCACGCATCTGAAAGCACCGCTGGCTGACGGGATCGTCGCCGATGGCACGATCCGTTGCCCGTGGCATCATGCTCGATTCAACATCAAGACCGGTGAGGCAGTCGGTGCGCCGGCTTTCGAGCCACTCGACAGTTTCGAAGTAGTCGAGGAGGATGGACGAGTACGCGTCAAAACGACGCCCGTACCAAACGAGACAACTTCACACACTCCCATACCCGATATTGGTAACGTCGTGATCGTCGGCGCGGGCGGAGCAGGCTATGCCTGTGCCGAGATGCTGGCACGGCATGGCGTGGGCTCGTCAGTCACGCTGATCGAAGATGAGGGCGAGGAACCTTACGACCGCACCTTCTGTTCCAAGCAATATCTGGCCGGCAAGGCGGATCGCGACGGAATGGCATTATCGGTGCCGGAGGGCGTGGTAATGCGTACTCGCGCACATGTCATCGCGATCAACCGTGAGGACAAGACGGTCGGGTTTGAGGACGGCGCGACCTTGCCCTACGATACGCTGGTGCTGGCGACCGGCGCGGCACCGATCGCGCCGGACTTTTACGGCGCAGATCGCGACGATGTGCATGTCCTGCGAACGGTGGCGGATGCCGATCGCCTGATCGCCGCCAGCGTGCAGGCGAAGCGCGCGATTGTGGTCGGATCAAGCTATGTCGGGCTGGAAGTCGCTGCGTCGTTAGTCGGGCGAAGGCTGGAGGTGTCGGTCATCTCCGACAGCGACGTACCGCTGAAGAAAACTGCCGGCGCGGAGGTCGGCGCGATGGTCCGCGACCTGCACGAAGCGAACGGCGTCACCTTTCATGATGCCCGCCGTATTGCGCGGTGGGACGGAAGAACCGCGATACTCAACGACGGAACGCGCATCGATGCCGACTTGGTCGTCGCTGGAATCGGCGCCAAGCCGCGTGTCGATTTAGCTGCGCTTGCCGGACTTGTGCTTGCGGACAAGGCCGAGGGCGGGGGCGTACGTGTCGACGACCATCTGCGCACATCCGATCGTGCAATTCATGCGATCGGGGACATTGCGAGCGTGCCGGACCGTCGGCTGGGGCATTCGATCCGCGTCGAGCATTGGGTGGTCGCGCAGCGCATGGGTCAATGGCTCGCGCGCTACCTGCTAGGGCAGGCGACATATGGATATGACGCCGTACCATTCTTCTGGTCGGGGCATTACGATCTCAGCCTTCGCTATGTTGGGCATGTCGCCTCGCCCGATAACCGCACCATAAATGGTGACGTGGCGGCGCAGGATATGGCAGTGCGCTTTATGGAAGCTGGGCACGAGCAGGCGCTGCTGACTGCCGGGCGCGACAAGCTGTCGTTGAAACGCGAGCATGAGTGGGAGCGGCGGTAAACCGGCGCTTCCGGGAAACGCATCCCAGGTCAAATGCCGTCATTTCGGCGAGAACTGGAATTTCCTGTCGCACCATATAGGCAAGAGCATCCGAACGTCCCGGCGTTGGTGAGAACGACCCATATGTGCAGGCGGATCACGCGCTATGTCAGCGCCAGCATCCACAGATGCGCGCCACCAGTGATAAACAGTCGGGCCTGATCGCCGTCGAAGGTGCAGTTGCTGCATATGGATGGCGTCGGAACGGTAGCAAGGTGGTTGGCGGCGTCATCGAAAACCTCGATCCCGGCGTTCGAGCTGCTCCACAGCCAGCCGCGGCGGTCGACACTGAAGCCATCGGGGATTCCCTCGGGCACGGTCGCGAAGCGACGTTTGTTCGACAGTGTCGCGCCATCCCAGTCGAAGGTGAAGATGGCGACGTCACCCTCACTATGTTCGGGCGTCTGCGAAGCGTAGAGGGTCCGGCCGTCGGGCGAAAAGGCGAGGCCGTTGGGCTGCTTCATATCCGCCATCCGTCGCGCCGTGCCATCCGCACCGATGCGACAGAGCGCGGTACGGCCACTTTCGCTGTGGCCCGGTATGCCTTGTCGCGGGTTCTCGAGCCCGAAAGTCGGGTCGCTGAACCAGATCGTGCCGTCCGCCGCTACGATGAGGTCGTTGGGCGCGTTGAGCCGGCTGCCTTCCGCACTGGTGGCGATCGGGGTCGCAATTCCCTTGCCTTCCGAGCGGCTGATCGCACGGCGTCCATGTTCGCAATGCACGAGTGCACCGTCCGGCAGTATGGCATTGCCGTTGGTGAACGGCGTCGCATCGAGCAGCACGTCAACCGCGCCGTTGACGCGCCAGCCGAGTACGCGGCGTCCAACGATATCGCTCCAAACCAACGTCTGCTCCTGCGGCCACCATGCAGGTCCCTCGCTCCAGCTGGCCTGATCGTACAGGGTGAGAAGCCGCGCGTTGCCTAGCACTGCGCGTGCTTCGGGGCGGTGGATGCGCGGTGGGTCAACATCCGTCGGGACAGGTGCTCCGGGCGGACGGAGCCGCGCCGGGATCAGCACGGGCGCGAGCTGGAGCGCGGAGTTCATGCCCCGAATGGATCTCGCGTCTGTGCCGCAGGGGAGGTGGCGAACTGGATGATGATCTGGAAACACGGTTCGTCACCGATTTGACCGGATCGGTGCCCCTTGCCGTTGGTCGTTTCCTGATCCTGGCCAAAGTGGATGTCGCCCGGCCCCATTTCGACGCGATTGCCGTCCATCGTCTCGATGAACCAGCGGCCGCGCAGCGGAATTACCCATTGCGGTTTGGGGCTTTCATGCCAGTCGCCGACCCAACCCAGCGGCAGGATCGCAAAATCGACCGCACTCACCTCGCCAGGGAAAGGTCGCATCCATTGTGGGGCCGCGCCGCCGCCAACGCTCTTTTGGCCAAAGCCGGTCATCCTCGACAGGTCGATCCGGCTGCCGCCATCTGCCGCGGTCCACATATGTAGAAAGGGCATAAGCGGTGGCCGATCGGCGTCGGCGCCGTCATTGTCGAGCGTCACCCGGGTCGGCAGATCGGTCATCCTCGTATTCTCCAGCATCGCGAACGGTCAGGGCTACAACGCGATGACCCAACGGCGAGTAGGCACGGAGGTTTCGTGGATCTCAGAACGTCGGGGACTCCGGGAACCAGTGATGCGGTGCGGTGATTTAGCGCGGTCATCGCACAGCATGGAAAGCGGTAGAAAGGTCTGACATGGTTTCCGATATCTCATCGACGCAAACCGGTGATCGCGCGGAGGCCATGACGCTGACCATCGCCACCGACCGGCCCCGCATCGACGAGGTAGGGGAGGTCATCTATCGCCAGGTGAAGCGGATCGATGCCGTCCGCGGGCTGCGAATGACGCTGCTGGTCCCACGGACCGCCAATCCGAAGCCTGCGATCCTCTATGTGCCTGGCGGCGGCTTCACGACGGCCGCACACCGCAAGTTCATCGAGATGCGCCTCGCCCTCGCGCAGGCAGGGTTCGTTGTCGCCGCGGCCGAATATCGCGTCGTGCCCGATGTGTTTCCGGCACCGCTCGAGGATGGCAAGGCTGCGGTCGGCTATTTGCGAACGCACAGCAATGATTATGGCATCGATCGCGAACGCATCGGCGTGATCGGCGACAGTGCCGGGGGCTGGCTGGCGCAGATGCTGGCGATGACCGGTGATTTTGCTGGATTTGACCGGGCTGATGGGCATGACACGTCGTCCTCGGTACAAGCGGCAGTATCGCTTTATGGCATATCAGACCTGCGTAACATTGGAGCAGGATTTTCCGACGAAATAGGCGAGGTCCATGCCTCGACCGCCTCGACCGAAGCATTGCTAGTCCATGGCGTGGCGTTTGGCGATTTCCCCGGAGCAACGATCGGCAGCGATCGGGCCAAGGCCCTGGCGGCCAGCCCACTCGGCCATCTGGAGGGGACGAAGCCCCCGCTGCTGCTGATGCATGGCCGGGACGACGATCTCGTCTCACCATTGCAGAGCCAACAGATGGCAACGGCATTATGTGAACGCGGGGCGGCGGTGGATTACGTGGTGGTGGATGGGGCCGGGCATGGGGACGATCCATGGTTTCAGCCGGCGCTGATCGATCATGTCGTCACATGGTTCGTCGACAAGCTCATCACACGCTGACCTTCAAAATTCCTTTCGCGGAGGCCGAAGGCAACACGCAGGCTATTGCCAACAGCGGCTGCGGGGCGAAACGCGTGATTGAGCGCCTAAGGAGACCAAGCAGATGTCGCGTATTGATCGTCGCCAGGGTTTGTGGATGCTCGCAGGCGGCCTCGTCGCAGCGACGGCGCTCGGTGCGCGCGCAGTAGCTGGAACCGAATCATCGATCTCGACTGGCAACACGCTTGCGCTTGTGGAGAAAGGCGCGGGGCGAGTCGCCTTCTACGCGCTACCTGGCGGCACTCCTATCGGTGCTGTGGAACTTGGCACGCAGCCGCACGAGATCGTCGCAGATCGCACCGGGCGCTACGCTTTCGTCGGCCATTACGGCGTAGAGAGCTGGAAGGCACCAGGTGCCGGTGGCAGCGAGCTGTGGATCATTGATCTCGTACGGCGGACGCTTGTCAGAACGATAGACCTCGCGCCGTTCGGACGCCTGCATGCGGTGCGCGTCGATGATCGCGGCCGGCTGTACGTCTTGTCGGAAAAGGACAGCGTGCTGATCCGCTTCGACGATCCGGTCCGAGACAAGGCGCCCTCGCGACTGATCCCGGTCGGCGGTGTGCGCAGCCACTATCTGGTCGTGCGTCGCGATGGAGCGCGGGCCTATGTCGCTGATACGCTGAGCGGCGCGGTAATCATGATCGATCCCGACAACATGGAGGTTATGCCGGTGCGCAAGCGGATCGGCTCGGCGCCCGAGGGGATGGCCCTCAGCACCGACGAGCGGACGCTCTATGTGATCGACCGACCGAGCGGGACGATTCATGCACTCGATGCCGCTACGCTGAAGGAACGTGCGCGGCGGACGATGCGCGGCGAAGCGGTTCGCGTCGTGACGCAGGCGGATGGCCGGCTGATCGTTTCGAACGTTGCCGACAAAAGCTTATCGCGGCTCGATCCCGTCACGCTCTCCGAGGAGGCGCGGCTGCCACTCGGCACGGGTGCGCCCGGCCTGAACCTTGCCCGCAACACGCTCTACGTCTCGCTTGAAGATAATCATGTGGCGATCGTCGACCTGCAAGCCTGGAAGGTCACCGCGCGTTTCGCCACCGGGGCGGCACCGGACGCCGCGGTCGTTATCGGGCCGGTGGAATAAAGCACTAACTGGCAAACCTGAAGCGGACTGCGCCGAGATCGATCACGGGTGAGCGCGATCGCCCACCCGAACAGGGTCAACCAAGGCCAACACCCCTCGATCTCGCCTTCAAGCGAGAAGCTAGAGCTGTTTCCGCCCCTTCTGGATCATTGAGGAGTCACGCGGGGGCGGTTTTCCGATTCAGGTTCCGAGCCGGGTCAGGAGGCCGGCACGGATACCGCGGGTGCTGTCACAGGATCTTCGGGAGCGGGTGGCGGGCGCGATTGATGGCGGGATGTCATGCCGGTCGGGCCAGATGCGGTGAACGCTGCATGGTCAATTGGCGGTCAGGCCATTTTATATTCAGCATTTCCCGTGACATGAAAGATAAGGACGATCCTGTAGGCCACGCCATCGCGAATTGACATACGATTCGACACGGTTCTGCAAGATTTTATTCTATATATTCCGTAACCGCCACAATCATGCATCGTGGAACCCTGAGGCATAAGGCCAGGGCTGTTTGAACGTCCAGACGATCGCCTTGCCGATGATCGAGGACAAGGCGATGACATCGATGACGGCAATTTCCCATGACGCGGGAACACCTTCCACCGCGGTCGCCACCACCTCCGCGACCCGGCAAGCTGCATCGGCCTCGGAGCAAGGCACGAGCGATGACGCGGTTCAGGGCGATATGATCGGGCCAGCCGTTGTGGTGGAGCTTTCCGACGAAGCCAGAGAGGCGCAAGCGAGCAAGCCGTTTGATCTCGAAAAAGAAATAGAGATTGTCGCTAGCCATTATGCCGTCTGGGCAAAAAAACATGGCAAAAGCGAGGAAGAGCAGAGGGTTTGGGTCGAGCAGCTTAAGATCGATATACCCGCAGCACATGCTCGCGCCGCCGAAAGCAAGGCTTGGTACGACAGAATCAAGAATTTGGAAGCAACGCAACGGGGCAACATGGAGGAGGCGCTCGACCGGGCGGAGGGCGCGCCGCAGTCGCTGATCGATGCCGTGCGGACCGTGATTAGCTTCGTGTACGATGCTGGCGGAGTCGGTTCGTCAACTGGCTATGACGCCCCGGAATTCAGGCGACAGATGCGAGAACTCCATGGCGAGGAGGCGTTGGAGCGCTTCACCGCAAAGGCTAAGGCCTATGACGCGGCGGCGACGCTTCGCGCGCAACGCAGCGCAGCGGCGCTCGGTCGCTTCGGCCTGGAAGGCAGCGCCTTCACCATGGCTAACGGCCATTTGAAGATGACCGGCTTCACATTGGGCAGGATCGCCGGTGGCTATTCGATGTCGTTCGGCCCTGAAACCTCCACCTTCGCGGTGATGCGACAGGGCGAGGATATCACCGCCGCGATCTTCAACGGGACCGCGTTCCGCCCAAAATAGGCGCGTAGGTCGCCTGACCTCGCCGGTAATTCCGAACGTCAATTCCAACAGGGGGAAGAGATATGGCCAGGATCAACGGCACGAGCGGTAACGATAGTCTGTGGGGGGACCCCGATGGCCGGTCCAACGACGTCCTGAACGGCTATGGCGGTGACGATGACCCCATGGTGGGGATTGGAACGATACACTGTTCGGCGGCGACGGGAACGACCATCTCCATGGCGGCAAGGGGGTCGACCAGCTTTATGGCGGTTCCGGCGACGACACGTTCTGGGTCGAGTTCCGGGTCGACACTTATTACGACAATTACTATGGCGGATCGGGATATGACATTATCGAGGCGGACCGAAGCTCGGTTGATATCGTCGTCGGCGAGCTGAACTCGATCGAGGAAATCTACTCGCCGCTGGCCGGAGGAGTATCCACCGCGCGGATCATCGGCAATGAGGGCGCGAACACGATCGACCTGCGTCCGATCAAGGTGACGGGAATTTATGCCATCCAGGGCGCGGGTGGCGATGACGTCATCATGATGCCACGACAGCAGCGGGGGTTACATCGCTCTATGGCGACGTCGATGGTGATATGAACGCCGATTTCCGGACCGACATTTTCCGAACAATCAACTTGGTGCCTAGTAACCAATTCATGTAATTGATGCGTAATTATCCCCGATGGATCGGGATGAATTGCGGGAAGCCTGAAATAGTCGTGCTAGGGCAAAGCCAGAAGGCGTTCTCGATCAGGTGGCCGCCGCAGTACCTGTCCGTGTCGTAGCGGAGGGTGCGTTTGTGGTTTCGCCGTCCGGGAATGATGGAACTGCTCCAGCGTTACGGAGCGAACGGCGCAGTCGGTCGGCATCGGAGCCTCTGTCAGCAAGGAGGTAACCCATGCCGGCCGCCTGCACGAGCATCGCGGGCGCTGCCGTCATGTCGCCGACCTGGTGGCCGTCAGCATCAGCACATGGGGACGGCCGGCGACATCGCTGAGCGCGCGCACCTTGGCCGTCCAGCCACCGCGTGAACGGCCGATCGCTCCGGCTCATGGGGCGACAAGCACGTGATCGCAGAAACGGCTGCACAGATCGAGAGTGAACGCGATCCTGGTGCGTGGCACCGTCTGTCGGCCTGGGTGGCGGCAATAGGGCTGTGGCTGGTTCATCGGCGCCAATCGCGGCCATCCGCTGCGCTTCGCTCGGGGTCATGGCGGGACGGTGCTCTTCACCATGCCCACCTCAAGCTGACGGTCGTCCCGAGCGCCCGATCCGTCGCAGCATATGGTAACGGTGGATGGAGGCCGGCACGACGTCGGTCAGGAACAGCGCGGCGCGGGCTGTCGCCAGTTCGGGCGCACGCATGGCGGCGTGCAGCGCATCCCGCAGGGCGGCGATGACCGCAGGCGGCGTCGTGCAGGCGGTGACGAAGGGCAGGTTGGGCGCTTGGGGGGTCGTCGCCAGTTCCCGCAGGGTCAGGAGGGCGGTCGGCGCGTCGCGTGCGATCACCGCATGGGTGACGGCATCGATCGCGGCGATGTCCGCGCGGCCGCTGGCGACCGCGTCGATGCTGGTGCGGTGCGATCCAGTGGCAATCGTCGCGCCGAAGAAGCCGTCCGGCGACGCCACCTGCGCCACCGCGGCCCGCAACAGGTTCGCGCCGGTGTTCGACAGCGGCGCATTGATCGCCACCCTGCGCCCGGCGAAATCGGCGAGCGTCTTCGCGGGATCGTCGGCCCGGACGAGGATGCGGCTGTAATGACGCCCCGGCGGGCAGTCGGGCAGCGCATAATGCGGCATCGCGATCACACGCAGCGCGAGGTCCGGATCGGCGACCAGCGGATAGCCGCAGCATTGCGCAAGCAACAGGTCGGGATCGCGCCAGATCGCCTCGACCGGCCGGTCGCGGTCGAGGGCGTCCGGCGCGGCGATGCCATACCCGCTCAGATGCCGGGCGATCGCCGCCCAAAGCGCGTCGTTGGCGGCGCGCTGGCCGGGATGGTCGTACATGCCGAGCGAGGCGACGGGCCCGTTCACCGTCGCGCCTGCCGGTCGGGGTGGACCAGTACGTCGTGCGGCGTCAGCGCGAAGCGACTGACGATTTCGCCGTAGCTGCGATAGACGCGCCCCGCCTGGGCGGAGAGGCGCGCGTGGTGGCGCCGCTGATGCGCCGGCAGGCGATACCAGGCGAGGTCCGGGCGGTCGTGATGCGTGGCATGCAGATGGTTGTTGAGATACAGCAGGCCGAGCGGCCCGGCATGTTCGACCGTCGCGGCCCGGCTCGGGCCCGGCAGGTCGGCGCGATGTTCGGCGAAGGAGCGCAGCAGCGTCAGCGACAGGCCCGGATACACCACCAGCAGCATATAGCGCAGCATGCCGAAGCCCGTCCATTCGAGCCACACGACGATCGGCACGACCAGCGCGAGATGGGGCAGCCAGTCGCGGGCGACCCGGGCCGGCCGGTGCCGCAGCCGTCGCCCTTCGTCTGCGGCCAGCGCAAGCACGGCGATGGCCGGCCCGATCAGCAATCGCCCGAGCAGTGTCGCTTGGACCCGCGCCACGTCATGGCGCAGGCCGCGCCCGGTCGCGACATAGCGTGACTCCGGGTCGTCGAGCGGGTCGGTTATGTGCGGGCTGCGATGATGGGCGACATGGCTGTCGCGATACACGCCATAGGGCAGCCAGAGCGACAGCGGGACCGCGCCGATCGCCTCGTTCACCGCACGCCAGCGCGTGGGGTGCCCGTGGATCGTCTCATGCTGGAGCGAGCCGTGCCAGGCGACGAGCCAGCCGCCCGCGACGACGATCGCCGCTGTCGGCAGCGCCGCATGCCACCAGGTGAGCGCCAGCCAGCCGCCATAGATCAGCGCGGCGATCGCCACTGTCGGCCAATCGGTCGCTCCCGTGTCGCCCGGCGCCCCTTCTCGGGACGGGTGCGGCGCCGTGTCGCCGAGCTTGCATGTCATGGCGGACCTCCTCCGATGAAGATCATCCACCAATATAGTAGGAATTAAACGCTAGCAAACATCGTCGGTGGCATAGCTGGGCTTTCGGCCGCCGGCGCGGTCATGGAGACGATTGGTTTGCCGTCAATGCCTCGCCCGCCTCCTCCGTCGCGCCTTCGGTCAGGATCAGGGTGACGGCGACGTCGGCGGTGACGTTGGCCGCCGTGGCGAACATGTCGGGGATGGTATCCACGGCGAGCAACAGCGGCAGCAGTTCGATGGGCACGCCGACGGCGAGCGCGACGGGGGCATAGGCGGCGAAGAAGCTGATCTGGTTCGGCAGCCCCGCGATCACGAGATTGTTGAGCACCGCGAGCAGCGCCACCAGACCGAGCTGGCCCAAGCCGAGCTCGATGCCGTTGAGCCGCGCCAGCGCGAGCGTGGCGAGGCCGATCGCGGTGGGCGCGCTGATTCGGAACAGCGCTACGGCGAGCGGCAGCACCGTCTCCACCGGCCGCGCGGGCAGGCCGAGCGTGCGCGTCGCCTCGAGCATGGCCGGCAGCGATGCGAGCGAGGATTGCGTGCTGAAGGCGACCGATTGCGCGGGCAACACCGCGCGCAGGAAGGTCGGCAGCCGCGTGCGCGCGACGACCGCGACGAGCAGGACGAACCCCGCCAGGAGGACGATGCCGCCGACGATGCGGGCGACGACGTACCAGAGCAGGAGGGCACCCACCGCGAAGCCACTCCGCGCCGCGACGTCGAAGGCGAGCGCGAAGACTCCGAGGGGCGCGACGAGCAGCACCCAGCCGATGATGACGAGCAGGGCATCGGCGATGCCCTGACAGCCATTGGCAATCGCGGCGGCGCGCGACCGGTCGATATGACGGAGCGCGATGGCGAAGAGCAGGGCGAACAGCACGACGGGCACGATCGCGCCCTGCGCCGCCGAGGCGATCGGGTTCACCGGCACCAGGGCGCGCAGCGTCTCGCCGAGCGGCGGCAGGTCGGGCAGCTTGCCGCCCGTCCCCCGCACGGCGTCCAGGCCCGTCACCTGCCATCCGCTGAACATCGCCGAACCCAGTGCGACGCCGAATATGGCGGAGGCGGAGAGGAAGAGGACGAATGCACCGATCGCGCGGCGCGCGACCCGGCTCGATCCCCCGGCGCCCGATCCGCTGCCGAGGCCGGTCACCACCAGCGCGAACACCAGGGGGATGATCGGCATGCGCAACGTGTCGAGCCAAACCCCGCCGATCGTTTGCAAGGCGGGCAGGGCGACGTTGTCCGGTCCCGCCAGATAGCCCAGGCCCAGGCCGGCGATCAGGCCGGCCAATATCCGGCCGACGGCAGGGATCCTCATGCCGCGACGGTGGCCCGCAGGGCGGTCGTGCCCATCACCTGCGCGGCGAAACGCTCCATTTCCTCCGCCTGCGGGCTCATCTGCAACAGCAGCAGGTCGAGGCCCGCCGCCTCATATTCGGCGATCCGTTCCTTCAACTGCTCGGGCGTGCCGACCAGATTGGGACGCAGGCCCCGATTGGACACGGAATATTCCTGAAGCTTCAGTTCGCGCTCCAGCTGCGTGCCCGACAGCCACTGGTCGAAATTGGCATAGCCTGCAGGCAGGTCGGTGACCGTGGTGATCCGCTCCAGCTCGCGCTTCGCCTCCGCTTCGCTGTCGCGCACGATCGCATAGGCGGCCATGCCATATTGCATCGGAGGCCCCCCGGCGGCGCGACGACGGCCGGCCATGTCCGCGATCTTCGGCGCGATCGCGGAGACGGGATCGCCGTGCATGACATAGGCGTCGCATCGCGCCGCGATCATCGTCTTGGCGGCCTCGCTTTCGCCACCGGCATAGACCGTCGGCCGCTTGACGGGCTTGGGCGCGCAGATCGCGGCGTCGGTCGTGTAGAACTGGCCTGCGAAGCTGAACCGCTCCTGCGTCCACAGGCCGTCGACGACGCTCAGCCATTCGCCGGTGCGGGCATAGCGATCGTCATGCTGGTCGAATTGCAGCCCATATTGGCGCGCCTCGTCGGCCCACCAGCTCGACACGACGTTGAGCGACAGGCGCCCCCCGGCGATCCGGTCGATATTGGCCGCCGCCTTGGCGAACAGCGCGGGATGGTGGAAATTGGGACGTACCGCGACCATCAGCTCCAGCCGCTCGGTCACCGCGGCGAGCGCGGCGGCGGTCGACCAGGCGTCGAGCGCGGGCTGCTCGATCCCCTTGATGTCGTTGAGGTTGAGCTCCGCGATCAGCGTCAGGTCGTATCCCCAGCGCTCGGCATTCTGTGTGAGCGCCTTGGCATAGGCCCAGCTCGCGTCCATGCCCTCGTCGGGAATGTTGCGCAGCCAGCCGCCGAACACCGGCATCCAGAATCCGTAGCGCATCAGCGTGCCTCCTCGATCCAGCCGACGATCCGGTCGACCAGCCGATCGTGCGGGTCCCAACCCAGCACGTCGAGGGGCTTGGCGACGAAGTTCGACAGCGCGTTGACGTCGTAGAAGCGGGGCGTGCCGTCGCGGTCGTCGATCATCACCTCGACCCCGCCCAGGTCGAGCGAGGCGGCGCGGGCGATCCGCTCCGCCGCATCGCGCAAGGGGGCGGCCGGCGCGGTCGCGGTCATGGTGATCGCGCTGCCGGGGACCTGGCAGGCATCGGCCGGGCACAGGTCGAACGCGCCACCTCCGGCGACGTCGATGGCGTAGAGATAGGCGCGGTCGAGCGTCTCGATCCGCGTGATCGTACCGTCACGGGCGGGCACATAGTCCTGGACCAGCAGGACGCCGTCGATGCTGGTCGGCAGCGTGCCGTCGGCGACGGCGGCCCGCAGCGCGTCCATGTCGTCGAAACGGGTGATGCCCGCGCCCGCGCCGCCGATATTCGCCTTCACCACTAGCGGAAAGCCGATCGTGGCCGCCGCCGCGGGGACGTCGGCGGCGCGGTGGACGACGCGGGTCGCGGGGATGGCAAGCCCCAGCGAGGCGATCAGCGCGAGTTGACGTGCCTTCGACGTGTCGATCGCGAGCGCCGGGGTGCCGTTGAGCACGCGCGCGCCCGACAATTCCCAGCGTGCGAGCAGCGCCTGCGCCCAGAAGATCGGATGTTCCGCCTCGCGCAGGAACGCCGACATCGCCAGCCGGCTGAGGATGACGGGGGCGGGCGGGGCGGGATCGGCGGGGTCGAAGGTGGTGCGCGGGGTCCGCGCCTCATAGCCGACGCCGCGCCGGTCGAGCGCGGCGAACAGCGGCGTAAACCATTGCGGATGTTCGTAGAGAATGGCGAGATCGATGGTCATGGCGACACGCCATGCCGGACCATGGGAGCAATGCAAAACGCTGTGGCCTTGGCCGGTCCCAAGAAGGGCTTTGCACCAATGTCTTATCGGGGGGCTGCCAGGCTGACCGTGCGGAAGCCCAGATGCGAGGCGGCGAGCGTCTCGTCCTGCGCGTGGCGGGCGGCGGGGCGATAGCGGGCGCAGTAATGGGCGGCGCACAGGAACGAGCCGCCCTTGATCACGCGGGCACGGGCCTGCGGCTGTCGCGGGTCGAAGCTGGGATTGCCCGGCGTCCCGTCGCCGGTGACGAAGGCGCCGTGCCCGGGCAGATACCAGCTGCGCGTCCATTCCCAGACATTGCCGATCAGGTCGTAGGTCCCGATCGGACTGCGCGTGAAGCAGCCCGCCGGGGCAGGACCGATCCATCCGTCGGCACCGGTGTCGTGCAGGGGGAAATGCCCCTGCCAATAATTGGCGGCGTGGCGTTCCGGCGCGGCGTCGGGATCGCGGACGCCGATCCGGGCGGCGGCTTCGGATTGTTCCTCGGTCGGCAGGGCGCGGCCCGCCCAGCGCGCATAGGCGCTGGCATCGGCGAAGGTCACGTTGACCACGGGATCGTTGGCATGACCGGCGATGTCGCCGCCCGGCCCATGCGGATGGCGCCAGTCCGCCCCGCGCACGAAACGCCACCAGGTCGCCGGATCGGGTGCGAGAAACGGCTGATCGGCCGGCGGCGGCGAGAAGACGAACGCGCCCCCGCCGGGCCGTTCGGCATCCGTCCGATAGCCGGTGGCGGCGACGAAGGCGGCGAACTGGCGATTGGTCACTTCGTGCGCGTCGATGCCGAAGGCGGGGACGGTGACGGCGACGCGCGGCCGTTCTTCCGGATAGAAGGCGTCGCTGCCCATCAGGAAGCGCGTGGCGGGCACAGGGACGCTGCCATCCGCGAAGCTGCCGGCGCAGGACGGCGAGGCCATGGTGGCGGCGACCGGCGCGGCATCGGCGTGCAGGCCGCTCGCGACCAGCACCGCGATCAAGGCCATCCGGATCATGGATAGCGGCTCGGGACGGAGGGCATGATGACGCCCGTTTCTCGGCCATAGGCGTCCCAGGCGGCGATCAGCGTCTTGAGCCGAGCCGGCTCCCGCGTGGCGAGGTCGTTCGTTTCGCCCGGATCGTCGGCGATGTTGAACAATCGCCACGCATCGCCGAGGTTCACCGCCTTCCAGTCCCCCTGGCGTACCGCCCGCCGCCCGAACAATTCGCTGCCGATCGCCTCGCCGGGCGCATGTACCCGGTCGGCCGCACCGGTCAGATAGGGGCGCCAGCTCCGCCCGCGCACCGGCTGGACCGGGCGTGCGGCATAGTGCGTGCCCTGCCATGTTCCACCCGCGGCCTCGACCAGCGTCGGCACCACGTCCATCACCGTGCCATAGGTCGTGCTGACGCCGGTCCGTCGCGCGCCCGGCCAGTCGATGAAGGCGGCGACGCGGGTGCCGCCCTCGGTGGTGTACCCCTTGTACAGCCATGACGGCGCCGTTGCCGCCTGCGCCCAGCCGGGGCCGTAGCCGGCATAGGAGGTCGGCTTGCCGAGATTGTCGAAGCGATTGTCCGCCTTGGCGACGCGGGCGCGGAACTCCGGGAGTTCGGAGCGCGCAATGTCGATCCCCTCGGCGCCATTGTCGGCGGTGAACAGGATGATCGTATTGTCGTACCGGCCCGTCGCCTTGAGGTGGGCTATGACCCGGCCGACATTCTGGTCCATCCGGTCGACCATGGCGGCGTAGATCTCCATCAGTCGCGCCTGTTCCTGGCGTTCGGCCGGCGACAGGTCGGCCCAGCGGCGGCCGGGCGGCAGGACGAGATCGTGCGGGGTGACCTTCGCGGAGATGAGCCCAAGCGCCTTCAGCCTGGCGAGGCGGCGGGCGCGCAGCACCTCGAACCCCGCGTCGTAGCGACCATGGTAGCGCGCCACGTCTTCGTCGGGCGCCTGGAGCGGCCAATGCGGCGCGGTGAAGGTCAGATAGGCGAAGAAGGGCTTGGCCGGGTCGGCACGGCCAAGCTGCTCGATCAATTTCGTCGCATAGGTGTCGGAGGAGTAGAAACCCGGCGGCAGGCTGGTGAGCCGGCGCCCGTTTTCCCAATAGGTGGTGCCCGGCTTGTCGTCCCCGGCGAGGTCGAGCCCGTAATGATTGCCGCCGCCCTGCGCGAGGTCGAAGCTCTGGTCGAAGCCGTGGCGGGCGGGACTGTCCTCCGCGCGCGTGCCGAGATGCCATTTGCCCGCCATCAGCGTCGCATAGCCAAGGTCGTGCAGCCGGTCCGCCAGCGTGACGACATCGTCCGGCAGATGGCCTTCATAGCCGGGCCGGCCGATCTGATTGGGCGTCAGCATCTCCGCCATGTTGCCCAGCCCGGCGAGATGGTTGTCGGTGCCCGACAGTAGCATCGATCGTGTCGGCGAGCAGGTCGGCGCGGAATGGAAGCCGGTCAGCTTCAGCCCCCGTGCCGCGAGCGCGTCGAGATTGGGCGTCCGGATCTCGCCACCGAATGCGCCGAGGTCGGAATAGCCGAGATCGTCGGCGACGATGATGAGGATGTTCGGTTTCGCAGGGGCAGGGG
>NZ_QLJH01000021.1 GCF_003951315.1 Sphingomonas sp. S-NIH.Pt15_0812
CAGAGCGATCCCATGAAGCAACATGGCGCCGTGTCGGATCGCTCCTCAATGCCTTCTCACCAGACGAGTGCCGCAACTATCTGCGCAACTCCGGATATGCGTCAGCCTGATGTCATCATGGTCTAGGTGACAGGGACGGCGGGCTTGGTCCTCTACGTATCTCTACGACAGGCAACGGTCCAAGCCGCCCCGCCGCACCACGCCGACATATCGTGCCAGCACATTGCCATGCCGGCGGACGAAGCCGCGTGGATCGATGGCGGCGCGCTTCTTGGGCAGGGGCAGGACGGCGGCGATGCGCGCGGCCTCCAGCGGGGTCAGGTGCGACGCGTCATGACCGAAATAGCGCATCGCCCCGGCATTGGCGCCATAGGTGCCGATCCCCGTCTCGGCGATGTTGAGATAGACCTCCATGATCCGGCGCTTGCCCCAGAGATGCTCGATCAGGAAGGTGAACCAGGCCTCCACCGCCTTGCGCAGATAGCCGCCGCCCTGGAACAGGAAGGCGTTCTTCGCGGTCTGCTGGCTGATCGTCGATCCGCCCCGGATGCGGCCGCCCTCCGCATTGCGCATCGCCGCCGCGCCGATCGCGCGGAAATCGAAGCCCGAATGTGAGCAGAAGCGCGAATCCTCGCCGGCGATGGCGGCGCGCGCCATGTTCGGGTCCATCTCCGACAGCGGCATCCAGTCCTTGGTGACGCTCCGCCCGCCGATCACGTCGCCCAGCATCGTGAAGGTGAAGGGCGGCGGCACTAGGCGATAGGCCAACACCCACAGCACCGAACCGAGCATGAAGACCAGGGCCGCCTTGAGCAGCCAACGGAAGAACCAGAGCATGGCCGCGATCCTTATCGCGCCGCTGTCCGGCATCAAGGGGGCGGGTCAGCGACCGGCGTGGGCGATCACCGCTTCGGCGGTCGCGACACCGGTCTGATAGGCGCCGTGCGCGGTGGAAAAATCCTGCGGGGAGCAGGCCTCGCCCGCGAAGAACAGCCGGTCGTCCACCGGTTCGGCCAGGATCGCCCGCGCGGTCCGATAGCCGATCCGCGCATGGCTGTAGCTGCCGCCGATATGCGGTTCGTGCCGCCAGCGCGTGGCGATGGCAGGGTGCAGGCGTCGTCGCCAGTCGCTGCCGAGCAGGGCGACCAGTTCGTCGATCGCGAAGGCGGTGGCGTCGGCCTCCGTCGCCAAGGCTTCCGCGCAATCGCCACCGAAGAAGCTTTCGATGATTGGATGGCCGAACGGGGAGAGCCGATGGCTGGCGGTGCAGGCGCGGTGCGGATCGCCGGTCAGATGCGCGCCGGTCGGCCAGATCGGCCGGTCGACGGTGAGGAAGACCTTGTCCGCCAGCCCGAGCGGCAGGGCATCGGACGCCGCCTGCTTGGCGGGAAGCGCCGGGCTGAAGCTGAGGGCGCCGCTGGCCAGCATGGTGGTCGGCACCGCGACGATCACCCGGTCCGCCTCGATGGTGCCGTCCGGCGTGTCGAGCCGCAGGCTCCTGCCCCGATGGTCGATGCGATGGACCGGCGTCGACCATCGCACCGGCAGGCCCTCGGCATGACCGGCGACCAGCGTGCCATAGCCATCGGGCAACGTCCAATTGTCGTCGGTCGCCGCATCCTCATAAGCCGCCCAGTCGTGCAGCGACACGCGGGCGAGCGGCGCGCCGTTCACATAGCCGGAGATCGCGTCGAGATGCGGCCGCCACGGATCGTCGGCCGCGACGAAGTCGGACAGGGGCCGATCGGGCCCGTCCAGCGCGGCATGGGCGACGTCCTCCCAACGCTGCCAGGCCGCGCCGAACGCCTGTTGCGCCTCGGGCGGAAAGCCCAGGTCGCGCCATTGCGTGTCCCAATTGGGCGAGGACCGGTCGATGGCGAAGCCGGCACGCCCGGCGATCCGCGTCCAGGGATTGCGCCCGGCGCTGTGCAGCCAGCCGCAGCCGAGATCGACCATGGCCACACCGCCACCCGCGAGGGGGATGGCATGGCTGCGAGCCCGGCCACCGAGGCGATCGCTCGCCTCGACCAGCAGCACGTCATGGCCCGCATCATGCAGATGCCGGGTCGCGGCGATCCCGGCCGCACCGCCGCCGATGACGACGGTGCCGACCATGTCAGGCCGCCGCGAGCAGCCGCTTCTCGCCGGCGATCCGCATCATCGCCTTTTGCAGCTTCTCGAAGGCGCGGACCTCGATCTGGCGGACGCGTTCGCGGCTGACGCCATAGACCTGACTCAATTCCTCCAGCGTCTTGGGATCGTCGGTCAGGCGGCGTTCGGTCAGGATGTGCTTCTCGCGGTCGTTCAGGTCGTCCATCGCCGACACCAGCATGTCGTGGCGGACGTCCTTCTCCTGCTGCTCGGCGACGATGCTGTCCTGCAGCGGCGCATCGTCCGCCAGCCAATCCTGCCACTGGCCCTCGCCATCCTCGCGCATCGGCACGTTGAGCGAGGTGTCCCCGCCCATCGCCATGCGACGGTTCATCGACACGACCTCGGTCTCGGTCACGCCCAGGTCGGTGGCGATCTTGGTCACGTCCTCGGGACGCAGGTCGCCGTCCTCGAACGCGTCGAGCTTGGACTTCATGCGGCGCAGGTTGAAGAACAGCTTCTTCTGCGCGGCGGTGGTGCCCATCTTCACCAGGCTCCACGAGCGCAGGATATATTCCTGGATCGAGGCGCGGATCCACCACATCGCATAGGTGGCCAGGCGGAAGCCGCGATCGGGCTCGAACTTCTTCACGCCCTGCATCAGGCCGATATTGCCCTCGGAGATCAGCTCCGAGGTCGGCAGGCCATAGCCGCGATAGCCCATCGCGATCTTGGCGACGAGGCGCAGGTGGCTGGTGACCAGCCGCGCCGCCGCGTCGGTATCGCCATGTTCCTGGAACCGCTTGGCCAGCATATATTCCTCCTCCGGCTGGAGGAGCGGGAACTTGCGGATCTCGGACAGATACCGGTTCAGGCTCTGCTCGCCGCCCAGAGCAGGAATCGTCGCCGGGACGTTCGAGCCTTTCGCCATGATCAATACCCTTTCCTGAAGAGGTGCTCGCCGCAGCGCGGCATACACCTGCTATTTATACGTGAAGATGACTGAACAGTTCCTGCATATCGGGCGGCATCGCACTTTCGAACGCCATTTTGACCCCGCTGATCGGATGGATGAAGCCGATCAGCGCCGCATGCAGGGCTTGCCGCTTGAAATCCAAGGATTCCGTCACCGTCCGCGTCCACCCCTTCGGGCGGCCATAGACGGGATCGCCGAGCAGCGCATGGCCGATCGACGCCATATGCACGCGCACCTGATGCGTCCGCCCCGTCTCCAGCCGGCATTCGACCAGGGCCGAGTCGCGCAACGGCTGGATGGTCGTGAAATGGGTGACGGCACGCTTGCCGCCGGCGACGATCGCGATCTTCTTGCGGTTCTGCGGACTGCGCGCCAGCGGCGCGTCGACCGTACCCGCCGCCGGGCGCGGCACGCCGCCGGTGATCGCCTTGTAGCGCCGGTCGATCGAATGCGTGGCGAATTGCTTGGCCAGCCCCTCATGCGCGCGGTCGGTCTTGGCGGCGACCATCAGCCCACTCGTATCCTTGTCGATCCGGTGGACGATCCCCGGCCGCGCCACCCCGCCGATGCCCGAAAGCGAGCCCCGGCAATGATGGAGCAGCGCGTTCACGAGCGTGCCGTCGAGATTGCCCGCCGCCGGATGCACGACCAGCCCGGCCGGCTTGTCGACGACGATCAGATGCTCGTCCTCATAGGCGATGGCGAGCGGGATATCCTGCGCCTCGTTATGCGGCGCGGCCGGCACGGGCACCGCGACCGCGAAGGTCGCGCCCGCCGCCGCGCGCTTGGCGGGGTCGCGCGCCAGCACCTCGCCCTGGCTGACCGCGCCGGAGGCGATCAGCACCTTCAGCCGCTCGCGCGACAGCGTCGGCACGGCATCGGCCAGTGCGCGATCGAGACGCCAGCCATCCGCCGTGGGCGTGATGGTCGCGTGGATGATGGAAACCCCCCGGTCCATGAGCTAGCCTAGATGGCGATGGCGTTGCGGATTTCAAGCACGATCCTGGAGCGGATCACGGCGGAGGCGATCGCCTTTTCGGATCGGGAGGTCTGCGGCCTGTTGCTCGGCACGGGCGACCGGGTCCTGGAGGCGCGGTCCTGCCGCAACGTCGCCGCCGATCCGGCCGTGCGGTTCGAGATCGATCCGGCCGCCCTCCTCGCCGCGCATCGGGCGGCGCGGCGCGGCGGCCCGGCGGTGATCGGCCATTATCACTCGCATCCCAGCGGCCTGGTCGAACCCTCGCCCCGCGACGCCGCCGATGCCGTGGCGGACGGCAGCATCTGGCTGATCGCGGCGGGCGGGCGAGTGACCGGCTGGCGCGCGGTGGAGAATGGCGCGCTGCACGGCCGGTTCGTGCCGCTTCGCTTGCGCGGGGCGGCCGGGCGGGCCACAGGGTAGGGGACATGTCGTCCACAGGAACCCGCGCGTGACCATCAGCCCCGTCGATTTCGCCAGCCTGCTCTGCTCGCGCCTGTGCCATGACCTGTTGTCGCCCGTCGGCGCGCTCAACAACGGGCTGGAGCTGATGGCGGACGAGACCGACCCGGCGATGCGCGAGCGTTGCATGGAGCTGCTGGCCGAAAGCGCCCGCACCTCCGCCAACAAGCTCAAATTCTTCCGCTTGGCGTTCGGCGCGGCGGGTGGTTTCGGCGACCTGCTCGACCCGCGCGAGGCGCGCATCGCGATCGAGGGGCTGCTGAGCGATGCGCGCCGCACCCAGCTCGGCTGGATGGTCGAGGCGGAGGCGCTGCCCAAGGCGGCGGTCAAGGTGCTGCTCAACCTGGCGATGATCGCCAATGAGGCGCTGGTGCGCGGCGGACAGCTGGACATCGGTGCGGAGGCGGCCGGCGGCCGGATCGAGATCGTCGTGCGGATCGAGGGGCAGCGGATCATCCTCGATCCCGAACTGCGCGCGATGCTGACCGGCGGGCTGGCGGCGAGCGCGCTCGTGTCGCGCACGGCGGCGGCCTATATGATCCACGAGCTGGTCGCGGGGTCGGGCGGCTCGGACGGATCGGTGATGATCTCCGAGCCCGCGCCGAATGTGATGATTTTCGGGGCGGTGATGGTCGCCGGGTAAAGGCGGTCTTAACGTCTTTCGGGCCATGAGGGTGGTGGAACGCCCGGAGGCCCATGGACGAGCTGTTGCAGGATTTCACCGCCGAGACGCGCGAGACGCTGGAAGCGATCTCGGGCGAATTGGTCGCGTGGGAAGCCGATCCGACCGATCGCGCCCGGCTGGATGCGATCTTCCGCTTCGTGCACACGGTGAAGGGCAGCTGCGGCTTCCTCGACCTGCCGCGCCTGGGTCGGCTGGCCCATGCGGCGGAGGATGTGCTGGCGGCGGCGCGCGACGGGCTGCGTCAGCCCGATACCGCCCTGGTCAGCGCCGTGCTGGCGATCGTCGACCGGATCGGTGAGCTGAACGAGGCGATCGTGGCGGGGGCGCCGCTCGACGACAGCACCGACGACCTGCTGATCGCCGCGCTGGCGGCGGATGCCGCACCCGCCGCGCCCATATCCGGCACCGGGCCGTCGCGCACCGTGATCCGCAGCGTGCGGCTGGGCGTCGACCTGCTCGACCGGATGATGATCGGCATGTCGGACATGGTGCTGGCGCGCAACGAGCTGGCCCGCCGCCTGCGCGACACCACGCCCGACCCCCGGATCGAGGGTGCGCTCGAACGGCTGTCCGCCAGCGTCGCGGACATGCGCGACACCGTCACCCGCACCCGGATGCAGCGGGTCGAGACGCTGTTCGCCGCCGTCCCCCGCATGGTGCGCGACAGCGCGGCGACGCTGGGCAAGAACGTCGCGTTGACCATCGAGGGCGCGGATGTCGAGCTGGACCGCGAGATGATCGAGCTGCTGCGGGATCCGCTGGTCCATATCATCCGCAACGCGGTCGACCATGGCATCGAGTCGCCCGCCGAGCGCCGCGCCGCCGGCAAGGCGGAGGCGGGGCGGCTGGTCCTGTGCGCCCGCCAGTCGGGCAACCGCATCCTGATCGAGATCGCCGATGACGGGCGCGGCATCGACACCGACCGGGTCGCCGCCAAGGCGGTCGCCGCCGGCCTCCACACGGAATCCGAGGTCGCGCGGATGGACGAGGCGCAGCGCGCCCGGCTGATCTTCCATGCCGGCCTGTCGAGCCGCGATACGGTGACCGACCTGTCCGGGCGCGGGGTCGGCATGGACGTGGTGCGCGCCAATATCGAACAGTTCGGCGGTCGCGTCGAGCTGCGCAACCAGCGCGGGCGCGGGCTGACCCTGACGCTCCAGGTGCCGCTGACCCTGTCGATCATCCCGACCATCGTCGTCGGCGTCGGCGACCAGCGCTTCGCGGTGCCGCGCCAGGCGATCGAGGAGATCGTGTCGCTGACCGGCGGCGCGGTGCGGATCGATACGCTGGGCGGCCGCCAGGTGGCGACGGTGCGTGGCCGGCGGCTGCCGATGGTCGGCCTGGGCGCGGTGATGGGGATCGCAGACGAGGCGACCCGCGCGCTGGTGATCGTCTCCACCCGCGACGGCGATTATGCGCTGGGGATCGACGCGGTGCTCGACAGCGAGGAACTGGTGGTGAAGCCGGCCGCGCCGGCGGTGATGGCCAGCGGCATCTATGCCGGGCAGACCCTGCCCGACAGTGGATTGCCGCTGCTGCTGCTCGATTGCAGCGGCATCGCCACGGTCGCCGGCCTGCGCTTCGGCCTCGCCGCCGACGCGGTGGCGGAAGCAGGGGCGGCCGAAGCCCCCGGCATTCCGGCCCTGTGGTTCGACGATCTCGACGGGCGCCGCCGTGCGATCGCGCTGGCGGTGGTCGACCGGGTCGAATCGGTCGCGGCGGAGGCGATCCGCTGGACCGGTGGCCGGCTGCACCTCGCGCTGGACGAGCGGGTGATCCCGCTGGTCGCGATGGGCGACGTGCCGGTCGCGGGCGAGGTCACGCTGTTGCGCCTGACCGATGGCCATGTGGAGCTGTTCTACGCCGTGGCGGAGGCGCAGGAGATCGTCCGCCTGCCCGCCGCCATGGCCCCGGCGCGCGGCCGACCGGGCATCGCCGGGGTGGTGGTGATCGAGGGCGAGCAGGTCGAACTGCTCGATCCGCACGCGCTGTTCGCGGGCGAGGTCCGGGCCCCCGCCAGCCGCCCCCTCTGCCATTTGCGATGCGACGGGACGGGATGGATGGACACCTTCCTGCGGCCGGTGCTGGAGGCGGCGGGCTATCGCTGCACGACCGCGCCGGGGGGCGACGAGTCGGTGGCGGTGACGCTGGCGATGGAGGAGCTTGCGGCCGATGCCGGTGCCGGTGGCGATGTCGAACGATTGGTGCGGCTCAGCCGGCGTCCGCTCGGCCCGGCCGGCATCGGCAGCGGCGACACCACCGCGACCGTTTATCGCTATGACCGCGCCGCCCTGATCGCGGCGGTCGCCGAACGCGCCGGGAGGGCGGTGGCATGAACCGGAAGCTGTTTTTGCTGGCCTATGTCGCCGACCGCTGGGTCGCGATCGATGCCGGCGACGTCGATTCGGTGGTCGATATCGGCGGGATCGTCGCGGTGCCGCGCGCGCCGGGGGCGGTGCGCGGGCTGGCGGCCTTGCGCAGCCGCGTCGTGACGGTGATCGACACCCGGGTGACGCTGGGCCTGTCGCCGACCGCGACGCCCCGGCGGGCGGTGATCGCGCAGATCGACGGCCATCACTATGCCTTTCTGGTCGATGCGCTGGAGGACATCGCGCCGTTCGAGCGGCATCCGCTGTCGGCCGGGCTGGCGCTGGACAGCGGCTGGGATGCCGCCGCCGCCGGCATCGTCGAGCGCGACGGCGAGCCGCTGCTGGTGATCGACCTCAAGGTGCTGGTTCCGGCGGCGGATCGCGCCGCCGCCTGATGGAAAGGCGAGGGGGATTAAGCCGATGCTTACTCCTTGCCATCTAGAAATATTGTGCCGCGTTACGGAAGGTGAACGGATGAAGACGTGTCTGGTGGTCGATGACTCCAAGGTGATCCGCAAGGTCGCCCGCCATATCCTGGAGACGCTGGCCTTCGAGGTGCGCGAGGCCTGTGACGGCCGCGAGGCGCTGGAGGCGTGTCGCGCCGCCGTGCCCGATGTGGTGCTGCTCGACTGGAACATGCCGGTGATGAGCGGCATGGATTTCCTGCGCGCGCTGCGCGATTCCGACCTGCCGCGCCGGCCCAAGGTGGTGTTCTGCACCACGGAGAACGGCATGGCCTATATCCGCGCGGCGATCGAGGCGGGGGCGGACGAATATGTCATGAAGCCGTTCGATCGCGAGACGCTGGAAAGCAAGCTGCAGATCGTCGGGCTGGCCTGACGCGACCCTGGTCCGCTTCGGAAGCCTCCTCTGGAATCGAGGTCATCCTGTCCCCGTCCCCCGCCTTTGACGACCCACCGGATTTGCCGCCGCGCGTCCTGATCGTCGACGATTCGGTCGTCGCGCGGGCGGTGCTGTCGCGGCTGATCGATGCGGGCGACCGGTTCATGGTGGCCGGCGCGGTCGGATCGGTGGCGGCGGCGCTGGATTTCCTGGGCCGGACCCGGGTCGACATCCTGTTGCTCGACGTGAACATGCCCGGCGTGGACGGGCTGACCGCCTTGCCCCAGTTGATCGCGGCCGGGCGGGGCGCGCGGATCGTCGTCGTTTCCTCCTCGGTCGGCGACGGCGCGGCGGCGACCGTGCAGGCGCTGGCGATGGGGGCGGCGGATACGCTGGTGAAGCCCGATACGGCGGCGCTGACCAGCGCCTTCGGTCGCACCCTGCTCGACCGGCTGGACCGGCTGATCGACCGGTCGCCGGCCGGCACCGGCATCGTCATGGAGCCCGCCGCGTCGCCGTCGCGAAAGTCGGTCGCGCCGCCGCCCGGCCTGCCCGCGACGGTCGCGGCGGACCGCTCGTTCGATCTGGTCGCGATCGGCGCCTCGACCGGCGGCATCCATGCGCTGGGCCAGCTGTTGGGCCGCTTGCCCGCGACCTTCCGCGCGCCGGTGCTGGTGACCCAGCATCTGCCGGCCGCCTTCATGCCCTATTTCGCGGCGCAGCTCGCGACGATCTCCGGCCGCCCCTGCGACGTGGCGGAGGATCGGATGCGGATCCGCCCCGGCCGGCTGATCGTCGCACCCGGCGATGCGCATCTCCGCTGCGTCGCCCTGGGGGAACGGGGGGGAGACCGCGGTGCGGCCGTGAAGCTGTCGACCGCGCCGGCGGTCAGCGGCTGCCTGCCCTCGGTCGATCCGATGCTGGCGTCGCTGGCGGCGATCTACGGGGAGCGGCTGCTGGCGATCGTGCTCAGCGGCATGGGCCGCGACGGCGCGGAGGGGGCGGGCCATGTCCGCGCGGCAGGAGGACGGGTGATCGTACAGGATCAGGCGAGTTCGGTCGTTTGGGGTATGCCGGGCGCGGTCGTCGCGGCCGATCGCGCCGATGCGGTGCTGACCCCGGCGGCGATCCGCACGTTGCTGGTCGGCGGCGAGGCGCGGTGATGCCGAGCGCGACCACCCCGCCCGTCTCCAGCAACGCGGCGGCGGTACTGGGCGCGCTGCTGGAAGCGCGGACCGGGCAGCAACTGGCCAGCTATCGCAGCTGGCGGCTGGATACCGCGCTGATCCCGTTGCTCCGCGAACGATCGCTCGACACGCTCGACCAGCTCGTCGCGCTGCTGCTCAACGGTCGCGATCCGGGGATCGGCGACCGCATCGTCGATGCGCTGGTCAATAGCGAGAGTTCCTTCTTCCGCGATTCGGCGGTCTTCGACCAGCTGGCCGAGGTGGTCGCCGCGCATGAGGGGGCCGGCCACCGCGTCCGGCTGTGGAGCGCGGGCTGCGCGACCGGGCAGGAGCCGTTGTCGCTGGCGATGCTCTTCGCCGAGCGACAGGCGGACAGCGGCGCTTCCATGCCGGAGATCGTCGCCACCGACGTGTCGGAACAGGCGCTGGCGCGTGCGCGCGCCGCGCGCTTCACCCAGTTCGAGATCCAGCGCGGCCTGCCGATCCGGCGGATGATGCGCTGGTTCGAGGGCGAGGGCGGCGACTGGCACGCGCGGCCCGAGCTGGTGCGGATGGTCCAGTTCCGCCGCCAGAACCTGGTCGCGGATCGGGCGCCGCCGGGCCGGTTCGACCTGGTTCTGTGCCGCAACGTGCTGATCTATCTGTCGCCCGTCACCAAGGCGCGGGTCTTCGAGACACTGGCCCAGGCGCTTCGGCCCGGCGGCACGCTGGTGCTGGGCGCCGGCGAGACGGTGATCGGCCATAGCGACGCGTTCGAGCCGTGCCGGCGGTTCCGCGGCTTCTATCGCCGGGTCGATGGCGAGGAGAAGCTGGTCGCGGCATGATCATGCCGTCTTGCCGTCGAAACAGTTTCGGGCCAACGGTCGGTCATGACGATCATCGATACGCCCTCGCCCAATTGGGACGAGCGAACGCTCCCCGTGTCGATGATCGTGCTCCACTATACGGGGATGCAGGACGCCGACAGCGCGATCGCGCGGTTGCGCGATCCGGCGGCGAAGGTGTCGTGCCATTATCTGGTCGCCGAGGACGGCACCATCATGCGCATGGTCGACGAGGACAAGCGCGCCTGGCACGCGGGAAAGTCGCACTGGCGCAGCATCGACGACGTGAACTCCGCCAGCATCGGCATCGAGATCGTCAATCCCGGCCATGACTGGGGCTATCGGCCGTTCCCGGACGAACAGGTCGCGGCGGTGATCCGGCTGGTGATGGCGGTGAAGGACCGGCACGGCATCACGCGCGGCAACATCGTCGGCCATTCGGATATCGCCCCCGCCCGCAAGCGCGATCCGGGCGAGCTGTTTCCCTGGCACAGCCTGGCGCGGCTGCGGCTGGCGCTGCCCCGCCCGACCAAGAACCTGCTCGACCCGAAATGGAGCGAGGCCGGCTTCTGCCTGGCGCTGGAGCGGTTCGGCTATGACGTGTCGGACCGGATGGCGGCGATCATGGCCTTCCAGCGTCGCTTCCGCCCCGAAATGATCGATGGCGAGATCGATGCGGAATGCCGCATGATCCTGCTCGCGCTGCTGCTTCCCAAACCGCAAGGCGACGACTAAGGAGGCCGCAGCCAGAGGATCGGGCGACCGCGGCCCCAAGCGATTGGGGGCGAGGAAAGTCCGGGCTCCATGAAACAGCGGTGCCGGGTAACGCCCGGCGGGGGCGACCCCAGGGACAGTGCCACAGAGAGCAGACGGCGACCGCTTCGGCGACGTCAGGGTGAAAGGGTGCGGTAAGAGCGCACCGCGCGACCGGTAACGGAAGCGGCATGGTAAACCCCACCGGGAGCAAGACCGAATAGGGACGGCGCATGGGTGTGTTTCCACCCGTCGTCCGGGTTGGTTGCTGGAGGCGATGCGCAAGCATCGTCCTAGAGGAATGGTCGCCCATCCTGCCTTGCGCGGGGGGACAGAACCCGGCTTACAGATCCTCTGGCTATTTTCTCCCCGTCGCGGCACCAAGGGTGCATCGACGAGGGGAACGGGTGATGAAGAGCGGATTTGCGATCGGCGCGGCGGTGCTGGCGATCGGGGGGGCGGCGGTCCCGGTTCCCGTCGTTGCGCAACAGCCCGCGCGTACCGTGCAGCAGGACTTCGAAGCCGCGACCGCGCTGTCGGAGAAGCCCGAAAGCCGCGCGGCCGCGCTTGCCGCCTGGCAGGCGCTGGAAACGCGCACCAAGGCCGGCACCCGCAGCCATGCCATCGTCCAGGTCCGCAAGGGCAGCATCCTGTTCCGGCTCCACCGTTACGACGAAGCGATCGCGGCTCTGCGCGCGGGATTGGCCGGCCTGCCGGCACGCGATGCCAGCTTGGCCGAGGACCGGGTGATGGCCCAGCTCGAACTGGGGGCGATCGCGGTGGAGACGCTCGACTATGCCGGGGCGGCCAGCACCTATGCGGCGGCCGAGGCGGCGGCGACCGCGCCGGGCGAGAAGCTGGGCGCGCAATTGTCGTTGGTTCATGTGCAGACCTTCGTCGATCCGGCGGCCGCCCGCGCGACGATGGGACGGATCGACGCGCTGGCTGCGCGGACCAAGCTGGCCTCGGATGCGCGCGGGCTGATCGAACAGCGCCGCGCCGAACTGCAGATGAACACCAACGACCTGCCCGCCGCGAAGGCGAGCGCGATCCGGGCGGTCAGTGCCATGGGCGGCCTGACCGAGCGGACGTCGATCGGGGATGTCGGCGCCCGTTCGGACGCCGCGATCGCGTTATTGCTGACCGGCAACCGCGAGGAGGCGCGCCGCTACATGGCGATGACCGGAGCCGGTCGCCTGCCCAAGGGGCGGTTCAACATCGCGCAGCAACTCGCCGCCCCGGATTGCGGGGGTGAAGCGGGGTTGAAGCCCGACGACATGGCCGTGGTGCAATTCAGCATCGCCGAGGATGGCTCGACCCAGTCCGTGACGCCCATCTATTCGAGCGGGGGCGGGAAGGTCGCCCTGGCCTTCGCGCAGGCGGTGCGCGACTGGTCATGGCCGGTCGAGGATGTCGCGGCCCTTCCGACCTTCTTCCGATACAATGCGCGGGTCGAGATGCGGTGCTCGACCGCCTTTCCCCGCCCGGCGATCAGCGACAGCTTCGACCAGGCGCTGGCCGCCTGGCTGACCGAAAAGGGTGCGCCCGTCACCCTGGTCGCGGACGGCAGCGATGCCTTGGCGCTGCCGGCGCAACGGGCCGCCCTGGCGACGGCCGAGGCGCGAGACCCCAAGTCGCTCGCAGTGCTGGCGGCGCTCATCACGCTCGCCAACAACCGCGTCGTGCCGCGCGAGGAGCGATCGTCGCTGTACGAGCGTGGCCTCGCCATCGCCGAGGCGAATGCGGTGCCGCCGCTGCCACGCCTGGCCCTGGAACTGCCGGCCGCGGCCTATCGGTCCGCCGATGATCGCAAGGACCAGTTCCAGCGCGCCGTCACGCCCTTGTTGAACAAGCCCTTCTATGCGGATGATCCGCAAGCGCGCGCGGCGCTGCGGCTGGCGTTGGTCGACCATGTCGATTCGAAGCGGGCAAGCGCGAACAGGGATCGCGAGATCATCCTGCGCCAAGTCGTCGATGACGCGGCCCTGGCCAAGGACGACCCGTTGAAAGTGGGCGCGCTGGTACGCCTCGCCTCGTTGCAGATCGAAGCCGGCAAGCCCGACGCCGCCCGCTCCGCCTTCGCGATGACCGGCCTGAATGCTCAGCAATGCGCCGTGCTCGATGCGCGCCCCCGGATGGTGTCCACGCCGGGAGCGGAAGCCTTCCCGCAAGAGGCGCAGGCCTGGGGCTTCGAAGGCTGGACCCAGGTGCAGTATGACATCGGCGCGGATGGCCGCACCTCCGAACCGCGCACCCTGCTCAGCTATCCGCCCTTCATCTTCTCGCAGGCGGCGAGCGACTTCATGGGCAGGGCGCGTTTCGCCAAGACCTATCGGCCCGATGGCGGCCTAGGCTGTGGCGGCAATGTCCAGCGGATCAGCTTCCAGATCCCCGGCAAATAACCGCCAGCCTCCCCGCTCACGAGTCGATCAGCACCGTCTCCGGCCGGCCGACCCGGCCGAGATCGGTGTGGCGGTCGATCTCCATCAGCGGCTTGAGCCGTCCGTCGCGAATGTCATAGACCCAGCCGTGCAGCGTCAGGTCGCGCCCTTGCGCGAAGGCGTTGGCGACCGTGTCGATCCCCGCCAGATGAAGCAACTGGTCGCGCACGTTCATCTCCACCAGCCGGTCGACGCGCTGGTCGGCGGGCAAATGGTCCAGCTCATCGGCATGGGCGCGGCAGACTTCGCGGGCATTCTCCAGCCAGCGGTCGACCGGACCGGTGACCCCGCCGTCCAGCGTCGCGCGGATGCCGCCGCAGCCATGATGGCCGCAGATGACGATATTGGGCACCTCCAGCACGTCGACCGCATATTGGATCACCGACAGCAGGTTCAGATCGTCGTCATGGACCAGATTGGCGATGTTGCGGTGGATGAACATGCGGCCGGGCAGCGACTGGGTCTTCTGCTCCGGGCTGACGCGGCTGTCGGAACAGCCGATCCACAGGAACTGCGGCTTCTGCCCCGCCGTCTGGCGCGTGAAGAAGTCCGGATTCTCGTCGGTCAGCTCCTTCGCCCAGGCCTGGTTGGCGAGCAGGATCTGCTTGGTCACTTTCATGCGAAACGAACCTCGGCGGCGGGGGCGTTGATCAGCGGCAGCGTCCGTTCGGCGATATCGCCGCGCACCACCACCCGGATGCCGCGATAGGCGGCGTTCTTGATGAAGGCGTTGATGATGTCGACATTGTCCAGGTCGACATAGCTGGTCGACGACAGGTCGATCAGCAGGTCGCTGTCGGGCGGCACCAGCTCCAGCTTCTTCTGCAACTCGTATTTGTGGATGAAGTAGAGGTTGCGCCGCGCGCGGACCAAGCAGTCGCTGCCGTCGCAGGCATAGGTGATCGCGGTGCGGAAGTTGCGCGCGATCACGAAGACGAAGCCGACCGCCAGCCCGATCAGGATGCCGATCAGCAGGTCGGTGAACAGGATCGCGACGACGGTGACGACCAGCGGCACGAACTGGCTCCAGCCCTGCTTGTACCGCTCCAGGAACAGCTTGGGCTTGGCCAGCTTGTAGCCGGTGGCGATCAGCACGGCGGCCAGCGCCGATAGCGGGATCAGGTTCAGCACCGCCGGGATCAGCGCCACCGACACCAGCAGCCAGGTGCCGTGCAGGATGGTCGACAGCTTGCTGTCCGCGCCGGCATCGACATTGGCGGAGGAACGGACGATCACCGAGGTGACCGGCAGGCCGCCGATCAGGCCGGAGACGATGTTGCCGCCGCCCTGCGCCATCAATTCCCAATTCTTGTCGGTGGTGCGGCGCTTGGGATCGATCTCGTCCACCGCCTTGACGCTGAGCAGCGACTCCAGGCTGGCGACGATCGCCAGCGTCGCCGCCGTGGTCCATACCGCCGGGCTGGCGATGGCGGAGAAATCGGGCAGGGTGAACAGGCCGACAAAGGCGGAGGCGCTGTCGGCGATCGGCACCTGCACCAGATGCTTGGGGCCGAGCTGCCATTCGGGATGGATCAGGCCGAGCAGCAGATTGCCGATCACGCCGATCATCACCACGACCAGCGGGCCGGGCAGGAAGCGCAGCGGGCCGTGCTTGGGCTTGGCATGGTCCCACCAGAACAGGAACGCCAGGCTGATCCCGCCGATCAGCACCGCGCCGGCCGTCAGCCCGCGGCTCAGGCTGTTCCACAGGTCGACGAAGGTGTTGCCGCCGGCGGTGGCGAATTCGAACGATCCCTCGAAATCGCCATCATAGCCGACCGCGTGCGGAATCTGTTTCAGGATCAGGATCAGGCCGATCGCCGCCAGCATCCCGGTGATGACCGAGGAGGGGACGAATTCCGCCAATATGCCGGCGCGGGTGAAGGAGAAGGCGAGCTGGAGCACGCCGGCCAGCACCACCGCCAGGGTGAAGACCTGGAAGCTCGGCAGCCGCTCGATCGCGGCGAGCACGATCACGGTCAGGCCCGCCGCCGGTCCTGCCACGGACAGCGACGACTTGGACAGGCCGCCGACGACGATGCCGCCGACGATGCCCGCGATCAGTCCGGAGAAGAGCGGCGCGCCCGAGGCGAGCGCCACGCCCAGGCACAGCGGCAGCGCGACCAGCGCCACCACGATGGAGGCCGGGATGTCGCTTCGCGCCGTCGCCAGGAGGGATTTGGACGGGGACACCTTGGCTCCTAGATCCACGTCCTCCGATCGCGGACCGCGTCGGACATGACGTTCTGATGACGCTTATGTCATCCATAGATGCCATGGCCTTAGGTCGGACGCAACGCGGGGTTGCGGACTTTCGCGACGAAGGCGGTTGCGCGGCGACGTAGGCCGCCTATGTCATCGGGCCATGGCGCACCGCCCGACCCGATCCAATGACTGGGGCTTTCCCCGCTGGCGGAGCTACGGCTCCAGCCGCGAGGCGAAGCCGGTGCGGCTGTGCGACCGTCACGGATGCGACAAGCCGGGCGACTGCCCCGCGCCCAAGTCGCCGAACAACCCGGATCGCTGGTACTTCTGCCAGGACCATGCCGCCGAGTATAATCGCGGCTGGGACTATTTTCAGGGCCTGTCCGCCGAAGAGGCCGCCGAGCGCGAGCGCAACGAGGCGAGGGGGGCGGCAGGCTACGAACGCTCGCGTCATTATGCCTGGTCGGGGCCGGGCGACGGCACCCGCTCGCGCGACGAACGCCGCGCGCTGGAGGCGCTGGGGCTGGACGAGGATGCCGATTTCGAGGCGGTGCGTGGCGCGTGGCGGCGGCTGGCCAAGGAAAATCACCCGGACGTGCGGCCGAACGATCCCAATGCGGCGGTCCGGTTCCAGACGGTGCAGGCCGCCTATGAAGTTCTGCGCGCCGCCGAGGACCGTCGCGCGGCATGATCCGGCGGGCCAAGGCGGACTGGCAGGGCGTGGTGCTGGTCTGCGGCAAATGCTCGCGCAAGGTGGATGGCGGCTTTGGCCCGAAGGGGCGGACGCCGCTGGCCAAGCTGCTTCGGTCGATCTGGGGCAAGGGCCGCAAGGCGGAGCGCGGCGTGATCGAGACCAAATGCCTGAAACTGTGCCCCAAGCGGGCGGTGGCGGTGGTCGATTCCGCGCGACCGGGCGAATGGCTGGTGGTGCCGGCGGGCGAGCCGATCGACGCCGTCCTCCAGTGCTTGTCGCGGCCGGAACGCTGACCGACGCGGGCGTCAGGCCAGCCGCGCCGCCGTCTCCCGGATCAGCGCGATCATGTTGGGGATGCCCTGGGTCCGGTTTGAGCTGAGCTGGTTCTTGAGATCGAAGGGAGCGAGTTCGTCGGCGATGTCGGTCTCGACGATCGCGGCGGGGGCGCGGTCCTGCACCGTCTGGAGGACCAGCGCGATGATCCCTTTGGTGATCGCGGCATTGCTGTCCGCCAGGAAGTGGAGCGCGCCGTCCTCTGCCCGAGTCGGATAGACCCAGACCGAGGCGGAACAGCCCCGCACCAGGGTCGCATCGGTCTTGAGCGCGTCCGGCATCGGCTCCAGCGCGCGGCCGAGATCGATCAGTAGGCGATAGCGATCGTCGGCATCGAGGAATTCATATTCGTCGCGAAGCTCGGCCAGGCTGGTCATGCTGCGCGAGGTAGCGATGGCCGGCGGCCGGGGCAACCCGCGCACCACTTGCTCCCCGGCGAAGGCCGGGGCCCAGTTGGGAAGGCCTATGTAACGAAGCGCCGCGCGTCGTCATTGCCGTCTCCCCTCAACTGGACCCCGACCTTCGCCGGGGAACGAGGAGGGATGGCAAGGACCACTGATCCTACGCCGAATCAGGCGCGCCATCGCGCGAACCATCCTAAAAGGCCTCTATGATCCCACCCGTTCCCCTGCCCGATGCCGCCCTCGTCCTGCCGGCAGCGGCGCGGTGGCTCGACATGGCGGGGCTGGCGGTGTTCGCCGCCTCGGGCGCGCTGGCGGCGGCGGGGCGGGGGCAGACCCTGGTCACGCTCGCCTTCTTCGCGCTCATCACCGGGGTGGGCGGCGGCACGGTCCGCGACCTGCTGATCGGCGCGCCGGTCTTCTGGGTGCGCGACCCGCATGTGGCGGGGCTCTGCATCGGCCTTGCCATCGCGATCTGGGTGACGCCGGGGCGCTGGTGGTCGGGATCGGCGCTGGCCTGGCTCGATGCGGTCGGGCTGGCGGCCTATGCCGTCTATGGCGCGGCCAAGGCGCTGGGGCATGGCGTGCCGCCGGTGCCGGCGATGGTGATGGGTGTGGTCAGCGCCTGTGTCGGCGGCATCATCCGCGACGTGCTGGCCGGCGAGCCGTCGATCCTGATGCGGCCCGAACTCTATGTCACCGCCGCCGCCCTGTCCTCGACCAGCTTCGTCACGCTGCAGATGCTGGGTTTCGGAACCGGCGCGGCGGCGGCGGTGGCGGCGCTGCTGGGCTTCGGCCTGCGCGCCGCCGCGATCCGGTGGAAGCTGGCGCTGCCCGCCTATCGCGCCACGCCGCGCGTGTAGCGATAGAGCAGGGCGATCAGCGCCAGGAACAGGATCGTGCCGCCGCCGAGCGCGATCGGCTCGAACGCATCGCCGACCAGGGCGATCGGCGCATCGCTGTTGGTGGCATAGACCAGCCCGGCAAAGGCGACGCCCCACAGGCTCTCGCCGACGATCATGCCGGTCGCCGCCAGCACGCCCATCCGCTCCGCCGCCTCCGGATCGGCCTGGCGCTTGGCCCAGCGATCATAGACCGCGCCGATCACCGCCCCCAGTACCACGGGCAGCGTCACCGACATGGGCAGATAGACGCCCAGCCCGACGCCCAGCGGGGGCAGGCGCAGCTTGCCCGCACGGCCCAGCCCCTCGTCGAGCGCGATCACCACCGCGCCCGCGACCGCGCCCCAGCCGATCATCGCCCAGTTGAGGTTGCCGCCCAGCACCCCCTTGGCCAGCGCGGAGATCAGCGCCGCCTGTGGAGCCGCCAGCGCATTCGGCCCGGCCCCCGGCGCGCCGACGAAGCCCAGCGTCGACCCCAGCAGGTTGAGCACCGGCGGCACCACCAGCGAGCCGAAGACGACGCCGAACATCAGCGCCACCTGCTGCTTCCACGGCGTCGCGCCGACCAACTGCCCGGTCTTCAGGTCCTGGAGATTGTCGTTGGAGATGGTCGCCACGCCGAACACGATGCCGGTGACGATCAGCGCATAGGCGACCAGCGCCTGCGTCGTCTCGGGCGGCTGGCCCCGGCCGAACAGCCCGACCAGCATCAGGCTGGCGGCCAGGACGGAGAGGATGCCGATCCCCGACACCGGCGAATTGGACGCGCCGATCAGGCCGGCCATATAGCCGCACACCGCCGCGATCACCAGGCCGATGACCAGCACGAACAGCAGCGCGCCGCCGATCAGCACCACTTCCGACCCGGCCAGCGGCCCGCCCGCGATCACCGACCAGAGCAGCCCGGCGATCGGCACGAGGGTCGCCAGCGCGATCAGGGCGACGAGGCCGATCGGCAGGTCGCGCTCGGTCACGTCCAGCACCGCGCCGCCGCGCCGGGCCTGCGAGGCGGCCAGCGCGGAGCGGATGCCGGCGACGACCGGACCGATGATGCGGAGCAGCGTCCAGATCGCCGCGATGCCGATCACGCCCGCGCCGAAGAAGCGCACGTCGTTGCGGAACACCGTGCCGGCCCATTCGGCGACGCTGGCGGCGGGCATGGGCGTGGCGGCGGTCAGGATCGGCAGCACGATCCACCAGCCGAGCACGATCCCCGCCAGCATCGCGATGCCGACCGACAGGCCGACCAGATGCCCCGCGCCGATCAGCGCGAAGGACAGGCCGCCGGCGATGCCGGTCGCGCCGGTGCCGGCGCGGAACCACAGGGCCGCCTCCGCCACCGCCAGCTTGGTCTGGGTCAGGATGGCGAAGCCGGCCGAGGTCAGGGCGGTCCAGATGATGACCCACAAGCCCTTCGCGCTTTCCGCTGCGCCCTCGCGACTGCCGGCGCCGACCTTCAGCACCTCGGCGGCGGCGCGACCCTCGGGATAGGGAAGGGGGGTGTCGAGCACCAGCGCGCGGCGCAGCGGGACCGAGAACATCACCCCCAATATGCCGCCCGTGCCGGTGATCAGCGCCGTCGTCAGATAGGGAAAGCCCTGCCACCAGCCGATCATCACCAGGCCGGGCAGCACGAAGATGATCGCCGCCAGCGTCCCCGCCGCCGAGGCGACGGTCTGGACGATGTTGTTCTCCAGGATCGTCGCGCCCGGCAGATAGCGCAGCACCGCCATCGAGATGACGGCGGCGGGGATGGAGGTGGCGAAGGTCAGCCCGACCTTCAGGCCGAGATAGACATTGGCGGCGGTGAACAGCAGCGTGATGACGCCGCCGAGCAGGATGCCGCGGACGGTGAGTTCCGCGACCGGACGCCCGGCTGTGGGCGGGAGGGGAGTGGCCATGGCGGGCAACATGCCGCAGCGGGGGGCTGCGCGGCAAGCATTCCTCGCCGCCCCCCGCGATAATGTATCCGCGGGCGGGGCTGACGCGGCGGGCGGATTTCGCTAGGCGGGCTGCTCGAATTTGAGCCGGACAGACGAAGGGGCGGACGATGGCGGAAGCATTGCGGGTGGCACTGGCGGGGCTGGGCACGGTGGGCGGCGGCGTGGTCAAGCTGCTCGACGCCAATCGCGACCTGATCGCGCGCCGCTCCGGCCGGCCGATCGAGATCGTCGCCGTCTCCGCCCGCGATCGCACGCGCGACCGGGGCATCGACCTGTCGCGCTTCACCTGGGTCGACGACAGTTCCTCGCTCGCCACACTGGCGGATGTCGACGTGGTGGTCGAGCTGGTCGGCGGGTCGGACGGCCCGGCGCTGACCCTGGCGCGCGCGACGCTGGCGGCGGGGCGGCATCTGGTCACCGCGAACAAGGCGCTGCTCGCCCATCACGGGCTGGAACTGGCGGAGACCGCCGAACGCGGGGCCGCCGCGCTGAAATTCGAGGCTGCGGTGGCCGGCGGCATCCCGGTCGTCAAGGGCCTGCGCGAGGGGGCGGCGGCGAACGAGATCGGCCGCGTCTACGGCATCCTCAACGGCACCTGCAATTTCATCCTGTCCAAGATGGAGGCCGAGGGCCGCGACTTCGCCGAGGTGCTGAGCGAGGCGCAGGCGCTGGGCTATGCGGAAAGCGACCCGACCTTCGACATCGACGGCATCGACGCCGCGCACAAGCTGTCGATCCTCGCCAGCCTGGCCTTTGGGACGCGGCCGGCGTTCGGCGACGTGGCGGTGCAGGGCATCCGCCAGGTCCTGGGCGCGGATATCGCCGAGGCGGCGGCGCTCGGCCACCGGGTGCGGCTGGTCGGCGTGGCGGAGGCGGGGCCGCACGGCCTGTTCCAGCGCGTCCATCCGCATCTGGTGCCGCTCGACCATCCGCTGGCGCATGTCACCGGATCGACCAACGCCGTGGTGGCGGAGGGCAATTTCGTCGGCCGCCTGCTGTTCCAGGGCGCCGGCGCGGGCGAGGGGCCGACCGCCAGCGCGGTGGTCGCCGACCTGATCGACATCGCGCGCGGCGAGTTCGGCCCGGCCTTCGCCATGCCGGCGGGATCGCTCAGCGCGGCGTCGGTGGCCGACAGCGGCGAGCGGCGCGGCCGCGCCTATCTGCGCTTCATGGTCGAGGACCGGGTCGGCGTGCTGGCGGAGATCGCGGCGGCGATGCGCGACGCCGGCGTCTCGATCGAAAGCCTGATCCAGCGCGGCGTCGCCGCCGACGGCCGGGCGCTGGTCGCGATCGTCACGCATGAAGGGCCGGAGCGCAGCGTCGCCCAGGCGCTGGAGCGGCTGCGGGGGTCGTCGAGCGTGGCGGGCCAGCCGCTCTGGATGCCGTTGCTGGGGTGAGGACGGAGCGGCCGGGCGAACCATCGGTTCGCCGGCCGCCTGCACATCCCACCATATCGTCCCGACAAAGGCCGGGAGGATATGGTGGGATCGGTCCGCACGCTGCGATCATCGTTCCGTAACTGGCCCTGGCCCTCGCCGGGACGGAACGATCGTCGCGCGGCAGCCCGCCGCTGCGCCTGAAGCTCAGGCGGCCGTCCAGCCGCCGTCCATCGTCAGATTGGCCCCCGTGATCGCCGCCGCTTCGTCCCGGCACAGGAACAGGCCGAATGCCGCCACCTGCTCGGGCGTGACGAATTCCTTGGTCGGCTGGGCGGCGAGCAGCACGTCGTTCATCACCTGCTCGCGGGTCATGCCGCGCGCCTTCATGGTGTCGGGGATCTGGTTCTCGACCAGCGGCGTCCAGACATAGCCGGGCGAGACGCAGTTCACGGTGATGCCGCATTGCGCCACCTCCAGCGCCACCGTCTTGGTCAGGCCCGCCAGCCCGTGCTTGGCGGCGACATAGGCGGCCTTGTTGGGGCTGGCGACCAACGAATGCGCCGAGGCGGTGGAGATGATCCGGCCCCAGCCCTTGGCCTTCATGTGCGGGATCGCCGCGCGCATCATGTGGAAGACGCTGGACAGGTTGATCGCCAGGATCGCGTCCCATTTGTCGATCGGGAACTGGTCGACCGGGGCGACATGCTGGATGCCGGCATTGCTGACGACGATGTCGCAGCCGCCCGTCTCCGCCACCGCCCGCGCGACCAGCGCCGCGATCTGACCGGGATCGCGCATGTCGGCGGGGTCGTAGAGCGCCGCCGCCCCGCTCGTCGCTTCCAGTTGGGCGCGGATCGCTTCGATCGCCCCGGCCTCGCCAAAGCCGTTGAGGACGACCGATGCGCCCTCCGCCGCCAGCGCGCGGGCGTAGGCCAGGCCGATGCCCGAGGTGGACCCCGTCACGATCGCCGTCTTGCCGGTCAGGAACATGCCGATTCTCCTTCGCCGCGCCTTGTGCGGCCGGGCGTGCCCGGGATCAACCGAGCATGGACCCCGGAGCCACCTTCGAGCATTTCAGGGGCGCAACGAAAAATGGGGGATGGCCATGCGGCTCGACGATTTCGATCCCAACATCAATGTCGAGGACCAGCGCGGTCAGGGCGGTGGCTTTGGCGGCGGCGGCGGCGGCGGCGGACTGATCTTCGGCCTGTTGCCGTTGATCGGCAGCCGGTTCGGCTGTGGTGGGATCGTCGTCGTGCTGATCCTGCTCGCGGTGTTCGGCGGCCTGGGCAATCTCGGATCGCTGATCGGCGGCGGCGGCGGCTCGCCCCAGCCCCGGGTCAGCCAGAGCGAGTCGCGCGGAGAAGGCGGCACCGCCGCGCAGAATGCCTGCACCGCCAATGCCGACAGCCGCGCCGCGTGCAACGCCTTCAGCTCCGCGCAGAAGACCTGGGCGACGATCTTCGCGCAGTCGGGCCAGCGCTTCCAGGCGCCGCGCCTCGTCTTTTACGGCGGCAACGGTCGCTCGGGCTGCGGCGCGGCGCAGGCGGCGATGGGGCCGTTCTACTGCCCGACCGACCAGGGCATCTATCTGGACACCAGCTTCTTCAACGAACTGGCCAACCGCTTCGGCGCCAAGGGCGATTTCGCGCAGGATTATGTGATCGCGCATGAATTCGGTCATCATATCCAGAACCTGCTCGGCACGTCCGAACAGGTGCAGCGCGTCCAGCGCTCGTCCTCGGAGCGCGAGGGCAATGCCGCCTCGGTCCGGCTGGAATTGCAGGCGGACTGCTATGCCGGCGTCTGGGCCGCCGCCAATCGCGACCGGCTGGAGCCGGGGGATGTCGAGGAGGGCATGACCGCCGCGCAGGCGATCGGCGACGATACGCTGCAGAAGGAGTCGAGCGGGCGGGTCATGCCCGACAGCTTCACCCATGGCACCTCGGCGCAGCGGATGACCTGGCTGAAGCGCGGGCTCGAAACGGGCGATCCGGCCCAGTGCGATACGTTCAGGGGCAATATCTGATGGACGACGGCCCCGCCCGGTGAGGGGCGGGGCCGTGACGCATTACAGCCGGACCAGCATCTTGCCCCGGTTGCCGCCGCTGAACAGGCCCAGAAAGGCATCGGGCATCGCCTCCAGCCCGTCATGCACGGTCTCTTCGCTGCGCAGCTTTCCATCCGCGAGCATCGCGCCCATGTCCCGGTGGAACTCGGCGGCACGGCCCATATGGTCGCTGACGATGAAGCCGCGCATCGTCACCCGGTTGCCGATCAGCCGGGCCAGATATTTGAGCTGGGTCGGCTTGGCGTCGTTGTAGACGTCGATCATGCCGCAGATCGCGAAGCGCGCGCGGGGCCGCGCATGGGCCAGCGCCGCGTCGAGATGATCGCCACCGACATTGTCGAAATAGACGTCGATCCCCTCGGGCGCGGCCTCGCCCAGCGCCTTGACGATCGATCCCGCCTTATAGTCGATCACCGCATCCGCGCCGAGCGAACGGACCCAATCGACCTTCTCCGCGCCGCCGGCCGAGCCGATCACGGTCATCCCCTTCGCCTTGGCGACCTGCACCACGGTCGAGCCGACCGCGCCGGCCGCCGCCGAGACGAACACCGTGTCACCCGCCTTGGCCTCCGCGACGGCGAGCAGGCCGAAATAGGCGGTCATCCCCGGCATGCCGAGTTGGCCCAGGAACGCCTGGGGCGGCGCGCCCAGATCGGGCAGCGGCGTGAAGGCGGCGGCCGGACCGACCGCCTCGTCGCGCCAGCCGAGCATGTGGAGCACCATCTGGCCCGGCGCGATCCCCTCGGCGCGGCTCTCGACGACTTCGCCGACGGCACCGCCCTCCATGGGCGCGTCGAGCTTGAAGGGCGGGACGTAGCTTTTCACGTCGTTCATCCGCCCGCGCATATAGGGGTCGACCGACAGCCAGCGATTGGCGACGCGGACCTGCCCCTCCTCCAACGGAGCGGAGGGCAGGTCGACCAGTGCGAAGTCGCTGTGCCGGGGCGTTCCTTGCGGACGGGTGACGAGGGTCCAGGCGCGAGGCATCGGCAATTCTCCTGATGTTTTCTCAAGGCATGACGCGGGCTTCGGTCCCGCGCAAATAAAACCCGGGCGCGGAAGGCCGCGCCCGGGCATGGAGACGGATGCCGTAGCGTCCGTTGATGGGCCGACTTAGTAGCTGGTCGTGCCGCTCTTGTTCCCGCTGCCGGCGGTCGTCGAATCACTGCCCGTCATGCCCGTCGACAGCGAAGAGCCGGCGGTCGTGGCCGAGGTGCCCGACGGGCTGGTGCCGGTCGCGGACGACGCCGAAGCACCGGTGGCGGACTGGCTGGTCGCGCCGTAATTGCCCGACGCCTGGTTGCCGCGGCTCTGGGTCGAGCCATAGCGGTCGTCGCGCTGCGCGGAGTCGTTCCGGCCGAACATGGCCTGGTTGTTCTCCTCGTCGCGCCAAGCCTTCTTGGCTTCGTCGGCGGTCTTGGACAGCGTGACCTTGTCGTCGACGCTCTTCAGCCAACTCGACGGGATCGAGTGGTGACGGCCGCCGGCATTGCTGTCGTTCTTGGTCAGGATGATGCGGTCGCCGCGCACCTTGTCGACGGTGCCGACATGGCTGCCGTCGCTGCCGACCACCTCCTGATGCTCCTTCACCTTCTCCAGCGAGTCGCGCTGGGTCTGGCGATTGGTGCGCCATGACGCGAATTCATTGTGGAACTTCGACTGGTTCTCCTGCCGATATTCCGCATAGTCGCGATCGAACGACCGCATCTGGTTCGAGCGCCAGCTATGGTAATCGTCGTCATTGTTGCGCTGGCCATAGCGCTCGTCGCCGCCATAAGCGCGCTCGTCATAGCGGGCATCGGCCTCGCGGCGGCGTTCGGCCTCGTCGTCGCCGAACCAGGAGCGAACCTCGTCCCCGGCACGCGCCAGGAAGCCGCGATCCTCATAATCATAGCCCTGGGGCTGGCGGCCATATTGACCTTGGCTGCGATCCCGATCCCGGCCCTGCTCGCGGCCATAGCGCTGGTCGCGACCGCCGCGCGGCGCCGAGCGGTCCCGATAATAATCGTCATCGTCATGGGCGTGCGAGCCGACATCGAGGAAGCGATGCCCGTCATGCGTATAGGAGCCGTGATATTCGAACGGACCGCCGCGATCCTGCCGGCTGTCACCGCGATTCATATCGCGATAGCCGCCTTGCTCGCGCGCACCATAATTGCCGCCATAATTGTCGCCGCCACGGTCGCGCGCGCCATAATTGCCGCGATCATCGTCGTTGCGCAGGCCGAAGGCCCCACGCTCGCCCTCGCGATAATGCGAATCGCGGCCGGTCTGCGAATAGCCATAGCCGCTGCGCTGGCCATAATCGTCGCGGCGGCCGCTGCCCTGGTCGCCATAGCCGCGCGCGCCATAGCTCGTCCGGCTATCGTCGTTCCGACCCTCGTTGCGCCCATAGCGATCGTCGCGCTGGTCATTCTGGCCAAGGCGGCCCGCGGCGGCATAGTCGCGCGCGCTGGAATAGGTGTACTCGCGCCCGCTTCCATAATCGCGGCCGTAATCCGAGTCCGACTGATTGCCTCGCGGGTAACGCTCATATACCATCATGGGTCTCCATCATCCTGCGGGCCGGTCGCGTTTGCTACGCGATCACGGATCCGGGCAGGAAAACGGACCGTCCGAATTGATGTTCCTCAATGTCCAAGCTTTCATGAAAGCTCGCCGCACCGTTCGGGCGGCTCGTCGCCCGACCCCTGCGGGCGGGGCCGTCACCAATATTTTGGGGAAGGATCGATTTTCAACAAAGGCGGCTGTTGCATCGCCTGGAAACGCCCGCTAAAGGCGGCGCTCCCGGCACGTTGCCGGGCCGATCCGGACGGGTGCGGGGCTGTAGCTCAGATGGGAGAGCGCTGCAATCGCACTGCAGAGGTCAGGGGTTCGATTCCCCTCAGCTCCACCACCCGCCCCGATCCTGCGTCATCCAGACATCCTCACCATCGCAACTCCGATCCCGTCCGCACGTTGCCGTGGCGGTTGAACGAGGTACGCGCATGATCCCCCTGCCTGTCGAAATCCAGCTGCTCGGCTGGTCCGTGATCCTGTTGTTCGTCCACGTCATGCTCCAGGGCCAGACCGCGACGCGCGATCGGGGGCTGGACTGGAATGCAGGCCCGCGCGACGGCGACGCCAAGCCGCTGGGGCCGCTCGCCGGCCGTGCGCAAAGGGCCTTGTCGAATTTCCAGGAAACCTGGCCCGCCTTCATCGCCTTGGCGCTGGCGATCACGCTGACCGGGCGGAGCGGAAGCTGGAGCCAGCTTGGCGCGTGGATCTGGTTCGGTGCGCGCATCGCCTATATCCCGCTTTATCTGGGCGGCGTGAAATATGTCCGCAGCCTGGCATGGCTGATTTCGGCACTGGGTCTGCTGCTGATGCTGGTGCAGCTTCTCTAGGCGCTATCGCGCCGCGACGGAGCCGCCGGGCAGGGCGGGCAGGGTGTCCAGCCAGTCGCGGCCGTCCACGTTGAGGACCACGACCCGTCCCGGATTGGCGGCGGCGACCGCACGCAGATAGGAGCGGGGCTTCTTCATCAGCGCGGGCTGGTCGGTCCCGGACAGCCCCGCCCGTCGCGCCGCCTCCTGCACGAAATGCACGCAGTTGCGGCGGTTGAGATTGTAGCGGGTGTCGCCCGTCTCGCCCCATTCCCGCACCAGCGCCAGGACGGCCGCATATTGCGCATCGGTCAGCACCAGGCTGAACTGCACGTCGCTGCGCCGCATATAGCTGGGCGTGGCGAGGTCGAGCCGGCCCCGCACCGTGCCGAACAGGATGGCGGGGGTGAGCGACTTGGCCGTGAAGCCGTAATTCACATCGACCGGCGCACCGCCCGCATCCGGCACCCCGCGCAACGCGAAGAAGGCGTGGGGGAATTCGTTGCCGAACTCATGACTCCAGAAGGTCATGGTGATCGCCGCCTGGGCCGGTTGTCCCAAGCCGATCGCCAGCAGCAGGGACAGGAACAGGCGTCGCAGGGTCAGCATGGCGCAGGCTACCTTCCGGACGATGGGGTCTGGTTGAAGGCGGCCGGGGCGTCCTCGTGCCGCTCCGGTCGGATGTAGATGGACTTGAGAGACGGGAAAGTCTCGCGCAATTCCGCCTCGATGCGTTCGATCAGCGGCTCGGCCTCGCCCATGGTCAGGGCGTCGTCGAAATCGGCGCTGATCGCCACGAAGACCACTTCGGGCGCGGTATGCACGGTGCGGACATGGTTGACCGCGCTGATGCCGGGATACGCCGCGACCATCTGGCGGATGCGGGCGATCGTCGCCGGGTCGGCCCGCTCGCCGATCAGCAGTCCCTTGGCCTCGCGCGCCAGCAGCACCGCCACCGCCGCCAAGATGCCGCCGATCACGATCGAGGCGATGCCATCGATGCGCGGATCGTCAAAGGCATGGCTGGCCCAGACGCCGAGCCCCGCGACCAGCAGGCCGGCGAGCGCGGCCGAATCCTCGAACAGGACGATGAAGGTCGTCGGGTCCTTCGACTCGCGCACCGCCTGCCACCAGCCGATCTCGCCCTTGGCGGCGGCGAACTCACGCATCGCCAGCGTCCAGGACGTGCCCTCCAGCGCGAAGGCGATGGCGATCACGACATAATTGACCGTCGGATCGGTCAGTTTCTCCGGCTCCTGGATATGGAGCCAGCCCTCATAGATGGATACGCCCGCGCCGACCGCGAAGATCAGGATGGCGACGACGAACGCCCAGAAATAGAGTTCGCGTCCATAGCCGAAGGGGTGCGCCGCGTCGGGCGCCCGCCGCGAGCGCTGCTGGCCATAGAGCAGCAGCACCTGATTGAGACTGTCGACGCAGCTATGCACCCCCTCGGTCAACATCGAGGAGGAGCCGGTGATCCCGGCCGCGACGAACTTGGCGATGCCGATCCCCAGATTGGCGGCGAGCGCGCCGTAGAGGACGATATTGTCGCGAACCCGCGACAGGATATCGCTCATGCGCCGGCGACAGTCAGCCGGTCCATCTGGTCCTTGGACAGGTTCAGCGTCATCGCGCCGAGCAGTTCCTCCGCTTGCGCCACCTTGGTCGCGCTCGCGATGGGGGCGGTAACGCCGGGTTGCGCGATCAGCCAGGCGAGCGCGATCTGCGCCAGGGTTGCGCCGGTGTCGACCGCGACCTCATCCATCGCGTCGAGCATGGCGCCATGCTGGCCCAGCATTTCGCCCATCCGGCCGCCGCGCTGGCTTTGGCCGAAATCCTCGGGGGTCCGGTACTTGCCGGTCAGGAACCCGGAGGCGAGGCCATAATAGGGCAGGACGCCGATATTCTCGGTGACCGCATAATCCTGCAGCTCGCCCTCGAACTTGTGGCGGCTGACCAGATTATATTCGGGTTGCAGCACATGATAGCGTGGCAGCCCCGCCGGCAGCGCCAGCTCGTTGGCGGACTTCAGCCGGGCCGCGGAGAAGTTGGAGGCGCCGAGCACGCGGATCTTGCCCGCTTCCGCCAGCCGTCCGAACGCCTCCAGCGCCGCGTCCTGCGGCACCGCCTCGTCGTCGCGATGCGCGTAATAGAGGTCGATCCGGTCCGTGCCGAGCCGGCGGAGCGAGGCATCGCAGGCCGCGATGATATTGGCGGGGGACAGGCCCTGGCCGTCCACCGGCAGCATCCCGACCTTGGTCGCGATCAACACCGAATCCCGCTTGCCCGAGCGTTGCAGCCACTCGCCGATGATCGTCTCGGATTCGCCGCCGCGATGGCCGTCGACCCAGGCGGAATAGGCATCGGCGGTGTCGATCATCGTGCCGCCACCGGCGACGAACGCATCGAGCACGGCGAAACTGGCATCGCGATCGGCGGTCCAGCCGAAGACATTGCCGCCCAGCACCAGCGGCGCGATCTTCAGGTCGGTCGACCCCAGGCGGCGGAGGGGGGCGGGGGCCGGATCGGTCATGGCTGGTCCTGTCGGTTGTGGGTCACGGCATCGAGCGTGACGCTGTCATCGGCGAGCATCGCGGCGGCATCGTTCAGTTGCGCGGACCGGTCCGCCGACAGCGTGCCCGGCTGATCGGTCCGTGCCGAACAGCCGGGCGTGAGGCAGGCGAGCAGCGGCGCGGCGATCATCGCCCGGTGCGCCGCCGCCCGCCGCCGGATCACTTGTCGCGCAGCGCTTCGCCGGCCTTGACCAGCGTATTGCCGGTGGCATCGGCGGCGCGGTCCGCCGCACGATCGATCGCCCGGCCAGCGCGGTCGGCGCCATTCTCGATCGAGTCGCCGGCGCGGTCCAGGCTGCGATCGGCCTTGGCGCCCGCATTGTCCATCGACCGCTCGGCCGAATTCAGCGCGCGATCCGTGGACGCATCGACATTCTCGGCGGCGTTGCGGGTCGAGGTATCGACATCGTTGGCGATGGCGTCGCCGGCCTGTGCGGTCTGGTCCTGCGCATTCTGGCTGCACGCGGCAAGGGCGATGGCGGCAATGGCGGGTACGATCAGCTTCTTCATGAACACTCTCCCTTTCGTCGGAAACGTCGGCGGATTGTAACGCGGGTGAAAGGAGTTGGGTCCGTTCCGATCCTTCGATTGACCGCATATAAAGATATCTTTATATGTTGATGGCCATGATCGATCCGCTTCCCATCTTCGGCGCACTTGCCGACCTGACGCGGTTGCGCATCCTGGCGCTGCTGCGTCGGATGGAGCTATCCGTCGGCGAACTGGCGCAGGTGCTGGGGCAGAGCCAGCCGCGCGTGTCGCGTCATGTGAAGATCATGGTCGACGCGGGTCTGGCGGAACGTCGCAAGGAGGGCAGCTGGGTGTTCGTCGCGCTCGGCGCGGCGGCGATGGTGCAGCCGGTGATCGACGCGCTCGACCGGTGGAGCGGCGGCGCGGCGGATCACTGGACGGTCGCCGATGCCGCCCGGCTGGCGGCGGTCCGCGCCGATCGTGCCGCCTCGGCGGCGGCCTGGTTCGAGAGCCATGCCGACGAATGGGATGCGATCCGCTCGCTCCATGTCGCCGAGAGTGAGATCGAGGCGGCGATGGCCCAGGTGCTGGGCGACCAGCCGATCGACACGCTGATCGATATCGGCACCGGCACCGGACGGATGCTGGAGCTGTTCGGCGCGCGCGCCCGCACCGCGCTCGGCATCGACCGCTCCTCGGAGATGCTGCGGCTGGCGCGCGCCAAGCTGGCGGGGGCGGCCAATACGGAACTGCGCCAGGCCGATCTTTATGCGCTGCCCATGGCCGATGGTGCGGCCGATGTCGCTATATTGCACCATGTGCTCCATTATGCGCAGCAGCCCGGCGCGGCGATCCGCGAGGCGGGGCGCGTCCTCGCGCCGGGCGGGCGGCTGCTGATCGTCGATTTCGCGCCGCATGACCGCGAGGAACTGCGCAGCCAGGGCGCGCATGTCCGCCTGGGCTTCGACGACGACCAGGTCGCCGGCTGGGCGGAGGCGGCGGACCTGATGATGGCGCGGGTCGAGATGCTGGTCGGCGGGACGCTGACGGTGAAATTATGGCTGGCGCGCAAATCCGCGCCCGCATTGCACGAGGTGAGGGCGGCATGACGATCTCGGTGGACCAGTTGGCGGAGGCGCGCTGCGCGCTCGAATCCCCCCTTTACGCGGATGTCGGCGGCGACCTGGACGTCAGCTTCGAATTCTTCCCGCCCAAGTCGGAGAAGATGGAGACGCAGCTGTGGGATTCGATCCGCACGCTGGAGCCGCTGGGGCCGCGCTTCGTCTCCGTCACCTATGGCGCGGGCGGCACGACGCGCGAGCGGACCCATGCCACGGTGGCGCGCATCCAGCGCGAGACCAGCCTGGCCGCCGCCGCGCACCTGACCTGCGTCGAGGCGACGCGCGAGCAGATCATCGAGGTGGCCGAGGAATATTGGGCGGCGGGCGTGCGCCATATCGTCGCGCTGCGCGGCGATCCGCCCCAGGCGGGCAGCCGCTTCGCCAGCCATCCCGGCGGGTTCGAGAATGCCGCCGCGCTGGTCGCCGGGCTTCGCAAGCTGCACCCGTTCGAGATTTCGGTTGCCGCTTACCCTGAGAACCATCCCGATTCGGCCAGCGATGCCGCCGATCTCGACAACCTCCGCGCCAAGCTGGACGCCGGGGCCAACCGCGCGATCACGCAATTCTTCTTCGAGCCGGAAACCTTCTTCCGCTACCGCGACAAGGTGGCGGCGGCGGGGATCCGGGCGGAGATCGTGCCCGGCATCATGCCCGTGTCCAACTTCGCAAGCGTCCAGCGGATGAGCGCGATGTGCGGCACCGCCGTGCCGCCCTGGATGGCGCGGCTGTTCGAGGGGCTGGACGACCATCCCGCCGCGCGCCAGCTGGTCGCCGCGACGGTGGCGGCGGAACTGTCGCGCCGGCTCTATGCGGGCGGCGTGAAGCACCTCCATTTCTACACGCTCAACCGCGCCGAACTCGCCTTCGCCATCTGCCACCTGCTCGGCGTCCGCGCCAAGGGGCAGGTCGGCCAGGCCGCCGCCTGAAGGATCGCCAGCCATGACCAGCCCCCGCGAACGACTGATGGCCGAGGCGGCCAAGCGCATCCTGGTGACCGACGGCGCGTTCGGCACCGAGATCCAGAACTGGAAATTGTCCGAGGCGGACTATGCCGGCGATCTCGGCCTGTCGCACGACCAGAAGGGCAATAACGACATTCTGGCGCTGACCCTGCCCAAGGTGCCGGAGTCGATCCACCGCGCCTATTTCGAGGCGGGGGCGGACATCGCCGAGACCAACACCTTCTCCGCCAACCGGATCAGCCAGGCCGATTACGGCGCAGAGCATCTGGTGCGCGCGATCAATGTCGAAAGCGCGCGCATGGCTCGCCGCGTGGCCGACGAGTTCGAGGCGCGCGACGGCCGCCCCCGCTTCGTCGCGGGCGCGATCGGCCCGACCAACAAGACCCTGTCGCTTTCGCCGGACGTCAACGATCCCGGCTATCGCGAGATCGACTTCGACTATCTGAAGGGCGTGTATCGCGAGCAGATCGACGCGCTGGTCGAGGGCGGTGCGGACTTCATCCTGATCGAGACGGTGTTCGACACGCTGAACGCCAAGGCCGGGATCATGGCGACGCTGGACGCCGCCGAGGATCTGGGCCGCGACCTGCCGCTGATGCTGTCGATGACGCTGACCGACCTGTCGGGGCGCAACCTGTCGGGCCATACGGTCGAGGCTTTCTGGCATGCCGTCCGTCATGCGAAGCCGGTGACGATCGGGCTCAACTGCTCGTTCGGGGCGGAGCAGCTTCGCCCGCATGTGAAGACGCTGAGCGAGATCTGCGACACGCTGATCATGATCTATCCCAATGCCGGCCTGCCTAACGAACTGGGCGCCTATGACGAGGCGCCGGCGACCACCGCCGGGCTGGTCGGCGAATGGGCGGTCGCGGGACAGGTCAATGTGCTGGGCGGCTGCTGCGGTTCGACGCCCGCGCATATCAAGGCGATCGCCGATCAGGTGAAGAGCCTGGCCCCGCGCGCCATCCCGACGCCGCCGGTGCGGACGCGGCTAGCGGGGCTGGAGCCGTTCACCATGGCGGCGTGACGGCCGCTCCTGCCCGATAGCGCGACCCCCCTGCGTCACGCTGACGCGTGCCACCTTCCCTGTTCAGGGAAGGAATGAAGAAGAACCATGACCCAGACCACGTCCTCCGCCCAGTTCGTCAATATCGGCGAGCGTACCAACGTCACCGGATCGGCGGCGTTCAAGAAGATGATCATGGCCGGCGACTATAGCCGCGCGGTCGAGGTCGCGCGCAGTCAGGTCGAGAACGGCGCGCAGGTGGTCGACGTCAACATGGACGAAGGGCTGCTCGACGCCGAATTCGCCATGACCACCTTCCTCAAGCTGATCGCCGCCGAGCCGGACATCGCGCGCGTGCCGATCATGATCGACAGCTCCAAGTGGAGCGTGATCGAGGCGGGGCTGAAATGCGTGTCCGGCAAGCCGATCGTCAATTCGATCAGCATGAAGGAAGGCGAGGAGGCGTTCCTCCATTATGCCCGCCGCTGCATGGCCTATGGCGCGGCGGTGGTCGTCATGGCGTTCGACGAGGTCGGGCAGGCCGACACCAGGGACCGCAAGGTCGAGATCTGCGCGCGCGCCTATGACCTGCTGATGGGCATCGGCTTTCCGCCCGAGGATATCATCTTCGATCCCAACGTCTTCGCGGTGGCGACGGGGATCGAGGATCACAACAACTACGGCGTCGACTTCATCGAGGCGTGCCGGGAAATCAAGGCGCGCTGCCCGCACGTCCATATCTCGGGCGGCCTGTCGAACCTGTCGTTCAGCTTCCGCGGCAACGAGCCGGTGCGCCGCGCGATGCACTCGGTCTTCCTCTACCACGCCATTCCCGCCGGCATGGACATGGCGATCGTCAATGCCGGGCAGCTCGACGTGTACGACACGATCGATCCCGAGCTGCGCACGGCCTGCGAGGATGTCGTCCTCAACCGCGATCCCGAGGCGGGCGACCGGCTGGTCGCGCTGGCCGAGCGCTATCGCGGCACCGACGCGGTGGCGGAGAAGCAGGCGGCCGAGTGGCGCAGCCTGCCGGTGGCCAAGCGGCTGGAATATGCGCTGGTCAAGGGCATCGACGCGCATGTCGTCGACGATACCGAGGAATGCCGCCAGGCCTTCGCCCGGCCCATCGAGGTGATCGAGGGGCCGCTGATGGACGGGATGAACGTGGTCGGCGACCTGTTCGGCTCGGGCAAGATGTTCCTGCCCCAGGTGGTCAAGTCCGCCCGCGTCATGAAGAAGGCGGTGGCGCATCTGCTGCCCTTCATCGAGGCGGCCAAGGAGCCGGGCGCTAAGGGCAAGGGCCGGATCGTGCTGGCGACCGTCAAGGGCGACGTCCATGACATCGGCAAGAACATCGTCGGCGTCGTGCTCCAGTGCAACGGCTTCGAGGTGGTCGACCTGGGCGTGATGGTGCCCTGGTCGAAGATCCTCGCGGCAGCGAATGAGAATGACGCCGACATGATCGGCCTGTCCGGCCTCATCACCCCCTCGCTCGACGAGATGGTGACGGTGGGCGAGGAGATGCAGCGCGCCGGCATGACCATGCCGCTGCTGATCGGCGGCGCGACCACCTCCAAGGTCCATACCGCGCTGCGCATCGCGCCGGCCTATGCGGGGCCGGTCGTCCATGTGCTCGATGCGTCGCGCGCGGTAGGCGTGGCGACGACCCTGGTCAGCGACACCGGGCGCGACGCCTATGTCGAGGGAGTCGCCGCCGATTATGCGGCGGTGCGCAAGGCGCGCGAGGGCAAGTCCGGCAATGCGCTCCTGCCGCTGGCGGACGCGCGGGCGCGCGGCTTCGCGGCCGACATGCTGCTCAAGGCGTCCGAGCCCCGGCAACCGGGCCTGCATGTGTTCGATGCCTGGGACCTGAGCGACCTGCGCGCCTATATCGACTGGACGCCCTTCTTTCGCGCCTGGGAACTGGCGGGCAACTTCCCCGCCATCCTCGACGATGCGGTGGTGGGGGAGAGCGCGCGCGGCCTCTACCAGGACGCGCTGGCGATGCTCGACCGGATCGTCGGCGAGAAATGGCTGACCGCGCGCGGCATGGCGGCGCTGTGGCCGTGCCGGCGCGAGGGCGACGATGTCATGCTGACGCTGGACGCGGGCGAGGTGCGGCTGCCTTTCCTGCGCCAGCAGATCGCCAAGCGCGAGGGGCGGGCCAATATGTGCCTGGCCGACTTCATCGATCCGGCGGGCGACTGGCTGGGCGGCTTCGCGGTCGGCATCCATGGCATCGACGCGCATCTCGCCGGGTTCAAGGCGAACCATGACGACTATAACGACATCCTGCTGAAGGCGCTGGCGGATCGTCTGGCGGAGGCGTTCGCGGAGCGGCTGCACGCGCATGTCCGCACCACGCTCTGGGGCTATGCGCCCGACGAACAGCTGACCAACGAGGCGCTGATCCGCGAACAGTATCGCGGCATCCGCCCCGCGCCCGGCTATCCCGCCTGTCCCGAGCACAGCCTGAAGCGGACATTGTTCGACCTGCTGGGGGCCGAGGACCGGGTCGGGATCACCCTGACCGACAGCTTCGCGATGCTACCCACGGCGGCGGTGTCGGGCTTTTATTTCGGCCATGCGCAGGCGGAATATTTTGGCGTGGCGCGGATCGGGGAGGATCAGGTCGCGGACTATGCCACGCGGCGCGGCGTGGATATGGCGCAGGCGACGCGCTGGCTGCGGCCGAATTTGGACTGAGGGGGAATCGGGTTCGCGCGAAGAGGCGAGGGTGGGAAGGGGGCTAGGCCTGATCGGAGACCACCCCGGCGGAGGCCGGGGTCCAGTTCCGAAACGAACTTTGTAGCGTACCAACGTCCCCCAACTGGATCCCGGCCTTCGCCGGGATAAGCGAAGAGGGCGAGTGTCGATCCTGGGCTGAGTTCGCCTTATTGCCCGAACCCGGCCGTGCCCGCCCGTGTCACCGCATCGCGGGCGGCGCTCAGGATGGCGCCGGCCTTCGCTTCGCACTCGCGCTGCTCGTAGGCGGCGGTCGAGTCGGCGACGATGCCGGCCCCGGCCTGGGCATGGATCTGCCCGTCCTTCACCACCGCCGTCCGCAGCACGATGCACGAGTCGAGCGATCCGTCCGGCGAGAAATAGCCGACGCCGCCGGCATAGGCGCCGCGCCGTTCCGGCTCCAGTTCGGCGATGATCTGGCAGGCCCGCACCTTGGGCGCGCCGCTGACCGTGCCCGCCGGGAAGCCGGCGAACATCGCATCCAGCGCATCGCGATCGGGCGACAGCCGCGCCGTCACGTTCGAGACGATGTGCATGACATGGCTGTAGTATTCGACCGTATAGCTGTCGGTCACCCGCACGCTGCCGGGGGCGGCGGCGCGGCCGGCATCGTTGCGGCCGAGATCGAGCAGCATCAGATGCTCGGCCCGCTCCTTGGGATCGGCGAGGAGCGCGGTGCGGTTCTCCTCATCCTCGCGGGCGGTGCGGCCGCGGGGCCGCGTGCCGGCAATGGGGCGGATCGTCACCTCGCCGTCGCGCACCCGGACCAGGATCTCGGGGCTCGACCCGATCAGCGCGAAGCCCGGCAGGTCGAGATGATAGAGGAAGGGCGACGGGTTGATCCGGCGCAGCGAGCGGTACAGCTCGAACGGCGGCAGCGGGAAGGGCGCGGTGAAACGCTGCGCCAGCACCACCTGGAAGATATCGCCGGCGGTGATGTAGTTCTTGGCCCGCTCGACCATCGCGGCATAGGTTTCGGGCGCTAGGGCGGGCGTGTAATCGGGCTGCTCCGCCTCCACGCGGGTCGGTGCGGGCAGGACCGCCATCGCCAGCCTGGTCGCCACCGCGTCGATCCGCTCCGCCGCCGCCGCCACGATCGCTGCCGGATCGCGCGCCGGGTCTGGCCAAGCGGGCGCGACCAGGAACAGCGTGTCGGCCAGCCGGTCGAACACCAGCAGCACGGTCGGCCGCACGAAGATCATGTCGGGCAGGCCGAGCGGATCGGCGGAGGGTTGCGGCAGCCGCTCGACCAGCCCGACCGTCTCATAGCCGAAATAGCCGACCAGACAGGCCAGCGCGCGCGGCAGTTCGGCCGGCACGTCCGCCCGGCACTGGCCGACCAGATCGCGCAGCGCGTCGAGACTGGGCGCGGCGCAGGGCGTCCAGGCCTCGCGATCGGTCGCCCAGTGCCGGTTGATCTCGGCCCGCGCGCCATGCGCGCGGAACACCAGATCGGGGGCCAGGCCGATCAGGCTGTGCCGCCCCCGGATCGCGCCGCCTTCGACCGATTCGAGCAGGAAGTCGCCGCGACCCGGCTCGATCAGCTTGAGCGCGGCGGCGACCGGCGTCTCCGTATCCGCCACCTGCCGGCTCCACAGCAGGGCGGGACGGCCCTGGGCGAGCAGGTCCTGAGCTTCGGCGATCCGGTCGGCGTCGATCATGGCTTCGCCTTACTGCGCGCCGGCCGGCGTATCGCCGGCCAGGTCGGCACGGACGCGGGCGATGGCGCGCTGATCGACCTTCGTGCCGATCGCGGCGCGGGCGGCGCGGGCGAACTGCTCGGCATATTCACCGCCCATGGAGCGGCTGAGCCCGCCACGCGCGGCGGCGATCGCGGCGGCATTGCCGGTCGCATTGCCACGCTCGATCCGGTTGGTCTTGACGATCAGCCAACCCGCATCACCCGGCGCTTCCAGCAGGCGCGCCTGACCCTGCGGCACCGAGAAGAGCAGCGCCAATGCCGGATTGCGGCCCTGCGCCCGGAGTACGTCGCCACGCGAGGCATTGACCGGCTGCGGCGCGGGCAGCGACGCGCCCGATGCCCGCAGCGCCTCTGCCAGCGACATGCCGCCCTTGACCTTGGCGAGCACCGCATTGGCGATCGTCCGAGCGGATTGGCGGCGACGGTCGGCGATCAGGTCGGCGACGACCTGGTTGCGGACATCGGCCAGCGGACGCGGCGCGGCCGGCTGGGTCTGGCCCAGCGCGACCACCGCGAAGCTGCCGTCGGTGCCGGTCTGGACCAACTGCGGCGCATCGCCATCGTCCGCCGCGAAGCCGGCGGCGATCAGCGGCACCAGCGCCGGATCGGGCTTGGCCGCCGGGTTGAGCGGATCGACCGCGCCCTGCGCCAGCGCCGGGCTGGTCTGCGCCGTCAGCTTGGCGTCGGCGATCACCTCGTCGAAGGTGGAGCCGCCCGACAGGGCATCGTCCAGCTTGTCGTGCAGCGCCGCCAGCGCGGCCTGCGTCTTCTGCTTGGCGAGATCGGCGGTCAGCTGCGCGCGGACCTGATCGAGCGAGCGGCCGGCGACCTGATCGATCGAGTCGACCCGCGCGACGACGAAGCCGATCGCGCCCCTGACCGGGCCGATCACCGCACCCTTGGCTGCGGCGAAGGCGGCGTCCGCCAGGGCGGGCGAGGCTTGTGTCGCTAGGCCGGCCTTGTCGAGCGCGGGCAGCGTCGACGCCTCGAGCCCGACCGTGCGTGCCGCGTCGGCGATCGACGTGCCGCCGCGTACCTTGGCGGCGAGCGCGTCGGCGCTCGCCTGGTCGGCCAGCGTCACCTGGGTGACGACGCGCTTCTCGGTGGCCTGATAGTCCGCGCGGTTCTTCTGATAGGCCTGGGCGATCTCCGCCTCGGTCGGCGTGCTCTGCGCGGCCATCTGGGCCGGTGTCACCACCGCATAGCGGATGCTGCGGCGCTCCGGCACGCGGTAGCGCGCCAGGTTGCGGCCGTAGAAGCTCTGGATCTCCTGCGCGGTCGGCGCGGGGCCCTGGGGCAGGGCGGATACCGGCACGATGCCGACCTCGCCCGCGCGCTTCTCCAGCAGGAGCGAGGCATAGGGGAGGGCAAGCTGCTGCCCGACCGTGGTCGCGCCGATCGTCGGGGCGGTCAGCTGGCGGACCAGCACGTCGCGGGCGATATCCTGGCGTATCTGCGCATCGGTCAGCCGGCGCTCGGCCAGGATGCGGCGATAGAGAGTCTCGTCGAACTTGCCGTTCGGGCCCTGGAGCGCTGGGATGCTGGCGATCTGGCCATCGACCAGCCGCTTGCTGACGACCATGCCGTTCTCGCGCCCGAACTCCGCCAGGCCGACGGTGGTGATCAGCTGCTGCACCGCGGCCTCCAGACCGCCGGCGGCCAGATATTGCTTGGCGTCGATGCCCGGCTGCTGCTGGCGCGCCTGGTCGATTTCCTGCTGCGCGCGCTGGCGCAGTTCGTCGACGGTGATCTTCGTCTTGCCGATCGTCGCGACATCGTTGCCGGACAAGGAGCCCAGCCCGACATTGCGGATGTTCGACACGTCGCCCGCCGCAAAGGCGAGCGCGATGATGCCGAGCGTGATGAAGGTGACGATGATGCCGACCTTCGAATTGATCAGGCGGCGGAAGAAGCCGAGCATAGACACCCCAGAAACACTAGCGCGTCGCTTTACCGGTTTACCGGCACGCTTCAAGCTTGTGCGCATCGGCAGGCACGCTATCGCCGCTTTACCTGAGGCAAGCCTTGGCGGGAGACAGAGACGATGCGGCGCAAGCTGGTGGCGGGTAATTGGAAGATGAACGGCTCACTGGCCGATCTGGCGGAGCTGGACGGCATTGCCGCCGCCGCGCGGGCCGCGCCGCAGGTCGATGTCGCGGTCGCCGTGCCCTTCACGCTGATCCATCCCGCGGCGCAGCGCGTGCCCGACCTGGCGATCGGCGCGGAAGACGTGCACGAAGCCGATTCGGGCGCGCATACCGGTTGCGTCTCGGCGGCGATGGCGCGCGAGGCGGGGGCGCGCTTCACCCTGTCGGGCCATTCCGAGCGCCGCGCCGATCAGCACGAGACCAGCCACGATGCCTGGGCCAAGGCGGCGGCGGCGCATCGCCACGGCCTCAACGTCATCCTGTGCTGCGGCGAGACCGAGGCGGAACGCGACGCCGGGCGCGCCGAGCGGGTGGTGCAGGCGCAGATCGAGAAGTCGGTGCCCGACAATGCGCATGGCGACTGGTTCACGCTCGCCTATGAACCGCGCTGGGCGATCGGCACCGGCCGCACCCCGACGCTGGACGAGATCGCCGCGATCCACGCCATCGCCCGTGCCAAGCTGCGCATGATGGTCGGCGATGCCGCTGCCGGCATCCGTATCCTCTATGGCGGCTCGGTGGTCGGCAGCAATGCGGCGACGATCCTGGCCTGCGACGATGTGGACGGCGCGCTGGTCGGTGGCGCGAGCCTGACCGCCGCCAAGTTCGTGCCGATCATCGAGGCCGCCGCCGCCTTCGGCTGAGGCCGGAAAATTTGCGAGCCGGCCAAGGTTCCGGATCGGCGGCATTTCTCCTACGTTGACGGGCGTCAACGACCGGGAGACTGTTGCGTGAGGAATTTGGGAGGCGCGTCGCTGCTGGCGGCGCTGGCCATGATGACGGCGGCCTGTTCCGCCGGCGTGCAGGGCACCGACAATGCCAGCATGGCCAATGCGCTGGACGGGCAGGGCGGCGTCGGCGGCAATGCGGTCTCGCCGAGCGGCGTGTCGCTGCGCACACCGTCGCCCGACGACATTCGCGATGCGCGGCCGGGCTATCCCTTGCAGGGCGTCCGCATCCCCACGCCGTCGGACACCCGGACCGCCTATTACCTACTCCGCCACCGCGCCGCCGCCAATGGCGAGGTGGTGGCGATCATCCGCCACGAACTGGGCGCCAAGATCAGCTATGCGCGGGTCGCTGCCGATTGCCGGCGAGGCCTGTTCCATGTGCTGGGCGTCGGCGACACGCGCGGTCGGGCCGAAGCGAACAATGCCAAGGACGGCCCGCTTCGCGCCACGACGGGAAAGCCGCTCCGTGCCGAGATGCTGCGCTTCATCTGCGAGAAGGAAGGCACGCCGGTCGCGTTACCGGCAAGCTGATCCGCCGCGACCGCCCCGTTTACTCTTCCGTGCGGACCAGCACGGCCTCGCCGATCAGCAGGAACAGGAGGAACGGGGCCCAGGCCGCGAGGAAGGGCGGGTAGGCGCCCAGATTGCCCATCGCCAGCGCGAAATTGTCCGCCACGAAATAGGCGAAGCCCAGCGCCATGCCGATCACGGCGCGGACGAACAGCTTGCCCGACCTTGCGATGCCGAAGGCGGCGACCGCGCCCAACAGCGGCATCAGCACCGACGACAGCGGCCCCGACAGCTTGTGCCACAATGCGCCCTCCAGCGCCTTGGTCGGCCGGCCCGCGTCGGACAGGTCCTCGATCGCGGTGCGTAGCGCGCCGAAGGTCAGGCCGTCCGGGTCGATGGTCGACAGCGTCAGCTGGTCCGACCGCACGTCATGGCCGACCCGCATCGAGGCGATCCGCGTCACCTTGCCGCTCGCCACGTCGAAGCGGGTGACGGGCCAGATCCGCCAGCCGCCCGCCGGATCATGCCGGCCATGCTGGGCGCGCAGGATCGCGCGCAAGCTGCCGCCGGCACGATCGTAGAGCGTGATGTCGCCCAGCACGGCCGCGTTCATCTTGCCGCGGATCTGCCCGACCTGGACGAGATCGTCGCCGTCGCGGACCCAGACATTGGAGCGGTCGCCACGATCGATCGGCATGGGGCCGTAATTGACCCGCTGCCACTGGGTCAGCGTCGCGGTGGCGCGCGCCACCACCCGCTCGTTGAAGGCGAAGGAGACGCCGGCCACGCCCAGGCTAGCGACCATCAGCGGCGCCAGCACCTGGTGCGCCGACAGGCCCGACGCCTTGAGCGCGATGATCTCGCTGTTCTGGTTCATCGTGATGAACGTCAGGATCGTGCCGAGCAGCACCGAGAAGGGCAGGAAACGCGCGATGATCTGCGGCGTGCGCAGCGAGACATAGGTCCAGACCTGCGCCTGGCCGTTGCCGGGCACCGCCAGGATGTCGCCCGATTCGCTCAGCAGGTCGAGCGCCTGGAGCACCAGCACCAGCGCGAACAGGATCGCGAAGGTCCGCACCAAGAACAGCCGCGCCATGTAGATGGCGACGGTGCGCGAGGGGAAGAGGCCGCGCAGGATCATGCGCCGCTCGCCTCGCGACGGCGGCCGGGCAGGCGGCGCGCGATCGCCTTGGCGGTCTTGGCGAAGACGCGCTCAAGCGCGGCGATCGGCTGTCCGCCGGGGACGTAAGCGGTCACGTAAAACATCCAGAACACCAGGCCGGCGAAGATCGCGAAGGGGACCCACAAGGCGAGGATCGGATCGATCACGCCGCGCTCGCCCACGCTCATCGCGTATTCGTTGACCTTGTGGTAGGTGACGATCATCACGATCGACAGGAAGACGCCCAGCGCCGAGGACGATCGCTTGGGCGGCACGCCCAGCGCCACCGCCAGGAACGGCAGCAGGAACATCGACGCGACCTCCGCCATGCGGAAGTGGAATTCGGCCCGGCTGGAATCGCGCTGCTGCTCGCTGGCATGGTCGTTGTGACCCAGCTTGGCCAGTTCGGGCAGGGTGAATTCCAGGTTGCGGCCGCCGCGCTGGCGGAAATTCTCGAATTTCGGCAGGTTGATCGGCAGGTCGTGGGCCGAGAAGGTCAGCACGCGCGGCGCGGTGAAATCCGGCCGGTTGTGGACCAGCGTGCCGTTGGTCAGGCGGAAGATGATGACGTTGGGATCGTCCGTCGCCAGGAAGCGGCCGCTCTGGGCGGTCACCGCGATCCAGTCGCCCTTCTGCGTCTGGGTATGGACGAAGATGCCGCGCAGATCGCGGCCCTTGTCGCGGCTCTCCTCGATCCGCAGCGTCATGCGCGAGCCGAGATTCGTGAACTCGCCGACCTTGATCGACGCGCCCAGCGCGCCCGTGCGCAGTTCGAAGCGCAATTGCTCGTAATAATAGCGCGCCTTGGGCTGGACGAAGCCGACGATCGCGATGTTGAGCGCCGCCAGCACGATCGCATAGTAGAAGGGCACGCGCAGCAGCCGCAGATAGCTCATGCCGACGCCGCGCATCACGTCCAGCTCGCTCGACGTCGCCAGCCGGCGGAAGGCGAGCAGGATGCCGAGCATCAGCCCGATCGGAATGCCCAGCCCCAGATATTCGGGCAGCAGGTTGGCGAGCATCCGCCATACTACGCTGATCGGTCCGCCCTGCGTCGCGACGAAGTCGAACAGGCGCAGCATCCGGTCGAGCACCAGCAGCATCGCCGAGATCACCAGCGTGGCGAGCAGCGGCAACGCGATCAGGCGCACCATGTAGCGGTCGATCGACTTCATGCGGAGGGAAACAGCCGGGCCAAGATGGTCCGCGATATAAGCGGCTAATCGTCCGGCGTCAGGTGGAAAATCGTCGGGGGTGTGGAGAGGGGCGCACGGGCCGCCGTGACGCCGTCATCGCAGCGGCGGCCGGGACGGGGTCGGGCAGCGGCGCGGAGCCGAATTCAGCCTCATTCCGCCGCGATGCAGTCCGGCGCGAGATCGGGACGCGACGGGCGGTCGCGCAACGTGTCGGCGATGGCGCGTTCCAGCGCGGCCAGCGTGAAGGGCTTGCGCAACAGGCGATGTTCGCCGAATTCGGCCGCCTGCGCCTCGCCCGCATAGCCGGTGACGAACAGCACCGGCAGGTCCGGGAAGCGGTCGCGCAGGCCCGCCACCATCTCCGGCCCGGTGCAGCGTGGCATCAGCACGTCCGAGATCAGGAGGGCGATGTCGTCCCGCGCCTCCAGCAGCGCCGGCGCGGCGAGCGGATCGCCGCAGCCGATCGGATGATGGCCCATCTCCTCCAGCGTCGCGATCGTCGCGGCGAGCACGCGGGGATCGTCCTCCACCACCAGCACAGACAGGCCGGTCGGCCCCCTGGCCGGCGCATCGGATACGGGCGCAAGCGCGAGCGCCGGGGCCGCCGCATGGTGGCGTGGCAGGTAGAGCGTCACCGTCGTCCCCCGGTCGGGCGCGGTGTCGATGCGGATTTCGCCGCCATGCTGGCGCGTGAAGGCGAAGATCTGGCTCAGGCCCAGGCCCGTGCCCTTGCCGGCTTCCTTGGTGGTGAAGAAGGGTTCGAACACCCGCTCCGCCACCTCGGGCGTCATGCCGCAGCCATCGTCGCGCACCGCCAGCGTGACGTAATCGCCCGCCGGGCATTGCCCGATCGCCCCCGCCGCCAAAGTGACCGCGCCGGTCAGGATCGCGATCGTGCCCCGACCCGCCATCGCGTCACGCGCATTGACCGCCAGGTTGAGGACGACATTCTCCAGCTGAACCCGATCGACGAAGATCTGCCAGTCGCGATCGCCCGGATGGGTGGTCAGCGTGATGCCGTCGCCCAGGGTACGGTCGAGCAGGTCGGTCATGCCGGCGATCAGTGCGCCCGGCCCCATCGGCTCCGGCTTCAATGCTTCCTCGCGGCTGAAGGCGAGCAGGCGGCGGGTGAGCGCCGCGGCGCGGTCCGCGCCTTCGCCCGCGCTGTCGAGATGGCGGCGGATCGTCGCCGGATCGTCCGCTCGCCTGGCCAGTTCGATCCCGCCCAGCACCACCGCCAGCATATTGTTGAAGTCGTGCGCGATCCCGCCGGTCAGCTGACCGACCGCCTCCATCTTCTGGACCTGGCGCAAGGTCGCTTCCTGGATGCGCAGTTCGGCGGTGGCCGCCTCCACCGCCTCGGTCAGTTCGGCGGCGCGCTGGCGTTCGCTCTCCGCTTCGGCGCGCGCCAGCAGCCCTTCGGTCAGGGTGTGGAGCGTGAACCAGCCGAGCGCGAGGATGCCGCCGAGCAGCAGCACGCCGAACACCGCCAGCACCCCCGCGATCCGGCTGGACCGTTCGACCGAGGCGGTCGCGACGCCCGCGCGCTGGTCGAGCAACTGCCGCTCGCGCGCGATGATGCGGTCCAGCTCGGTGTTGATCCGGATGAGCGCCGGTGCCTTGCGCGCCTGATAGTAGAGCGCGAACGCCTGGGTGTTGCGACCGTAATTGGTATAGGCGGCGATCAGCGACAATTCGCGACCGCGCAGATCATAGGTCGCGCGGAGCCGTGCGATCATCGGATCGGTCTGTTCGTCGGTGATCCTGTCGAGCCGGTCGATCTGCGATCCGGCCAGCGTCCACTCGTCGAAATAGAGCAGGCCGAGCTGCTTGTCGCCGGAGATGACGAAGCGGCCGAGCGACGCCTCCGACCGGGCGATGGTCCCCGCCAGCGAGCGGGCGAGGATCATCACGTCATAGCTATGCGACTGCATCTGCAATGCATGGTCGCGTTCGCGATTGGCGCCGCGCAGCGTGACGATCAGGGCAACCAGAACCCCCACGGCCAGCAGCCCCATCGCTGCCAGCGCGATCCCACGCCATAAAGCGGCACCCCCCGGCGCCCTGGTGTCGCTATTCCGCTCCACGACAATGGTGCTACCGCATTCCCTCCCCACAGGGAAGGGTAGGTCAGCCGATCACGCCCACGGCCTGTCCGGCCTGGCGGAACATGGCCAGCACCCGGTCGATCTGCTCGGGCGTGTGTTCGGCGCAGATCGAGCAGCGCAGCAGGAAGGTGCCGGCCGGCGTCGCGGGCGGGCGGGCCATGTTGACGTAGAGGCCGCCCTCCAGCAGCGCCTGCCACATCGTCACCGCCTGTATCTGATCGTCCAGGATCACCGCGACGATCGCGCTGTCGCAGGTCGCGGTGCCCAGGCGGAAGCCCATGTCGGTCAGGCCGGCATGCAGGGCGCGCGCATTGCGCCACAGCGTTTCGCGCTTGTCGTGCGCGGTCATCAGCTTGCGGATCGACGCGGCGGCGGTCGCGACCACCGAGGGCGGCAGGCTGGCGGTGAAGATGTACGGCCGGCAGGCCAGGCGCACCGCCTCGAACTTCGGATGGTTGGAGACGACGAAGCCGCCGACCGTGCCGACCGATTTGGAGAAGGTCCCGACGACGAAGTCGACGTCCAGCCCCTGCGCCTCGTACACGCCGCGCCCGTTGGGGCCGAAAAAGCCCATCGAATGCGCCTCGTCGACCAGCACCATCGCGCCATGCTTGCGCGCGACCGCGACCATCTCCTTCAGCGGCGCGATGTCGCCGAGCATCGAATAGACGCCCTCCAGCACCACCAGCTTGCCCGGCTCCTTGGGCAGGCGGCCGAGTCGCTTGTCGAGATCCTGGACGCTGTTGTGGCGGAAGCGGACGATCTCGGCATTGCCCTGCGCGCAGCCGTCATAGATGGACGCGTGGCTGTCGGCGTCGAGGATGACATATTCGCCCTTGGCCGCCAGGGTCGAGATGATGCCCAGGTTCGCCATGTAGCCGGTCGAGAAGACGATCGCGCCGGTCATGCCGTAGAAGTCGCGCAGCGCCTGCTCGACCTCGATATGGTCGTGGAAGGTGCCGTTGAGCATCCGGCTGCCGTTGGTGCCCGATCCGAACCGGTCGAGCGCCTGCTTGCCGGCGGCGATCACGTCCGGGTCGAACGTCATGCCCATATAGTTGTAGGTGCCGAGCAGGATCGTCTCGCGCCCCTTGATCACGGCCTCGGTCGGCGAGCGCACCTCTTCCATCACGATCGCGAAGGGATCGGTGACGCCGCTGTCGAGCAGCGCGCGCCGCTCCGCGATCAGTCCGTCGAACTTCGACATCAGGTCGCGTTCGGGCGCGACCGGCGCGGGGTCGAGCGGCAGCGTCTCGGTCTGGAGGCCGGTCTCGGTCACTGCGCGTCCTTCAGCTTGGCGACGGCGTCGACCAGCTGGCCGACCGTCTCGATCTCCGCCTGCATGTTCATCGTGATGATGATGTCGAACTCGTCCTCGATGGCGGCGACGAAATCCATCACGGTCAGGCTGTCCCATTCCAGGTCGGACTGGAAGCTGGTCGCCTCGGTCAGCGCAATGCCCTTCTTGTTGAAGGGCTCGATCTGGGCGGCGACGGTGTCGAAAATGGTCTGGCGATCGGTCATGTGCGTGTCCTTGGCCGGCAAATGCGGCGTCGTTGCGGCTATAGCAGGGCGTTGGCGCGATACCATCGCACCGTGTCGGCGAGACCCTGCGGCGTGGGGACGGCCGGGGTCCATAATGCGGGCGGCGGGCGGCGGGCGGGATCGATCGTCCAGTCGGGATGGCAGAGATAGGCGACGCGGTCGTGGGTCAGCTTCGCGCTAGCCCCCCGGAACCGGCGATCGAGCGTCGCGGCGAGCGACAGCAGCCCGCGCGGCAGGTGGAGCGGCAGCACACGCTGGCCGACCGCCGTGCCGATCGCCCGCGCATAGCCGGCCGAGGTCAGGCCAGCGGTGCCGTCATCGGCCTCGTAGACCATGCCGGCGGTGCGATCCGCCGCCAGCGCCAGCAGCAGCCGTGCGAGATCGTCGACCGCGATCAGCGACAGCCGGCCGGGCGGCGGCAGCAGCGCCAGGCCCTTGCGCGCCAGCTTGAACAGGTCGAGTTGGTCGAGGTCGCCAGGGCCGTAGATGGCGGGTGGGCGGACAATCGCCCAATTCGTGGCCGAGGCCTCGACCAGCCGCTCGGCCTCCGCCTTGGACCAGCCATAGATGGACAGGGCGGGCTCGCGCGCGGCGAGGGATGAGACGTGGACGAAGCGCTGTCCGTCGCCCGCCGCCGCCAGCATCGCGCGCGTGCCCTCGATATTACCGGCGACGAAGCCGGCGCGGTCGGGCGCGTTGACCACCCCGGCGACGTGGATCACTGCGTCGGCGTCGTCGCACAGGGATGCCAGCGCGCGCGGGTCGGCGAGATCGCCCTCGACCCATGCCAGCCCGTCCTGCGCCGGTTGCGGCCGCCGGGCAAGCGCGCGGACCCCGTGCCCCGCCGCCAGCGCATGGCGGATCAGCGCGCCGCCGACAAAGCCGGTGCCGCCGGTGATCGCCAGGGTGAGGGGGGCGGTCACAGCAGCGCCAGATGGTCGCGGTGGACCAGCGCCGATCGCGGCGCATAGCCCAGGATCGCGGCCTGTTCGTCGCTGCGCCGGCCGATCAGGCGCAGCGCGTCGACCGAATCATATTCCGCGAGCCCGCGCGCCAGCGCGCGACCGTCCGGCCCGGTGATCGCCACCAGGTCGCCTCGCCCGAACGCCCCCTCGACCGCGGTGACCCCGGCGGCGAGCAGGCTGGCGCCGCCACCCAGCGCGCGCGCCGCGCCGGCATCGACACGGAGCGTGCCGCGCGCGGTCAGGCCGCCCGCCAGCCAGGCCTTGCGCGCGCCGGCGCTCTTCTCCGCGACGAACAGCGTGTGCCGCGCTTCGGTCGCCAGGGGGCGGTCGGTTCGACCGCTGGCGATGGCGAGATGGCATCCGGCCGCCGCCGCGATTCGCGCCGCCGCGATCTTCGACACCATGCCACCCGATCCCATGCCGGAAGCCGAGCCGGTATCCGCCATCGCCTCGATCCCGGCATCGATCCGCTCGACGCGCGGGACGTGCGCCGCGCCGGGCAGCGCCGGATTGCGATCGTAGAGGCCATCGATATCCGACAGCAGCAGCACGCCCTGCGCGCCCGCCGCCTGCGCCACGCGCGCGGCGAGCCGGTCATTGTCGCCGAAGCGGATCTCGGCAGTCGCCACGCTGTCATTCTCGTTCAACACCGGCACCACGCCCAGCCCGAGCAGCCGGGCTAGCGTCGCCGAGGCGTTCAGATAGCGGCGGCGATCCTCCAGATCGTCGAGCGTCACCAGCATCTGCGCGGCAGTCAGCCCTTGGCTCGCCAGCATCTCCGCCCACAGGCCGGCGAGTGCGATCTGGCCGACGGCGGCGGCGGCCTGCGCATCCTCCAGGCAGGCGCGGCCGCCCTTGGGCAGCGCCAGCCGCCGCGCGCCCAGCGCGATCGCGCCCGAGGAGACGACGGCGACCTGCTGCCCGGCACGGATCCGCGCGGCGATGTCGGCGACGAGCTGCGCCAGCCAGGGTCGGCGCACGCTACCATCGGGGCCGATCAGCAGGGCGGACCCGACCTTGACGATCAGGCGCGGACAGACGGACGGATCGAACAGCGACATGGCCGCGGCCTTAGCGCGACGATCCCGCCCCGCCAATGACTCGCGACCGTGCCGTCCGACGGTCGGTGCGCCCGTCACGGCTCCTCCCCGGCAAGGGGAGGAATTCATCGGATCAAAGTGGTGACCACTCCACCGGGTCTTCCTCGCCATCGTCCTCGACCGCCGCGCCCGCACCGGGGCCGATCGCGTCCAGCAACTGGTCGAGCACCCAGTCCAGGCCGGTGCCCGCCGCGCCGGAGATCGGAATCACCTGCGCGCCGCTGGCCTCTTCCAGTTCGGCGGAGAGAGCGGCGATCAGCTCGTCGTCCAGCGTGTCGATCTTGTTGAGCGCGACCACCACCGGCTTCTCGTCCAGCCCCGCGCCATAGGCTTCCAGCTCGCCACGCACGATCCGGTAGCTTTCCGCCACGTCCGCATCGTTCGCGTCGATCAGGTGGAGCAGCACGCGGCACCGCTCGATATGGCCCAGGAAGCGGTCGCCGATGCCGGCCCCGTCCGCCGCGCCCTCGATCAGGCCGGGGATGTCCGCCACCACGAACTCGCGCTGGTGATGCCGCACCACGCCCAGCTGCGGCCGGGTGGTGGTGAAGGCATAGGCGCCGACCTTGGCCTGCGCGTTGGTGACGGCGTTGATGAAGGTCGACTTGCCGGCATTGGGCAGGCCGACCAGCCCGGCATCCGCCAGCAGCTTCAGCCGCAGCCACACCCACGCCTCTTCCGAGGGCCAGCCGGTGCCGTGCTGGCGCGGCGCGCGATTGGTCGAGGTCTTGTAGGTGGCGTTGCCGCGCCCGCCGTCGCCGCCGCGCAGGAACACCTCGCGCTGGCCGACCCGGGTGAAGTCGAGCAGCACCTCCTCCTTGTCCTCGGACAGGACCTGGGTGCCGACCGGCACCTTGATGACCAGATCGTCGCCGCCGCCGCCCGTGCGGTTGCTGCCCGAGCCGCCCGAGCCACGGGGCGCGCGGAAATGCTGGGTGTAGCGGAAGTCGATCAGCGTGTTGAGGCCGGCCACCGCCTCGAAGATCACGTCGCCGCCCTTGCCGCCATTGCCGCCGTCCGGGCCGCCATATTCGATGAACTTCTCGCGCCGGAAGCTGACGGCGCCGGGACCACCCGAGCCGGAGCGACAGAAAATCTTGGCCTGATCTAGAAAATGCATGGCCGCGCTCTACCGCGAAGCGCGGCGGCCGTCACCCCGCGCTATACGGGTCCGACATGGGCGGGATCGCCGGCCGTGATCGCCCGCTCCGCCAGCCGCCGGGCGGCATCGCGCGGCAGGCCCAGCGCCGCCGCCATCGGCGCGCCGAGCAGGGCGTCGCCAAGCGCCAGCAGCACCAGGTGCAGCGTCTCCTCCGGGATCGGCCGCGCCGCCAGCGAATCGTCGCCGCGCAGTTCCTCGACCAGGTCGTGCACGGCGGTGAGAAGCGGGGCCAGCGCCGCCCGGTCGCCCGACAGGATCATCCAGCTCGCCAGCGCCCCCGCGCCGCCGGCGTCGAACGCGTCGAACACCAGCCGCACGATCTCGCCCGGCCCGTTCCGCTCCGCCTGCGCGGCGCGAATCGCCGCCTTGATCGTGGCGACGATCTCCACCGTCATCCAGGCGGACAGCGCCTGCTGCAATCCCGCCGCCGAGCCGAAATGGTGGAGCAGATTGGCATGGGTGCGGCCGATCCGCGACGCCACCGCCTTCAACGTCACGCCCTGCGGCCCGTCCTCGATCAGCAAGGCCCGCGCCGCCTCCAGCGCCGCCAGGCGCGACTCGTCGGGACTCAGGCGGCGGCGGATTGACATGGGAGGAGGGCAAGCCTTATTTACATGCGTGTCAGTAATGGCGGGCCTGGACCCGCCGGAGCGTTCCTTCGGAGGATAATGTGGGCAAAGCAAGGACTCCCGCCGACCTCACCATCACCCCACGCGACGTGCGTTTCGGACGCGGACAGCGGCTCGGGCGCTATTGGCTGAACGACGATCCGATCGCGACCGCCTTCTACAATGCGTTGTCGGTCACCTTTCCCAAGGGCGAGGCCTATTTCTGCGAGAGCGTGAAGGCGTTCCGCGACGGCGCGCCGCCGAAATTGGCGTCGGAGATCAACGCCTTCGTCAAGCAGGAGGTGATCCACAGCCGTGAGCATGTCGCCTTCAACCGCCATGTCGTGAACCAGGGCTATGACGTGACGCTGCTGGAACGGCATGTCGACGAGGCATTGGCGCTGACCAAGGGGCGGCCGCCGATCGCCAATCTGGCGGCGACCATGGCGCTGGAGCATTTCACCGCGATGCTGGCGCACGAACTGATCGCCAATCCCAGCCATTTGGCGGGCGGCGAGCCGCAGGCGGCGGGCCTGTGGCGCTGGCATGCGGCCGAGGAGATCGAGCATAAGGGCGTCGCCTATGACACCTGGCTTCATGCGACGCGCGATTGGTCGCGGGGAAAACGCTGGAAGGTCAAGGCGGTGGTGATGCTGATCACCACCTGGAAGTTCTTCCAGGGCCGGCGCAAGGGGATGCTGGAACTGCTCCGCCAGGACGGAATGACCGGTCCGCGCATCTGGGCGAAGTTGGCTTGGTATGCGTTCGGCTGGCCCGGCATGGCGCGCAAGGTGGCGGGCGTTTGGTTCAGCTATTTCCTGCCCGGCTTCCACCCCTGGCAGCATGACGATCGCCGGCTGATCGCGCTGGCCGAAAGCGACTATGCGGATGCGCTGCTGCCCGAGGCGCGGGCGAAGCTGCGCACCGCCACGGCCTGAGGACAGGGGCCTAGCGGATCGCGAAGCTCTTGCTCAGGCCGTGATAGAGTTTTTCGCGGCAGACGAACTGGCTGGCGCTGTCGGCGATGAAGGCGGTGGCGAACATCGGCAGCATCAGGCCCCGGCTGACCGTCGTCTCCGACAGGATGATGACGGCGGTCAGCGGCGCGCGCACCACCCCGGCGAAATAGCCGACCATCCCCAGGATCACGATCGCCGAGGAGGGGGAGCCGGGGAACAACCCGCGCAGCAGATTGCCGATGCCCGCGCCTACGGCCAGCGAGGGCGCGAAGATGCCGCCGGGCAGGCCGGCGACCGCCGTCGCCAGCGTCGCCAGGAACTTGGCCGGACCGAACCACAAGGGTGCATCGACCCCCACGATCATCGCCCGCGCCGCGCCATAGCCCGTCCCCCAGGTCAGTCCCGTCGCGCAGCCGATCCCGCCGACCACCAGCCCGCAGGCGGCGGCGAAGGCGATCGGTTGCGCCTTCGACCAGTCGGTCAGACGGTTGCGGCCCGTCGCCAGCATCAGCGTCAGTCGCGCGAACAGGCCGCCGGCCAGTCCGCCGAAAATGCCGGCGATCGGCGCGATCAGCAACGCGGTGGCGAGCGGCATATGCGCGCCGATCAGCCCGAAATAGATATAGTCGCCCTGGAGCGATTGGGCGACCATGCCGGCGATGACGATCGCGGCGATCACCAGCAAGGTCACCCGCTGCTCATAGGCGGAGGCGAGTTCCTCGATCGCGAAGAGCAGCCCGGCGAGCGGCGTGTTGAACGCGGCCGCCACGCCCGCCGCGCCGCCCGCGATCAACACCGCGCCGCGCAGGGGCACGCGCAGCAGCCGGTGGCTGAGCCCCATCACGGCGGCGGCGATCTGGACGGTCGGCCCCTCGCGCCCGACCGAGGCACCGCCCATCACGGCGGCCAGCGTCAGCAGCGCCTTGCCCAGGACGGTGCGGATCGAGACCAGCGACCGAGTCGCCTGTTCCGGATTCGCCTGTGCGGCGATGACCTGCGGGATGCCCGACCCCCGTGCGAGCGGGACATAGCGACGGGTCACCCAGACCAGCGCGGCGAAGATCAGCGGCGTGGTGACCAGCGGCGCATAGCGATAGCGTTCGGCATAGTCGGTGAACTGCTCGGCGGCCGCATCGGCGGCGAGCGCGAACAGCGTGGCGGCGAGACCGATCGCCACCGCGCCCATCAGGATGGCGAGTCGCGTGCGGAATCGGACGGAGCGCGGGCCACGGGCGCGGAGCAGCGCGCGATAGCGAGCGACAGTCCAGGTGCGTGATCCGCTTTGGGGCCGGTCCGGTTCAGACATGCGCCCGACTTACAGCCCCGCGCCGGAAAAACCAGCGCGGGGGCGTGGCGCGGACAGGCTCATGCCGCGATCGGCAGCGGCGCTCGGTCCTCTTCCGCGAGATCGAGCGCATAGCCGATCGACGGGGCAGGGGTGGCGCGGGCGGCGGAGCGGCGCGACATGGTCTCGCCGGTCGGGCGGAAGCCCAGCTTTCGCAGCACCTTGCCCGATGCGGGGTTGTCGGCGAAGTGCCAGGCGTTCAACCGCCGGAGCGGCAGCGCGTGCCGCGCCATCGCGATCACCGCGCGGCCCGCCTCGGTCGCATAGCCGCGCCCCCAGGCGTCCGGCGCCAGCCAATAGCCGAGATTGGGGCCGTCCGCCTCGGGCGAGATGGCGATGCCGCCGACCAGCACCGGCTGCGGCCCGTCATGCGCGAGGATGACGAAGCGCGGCTCTTCCGCCCCGCGGGGTTGCGCGATCCAGGCGGCGGCGTCCGATTCGCCATAGGGGTGGGGCACCCGACTCAGCATCCGGGACACCATGTCCTGCCCGATCGCCGCCGCCAATGCGCCGGCATCTTCCGGCCAGGCGGGCCTGAGCGTCAATCTCTCCGTTCGCGCGAACATATCCGTTTCTCCCTGTCGCGTCGCCCGCGCCCCTGCCACGCCGGAATGACGGGACGGAGACAGGGCGGTGGAGGGAGCACGAAAAAAGGGAGGCCGGGGTGACCCGCCTCCCTTTTTGTTCGGTTCCGGTGCCGGAACTCGGGTCACCCTGGTGGGCGACCCGGCTGGTCACCCGATGTTATTCAGCCGCCTCGGCCATAATCTCCACCGAGCAGAAGCTGCGGCCGAGTTTGCCCTTGGCAAACGCCACGCGACCATCGACGAGCGCGAACAGGGTATGGTCCTTGCCGATACCGACATTCGCGCCCGGATAGAACTTGGTCCCGCGCTGACGCACGAGGATGTTGCCGGCGATGCACTCCTGGCCGCCGAACTTCTTCACGCCAAGACGACGGCCGGCCGAATCACGACCGTTGCGCGACGAACCGCCTGCTTTCTTATGTGCCATTGCGATCTACTCCTGTGCGCGTCGCTTAGCCGACCGACACGATCTTGAGGATCGTGTGGTTCTGGCGGTGACCGTTGCGACGGCGATAATTGTGGCGGCGGCGCTTCTTGAAGACGATGACCTTCTCGGCCTTCGCCTGCGCCACGATTTCCGCGGCGACGGTCAGGCCGTCCACCGACTTCAGATCCGATCCTTCACCGGCGAGAAGCACATCGCCCAGCGTCACGGACGAACCGGCCTCGCCATCGATCTTCTCGACGACGATCTTGTCTCCGGCGGCGACGCGATACTGCTTGCCGCCCGTGCGCACGACTGCGAACATGGCCCTCATCACTTTCCAAATGCGTAGCCTCGCCCGGAACAATGTCCGACGAGGAAGAGGGGCCAGCTAGGCAAAGGCCCCGGGATTGTCAACCAGGATTCACCCGAAAGTGACTCTTTGACGCAGGCTTCCCGCCTCAGTGGCGATGCTCGCGGCGCAGGCGGTAGCGGCCATCGGCATAGCCGTTGAACAGGCCGGCGATCGCGGGGTGGTCGACCGGCTCGTCGCTGTCGTCCGCCATCAGGTTCTGCTGGCTGACATAGGCGACATAGCTCTGTTCCATATTCTCGGCGAGCAGATGGTAGAAGGGCTGGTCCCGGTCGGGGCGGATCCCCTCGGGAATCGAATCATACCATTCGTCGGTGTTTGAGAAGACCGGATCGACATCGAACACCACGCCCCGGAAATCGAACATGCGATGGCGCACGACATCGCCGATCGCGAAGCGCGCATGGGCGATCGCGGGCGCGGCCGGCAGGCCGGCGGAGGCGGGAAGACGATCTGTATGATGCATGGTCGTCAAGGTAATGCGAGAAAGCGTCGCCAACAAGCATTCTGGCGCTTGCCAGCCCCGAATGCTTTCGCTAGAGGCCCCCGCCTGACCAGACGGTTCCTTCCTTCGGAGGGCGCCGGCACCGCGGAGAGGTGGCAGAGTGGTCGAATGTACCGCACTCGAAATGCGGCGTGCCCTCACGGGTACCGTGGGTTCGAATCCCACCCTCTCCGCCATTTACCTCCTGCAATTGGCAGTTTTCTGCGATTGCGGGGAGGGGTTAGAGAGTAGCCCCACCAACCACCCAACAAGCGGTTTTGGTTATCGTTGGACCACTGGTTCGCGTTCGAGCCACGCTCGCACTTCGGGTGCTGGGGCGGGATCACGCACCCTCAACCCTAGTTGGTTTGTCAGGCTGTAATAGCACTCATCTGCCTCACGGCGGACTTGGCTGAATCTCAACCGGTAACCCCGATCGATCGCCAAGCGGTAAAGGTCGTCGTTACGCCGGTTCGACCGATGATGAGGCACGCGGCGGGGAATGGCTGGCACCTCTTCGCCTCGCATGATGGCCGCCACCGCCTCCGTATAGGTCGGGTAGCGGCTACGGCGCTTCTGATAGATTAGGCCTGAGACAGCTGAACGCGCGGCCCGTAGCTCATCGCCTCCGCATTCGTCGATCCAACGCCGAATCGTGTAATCGTTGCATCCGAAATATTCGGATAGGTCGCGGGTATAACCCCACTGTTTGTACCTCTCGGCGAAGTCCGCCGGGGCTTTTCGGTAGGGGCGGCGCGTGCCGGGCCGGTAGTGAATGCCAGGCTTCAGCGCCTTGATGGCTGTTTGCTTTTTTAAGTCATCGCAGTCCATTCGCGAACGAATAGGACTGCGACTTAGATTGCTTACCGCTGGTGCGCAACCTGGTTCGTGCTACTATGAATTACCAGGTATGAGAGCCATTGTTCAGCCAGTCGGCGCAACCATAGTTGTACGACGCCCAAGACTGAGTGATTTTGACAACAAAGATGACATCATTGTTGTCAACAAGCTTCATCAGATCGTTTCTGACTTGGGTGGTAGTTTTTTCTGTGTCGATCAGCCATACTGATTCTAAATGTTTGCAGTAGCCGGGCATAGACTTTAGGTAGGTGTGGACTGGTGTATAATTTTGGCCAGGCGACTTTAGATCATATGTTACAAGTAAAACTGACATTGTGAGGTTCTCGCTATAAGCCGTTGATTCGGCTGACAGAAAATTCCTACCAATCATTGGTATAGCAAGATGAAAAGCACAATCGACCTGATACTTTATGTCCATTATGGACTAAAATGTATAGGAGTTGTTCGTTTTGCGGGCGGCAAGTAGCCGCATTTCTAGATTAGTAATGCGGCTAACGAAGCTGATGGTAGGCCATCAGCGATGTTACAAAAGCATCAATGTCGCGTCCGTATCATGCAACCATCTTCGGCCCGAGCTGGATCTCTTGTGGGAACGTGCTGGCCGCCTCACGACGGTAGATCGTTCCCCTGGGAATGCCGATGCGGGGGTGGGCAGACGTTTCGGTCCACCCTCCTTTCTGCCGCCCGCCCCCGGGTGTCGAAACGTGAATTGAGGCTGTAATTCGGTCGCACAAACTGCATATAGCTGCGTCATGAGTGACGCGGTTTTTGGCATCGGCATCTACACCGCACCGGAGGCGGCACGGATGGTCGGCATGCAGCCGACGACGCTGCGCCGCTGGCTGCTTGGCTATGATCACGACGCGAAGCGAGAAGCGCCGCTATGGCAGGCGCAGTACGATCCTACGGATGACGAGGGCATGCTACTCGGCTTCAGAGATCTTGTGGAAGCGCGCATCGTCAATGCGTTGAGGGGCAAGAAGATCGGCTTGCCAACCATCCGTATCTGTCTTGATCGCGCCCGAGCAATCGTTGGACAGGAGCACCCTTTTTCGACCCGGCAATTCAAGACAGATGGGAAGACCATCTTTTTGGAAATTACGCGCGGCCTCGACGAGCCCCAGTTGATCGACCTCAAACGGAGCCAAGGTGTTTTTAGCCGAGTCGTTGCACCCACTCTAGACGATCTAGACTTTGGCAAGGACGGTGCAGAGCGCTGGTGGTTGCTGCATGGACGCCGGACCATCGTTGCAGACCCGGAGCGCTCGTTTGGACAGCCGATCATCGCGGAAAATGGAATGACGACGGCGCGTGTCGCTCAGGCTGTAGAAGCGGAGGGATCAGTTGAGAGGGTTGGAAAGATTTACGAGATCAAGCCGCGCCTAATTCGCGATGCGCTTGCGTATGAGAGCCAATTGGGACTTCGTAGGGCGGCGTGAAGCTGCTGGTCGATAACATGCTCCCGCCCCGCATGGCGCGCGGCCTTGGAGAATTGTTTAGCGACCAGCATGAGGTTGTTCACATCAGAGACAAGTTTCAGACCGGAAGCCTTCCTGATGCCGAATGGATAGAGCGGCTTGGTCGCGAGGGTGGCTGGTGCGTTTTGTCGGGTGACCGACGTATCGCAACAAAGAAGCCTTCGCGTGAGCTATTTAATCGATCGAACCTAGTCGGCTTCTTCCCGCTACCTGCTGTCCTTGGTCTGCCGTTGCACTCTATGACAGCGCGTATCCTGATGCTTTGGCCTTCAATGAATGACACCGCTCGCGTCATGGATCGCGGATGTTTTGACTTGGGAATCAAGGGAGGCCTGCGACCTGTTGGCTGATCCGCTCAGACGCAGCGTTCAGCCGAAATATCTACAATTATCACCAAACCGTCGCACCCATCTCCTCCAGCCAATCGGCGGCGCTATCGTCTCGCATCACGTCCAGCAGCGTGAAGCCATCATCCCCAATCTCGGCATCAATCGAACGATTGCGCCGGCTGTCTGTCAGCTTCTCGGCAATGCGCCATGCCTCGCGTCGGCCGCCCTTTCGTATCGCCTCAAGGTCCAGCCGTCCCTCCGCCATTGCGATCCACAGCTCAGAGATGGCGTCATCCCTGAGGTCGTCGGCCATGCCGCGCCCGATCGCGCCGAATATCGCCCGGTAGATAGGATCCCGGTGTGGGGTAATGGGCGGTTTCGCGGCGACACGGGTGGTCCCTTGAGTCGAGCGCCGCACCTTCGGCACGGGAGGTAAGCCTGTAGAAATTCGCCAAGCGGTGATGTTCTGTCTTGCAACCCCAATGTCCGTTGCAATCGCGGTATCGGCTAATCCATCGGCGTATAATACGAACGCGCGTCGCACCTTGCTTGAGGCAAGAAACTGGCGGGGTGCCTGACCTTTCGTTAGCAGCCATGACGGCGGCGGCGGTGCGGGTCTCGGATAGCGGCTGTTGGGATGGTCACGGAGGAACGCAGTTCGCCATTTCTCCAACGTCTTGCGGTTGATGCCTAGGCCCGCAGCAATCTTGCCAATCGTTATTTCGCGGGCGAAGAGTGCCACCGCACGGCGCCTGCCGTCAGGCATAACGTAAAGCCGGGTGCCGATCGTTTTCCTGTTATGTCCACGGTTAAGTTGCGTCGGCAGTCCATGCACGTTCCGCCACTTCATGATGGCATGACCTGTTACACCAACGTACTCGGCGATCTGGATGTCGAGCCATCCCTGGTCATATAGCATGCGACGCTCTTCGTCGGCACTCTGCCCGGCGGCGATGGCAGCAGGGCTACGGGCTATCCGGGTCAGCTTCCCGACCTGCGGGAGATTGTGCCTTTGCCGCCATTTGATGATGGTCGATTTGTTGACGCCAACAGCATCTGCGATCGCACCATCCGCCATCCCCTGCTTGTAGAGGTCAAGACGGTTGTCTGGGGCCGGCCCATCTTGGATGTCGCTGGTGTCTCCACGCGTGGCCATGAAACGACCTCACAAGCTGCGGTGAACCCTAGGTAGAAAATGAGCCGGCGCCCGAACTTCTGGTCCGAGGATGGGTCGCAGCCATCGCGACAAGAGGCGTTCGCGCCATCACGCCGCTTCAAGAGGGACATGCAGCCTCCGACTCGACAGACGGAGATATACCATGCTCAGTGGATGTCTGAACTTGCAGAGGCCGGGCATGCAGCGCAGAAACAGCACGCCCGGCCTCCGGCGTTAGATCACTGGCAAGCGTGCGCCGCCGCCGGCTTAGCCGACTGGTCCCGATCGAACGCTGCGACTCGCCAAGGCTCGGCATCGTCATCGGATCCGCAGCGGGTCGTCACATTACACCAACGATAGCCGGGAGACATGCCACTCCGCATCTCGTCATCGCCGGCTTCGCATCGATCCTCTTCGGGTTCGTTGTCCGCGTCACCATCCAGATCGTCCATTCGCTCGATCATGCGACTGGTCAGCCGGGCGAGGATCGGGCGCGGCAGGCTGGGGATAACCGCTAGCAGCGCGTCCAGCGGCGTTGCACGGTAAGCAGGGGCATGGGAGGCCATCACGCTTGACCCCCCAACCGCGCCAGGTCGGCGCCCAAGGCTTCCCATGCGTGCGCGCTATCGGTCATGCTCGCGTCGGCGAAGCGGTCTTGGATCGCTTCCATCTTGTACGCGGCGGCCTGGATGGTGGGTGCTGGCGTCGCAATGAGTGCATCCATGGCGGTGCAATAGGCATCGACCGCCGCGTCCTCCCCCTCAATGCCGAGTGGCATGGCGTCGCTGATCGCACGCAAGCGCTCGTATTCGGCCCGTGCCTCCTGCCAGAGCCGTCCGGCATCCATCGCCAAGGCATCGGCGGCGGCCCTTATCAGGGTGTGCCCCATGCCCACGTCGAACGCGCCAAGGTCGATCGCCAACCTGCCGTCGATCGAAAGAGGCTGCGCATAGTGGGTGACGAACAGGAGCTTTACGGCAAGCTCAGCGCCTGATGCCGCGACATGGTTGGAGATGGCGCGGGCAGCGTCGGTCCAAGGGTTTTCAGGCCCTTCAATATTCGCGTCATGCGTCGCGACATAGCTTCCGATCGCAGCGGCGAGCGGCGGGGAGACAAGGCCCGCCGGGACCGCCGGTATGAAGAAGTAGCGGTCACCGGGCTGCGGCAGCTTGATTGCGAAGGTCATGCGACGTTCTCCCCGCGTAGGGCTTTGATGGCGTAGAGGATTGCCTCGTTCTGTTGCTCGCCAGATTTGGCGTATTGCAGCAGCCAGTCGGCATCCTCCCGCCGCGCGGCTTCATGATCGGACTCGTAGAGCAAGCCGAACGTGATAATCCCGACCCACAGGCGAATTTCAGCCACTCGCGGTCCAGTCTCTTCCGACTGCATGATGCGATCTTCCGCGTCCCGCATTCGGTTCCAGAGCGGGTGATCAGCGCTGTCCGTTTCGTCGCCGCCAGTGCGTATCTCGTAGCGGATTGCCTTCCACTCGGAGAAGGCGGCTTCGGTGTCGGCGCTTTGGATAATGGTGCTTGCCATGTCAGCGGCCTCCCATCTGCGCGATGCGGGCAGCATCGGCCACGAGGTACGGGAACCAGCCGTCCTCTGCTTCCATTTGGTTGGCGGCCATGAAAGACAGCTTCGCGTGAAGGTCGGCGGCGGTGTTGACAGGGTATTCAACAACAGCGCCCTGCGCATCACCCCATGCGTAGACAAGCCGGTCAGACTCCTCGCAAGCAGCGGGGGCGGCAGACGCATTCCAAATACGTTGAGATGCACGCTGACGGCGAATAGCAGCGGCGGTGAAGGTCCGATGTGGCTGGCAATGCTCCTTCGCGGCCGGTAGGCGGGCCGTGCCTTTGACAATGGCGCGGACGAAATTAACGTCCGCCTCCACAGCGGTGCTGTACGTCTTCCCGCGAATGACAGTAGTTGTGTGAGGCAGTGACCCCATCTCGGCTCGCACGGCGTCGATCAAAGGGCTGTAGACGCCTGCCTGATAATCTTTGCAGGCCTTCTCAGCCGCGGCGTTGGCAGCGATCAGCGCTGCAAATGCAGGGCTAGGTCTGACCGGGGTGCTACGGGTGGCAGCGATAGCCGGCGCGATGAGGGCAGCGGTTGCCAACCCCGCCCCTCCAAGAAGGGCGCGGCGGGTGGTGTCAGTCTTCATGGGATCAGCCCTCCAACGAGAGGAAAGGGGCAATGTCGATCAGCAGGGCGGCGGCATCGTTACCCGTGAGCATCATGCCTTCGCCATCAAGGGCGACTGGCAGCCGCAGCTTGGCGCGCGCCTCGGCGGCGTTCGCGGCAGGCGTTTCCAGTATGCGTTTCTCCAGCCTCGCAAGGCCGTCACAGGCGGCGTCCATCGCAGGGCTGTCGCTGTCGAGCGAGTTGGCATAGGCCAGCAGGCTGGCGCGCTCTTTGAGCCATGAGTGGTGACGATTAGCTGGGGGCATCGCGGAAAGCGGCGCGATTATGCCAACCCCGATCAGGCCAGCACCCCCCAAGAGAGTGCGGCGGGTATGGTCGTGTGCCATTAGATCCGGCCTCCCCGCAGATAGGTCGGCAGTTGCTGCAAGTGACGTTCCTGCGCGCTCAGCTTGCGCGTGGCAGCGCCGCCGCGGCGGATGGTCAGCACGGAACGTGCCGTGCTAAGGGTCACGATAGCCATGAGCGATCTCCTAACGATCGATTGTGGTCAGGCCCGGCGGTGGTGTTCGCTGCACCTCGTCGGGCCATTACCTCTTATGGGTAACGCTCACCGTTATGGTGGTGGTTAAACGTGTTGTCAACGCTCAGCGTTATATTGATGTGCGAGCGTTATGATTGTAGGGCGGTGACATGCTTACGCCTTCAACGTGCCGTGCCGCCCGCGCTCTCGTCTCACTCGATCAAGCGGACGTTGCCGCGCGAGCTAGAGTTGGCGTCTCGACTGTCCGCAATTTCGAAGCCGGTCGTTCGGTGCCGATTGCTAACAACCTTGCGGCAATTCAGCGGGCGCTAGAGGCGGAAGGCGTGGAGTTTCTTGAGGCTGGCAACGCTCCCGGTCCTGGAGGCGCTGGCGTACGCTTCAAAGGCAACTGACCGGACTTCACCCCTGAACCGGGACCGGCTAGCTTCGCGCCGACACGATCAGGGGCGATGGATGCAGGATACAGGCAAGCTCATGGCCGCGCTCGGTATAGCCGGCTTTCTGTTCGCTATGTTCGTCATGCCTACCAGCGTTGACATGGGATTGCTTGGCGAACGCGTGGTCAACGCCAGCCTTCAACAGCGGCAGATGCTGGCGGCCATCGGATCGGCGGCGCTCTTTCTGGCGGGCTGTGTCCTCACGGCCGGCGGCGCGATCGTCTCGGCAGTAACAGCCGCTGCGCGTCCGGCGACGGCTCCAGAGCATGACCGCGCAATGATGGAACGCCTGGGCATCGATCGGGCAGGGGCCGATTACCGATATGACGGCTTTCTCTACGGCCGCTTGTCCGACGCGGTACAGGCGGCGGAACGCAAAGCGGCGGATCAACCGTCCGCCTAACTCACGAGGTGGGGGCGACCTATTATATCGCCGCCCCACCATCTTCCACCAAACTGCGCCTTAGTCGTGCAACTGACCGAACGTCCGAGCGATGCCCGGCACGTTCTTACCGGCAGCTTTTACAGCAGCTTGGTAGGCCTGCTTTGACCGGGCATCTGCATAAGCCATGAATTGTGCCATGGTTTGCTCATCGGTGCGCGCACCCTTGAAACTTGCCGTAATCGGTTGGACAACAACGATACTGCCTGCGCTTGATCGCGCCGCTGCTGATGCCTGCCCCAGCGGGATCACTGTGCCTCCCTGCGAGCCCATCCGCAGCAGCTCGACTCCAGCACCCTGCTCATTGACGCGGACGGTCTGGCCAGGCGCAACGTAGCCACCGGACGCTCGACCGAACAGCTTGCCGCTGCCGCCAATTGCATTGCCGATCGACTGTATGATGCTGCTTGATCCTTCAGTCCCATCGCCAAACAGAGCTTTGGCGAGTGGCTTGATGACTGTTTGCTGGACGGCGATGCGCAGCAAGTCGGCGATGATCTGCTTGGAGACATTAGAGAATGCGTCACCGAGGGATCGAGCGCCTGTGATCGCCTCCGCTATACCGTCGTTGAGGCGATCTAGGCCGTTCGCAGCTACGCCTTCCACCGCGCTGTTGATGTCTTTGCCGAGCGTATCAATGGAACGGCGATAAGCCTGTCCCGGCGCTTCCGTGGACCGGTTTACGGCTTCTTCACGCCCGCGATAGATGCCGGGCAAGGCCGTCAGACGTTCACGCGCCGCCTTTTTCTCAGCCTCGCTCGCCATCGAATTGACCGCTAGGACAGCTCGCAGTCGTGCTTCCTCTTCCTGGCGCTGCAAGCCGAGCAGGGCCAGCTCAAAGCCCCGCCGTTCACCAAGCGTGTCGGCAAGTCCGGACTGCTCCTGCAATAGGTCACGCTGATTAGCGAGCTCGCTCAACGTCAGGTCGAGTGCTTCTTGATCGGCCTGCGCGCGGCTACGTGCCTGAGCCAGCAAGGTATCAGCAACCGCCCGCTGGTCGTTTAGGCCCTGCAACTCGGCAACGCGCTGCTTCTGAACGTCACCCTCACCGAAGCGGCCCTGTTTGGATTGCTCTAGCAGCTCATCGTTGCGGCTCTGACGATCGGCCTCAATGCGGTCCTTCTCAATCTTCAACCGCTCATCAAGCGAGCCGGACAATTCTGCCCGTGCCGCCGCAATGTCGTTATTCGCCTGTCGCTCTGCCGCCTTAAAGGCGCGGATGTCCGCTGCGTCATCACGGATAGCCGCAGCTTCACGACGGGCTGCGGCTGCTGCATCCCTGTCGGCCTTCGCCGCTGCACGTTGGCCTGTCCTTGCGCTACGATCGCTATTCGCACCGGCAGTCGCGTTGCGGAAGTCCGACGCATCCTTGCTGGCGGCTTCCTGTGCAACGGCAGGGTCTAGGCCCGTTGCGCGATACTTCTTGTACTGCTTCAACTCGAATTGCTGAGCTTCAAGGCTTTGAATAGCGCTTTTAACGCCTCGGCGACGGGCGATTGCGAGTTGTCGAGTAACCTGCTCCAAATCCCCTTCGACATCTCGGCCGCCGTTCTTGTCTTTCTCGCCGATGTAGTTTTCAATTGGAAGGACAGCGGTCCGCTGCAATATGCCATTGGCATTGTTAAACCGACTGACGGCATTATTATAAAGTCCGCGTGCGCGCTCCCTCCGGCCTTCGTCTCGACCAATATAGCCAACCTTTGCGTCATACGTGCCGGAGGCTGCCTGGAACTCCTGTCGAGCCACCAAAGCGTCTTGTGATGCCGTAGCACGGTCACCAGCGGCGCGATCACGCAATTCTGCACGACGAGCCAAGGCAAGCTTTTTCAACTTCTCTGCTGCATCACCAACGGCGCCGGCGAAGTTCAGCATTTTGGGGGTAGCGTCAGCGGCTTGATTGCCGATCTGAGCCAGGCTGTTGCCGCCCTGCGAAACATAGGACGCGAAGAGGCGCGCCGTCTCAGTCGCCTCGCGCTGATGGTCGGCGAAGCTGCTCAGCCGCGCCTCAGCTTCGCGTGCTTCACTACGAAAGTGGATAATAGCCGCCACTAGGGCCGCGATGCCCAGCACCGCCGCGCCCACGGGACCACCGACCAGCGCCAGCGCACCAGAGAATAGCTTGGACGCCAAGGCTCCCGCACGGGCCGCCAGCGTCAGCCGGGCAGTGGCGGCTGTGGCGGCGTCCGTCGCCGCAACCGAGCGCGCCTGAGCCGCCGCTAGTGCTTGCTCAGACGCGGCGAGCTCTGCATTCACGGCCGTCAGCGCGCGTTTGGTAGCGAGTTGTGAGCGGAAGTCTTGGCTCTCTCGGTCAGCGGCTGGCGACGTGACAGCGCGCCCAAGCCCAAAATTCAGTCGAGAATTGAACGCCTGTTGCGCGGCTGCCTTCTGCGACTCGATCCTCTGCGCCTCGATAAGCGCTAGGGTCTGCGAGATAGCGGCCTGGTCAGCGCGTCGAGCCGCAATGGTGGCTTCGATCGCCGCCACTTCGACACGCGCGGCGGCAGCCGCTGCTTCCGCCTTCTGCGCCTCTGCCGCCGCGCTGCCGAGAATAACGACACGCTCGCTGTCCAGCGCCTTCACGTAGAGCGAGGTAGATGCTGCCAGAGAGGCGAGGGCCGCACTACCGGTCACCGCTCTTGCGGCGAAGCTGACCCCGATCGCCGCCAGCGCTGGGGCGATCAGGCCAAGATTGTCAGACAGCAGGACGATGGCTTGGCTGATGCGTGCGGTAGCCGATAGCGCGCTGTCGGTTTGCCCGATATACCTGCCGAGCGCGTTGTTGAGGATCGTGAATGACGCGCCGATGGTAAGATTGGCCTTGGCGGCCTGCGCCTCAAGCTGCGCCGATCCTTTGAGGAAGGCGCGGAAGAAGTCGGTATTCGACACCTTCCCGTCGTTGACCAGTGCCTTGAGCTTCGACACCGACCCACCAGCACCGTCGAGATTATTGGCGACAGCCTGGAGGATCGGACGGGCGCCGTCGACGATCGAGTTGAATTCCTCTGCCTGAACGCGGGCGCTACCGAGCAACTGGCTGAGCTGGAGCAGCGCGCCGCTCGCTTCTTCTGTCGACCCGCCTTGGATGCGCAGCGCGGCAGACACGCCGGAGGTGAATTTCAGCAGGTCGGCATTGGATGCGCCCAGTTCTTTCGCCGACGACGCCGTGCGCCCATACAAGGTGCCAAGGGCGCTCAGCTCCGAGCCGTTGCGCTGAGCGATCTCGTAGAGCGCCTCCTGAGTGGCCGCGAGGTTCTTGCCCTCGACGCCTGCCACCTTGAGCTGGTTCGTGAATGAGGTGTACCCGTCCGCTAGTTTGACAACCCGGTCGGCGCTGAACGCGCCCGCCAGCAGCGTGGCGGAACCAGCAATAGCCTGGCGCATACTCCCAAGCGAACGGCGGATGCTTGCCGATGACGTGGCGAACTGGTGTTCCAAGTCCGATACGGCCCGCTCCTGGCGGTCAAGCTGTCCTGTGGCCAAGGCCGTAGTAGCCCGCAACTCGTTCCGGTACTGGCTGGCGTCCGCACGGATCTGAAGAATAATCGGGTCAATTTGCGGCATGACGCGCCTCCGGTTTTGTTTGGCGGGTTTTTGAAGCGCGAGTGTGCACAGCGGTGGGGCTATCGCCCTTGTACACTTGGTGCGTGATGAGAGGTTCGGCGGATGGAGCATCCGCAACCGTATGGCTATCCAGGCAACCGCCACGCTCGAAACGCCACAGCCATGCGACTTGCTGGTCCGTGGTAAAGTACCGCTCCCGCTCCCAGCTTGGCACGGAAGCCGCTTCCGGCGGATAGGCCTCCGCTATGCGGCGGATGCTATCGGCAATGGCCATGGTGCGCCCCGGCGGGAGGGGTGCCGACGCCAGGGCCCGCACCCCGGCGTCGGCCGTCAGCGGTGACGGAGAAGCTACCCCGCTGACGATCTGGTGAAGGGGTGCCGCGAGCGGATAGGCGAGGGGCAGGATAGCCGGCTACGCCACGCCGCTGCGGCAGCCGGGCGGGAGAACACCCGGCTATCTCGAAATTACATGTCATGGCTGCGCCTCGGCCAAATGCCGTAGGTCACGGCCGCCGAAGTCGAAGCGTCGAGCCCCCACAGTTTGATGGAAGTCAGGCGCGGAATGGACTGAAGGCCGGGGATCATGAAGTTGCCATGACAGTTGCGCGCAATTGCCTCGGCGTAAGTGATGCCCCCAAGTGCATCACATTCGGCATCGGAGGCTTGCAGGCGCTCGAATAAGTCGACCATTTCACCGGTCAGCTTCGGCCACTTATCCTTTAGTTCGGCCACCAGATCATCGCGCGTCTTGATCGCGGCGGCGTGTCGTGCGGCCCTGATCTTCGCCCGGTTGGATTCCTCCAACTCGGCAACGCGGTTCTGTAACCCCGTAACCTTCGTGGATAGCCGGGTGACACGACGACGCTCCTTGCTGGCGGCGTCGGCAGCGGCGTCTGCATCGGCTTCCGCCGTCGTGATGGCGACGGACAGTTCCTCCAGGCGCTGGGCCTCCGCCTCGGCCTTAGCAATCTCGGCCTGAATGTCTTTGATGAGCTTGTTCACATCTGCGACGCGAGCGCCCTCAGCGAGGGCGGCGGCGATGCGTTCATCGATAGGCTTAGGCATGGTACGTCTCCCGTGAGCAGCGCGGGTGCGCGGCTGGTTATTTCTTCCAAGCGTTGTTGAGGTGATCGATCATCTGGGCGCGCGCGGTCGCATTGGCGGCGTGCTGCGCCTCAGCGGCTGCGGCGTAAGCGGCACTGTCCGTCTGGATCCGCGCTCGATCTGCCTGGGCGGCGCTGACTGCGGCCTGCGCCATGGTATCGGTGAAGGCCGGCGCGCGGTCGCCAAGGTAGGCGTTGCGGGTGCGGTGAAGAAGTTCGGCACGGGCAACGATTGCAGCCCGGTCGCTCTCGGAAAGGCCGCTGTCCTGTAGGAACACCGTCGTTCCACGGGACGGGCGGTGATCCGCGAACGCCATTTCGAAGGTGGCGCGCTCACCGTGAGCAAGCGGCTTATAACCGTAGCCGCTCCGCAACGTGCCGTTAGCGTCCAGCGCCTCGGATGCTGCTACCTCTACGCTGTCGCGCGCTCGAATATATCGGGTTGCCATCTCGGCATGTCTCCCATCGCCAGCGGGGATCGCGGGCCACGGTGAGAGGATGGCAACAGTGGGAACCGCTGCTTACCGCCGTCTACGGAGCTTGCTCAACTTTGAGGACACCTCCTCAATCTGAGGGCATGGCAGTGGGGCTGCCGGTATATGACCCGGCCTCCGCCTCGTGTGTTCGGCGGATGGTGCGTCCGCTAAATCCGTCAAGGCTCCGTCAAGCTGAACATAGATAGCAACGAGGGGAGAGGGCTGCGGCCCTACTTTACGGCTACGGAAAATTGCCTTGATCGCATAGTCGCGGCCTGGGGTGGCGCACTTCCACCAATGGTGGATGTTCGGAACCCTACTGCGCGCGGGCGCGCGTATTGCTCACGTTTTTCTAGTGTCCGGTTATTCGGCAGCCAGGCGAGGGCGATCCGAACCCCACCAATGCGCACGCACGCGCACATGCTTCCAAAAATTACTGGCTGGGGCTGGTCACACTGTAGCGAAGTCAGCTTTTGATAAGTGCCCATGAGGTTCCAATGAGAGCCGGTCACGCCTTCGCTGACCATCGCAGCCGCAGGTTCGCAAGCGATCGCGCTTTACCCTCTGGCGTGCGCGGCCCTGTGCTGCACCCACCATGAAACTTGCACCGGCCATTGAGGTGCAGGTCCGTCCGCTTGCATGGATGACCGCGCCGGGTCGTGGCACCACAGGCGAGGCCCGCAAGGTCAGCAGGGAAGGGCGGCGACTGGGGCGGCGGGTGAGGGAACCCAGCAGCTGCCCAAGCTGCATGACGGGCAGCCCCTTCCTCATAGAACGCACGGTAACGGCGTTTCCGGTCCTGCGCCTTACTCATCGCCGAAACCCTCCATGCCGGGCACGTCGTCATCGTCGTCATCACCAGGGGCGAAGATTGGAGTGCTTAGCCGTCGCGAGGTGCTGCCAAGCGCCGGATTGCCTGCGACATAGCCGCCGCCCCGCCCCACCTGACTATCGCCGGCCTGCACCGCCCGCC
>NZ_QLJH01000022.1 GCF_003951315.1 Sphingomonas sp. S-NIH.Pt15_0812
GCCCGGCGAGGTGTTCGAGATCCGAAGCGAAGCCGATGCCCGGGGCGCTCGACCAATCGAACGTGGCTGGTGCATCTTCACGACCAGCGGGATAGCCGAAAAGCGCATTGCCGACCGCATAGAACCAGGTTGGTCGGATGACCGGTCGCGGCTGCTCGCTGTCGTCGACGGTTGGATCATGATCATAGGCGGATACGACATGGTAGGAGACGGTCAGCAACTCGCCTGGCGCGGACCGAATGCGCCAGCGACCATCACCGTTCCTTTCAACAGTAGTCGCCCCCGCAAACTTCAGGTTGTGCGCCCACTGCCAAAGTTTCCGCTCTCCTGCCCATCCATCAGGCCAGCCGAAGTTCGTCGTGCCCGAAGGATCGGCGTGGAAGCGAACCTGAACTCGCAATCCAGTAAGCGCACCGTCGGAAAGTTCAGGCGTGAGCGTAAATTGCACAGGTCTGCTTACTGGATCGGGCGGGGCGGCAGCGCCTAGGAGAACTAAAGAGAGGCTTAGCAAATGCAGACGCATATGGGCATCCTAGCGATCAATGAACGTCCGACAACCTGTCGAGCTCACCCAACTGGGAACGGCAAGCGAGACGGCTGAAGGCATTCCCATTGGTGTGGTGCCTTGGAAATGTCGGGCTGTGGGATGTTCGGAGGCAGCCAGCGATGATCAGGGTGTCTTCCCAAGTGGCATACGACGATCCCATGCCGCGCGCTGTTTCTCCTGCACAGCTAAAGGTGGAACATTGCTGGCCTTGCGAATGGCATCAGACAATAGGCCGCGTTGATACGGCTCCTGCGTGAAATTCGTAGCCGGCCGGGTAAACTGCGTGCCGTAGACCTGCGGACGGCCGCTGTACTGAAGATAACGGTCGAGTGTCGCCGCTCCGATCCACGTCGCGTCTGGGCGTCCGCGTGCAATGGCGATCATCGCCAGTGCGTGTGCCCTCATAAAGTCGTCGGGTTCATCACCATGCTGAAAGACAAACGCTGCATGATAGAAATCATCGCCGCTCGACAATTGCCCACTATCGAGCAGTGCTTGCGCCTGTTTTCGCCGGGAACGATCTGCGGCGGAGACGATCTTCCACTCAATGTGTGCCGGATCGAGGCGGTCGGCTTGATCTGCATTGAAGATGGCAGTCATGGCATCACTGGTCGATCGAACCATGTCAGGTATATACCCCCGATCAGGTTGCCACGGACCCAACTCAGTTCGTGACGCTACCCGCGTCAATTGATAACGGGTCGAATTGAAGGCTGCCCAATGCATGCTGGCGTGGCCCGTGTCATCTACACGAACGGTGATATGATCCGGCGCGCCCCCAGGCCAAGGATTATCGAAAACAAGCTCGATGCCATCCTTGATATTATGCACCTCACGAGAACGCCGCACGGTAGTACCAGCTTTGATGTCGTTGAAATACTCGCCGTTGGTGTCGTACCCGCTTGGCTGCGTCCACGATCCAGTCCAACCATCCCGGCTGCGCGACACCTCGAAAAGCATTAGCGTAGAGCCTTGTGCGCGGAGCGCCCATATACCGGCAACCTCCGCTGCACACGTGGGTGCGGCAGCCACAATCACTCCCAAGAGGATAACGTAAAATCGGATGATCATTTTCACAGGATAAATCTCGAACAAATCACCAAGACCGTCAACATCGATGCATCACTGCTGTTTCGCTTTGGAAGGCTGCTGAACGACCGCTTCCAGTATCCCGCGGTTCGTAAGCAACAACGACCGGAGACGGCGGGGAATGATTCGACGTCATTTTTCGGGAGCACAGTTTGCTCACTTCTGCATCAGGATCTGGGTGAGATCAGCCGCCCTGCTCCTTCACTGAGAAGACCCAAAATCGGTCATTCGCGGCGTCGGGTTGTTTATCCAAGTCCGGCCGCCCATTCATGTTGTGCGGAAGGCACTCAAGCGCGTTGAGCTTGTCTTCTGGCCATCACCACCTTTTCCAAAAACGATGGTGAAGCAGGGAACCCGAAAAGCGTGCACAATCGGTGCCGCTGCACGCCCCCGGTATTTCCGGGGGCGCTTCACGCTCACAGGCTCGGATGTAGGTTCCGCACGGTGCTGGCGCCTTCGAGCAGCGATGCCACATGCAGAATGGTCGACTCCGCCAACCAGCTACCGACGATCTGCACGTTGATCGGTAGGCCTTCCTTGCTGGTGCCGAAGCGCATCGAGATGCCAGGCAGGCCGGTGACATTGAGCGGCACGGTCGCGCCTTGGAGGTACATCGCATCAACGGTCTGCCCATCGATCACGAACTGATCGACGCCATGCTTGTGCGCCGGGATTGGCAAGACATGTGTGATAAGCGCGTCGAAGCCGCGGAAGTATTCTGCATATGTGCTAATGCTGACGCCGGGCAACGTCAGCGACGTGAAGGCCGCACCAGCCCTCCTCGAACGCGCTGGCGCATGCGCTATTTGCTCGGCGACAAAGGCTATGATGCCGACCGGCTGCGCCGCCTCGCCCGTGATGTGGGTGCCATCCCGGTTATCCTCGGCCGGCGGAACCGCAAGCGGGCAATCCGCTACGACAAGCAACGTTACGCCGGTCGCCACCTCATCGAGAATGCCTTCTGCCGCCTTAAGGATTTCCGCCGCGTGGCCACCCGCTATGACAAGCTTGCTGCCAACTTCCTCTCAGGCGTTGCCCTCGCCACCGCCTTGGCGTTCTGGCTCTGAATGAGTCTGGGCCCTACGACATCGTTTGCGTTGAACGCCTTTTACTGTACACTCTGAACAAGGCGGCTGCTATCTCAGTCTGCTGGTCCCTTGTTACGCCGGGTCAACAATCGGCAGCATTCGAGCGAAGAGAGTAGACCCTAGATGACAAAGGCTTCCGATGAGTTCGAACAGTTGAACACGCGCATCTACGAGCTAATCTCTGAGGCAGGCGCTAGCGTTGAGTGGAACGCCCAAATTTCGGACCCCGACAGTCCGACAGAACTGCGTCAAATTGATGTTCTGATCACCACGCCGGACGGCAGAAGGATTAGCGTCGAATGCCGTGACCGCGACAAGCCGCAGACCGTTATGTGGATCGAGGAATTGGCCGGTCGAAAACTCAGCATGGGTCTCGACGGCATGATCGCCGTTGCCAGGAAGGGGTTCACTTCCCTCGCAGCCAAGAAGGCCAAACGCTTCGGGATTGCGCTCTACGATCTCATCGCACTGTCGGATGACGAGATCCGGTCATGGTCCGGGTCGGCAGAGGTCTCCGCGAGCTTCATCGTCTTTGATCAACTTTCGATCGTGGCGGCTCTTCCAATGGCGATTGCCCAAAGCCTCCCCCCTGAGGCCGCGTTCTCGCGCAATGGCGCGGATGGCCTAGGGGCCGTGATGGTGGACGTGCGTGAGACACTGAAGGACGTGCCATTTCCGTGGAGCAAGACCCTCACGCTAAATTTGAAAGATTATGTCATCGGAGGGCATCAGCCTTTGATGATAGCCTGTGCCGTCAACGCCCACTTAGTGCAAATGTCCGCTACGTGCGACACGGTTCTCATGCACGATCACCCTGGGAAGCCGTCATTGCTCCGCGACACCAGCATCCAGCGTTTCGATCACTCGGTCCGGGAACTAATTTCCAACGGGAACGACCTTTATTTGCAGATTGCTGTGGACAACATTCAGCAACCCGAAAATTCGATCCTGCACGAGATCAATGTACATGCTCCGACAGTGTCTAACCTCAAGAAGTACGAGTTGGTAGGAGATCGCATGCTGAAGGCCGCAGTGACTTCTATCGACTTCGTCGTCACCGGAGTCTGAGGTGTCTGATGTTTCGTCGAAGCTGGCCACGCCCCTGCTCGGGGCAGGTTGAGCTGCTGCCGGTTTCCTGGACACCGAAATAAGGTGTTTTTGGAACCTGAGGATGGAGATGCAACGAGGGAAGTTCAGTCGTGAGTTCAAGCCCGAGGCGGTGAAGCTGGTCCGGGAACGCGGGGTGTCGGTGTCGCAAGCGGCACGCGATCTGGACCTGCACAAGAATGTTCTGCGCAAGTGGGTGCGGGAGCAGGCGGCGGACCCGGGGTCGGCGTTTCCCAGGCATGGCGTGATGAAACCGGAGCAGCAGTAGATTAAGCGGCTGTGCCGCAAGTTGACCAGGGTGAAGGCGGAGCGCGACATCCAAAAAAAGCGGAGGCCTACTTCGCCAAGGACTTGATATGAGGTTCGAGTTCATTGCGAAGCACCGAGAGATCTGGCCGGTGTCATGGATCTGCGAAGCGCTCGCTGTTTCGCGCAGCGGCTTTCACGCCTGGCTGGTTCGAGCACCCAGTGTCCGTGCTCGCAGCGACGAGGAGTTCAGTGCCAAGGTCCGCGCCAGCTTCATCTCCAGCTATCGGCCATAGGTGACCGCGTGAAGTACCGCTGGCGCAACCGCATCGAGCGGCTGTTCAACAAGCTCAAGAACTGGCGCCGCATCGCCACGCGCTACGACAAGACCGCCGAGTCCCACCTCGGCTTTGTCAACCTTGCCTCGGCACTGCTCTGGTTACCCTTTGTCCACGCAGCCTAGAGCAAGGCGAGTTCGCTTGAGAATTTACGCGCAGTCGCCGCCCAACTGTATCGGGCGCTTAGTGATTGGCGGATCTGCCCTGCCCGTTCAAAGGCTGCTGCACGGTCAGTCATCACTAATTCAACTTTGGTTTTCCAGTCCGCTATGTTTGCGTCCATTGTCAGGGTGACGGGTGCGATGCACGGCTCGATGAGCGCTTCTGCGAGAAACCCAGTCTTGGTCTCCGCGTCAAGAAATTCGGCCAGACCGCTTTGCGCGGACAGGATAACGGGTATCCCCGCGGCGAGGGCCTCTAATCCCGTCAGACCGAACCCTTCCGCCTTGGAAGGCATGACAAAAAGGACTGATCGCCCGAGCTCAACTTGAAGCATGGTGGCATCGGTTGAATAGCCGAGGGGAGTTGCAAAGCTCCCATATTCGCTTCTGAAATCCTCAATCTCCGCGATTTCGTCGTCGGCGTGCTCCAAACTGAACCCACGAAGAAGGAGTTTTGGATCTTCGCCGATAGGCCATCTTCGTCCCTCAGTCACAGCCTTCAGGACTTCACAGGCCAATCGGACTCCCTTCACACCGGCGTCTTCCATTCGGCCGATCATTAGGCATTGATTGACTTTGATCTCGTCTGGCTTCGGCCGAATTTTAAGCAGAGACTCGTTGAGCCCAGGAATAAAAGTGGTGATTTTCGGGCATCCAAATTCGACCTGGTCGAACATACGCCGGATGCGCGGCCCCACCGCGACCACAAGGTCGGATAACGACGCGAGCCTGATCTGGGCATCCGATTTTCTGTTGCCGGACAATATCGGGCGCGGAATGTCGCCGCGATTGCTCTTCATCCCCTCATTTTCCTGTGGGATTGTGTGAAGAAAATGAACATATTTTGAGTCGAACCGGGATGCGAGGGCGCGCCCGAACTGACCTGTGATGTGATCATGACCGATCACAACCTGAGGGGGCGTCGCGATGTGCCGCTCGTCGCACAGCAGGTAGGCGCTGCGCGGATCGATGCCTTCGGACGTCGGGCAGGCGATCAATGTGATCCCCATCGCTTTGGCTTCGTCAATCTCGAAGGTCGTTGCCGTTTGCACCAGACATGCGACACCGTGGCCTAAGGCCGCAAGAGCGACGCAGAGTTCCCGGTTTAGCGTCGAGATGCCGCCAGTCGCGGACGACCATTCGGTCGCGACCGCAAGGATGATGCGGCGATCCTTCTCGGGGAGTGGTCCCTCCGGCTCTGGCACCGGCGCTGCCAAGTCCAACTCGACAGAAACATCGTCGGTGTCGTCCTGAAAGACCGGCTCCGAAGTGTCCGGCAAAACCGCATCAGGTGCTGCGCTCTGCCCCATCGCGCCAATGTGGAGGAGGATGTCAGCCGGGTCCGGCCTTGTCGCTGTCCTTGCTCGAACATTGCGCCGCGCTTCGTTGATCCTCCAGCGCAGGGCCTCGCGATCGGCGGGGATCGCCGTTGCAATCCGTTCAAGCTGCTCGAGAGCGGCGTTCGTCCCCATAGCGACCAAGCGGCCGATAATCATCGCGCGAAGGCGTTCAACGTGATCGGCCACGCCTAGGACGCGCGCGCCGCTCTCGACCGGCGGCCGCTCCGGAAGCAGCTGGGCAAGATCGATATACCCTTGACCGAGCGAATAAGCATCAAGCAGGTCAAGCAGCGGCAGCTGATCGAATGCCGTCTCATCCGCAAGCGTATGCCAGATTTCGGTAGCTAAAGTGTCGTCCCGCCCGCGCAACTGGAGCAACAGCCCCCAGACTTTGAGCGAGCCGCGCAACACTAGCTCCGCTGCCGCGCGAGTAAGCGACGCCCTATCCGTGGGGGCGGAAACATCAATTTCAACGGGAGCACGCTCAAGCGCGGTCGTAACCTCGCCGACCGCCGCGGCGACCCCCATGCGGACCAAGAAGGAGAAGATCTCGGAGGCTGCACTGTCCCCGCGAAGGTTGGGATCAGTGCGCAGTTGCTCAAGCAGCTTCACGACGGCGGGTGACAGGATGCCTTCGAGCAGTTCGAAGATACGGGGGGTCAGCCCACGCGATCGCTCGCCCAGCGCGATGTCTCGAACTGCGCCCAAGACCGCGTCTGGAGCGCGCCGATAGGCTTCCTCCACCAGCTTGCACTGGGCTTCTCCGGTTTCGTGAAAGGCATTGTCGAAGAAGCCGAGAAGGGCGGGCGCCCATGCGGCCCAGGTTTCGGCAGGCAGCGCTGACAGCTGTTCGGGGGCCGTGTCGTGCATGAGGCTGAGCGCGCGCACGCCCGCATTAGCCGCCCGATTGCTAGTGTCGGATCCGAGCCAGCTCGTATCGGCGAGCGGGGCTCGGGTTAGATAGATGGGCGCTGTGGCGACGATGCGTTCGCGCGTTACGCCATCGAGCAGTTTCCAGCCCGGCGTCGCGTCAAGATCCGATCGGAACTCGAAGTCGGACCGATAGCCCGATGCGTCGCGCATGAGGTCGTAATTGACCCGCCACCAAAGATCGGGTTCCCCGGCCTCTATGCGATTGAGCAACGTGGTGATGTCCTCACGCCAGCGCGCCTCGGCTTCGGCGGAGCCTTCGCGTTCTGCCTCGCGTTCGCGGGCGCGCATGGCTTCCTCGCGCATGCGGTCAGCTTGTTCAGACGGCCATTCGACACTGTAGCGTCGCTTGAGCAAAACATGCAGCTCGGACTCGTGTGCCGCCACCTCCCAGACAGCCGTCAATTCGTTGATCGGAGACCGGTCGCACAGGAAGACGATGATTTGCGCGAGGGCTGTTCGAACCGCGCTGCTCTCGACCCCAGGCAACGCAACGAGGTAGTCGTCGAGGTCGTCGAGGCTTACGAGATCAGACAGAAAGTAGAGGATCGTGCTGGTCGTGCGCGCCGGATCAGCGCTGCGGCTGATCGTGTCGATGACCAGAGTTGATCGGGCATGAGGTTCTGGCGACCAACCCCTATCGTCGTCGCGGCCGGACACCAGCACATGGGGCAGGTCAGACCCGGCCTCCAAGATCAAATCGCCGAAAGCGGTCCGTACCTCGGCGAAATTAATCTTCGCTGCAGCGCTCCAGAACAAGCGGGTCGCGATCTCCTGAAGCCCACTGTCCCGCCTGCGGACGGACGCGATATGGTTCTGAAGCCAACGCACCGCGTCCACCGCCATTCCGGGCATCAGATCGACAAAACGGAGACGATGCAGGAAGAGGTGATAGGTGCCGATCTGGTTGCGCTGCTTAGGCGCGGTGAGCGCGTTCAGCAGTTTCTGAAACTCGAGATGGGCGGGCCAGCACAGCCGAAGCAGTGCACCGCGGAGCCGGTCGTCTTCATCGGCGCTTAGATCCGAGGTCAAGATTGGAGCCAACGCCCCGATATCATCGTCCGAGCCCAGCCGGCCGATCGCGCGCACCGCCCAGGTGCGCACCAGAATGTCCGCAAATTCGTCGCGCGCAACCGTTGAAAGAGACGGCACAAGCGTGGTTTTCCCGGTTAAACCGGCGATGTCGATCGCGGCCATACGCAGGCTGCTCGGTGCTTCCGCATCAGCGATGAGGGGCTTCAGTTGCTCGGCCAAGGCATCATGATCGAGGCGGAGGAAAAGCGGGACCAGCGTCGCGTGCTGGTCGAGCATGTCCTCGTTGGCGAACCGCTGCAGCACGGCCGCAGTGAGACGCGCCCGATCAGCCGCCGTCATCGCTGCAGTGTCCGACTTCAGCAAAATCGCAGGTTCACGCGCAATCAGGAGATCGAACAAGTCGGGCGCCATGGTGGCCGCCCAAGCCGCCACTTCCTGCAATTGCGGCGCCACGCCGCCCGGGCCGTTCAACTCCTGAACGGAGAGGAGCGACATCATCTGGTCGCCGGTCAATCGATGGTCGACGAGATAACGAGCGGTCAAATAGTCGCGGAAAGCGCGATGGCGAAATTCATAAGCGCCTCGGCTGATCTCGACAAAAAGGCCTGATCCGAGCACGTCGAGCAGGTCGACGGGCGTGACCGCGAAGCGTCCGCGTGATGAGCGCTCCGTCCCGCCGGCGATATGATTGACAATAAGGCTGTCGGCCGTGTCCGGCGTCAGGCTCGTTGCAATCCGCGTGTAACCGGAAAAGCTGCTCGCGGCTGCGATCCTCCCGGCAAGCAGGAGCTTCTGCGATACTGTCGGAGCCCCGTCGCGCTCGTCCCCACGGCTGAGCTGCGCGTCAATCACGCCTTGAAAGAGCGCGCTTTGCGTGACTGGCAGAACCTTCTCGGTGCGGTAGCGATCGAGAATCATGCCGAGCAGCAGAGGCCGACCGGCGATCGCGCCGAGATTGTCGTCGATAAGCAAGCTGGCCAGCTGCTCGCTTTTCACCGGATCGGGTTCGACCGAGGCAATCCCGATTCTAACATCGGTGTCGTCCAGGGGATCGAGCGCAAGTTTGCGGACGAGGTTCGACGGCCAGCGCGCATCGATCGCGGCGTCCATTTCCGTCGACCAGCTCGCCATCCTGCAGGACATCGCGACACACAAGATATGCCCCGGTCGGGCGCGCGCCTGCAGCTGGTCGAGCAACGCGCTGAGAAGAGAGGCCGCGGCCCCCTCGCCCGCACCGATCTCGTCGATGCCGTCGATAAGAACATGCCAGGGTCCGCCGTCGCGCTCCCAGCGCTGGAAGGCGCCGGACGGGAAGAGCCTGCTGAGATCAGGGTCGTGGCTGATCGCCCGCCCGGCGATCAGGTCAACCGACCGAGCGCTTTCTCGCAGCTTGCCCTGAAGGCGTTCGAGTTCCCAGCTTTTGCCAGATCCGGGTTCGCCCAGCAGGATTAGACAGGGCGTATCCGCGACGTCGAAAAGGTCGACATGGTCCGCCTCTCCCCGGCCGCCCGCCGCGAGCGCACGGTACCCCGCATGAGCATCGGCGGATGACCAGTGACGTGGATATCGAGAGGGAAACTCGCGGGTCTGATCGGGGCTATTGCTCATCGGTCAGCTGTTAGCCGATCGTTACGGACGGACAAACGACAGACCGCGCAATGACGGCTTGTCGAGGCGTTTCTTGCCAACGATCCGTCAGTCGCCCGATCATCTGCCGCTCAAACAAACGGCTCCGGAGTTGATTTGTGACGCGGACACGCATCGGCGAACTCATGATTGATGGTGATGCGCGATTGCGGGGGGACGGCCCACCCCCTCGTCGCACTCCAAATCGGCGATAAAGTGTCTGACGGACGCGTCCTCGATCCGGCCATTGTCGTGCAGTAGAAGACCAATCGGCCATTCTAGTTCGAGCCGATGGATACGGCCCGGAAGGCGATGCGTGCGTAGCTGGAGCGGCCCGGCGGCACGCTAGACGACTATGTCTTTCCTAGTCGCGACGACTACATGGGCCATATGGGCACCCGCCAGTATGCCGGCTTGTTTACGAGTGGATTGCCGGGATCGGCATCCAGCCCCACGATTACGGAACTCACTCGCTCCGACGAACAAAGCCTTCGATTATCTACAAGGCGACGGGCAACCTCAGAGCCGTCCAGATTCTGCTTGTTCACGCTAAAAGCGACAGCACGGTGCGTCATCTCGGGGTTGACGTGGAGGACGCGCCAAAGTTGGCGGAATGCACCGAGGTCTGAGCAGACCCAGGTCCAGCCTTAAAGCCGCCCAGCTGCCGGGGTCAGATCGGCGGGTCAGACCTCCCAGTCGCCTCTGATCCAAAGAGAGAACAACTCGTGGTCAGGAGACGAAGGCTGGCTGGGATCGCCGTACACGGCCGTCTCGACGTACGGAATGCCCACGTCCAGCCGCTGGCCTGGAACGTCGCCGAATCGGTGATCGTAGCAGGCGAGAAGCACGGCGATCGACAGGAGCTTGCTCGAGATCGGGGAGACGAAGGCCTTGCAGCCCTGCAATGGCCGAAGCGCTCGCCTGTACCGATCCATGGCCACGAAAATCTGCTTGTACGCCTCGAACGGATTGTACTCGCACGCCAGCAGGATGTTAGCGGGTTCCACATGGAAGTCGTCGAACAGGATCGCGCGGTGCTCGTCGACGATCTCATCGCCCCTCCGTGGCGCCCGGCTGGGGAACGGCACCACGGGACAAATCTCGTCCGGATCGATGAAGGTCTGGATCAGGTCGAGCCGTTCCTTCTGGTTCTCGCCGAGCACCGGAAACCAGATCCGCGGCCAGTTCTCGGTCGTCTGTGCGGTCAGCTGCCCCGAAAAGCCCACGACCTGCGTCACCGCTTCCCGAAGCGTACCCTTGGCGGCGCCCAGGTCGGCGGAAACGCTCTCGGCGACCTGCACATGGAGATTAACACTTCTTCCGCCCTCGGCCGCGGCAAGGATGTCCAGGCGTCGAAGGAGAACGGCGATGATCGTCAGCGCCACCATACGAGGCATGGCGCTGATGTCCACGACGATGTCGTCGAACTCGGCGAGATCGCCGGCATCGCGCAGTGCGCTCTGCGTGTTGCGCGACGTCATCGTCGAATTGGCCGGTCCACCGATCTCGACCGGCACCTCCTGGATGGCGTCTCGGGGGAGCAACCCGAGGAGTTGGCCATGGTTTGCCTCCGTCAGTGCCGCCCTCGCGAGGCTGTCGTCGAGTCCGTTGTCGAAGGCCAGCAGCCATACCCGCAGATCCGCACCGACCCCGACCAGTCCCTTCGCTGTCTCCAATGCGCGGACATCGAAGCCGCGCCCCATGACGAGCAGCACACGGCGCTTCCGCTGCGAAAGGTGGCGACGCCAGAACACGTCGACTTCCGCTCCCTGGGACAGGACGTACGGATCCCACCGCATCTTCGCACGATCGTCAGACAAGCGTCCTCTCCTCCGCCTTCGCCTCGGCTGCGGCGCCCACCTCCTGCCAGTGGATCAGATCGCGGAGCGACTTGGCCCGCCAGCCGCCATAGGCGAGCGGCAGGCCGAAGTGCACGCACAGAAGCCTGTTGAGATAGAACACGACGTAGGATCTGCCGTTGTTCTGGTGATCCAGCCTCGGAACCAAGAGGTTCTGCGACACGAGCGAGGTCAGCACATCGCGGAGCGGCAGCAACGGCCTGATCTCGTCGTCGGGACTGTCGATAAGCTGCTTCCGGTCGTCCATCGTGATGGCTATGCCGGTCACGCCGGGCGCATACGGAGCGTTCTCCTGGAACGTCTGGTTGCGGCAGAACGCTCCGATAGCCTCGAGCAGTCGCCTCGCCTCGTACCCCCGCGGCAGCCGTCGGACGAGTTCCTCCCACCTGCGCGCCGCGACCTGACGGATTAGGGCGTCCTGCCGTTCCGGCGAAAGAGGGATCACCGCGTCGCGCTGGAGGCGGATCTTCGCGCTCACCTCCTCGAACAGTTCGCCCGCCACCTCGAGATACTGGTCGACGTTGTAGGACGAGACGGCGCTCAGCGTCTCGCGACCGAAGTAGATCGGGGCCCCGATCTCGGTGCGCAGGAAGTGGTCCGCTGCGCGATCCACCCCGCTGCTGCCCCGCTTGCCGAGTTCGTCGCCAGCAAGCGCGTCGAAGTCGAACGACACCTGGGCCCGTCGGCCGTCGCGCGCTACCAGGATCCTGGTCGAACGCCAACGCAGCGCCTTCTCGTGCGCCGTCCCTCCACCCGCGCGGCACTCCGCGATCCAATTGTTGTAACGACTCCCCCGACCGTTCGCCGTCACGACTACGGCCTCGGACTCGGCTGCCGCGGCTTCGAACCTGCCCTGCCAAGCCGACATGTCGTCGACCTCGCCAATGAGCGAGAAGAAGTCGCGATCGCCGAACCCATCGGCTTTGCTCGCCCGCAGGTTCGCGATCGACTCCACGAACCTCGCGTACGTCCTCGCGCGAGCGCCGCTCCAACGCCGCTCCAGCTGGATGACGCCTTCGTAGTCGCGGTCCTTCAGGGCACCCTCGGAGAGGAGATCGCGATGCGTCAGCGCCTCCAGCCGCTCGGCGACCCAGATCCCGCACTGCTCCCTGGCATTGGTGACGAAGTCGAGCAGGGCGATGCGCTGCGGAGCCGCGAGCGTCTGCAGCTCGTCGAGCAGCAGCACACGGCGCACCTCCACCGGCCCATGTGGATCCGTGATCCGCGCCTGGGCGAACCACTTCAGGCCGTCCATCCGGGTCTGGCCGCCCGCGAGCGGCACGGGATCGTCCAGCGCGTCCATGCGCTCAAAGAATCCGCGCTCGATGGCGGACGCCCACTCGAAGAGCTGAGCACCGTCCGCCTTGGCGGGGATGGTCGCGCTGGATTCCGGCTGCCATTCGAAGGTGAGCTTCGCGAGATCGTCCGGGAAGGCCCGCTCGGCCCGATCCAACGCGGCACGGAGCGTCGCGATGACGATGCGGGAGTTCACCAGCTCGCGGAACAGGGCGTTCGCCTTGTCGAACTGAGCCAACTCGCGGTACTCGCTGGTGAACGAGACCATGGCCCCGAGGAGGCCCGGCCCGGCATCCCCGATCGCACCCGCCTCGCGCAGTGCGGACTGGGTCGGCTTGACCTGCTGGTGCGTCTCGGCGAGCTGGTTGGCGAGCTTGAGGGGACGCGGCGTGAGCAGCCTCAGGAAGGTGGTCTTGCCGCCGCCCGGGGCGCTTCGCAGCAGTACCAGCCCGCCCCAAGGGTCGCCGAGCTGCTGGACGAGGTCGAGGACGCCCGCGCTGAAGAGCTTCACGAACTCCTCGTCGTTGACCGCGCGCTGCGATGCCCGGATGCGGAACGGATTGCGCACCTACTGCCTCCTCCGGTGACGGCTCACACGTGGGAACAGGCCCCGGACCCGCTGCATGTCCTCGGCCCACAGCAGGAAGATGGAGTTGTTGGGGGTGTTGTGCGCGAGCACGAGGGGAAGTCGCCCCTCGGCATAGCCCAGGCGCTTGGACGTGCCGCCGACGGCCGCGTGCTCGTCATCGACCGTCTCATCGAAGTAGCGGTCCTGACCGGCCAGCCCAAGGATGCCGGCATCGCGGACGTCGTCAAGCGGCAGGTCCGGTCCCAGCCTGTGGACGACCGCGAAGTCGATCGTCCCCTTCGAGAAGGGGACCGAACCGATGCGCTGCTCGATGTGCGCGATCGCCTGGTCGGAAGCGATGTACAGCACGATCAGCACCTGCACGTCCCGGGAGGCAACGACCGCGCCAAGATTGTCGTCCCGTTCGAGCAGGGCGATGATCTTTGCGATCTTTCCCTTCCAACCGCCCTTGCCGTCCTCGCGGATGGCGCTCGTGCCGCTTGCCGAGAAGTCGTCCAGGAGCACCACGTACTGGAAGCCGGACTGGTCCTCGTGCGGTTCCCGACCGAGGATCCCCTTCAAGTCCTTCCCGAGTTCCGATGCCATGTCGTCGCTCTTGGCGTCCGATACGTCGTAGGCATGGAAGACCTGCTCGTTCGACATGTCGTCAGGATTTGCCCGCCTAAAACGATCGGTCCTCGCCCCGTCCGACATCCCTAGCACGAGCGTACGACGGAGCCGGGTCCGGTACTCGGGCGTCGACACGATGTGCTTGACCCTCGACGGGTCGACGCCCAACTCGGCTGCGGCATCCGACAGGAGGCGCGGGCGGATCACGGTGGGGAACGTAAGCTCCACCAGGTGATCCATCTCGTCGGCCGACACGAACAGCAGGCGGTCCCGCACGAACGAATAGGCCCGTTCCCGCTCGGCACCCGGGTCAAACTGCTCGAGCCAGAGCGCCAGGCTTTCGATGAAGCGCCGCCCCGGCGCGAACTGCTGATATTCGTCGTACTTGTAGCTGGCGAAGCTCTCCAAGCGTGCCCGTTCACTCGCCTTCTCGGCATCCGACCAGTCCATGATCTTGGCCAAGAGCGTTTCCGCCAGTTCCCTCTTCAACGAAAAACTCCACCGTACCGGCCCCTGGGACCGTCATGGCATGACCGGCCGCCCTGTGCACGTCGCTTTTGGCGCAGTTGAAGGCCTCCGGCGAAGGGTTCAGGCACGTTCCGCATCCGGCACATCCGGCGCTCCACGCAGATCGGCGACGGCATCGAGGATGCGCGCCAGCCGGTCGGCCCCTTCCGGAGTGCGGTCCCACGCGCGACGCATGGATGTCTCCAGCCGGGCCCATTCGGGATCCGCTTCGTCGACCAAGCGACCATCTCCTTCGAGAGCAACGCCCAGCGTCTTGCAAACTTGCACGACGCCCGTGCCAAACCGCTTGAAACGACCAGCCATGATCTTACTGACCTGGCTCGGGTCGAGCCTAGCCCTCGACGCGATCTCCGCTTGTGTAAGAGCAGCGCTTCGCTGAGCGTCGGCAAGCCGCCGAATCAGGTCCCGCAAGGTGCTTTCGGTTGGCGTCATGCGAATTTGCATGATACAAGCATCGTCGGAGCGCAAGACGGAGGCGAGTGCGATGGAAGACATCCGGTTCTACAGGGCAAGCGAGAAGCCCTACGGCGCCTTCAGCAATCTCCACCGACGGCCGGTGGAGTTCGAGGGCGAGACGTTCCCGACCAGCGAACACGCCTACCAGGCCGGAAAGCCCAGGAAAGCGGAGGTGCGGCGTTGGCTAATGGCGGCTCCCTCGCCGGCCCTTCTGGCCATGGCCGCACACGGACTGTACTATTGGGACGTGACGCCGGGTTGGTCCCGCACCAAATTCGACCGGATGCGCGGCGTGCTGTACGCCAAGTTCACGCAGCACGAGGATCTGAGGACGCTCCTGCTGTCCACCGGCGACGCCAGGCTGGTCGAGACTGCGACCGTCGACAACGAGGTCAACCGTCTCTGGGGCGAGGTCAACGGCCAGGGGCGCAACATGCTCGGCGAACTGCTCATGGAGCTGCGCACGCGACTCCGGCTGGAGGAGGCGTCCCAGGACGATCGGGCGGCCGCCTGAGCGGCCGGATCAGCCTTCCGTCAGCACCCGCCGCGCGTACGAGGCGCCGCAGGCCTTGAAGAGACCACGCGCACCTTCGAAGGCGCAGTTCTCGGCCGCGAGCCGCTGGCCGGCCATGACGCCTTTCAGGACGTCCGCGACGTCGGGGCCCGCGCCGTGGCCCGTTCGTGAAGCGACCAGCCAGTCGATCAGGCCGACGCTCACCATGTCTCCGGAGCCGCAGGTGTCCCGAACCGCCGGGGCAGGATAAGGCGCGCACCAGCGTCGATCCGATCCGCGTCGCACCTCCAGTCCCGCCTCTCCATGCGTCACGATGACCACGGCATCCTGGGACACACCCGCCAGATCACCGTTCCCGTCCAATCGATCGGCGGAGAACTTCATGATCGCCGCGGCGGCCGCGGCCCGAGCAAACAGTTCGGAGTCGGACACGTCTGACGGTTCAAAGAAGACGATGGCCCCCGATGACGCGGCCGTCTCCATCGCTTCGACGATCGCGTCCGATATGCGGTCGGTGTAGAAGATGGTGCAGTTCGTCAGAAGGGGCCGCGCATCGTCGAGATCCGAACGATCGATCGGCTGATATCGAGGAAGCTCCTCGTGCGTCTCGGGGCAGGTAAAGGTGAACGAGTGCCGCCCGAGACGCGTGTCGAGATGCTGCGCCAACACCGGCGATCGCAGCGCGGGGCTTCTGCGGATGTACGTCGTCGTCGCTCCTGCGACCGCGAATTCCTCGACCAGCCGGTTGCCGATCTCATCGAGCCCCAATGCGAGCACCGGCGCCACCTCGTGGTGTAGCATGGCCAATGAGATGAGTACGTTCCCGCACGAGCCGCCGAGTGCCTCCTGCCGGGTACTCTCGGGCTCGACGTAGATCCGATCCATGACGGTGAAGCCGGTACCGACGATCGCGACTGGTGCCACATGCCCTCCGAAACGGGATTTGTTCCCAATTTGTACCATCACTGATCGCCTGCGTCGAGGCCCAAGCGTTCAATCGCCAGCCTTGCCCGCCCGTTCTCCACCTCCAAGGCCCCCAGGATCAGGAGGAGCGCGTCGGGACCGGCGCTTGCATCGCCGAACAACGACCAGGCACCGTCGCTCGTACCGCAGCCGCTGCCGACGCTGATCCCGAACGGACCTGCGAGCATCTCGCTGTCGTTGCCGTCCTCGCCACCGCTGTCTCCGATCCGCAGCACGCAACCGTCGTCGGAGGAGAGACCGCTCACGAGGTTTTCAATGACGGCGAGCTTGCTGCATGAGCGGGCGACGACGTCGTGGCTGTGCCCGGAGGTACGGATGAGGACGCCGCCGGAGACCACCGCGGGACAAAGGGCCATCGTCCCCGCGAACGACGCCGGATCGGCGAGCTTCGCCTTGTCGAGCGCGATCTGCAGCCTTCCCACCTTGAGCGTCGCCTCCGGTGCGAGTATGCCCCGTTCCTCGATCCAGCGCCCCGCTTCCAGGACGTTCTCGTCCTGGACCGGCGCGTCGTGATCGATGTCGACATCTAAGGTGCGCAGATGCCCTCCGTTGTAGTAGCCGATCACCACATCGCGATGTAGGTGATCGGGCAGCACCTTCCGCAGCATTTCGCCTGCCGAGCCTCCCCGACCGGTGGCTATGCCGATGCGTATGCCGGCCTCTGCCAAGCGAACCAGTTCGTCGACGATCTTCGTGTCGGGGGCGTCCAGCCGCCTCTCGGTGTCGACCAGGGTACCGTCGTAGTCGAGAACGATGGCATCGAACTCGGCATCGCGGAGTGAATCGAGCCTGCCACGGGCGGCGACGCAGAGCGAGCCGTCCTGGCGGTCTTCCGCCGCGTCAACGGCGAGCCGGGTTCTGAGCTTCTGGCGGACCTGAGGCGTCATGGCCTTCGCCAGATCGTCGAGTGCCCGGCTGCCGTAGACCGCCTCCGCGAAGTCGCCCCGACCGGGTCTGCCCGGATCAATGCCGGCGACCCCGCCGAGATCGGCGATCAGATGCAGTCCGCTCGCTATTCCCTTGGCTACCCGAAGCCGGCCGCCTTGGCCGAATTCGAGAGCGAGCTTGCGAAGCTCGGGCGGCAGAGCCTCGCCCACGGCCGACCAGACGGGCGCGGCATCCAAAGTGGTGAGAGCGGCGACCAGCGTCCGGTCTAGGTGCTTTGCCATCCAGACGTGACGACCGTGGGCGAAGTTGCGGAAGTCGGTGCGCTGAACCGGCGCGATGCCCGTCTCCCATAGCGAGGTCTCTAGCAGCACCGCCACAGCTCTGGTGAAGGCATCGTGGAGGATGATGACGGTGTCGTCGCGCCGGAAAGGCACCGGCTTTCCGAATCGGGCGGAACCTTGCCGGGTGTATGCCGCGCCTTCAGCCAGCTCTTCGATCAGGCGATCACGTCGATCCCACGACCCCGTGACGGATCCGTCAAAGGCGGTCAGGAGCGCGGTCACCATGGCCATCATAGAATGCGTGGCGAGGAAGCCGTCCTTGCGGTCGGCCACCGGAAGCACGTGCACGTCGTCGCCAGCATCCTGCGCCACAGCCGTCACCGCGCCCTCTGCGTTCGTCGTCATCAAGACGATCTGGCTCGGCTTCAACGCCTTCGCTGCGCGATGCGCGGCCATGATGTCGGGGTTGTCGGCTCCGGCACTGAAGAGCCAAATTGAAGCATTATGCAGCTGCAGATCGGACATCACGAGGTCCATGGGCGTCATGACCATGGTCAGCCCATGTCCGGCGGTGCGCCGACAATGCGAAAGAAACTCGGCTGCGACGGCCGACCCACCGGAGCCGATGGCGATGGCCGGACGATCGGCGGCCTTGGTCACGACAGTAGCAAGTGCAGCCGTGGGTACATCGACAGACAAGCGGATCGTCTCCGGAATTCGGCTCAGCTTTTCTTCGAAGACGGTCATCATGCTATCATAGCCGTCCTACCTTGAGGAGGCGAGACGTCGGATCCCAATCCGAAAATGTTCACGCCAAGTGACCAGTCAAGCCGCCAGAACGGCGCGGCACGGCACTCGCGAGAGCGGCTTCCGCAGTGACCATCATGATTGCTCGCGCAATGAGGAACCCGCATCGAACACCGCCTCGACCCCGCTCTCCACCTCGATCTGCAACTACCCGTCCAAACGGTGAGCTCAGCTGCCGACCACCTGAGCCTGAATGAATGGCCGCTTATGTCGATTTAGTGCTCCGAAGCGGCCGGGCCGTAATCCACCGGACGCGGACAGGCGATTGGGTAAGACAAGGTAATCATGCCGTTTCACGAAGGTTGATAAAGTTTGCGTTCACCGGTTCAGCAAACTTCGTCCCCATTCGACGCATCAGCCAAGCGTCGGCCCGCTGAATGCCATCGGCCGTATCGTCGGTCGGCTTGCCGTCGATGTGAATCAGTTCGCGAGGAGACAAGCGGAAGTGGCCGCGCGATTTCGGCTGCGGCAAGATCACAGCGCGGTTTCCCGCCTTGCTCAGCCAGAAGCTGCAGTTGGCGTATACGCGGCAAGAACCGTCGCGTGGCAGGTAGATCGTGATGCCCGTCCGGCCGAATTGACCGTTTGCCGTGATGCCGAACTCCAGCGCGACCATGTCGAGGTTCGATCGCAGTACCGCATGTGCCATCTCCGTCCGCGCTTCGAAATCGAGTTCTTCGCCACCCGTGACGACGACGCCGTGTCGCATTTTGCGCGTGCCGAGCAGAAGCCGGGTCGCTGCGACGGTGTGAGCCTGGAGGATGGCGTCGTCGTCTTGAGTCATGGTGACTTGCTCCTATTTTCATCCCGCAATCCGGGATCGCATTCACCTCCTCCCCATCAAGGCGGGCGGTCAGTGACCGACCCGCCACCATTTAATTGTGGGTGCGGCGACAGTGTCGATCGCACTGCGCAGTTCGCGCAGGTCCTCGAGGCTGCCGCCAAGTCGGTCGGCAGGTGCTGCGCCGCCCAACGCATCGAGCGGTAGGTTCAAGGCATGGCGGATCGCGCGGCTGTCGTGGTTGAGGCGCCATTCCAGGCGTATAAGGATGTTGATGAACAGCCGCAGCCGCTCTGCGCGAACAACCCCTGCTGGCGACCACAGTCGACCAAGATGGATCATATCCTCCGCTTCAGCCCTTTCGATGCCGAGCAGGCGCATGGCGTGGTCCGGATCGATGCCGTGGGTCAGCATGATCCGGCCGGCAAGATCGACCAGCACGGCATGGTCTTCGTCCTGCAGGCCGGTCACCGGAAGCTCGCCAGGTGGTCGGCCCACATCGTCTCGATGATCGCCTGTCCGCGATCATGGATCATATCCTCGTCATATAGGCCCTGCCGGATGCCGAGGCCTGTCACGCGCCTCGGAACGATCAGGGCGTGCGCATGCAGCGGGAAGGCCGCGTTGATCGTCCCTGGTGCGTGCAGGATCAGGACCGATGCGAGATCGCGATCGCGAGCGAACCGTTCGCGCAGGAAGGCTCGCGCGCGTTCCCAGCCGATATGCACCCGGTCGACGTCGCCCAGCGGCAGCGTCAGATAGGTGAGCAGCGCCTTCTCGCGCTCGACGGCATGCGCGTCCATTTGACCCAGCAGTGTTGCCGGATCGGCAAGGCTATCGTCGGCACCTGCGGGGAGAAGCACTTCGATCCGCTCGACATTCGGCGACCAGACGGTGGTGTCTGCACTCGCGAGGACGGCACCGAGATGCGCCTTGCGATAGCCGAACTCCAGCGCACTATTGGTCCGACCGGCATAGGCACGGCGCAGGACGGCGAAGACGGTGCCCAACGGGGAAGGCCCGGACGGGTTGAGATAGAGCCAGCTCTGCGGATCGACGTCGGTGGGCGTCGGCTTGCTTGGCAGCTTGCGGGGCTTGCGCGTAGCCATGTCAGCGGCCTCGCCGGCCGGTCACGATGCAGACGATCTCGCCCGCCGCGCGACAGATTCCGTCGCAACGCTCATCCCAAGTGACGAATGGGGGCGCCGTGTGTAGCGCCAGCCCTTTGCTACTGATCTCGACGAACGCACCAGCCTGGTCTGGCACCAGCCACAGGCCGCCGTCGCATTGCCGCATGAAGGTGAGGCCCTTGATCGTGAATGGCCCGTCGGGCCCGACCAGTGCGATGTCGACCGTGACGGGGTTCAGAGTCTCCGGAAACAACCCGGTCCGTACCAGCATGACGTCACGTTTGAAGCGGGCGCAGGCTGCCTCTACATTGATGTCGAACAGCGGCGCGTCGCACGGCGTCGCTGCCATCAGGAGATTGGCCGAAGCGATATCCAGTGCTCCGGCAGGCAGGCCGGCCAACGCGCCGATCGGCAGGGGTGCCTCGTTAAGGGCAGCGAGGGGCAACGACAGGACACGCAACGAGGGATCGAGCGACGGCTCGATCGGGGACGTCAACATCTTGGGTACTTTCGGCGAGAGGATCACCGGCCCGTCGCGGGTCCGGATCAGGCCGCCTGACTTTTCCTTTGGTCAGCAGCTTCGCTGCACCCCTCATTTGCCCTATATCCTTGACCGCGCTGCTGGCAGCTCGGGCCACATTCACCCACGACGTCCAGCACCGGGCGAGTGCATAAGTTGCTGATTTAGAAAGATACCGGCTCAAAATTCGACTTGCGTGTGTTTTGCGTGAAAAGGACCGCTATTCACCGCCTGTTCTTGTCTCGTTCTATTGTATTTGCACGTTCGGACGAAGCAAAATCAATAACTTAGGCCATCCCATCTTCGTTGACATCGCAGGGGTCGCAAGTTCAATCCTTGCCACGCCCACCAGCTAAGTGGTTCTACCCGGTCACTTTTATCTCCTTGATGAAACGACCGGGTAGAGCCTCTTCGGCGCACTTTCAGCGCGAAGCATCAAGAGCTCTTCCCGCTTCCATCCAATCCCACCGTCAGTGCCCACGCGATCTTTTCGGGTGCGCCCATGTCGCGTGCTATCCGACTGTTCGGTCCGGCACCGGTGAAATCAGCCGGGTGGCAGGGTCATGCGAAACAGCGTCGGCCTGCCGGCCCCCAGGGTCAGCGTGCCGCCATGCGCCAGTGCGATCTGCCGCGCGAGGCTGAGGCCGATGCCCGTCCCCTCCGGCTTGCTGGTGTGGAAGGGACGAAAGATGCGCGCGGCGGCCTCCGGCGGTACGCCCGGTCCGTGATCCTCCACCTCGATCGCCAGGTCGACGCCGCTGCCATGCATCCGCAAGGCCACCCGGGCGCCGCCGTCCGCCGCCTCGACGGCATTCTGGAGCAGCGCCCAAAGGGCCTGGCCGATCTGGTCGCGGTCGAGCGACCAGTCGAGCGCCGGCTCCACCGCGATCGTCAGCGATGCGTCCGGCCAGCGCCCCGCGAACAGCCGCGCCAGATCCTCCGCCAGCGCGCCGAGCCGTACCGCTTGCCGGGACGGCTCGGGCAGTCGCGCCAGCGCGCGATAGGCTTCGGTGAAGCGTTGCAGCCCCTCCGCCCGACGCGCCAGCGTGCCGAGGATCTCGCGCAGCAAATGGCTGTCCAGCTCCGGTCGGGCGACCGCCGCCGCACCGCTTTCCGCCAGCGAGACGATCGGGGCCAGACCGTTGAGCAGTTCATGGCCCAGCACCTGGATCATGTCCGCACTCGCCCGCGCCTCGGCGACCCGCTCTTCCTGTTCGATGTCGATCAGCGCCGCGACGCTCCGCCCGTCCGTCACCAGCACCCGGTCGATCCGCCATCCCCGGCCCTCATGGTGCAGCCGGGCCGCGACGGGATCGGTCAAGGCGGCGGGCGGCGGCAGGATCCGGTCGTCGGTCGCGAACAGGCGGCGCGCCGCGCGATTGAGCGTCCGCGCGGTGGTCCCCTCGATCCCGACCAACGGGGTCGGCGCGGCATCGAGCAGCAGGCGCACCGCCCGCGCGTCGGCATCCGCCCGCGTGACCGTGGCCGGCGGAGTGACGGCCCGCGGCCGGATCGCCGTCCAGGCGTTCAGCGCCGCCAGCCACAGCGCCGCGACCATTGCCCCGGTCAGCAGTCCCCACAGGCCATTGCGCCACGCCACCGCGCCCGCCACGCCGCAGATCACCAGCCCCAGGCTGGCGGCGACCGGGGACAGGCCGCGTCTAAAGCCCATAGCGGGCCATGCGGCGATAGAGCGCCCCCCGGCTCAACCCCAGCGCGGCGGCGGCATGGGTGACATTGTGGCGATGCTCGCGCAGCGCCGCCTCGATCATCGCACGCTCGGCGTCGCTCAGGTCGAAGCCGGTCTCCGCCATGGCGGCGGCCGGTTCGATCGCGACGCTCGGCAGGGCGAGCGCCGCCGCATCGATCCGGCCATCGGTCGACAGCAGCACCGCCCGTTCGATCGCCAGCGCCAGCCCGCGCACCTCGTCGGGCCAGTTCGTCGTGCCGAGCAACGCCTCCGCCGCCGCGCTCAACCGTATCTCGGGCCGCCCGAACCGCGCCGCCGCGTCGCGGGCGAAATGGCGGGCGAGGAGCAGCGCATCGTCGCCGCGCCGGGCCAGCGGCGGCACCGCCACCTCGATCGTCGCCAGGCGTCGCCGCAGCGCCGGTGACAGCGCCGCGATATCGTCGCCGATGGCGATGCAGCGGGCCGCGACCGGGATATGGTCGAGCAGCCGCGCCTGTGCGACGGAATCGAGCCGATCCGGATGACGCAGGATCAGCGTGCCATCGGCCCGGTCCAACCGGTCCCAGGCCACCGGATCGCGCAGATCGACTTTCATGGGCGCATCCGGGGCGTGGCGCGAGGCGGCGTGGATCGCCTGGGCGGTCAACATCCGGCCGCTGCCCGACGGGCCGGTGACCGTGACGCCCGCCGGCGTGGGGCCGACCCGGCGGATCAGGTCGCGCAACGCCTGCATCGCGGGACTGTCCCCCAATAACCGTACCGGCTCCGCCGCGACCGGCGCAGGGGTGGCCGGCATCGACGCGGCGATGGCCCCGCGCGCCGCCGCCGCCTCGACCTTGGCGATCAGCTCGGCATTGCGCCACGGCTTCATCATGAAGTCGCACGCCCCCGCCTGCATCGCCGCCACCGCGATGCGGATGCCGCTATGCGCGGTGATGACGATGACGCACGCCCCCGCATCCTCGGCGACGATCCGGCGGAGACAGGCCAGCCCCTCCTCACCGCGCGATTCCCCGGCGGTGAAGTTCATGTCGAGCAGGATCGCGTCGTAGCGGCGCAGCGCCAACCGCGAGAACGCCTCCTCCGGCCCGTTCGCCGTGTCGAGGCCATGGCCGGCCATGCGGAAGGCGATCGCCATCGCCTGGGTGACGGTCGGATTGTCGTCGATCAGCAGGATTGTCAGCGCGCTTGACGCCCCATCCGGCCGTCCATTTGCGGACACCGTGTCCGCAGCTGGACGGTCACCCGATCGCGTTTCCATGGGAAATGGCTGTTTCATGGTGGTTTAGGCTTTTCGGCTGGTTCCGGCGACACTGTCCGCATGATGACCGAACAGCCCGTACACGCAACCGCTTCTCCCGGTGCCTCGATGGATCGCCGGATCGAGCGGCCGCCGACGCCCTGGTGGCGTCGTCGCGCGGTGGTGCTGGCGGCGGCGGCGATCGTGGCGGCGTTGCTGATCTGGCGGATGCTGCCCGCCGCCGGATCGACCGACATCGCCACCGCCGATATCGAGACCGGCCAGGTCGAACGCGCGCCCTTTGCCGACTACCTGCCGGTCCGCGCGACCGTCGCGCCGCGCGTCACCACGCTGGTCGGGGTGCTGTCGGGCGGACAGGTCGAGAAGCTGCTGGTGCAGGACGGCGCGATGGTGACCGAGGGCCAGCCGCTCGCCACGCTCGCCAATCCCACGCTGAAGCTCGACGTGCTGACCCGCGAGGCGCAGATCGCCAGCCAGCTCGGCAGCGTCGCGGGCGAGAATCTGGGGATCGAGCGCAATCGCCTCGACCGCGCCGGCCAGATCGCCCAGGCCAATTACGACCTGATCAAGGCGCGTCGCGAACTCTCCATCCGCCAGCAGCTGCACGACAAGGGCTTCGTGTCGGACGCCGGGATCAAGAGCTTCGCCGAGGAGGCCGCCTATCAGGAAAAGCGGCTCGCCCAGCTCCAGGCGGGCGGCGCGGCGGAAGCACGGATCACCGCGACGCAGGGGCAGCGGCTCGACGATACGCGGGGCCGGCTGGAGAACAACCTGGCGGCGGTGCGCGCGGGGCTGGATGCGCTGGTCGTCCGCGCCCCCTCCACCGGGCGGCTGACCAACTTCACCATCCAGCCGGGCCAGACGCTGAAGCCGGGCGACCCGGCGGGCCAGGTCGACAGCGAGGGATCGTGGAAGCTGACCGCCGATGTCGACGAATATTATCTCGGGCGGGTGGCGGTCGGGCAGACGGCGCGCACCGCCGATGGCGCGCCGCTGACCGTGTCCAAGGTACTGCCGGCGGTGAAGGACGGCCGGTTCCGGGTCGAGCTGACCTTCGACCGCGCCGCCCCCGCCGGGCTCAACCGCGGGCAGACGATCGACATCCGCATCACCCTGGGCAGCACCGCGCCCGCGCTGGTCGCGCCGGTCGGCGGCTGGCTGGAGGCGGGCGGCGGCACCTCCGCCTTCGTGCTCGACGGCGACGGCGCCCATGCCCGCCGCCGGATGGTGAAGACCGGCCGGCGCAACCCTGAACAGGTCGAGATCCTGTCCGGCCTCCAGCCCGGCGACCGCATCGTCACCTCCAACACCGCGTCCGTGAAGGGCGACATCCTCAACCTCCGATAACAGGGACCTGCCATGATCCGTCTGCAAGGCATCCAGCGCCGCTATGTCTCCGACGAGGTGGAGACGACCGCGCTCCACGATATCGACCTGCATGTCGCGGCCGGCGAGTTCGTCGCGATCATGGGGCCGTCGGGCTGCGGCAAGTCGACGCTGCTCAACACGCTGGGCACGGTCGATCGGCCGACCGCCGGCCGCTATCTGTTCGGCGACCGCGACCTGGCGACGCTGGACGAGAAGGAACTCGCGAAGTTCCGGGGCGCGACGCTGGGCTTCGTGTTCCAGAGCTTCAACCTGATCGACGAGCTGACGATCGAGGAGAATGTCGCGCTCGGCCTCGCCTATCGCAAGGATGCGGGCGGCCAGAAGGGGGGGCGCCGGGCGCGGGTCGCGGCGGCGATGGACAAGGTCGGCATCGCCCATCGCGCGCGCCATTATCCGCATCAATTGTCGGGTGGCCAGCAGCAGCGCGCCGCCATCGCCCGCGCCATCGTGGGCGATCCCAAGCTGATCCTGGCCGACGAGCCGACCGGCAATCTCGACACCGCCAATGGCGAGCAGGTGATGAACATCCTGACCGGCCTGAACGACGAGGGCGCGACCATCGTGATGGTCACCCACTCGCCCAGCCATGCCGACCTGGCGAAGCGCCGCATCGACATGCTCGATGGCCGCATCGTCGCCAACGCCATGCGCGCGATCTGAACGACCGAAGAAAAGGGGAATGACGATGATGAAGCGGATGATGGGCGCGGCACTGTGCGCGATGCTGGGCGGCTGCGTGATCACGGTCGGATCAGGCGGCGCGGCGGAGGCGCAGGGTGTCGGGACGAAGCGTTTCGCGGTCGCGGGTTTCGATGCGGTCGATCTGGCGGGGAGCGACAATGTGCGGGTCGTGCGCAGCGACAGCGTGTCGGTGGTCGCCAGCGGCGATCCGCGGGCGGTGGCGGCATTGATGGTGACGGTCGATCGCGGCACGCTGCGCATCAGCCGCAAGCCGGGGCGCTGGCAGGATCGCGGCGCGACGGTGACGGTCACCGTCCCGTCGCTGCGCGCGGCGACGCTGAGCGGTTCGGGCGCAATGGACGTCGGGGCGATGGCGCCGACGTTCGACGCACGGCTGCCGGGATCGGGCGAATTGACGCTACGCGACCTGCATGGCGAGACGGTGCGGATGGAGCTAGCCGGATCGGGCGACCTGACCGCCAGCGGCACCGTGCGCCAGGCCGATATCCGGCTGGCGGGGTCCGGCGATATCGATGCCCGGGCGCTGGCGGTGCGCGACCTGAGCGTCGACCTGGGCGGCAGCGGCACCGTCCGCGCCCAGGCATCGGACACGGCCAGCCTGTCGATCGGGGGTTCGGGAGACGTCACGGTCGCCGGCCATCCGCGCTGCACCGTCCGCAAGAGCGGCAGCGGCACCGTGCGCTGCGGCTGATCCGATGACCGACCGCTACGCCCTGCTGTCGCTCTATCGTTCGTTGACGCGGCACAAGCTCCATGCCGCGCTCAACATCGGTGGGCTGGCCGTCGGCGTGGCGGTGTTCCTGGTGCTCGGCCTCTATGTCCGGTTCGAGACCAGCTTCGAACGCTGGCTGCCGCATCACGACCGGATCTATCTGATCCAGACCGAGCTGCACCTGCCCGGCAGCCCGTTCAACGGCGCCTATCCGGGCAGCATGGCCGGGATGCTGGAGCAGTTGCGCCAGGACTTTCCCGGCCTGGCCGGCACGCGCATCCGGGGCGGGGCCGGCGCCGGCAGCGTGATGCGGGGCGGCATCGCGCAGCGCGAGGATGTGGCGCAGGTCGATGCGTCCTTCTTCGACGTGTTCGACCTGCCGATGGTGGCGGGCGACGGGCGGCGGGCCCTGGCCGATCCGTCGGCGGCGCTGGTCAGCCGGTCGGCGGCGCAGCGATATTTCGGCAGCGCCGATCCGATCGGGCAGACGATGACGATCGGCTTCGACGGGCCGCAGGTGTTCCGCGTCGCCGGCGTGTTCGAGGATCTGCCCGCCAACACCGATCTGCGCGCGGCGATCCTGACCCCGATCCCGCGCACGCCGCCGCCGATGCGCTGGGACTGGTATCGCTGGGGCACGGCGGCGCTGTCGACCTTCGTCCGCTTCCCGACGCCCGCCGCCGCCCAAGCCTTCGCGGCGAAGCTGCCCGCCTTCCTCCGGCGGCGGGTGGGTCACGATTTCGGGCCGGACCCGAACGCGATCCTGTCGCTGCCGCTGCTGCCGCTGACCGACCTGCACCTGCAACCGCCCGGCGCGGAGAGCGCCAGCCGCGTCGCGACGCTGGTGACGCTGGGGATCGTCGCGGTGCTGGCGCTGCTGATCGCGATCGTCAATTACGTGAACCTCGCCACGGCACGCGCGGGGTTGCGCGCCCGCGAGGTGGCGATGCGCAAGGTCGTCGGAGCCAGCCGCGCCACGCTGGTCGCGCAGTTCATGGCGGAAGCGATCCTGGCGAGCGCGCTGGCGACGCTGGGCGGGCTGATCCTGACCGAGCTGGCGCTGCCGTTCGTCAACGCCACCGCCGGCCTGTCGATCCGCCTTTCCTATCCCACGCTCCTGCCGTGGCTGATCGGCCTGACGATCCTGGTCGGGCTGGTCGCGGGCGTCTATCCGGCGCTGCTGCTGTCGCGCTTCCCGGCCGCATCGGTGCTGGCCAGCGCGCGGATGCCCGGCGGCGGACGCGCGGGCCGGCGGCTGCGCGAGATGCTGGTGGTCGTGCAGTTCGGCCTCGCCACCGCGCTGCTGACCGGCACGCTCGTCCTGACCGCCCAGACCCGGCATCTGCGCCAGGCCGATCTCGGCTTCCGACGCGACGGGTTGCTGGCGCTGCCGTCCTTCGCCGCCGACGATCTCGCGCGCGAGCAGCGGCAGGCGCTGCTGGCGGCGTTCCGCGCGATCCCCGGCGTGGTCGCGGTCGGCACGGCGGATGCGACGCCCGGAAACGGGGTGGGGAACGCGTCCGAACAGGGCGGCGCCGGGGTCGACATCATCGCGATGCCCGGCCGCTCCGGCCCCGGCCTGTCCGTCCTGCGCATCAATACCGGCCCCGACTTCTTCCGCGTCTATGCCCCGCGCCTGCTCGCCGGGCGGCTGCTCGACGACGCGCACCGCCGCGACGACGCGACCGACTGGACCAGGGGCCAGGACGGCTTCAACGTCGTCGTCGACCGCACCGCCGCGGCCGCGCTCGGCTTCCGCTCGGCACAGGCGGCGATCGGCCGGACGGTCGGCGGCGCGCAACCGCGCACGATCGTCGGCGTGATCGAACCGCTCCGCTTCTTCTCGCCGCGCCGCCCGCAGAGCCCGACCCTCTATTTCTATTATCCGGCGACGCCGCCGCGCGGCCTGGCGACGCTGCGCTACACGGGCGACGCGCGCGCCACCCAGATGGCGGTGGCGGCGGCCTGGCACCGGATCGCGCCGCAGGTGCCGCTGGTCGCCGAGCCGGTCGATCGCCGGCTGCGCGAATTCTATGCCGCCGACGATCGCGCCGCGCGGTTGCTGGCGGCGGGCGCGCTGCTGGCGGTGGCGATCGCCTGTATCGGCCTATGGGGCCTCGCCGCCTTCAACGCCGCGCGGCGGATGCACGAGATCGGCATCCGCAAGGTGCTGGGCGCGTCGTCGGCCGACATCGCGCGGCTGCTGACCGGGCAGTTCCTGCGTCCGGTCGTCATCGCCAACCTGATCGCCTGGCCGCTGGCCTTTGTCGGGCTGCGGCTGTGGCTGGCGGGATTCTCCGACCGCATCGCCCTGTCCCCGCTCTACTTCCTCAGCGCCAGCCTGCTCGCGCTGCTGATCGCGGTCGCCACCATCCTGGTCCAGTCGCTGCGCGCCAGCCGCGCCGCCCCCGCATGGGCGCTCCGCCATGACTGACCGGTCCCCCTTCCCTCGCACGGATGCCATCGCATGAACCGCTTCGCCCTGTTGTCGCTCTATCGGTCGCTCACCCGCCACAAAGTCTATGCCGCGCTCAACATCGGCGGGCTGGCGGTCGGCGTCGCCGTGTTCCTGGTGCTCGGCCTCTATGTCCGGTTCGAGACCAGCTTCGAGAAATGGCTGCCGGACCATGACAAGATCTATGTCGTGCAGACGGTGTGGAACCTGCCGGGCAGTCCGTTCAACGGGCGATATCCCGATACGATGGGCGGCCTGCTGGAACAATTGCAGGAGGATTTCCCGGGCACCGTCGGCACGCGCATCTGGGGTGGCGAAGGGGCCGGCAGCGTCCTGCGACGCGGGGTGGCGACCAAGGAGGACGTGGCCGAGGTCGATCCGTCATTCTTCGACGTCTTCGATCTGCCGATGGTGAGCGGTGACGGCCGCCGCGCGCTGGCGGACCCATCGGGCGCGATCATCAGCGAAAGCCTGGCGCACAAATATTTCGGAACCAGCAACCCGATCGGACAAACGATCACCGCGTCATATCAGGGACCACAGACCTACCGGATCGGCGGCGTCTTCCGCGATCTGCCCACCAACAGCGACATGAAGCTGTCCCTGCTCCTCCCCCTTATCAAGGGCGTCGAGCGGGACAATTGGTTCCATTGGGGCAGCACGCACCTGACCACCTATCTCCGCTTCGCCACAGCCGGGGCGGCGCGGACCTATGCACAGAAATTTTCGGCCTTCGTCGATCGTCGCGCGCTGAAGGATTCGGGGCCGAACGCGTCGAAGACCGAGACCCTCGCGCTCCTGCCCCTGACCGAGCAGCATCTCGCCTCGCCCACCGGGAGCGTGTCGAGCAAGAAGCTGACGGTGGTGACCTTGGGGCTGGTCGGCGTGCTGACGCTGCTGATCGCGATCATCAATTACGTGAACCTCGCCACCGCGCGCGCCGGGCTGCGCGCCCGCGAGGTCGCGATGCGCAAGGTTTTGGGCGCAGGTCGCCAGACGCTGGTCACCCAATTCCTGGGCGAGGCGATGCTCATGGTCGGCATCGCCGCGCTCGTCGGTCTGATCCTCGCCGAACTGGGACTACCGCTGGTCAATGCCGCAGGCGGGCTGTCGCTGACCATTCCGTACATGGTGGTCGTGCCCGCCTTGGCGGTGCTGGTGGCGGTGGTCGGCGCGCTGGCGGGCTTCTACCCCGCCCTGCTGTTGTCGCGCGTTCCCGCCGCCGCCGTGCTGGCGTCGTCACGCTCGCCCGGCGGCGGACGGGCCGGGACACGCGTGCGTGAGGCGTTGGTGGTGTTCCAGTTCGGGCTCGCGATCGCGTTCATGATCGGAACGGCCGTGCTGCTGACGCAGGTCCGCCACGTCCGGCAAGCCGATCTCGGCTATCAACGCGATGGTCTCGTCGTCATCCGATCGATCGCGGACGGGAATGTCGCCCCGGCCCAGCGTCGCGCGATGGTGGAGGCGATCCGCGCGCTGCCCGGCGTGCAGCAAGTCGCGCTCGGTGGCGACGGCCCGGGTGGCAGCGGGACGACGAACGCCGACAACGTTCCGCTGCCCGGCGTTCCCGGCGAGGGACCGAGCCTGCGCTGGGTCAGTACGGGCCCGGGCTTTTTCCAGGTCTATGGCGCGCGATTGATGGCGGGACGGATGTTCGACCCGGCACGGCGCGAGGATGACCATCAGCTGATGGATGCGGCACGGAACCACAATATCATCATCAACCGGCTCGGCGTGAAGCAATTGGGGTTCGCCTCGCCCGACGCGGCGATCGGCAAGGTCGTTGGCGGCAACCGCCCGCGCACGATCATCGGAGTCGTGGAGAACCTCCGCTTCGACACGCCGCGCACCCCCGTCGCCCCGACCTACTTCTATTATTCCGGCGATCCTGCGAAAAGCTATCCCATGATCGCCGCCATCCGGTACACCGGCGATCCACGCACCATGCTGGCCCAAATCCGCGCGATTTGGCAGCGGATGGTGCCGCAGGTGCCGTTCGAAGGTGACACCGCCGACAATCGGCTGGCGCGCTATTACAAGGCCGACGAGCAGACGACACGGATGTTCGGGATCGGCGCGGGGCTGGCGGTGCTGATCGGCTGTGTCGGACTCTGGGGCCTCGCCTCGTTCAACACCGCCCGGCGGGTGAGGGAGATCGGCATCCGCAAGACGCTGGGCGCGTCCGCCACCGACATCGTCCGGCTGCTGGTCGGGCAGTTCCTGCGGCCGGTGCTGCTCGCCAATCTGATCGCCTGGCCGCTCGCCTTCGTCGCGATGCGGACATGGCTGGCCGGGTTCGATGATCGGGTGGCGCTGTCGCCGCTGTTCTTCGTCGGGGCCAGCCTGGTGGCGACCGCGATCGCGGTGCTGACCGTGCTCGGCCAGTCGCTGCGCGCCAGCCGCGCCGCCCCCGCCTGGGCGCTGCGCCATGACTAGGCGTTTCGCCATCCTGGTCGCGCTGCTGCTCGCCACCCCCGCCCCGGCGGAGACGTTGCGGGACGCGATCGCGGCGGCCTATGCCGGCAATCCGCAACTCGCCGCCGCCCGCGCCCGGCAGGAGGCGCTGGCCGAGACCCCGGAACAGGCGCGGGCGCTCGGCCGCCCGATTCTCTCCACCGGCGCGAGTTCCGGCTATGACCGGCTGGGTTACGGCACGTCCGGCGCGGCCACGATCGACGCCGCGCTGCCGATCTGGACGGGCGGGCGCGTCCGCTCGGCGGTCCGCGCCGCCGATCGCGACGTCGCCGCCGGGGCGGAGGGGTTGCGCGACGTGGAGGCGGCGGTACTGCAAGGCGTCGTGCTCGCCTATGCCGACCTGCTCTACAACCAGCAGGCGGTGGAGGTCGCCCGCGTCGGCATCGAACGGCTCGACCGGCAGGTGGCGGAGGCCCGCGCTCGCTTCGGCCTGGGACAGGCGACGCGCACCGACGTCGCGCAACTGGAGGCGCAGCGCGCCACCGTCGTCGCCAATCTGGCGGATGCGGAGGGCGCGCTGGCCGCCGCCGAGGCCGCGTATCGCGCCGTCGTCGGACGGGATGCCGGCGTCCTGTCGCCGGAGATACCACCGCCCGCCGCCCTGCCCGAGGATCGCGCGCAGGCGCGTCGCGCGGCCGAGACGGCCAACCCGCTCCTCCTCCAGCAGCGTCGGCTGGTCGAGGCGTCGGCCGCCCGCATCGACCAGGCGCGCGCGGACGGCGCGCCGGCGCTGGACCTGGCGGGCGGTTATGGCCGGGGCGTGCGGATCGGGTCGGGTGACGGGCGCGGCTATCCGGTGGCGGGATCGGTGGGGCTGGCGCTGCGCGTCCCGCTGCTGACCGGTGGCCTGATCCCCGCGCGCATCCGCCAGGCGCAGGCGACCAACCGTGCCGAGCGGTTCCAGGCGGACGCCAGTCTGCGCGAGGCGGTGCGTGCCGCCGATACGGCCTGGGCGTCGCTGACGGCGGCGCAGGCGCGGTTGCGCGCGAATATCGATGGTCTCGCCGCCGCCGACCTGGCGCTGCGCGGCGTGCGGGCGGAATATGGCTTCGGCCTGCGCTCGACCATCGACCTATTGGTGGCCGACCAGAGCTTCCGCGCGGCGCAGCTCGCCGTGGCGTCGGCCCGCGCCGACATGCTGGTCGCGCAAGCCGCGCTGCTGCGCGCGACGGGGCGACTGACGGGCAGCGCCTATGGCTGAGCGGAACCGGGCGACGGCATCGTCACGGTCGCGAAAAACCCGCCGCCCGGCCTCCCAGGCGGTGGGTTTCCCCATCCCGTCCGACGGTGATCAGCCGGTGCGGCGGCCCGACAGGGGGAAGCTGCCGAACGCGCCCGCGCCGACCGAGCCGGTCACCGTGTCGCCATCGATCGTGGCTTCGCAGTCGAGCGTCATCGGCATCGGCACGGTCATGCTCTGCTTCCAGGCGATGGTGTCGCCGTCGACCGTGCCGTTGACGTCCATGCCGCCCATCGCACCGGACACGTCGCCGGTGAAGGTCGCGCCGTCGCTGCGCACGGTCAGCGTCATGTTCTGATCGCCCAGCGGCGACTTGACGGTGCAATCATAGGTGCCGTCGACATTGGCCATGTGCATCTCTCCTTGAGTCCGAAAGCGTCGGTCCGAACGATTCACTTCGCCTTGGGTGCCGTGCCGGACTCCGGGGACGAAGCGACCGACGCCGCCGGCACCACCTCCACCGGCAGGCCGATGGCGTCAAGCTGCGGCTTCACCGTCGCGGCATTGCCGACCACGACCCAGATCGCCTTGGCCGGATCGATCGCCTTCCCGATCGCCTGGTTCAGCTCGGGCAGCGTCAGCGCCCGATAGCGCGCGGTGATCGTGGAATAATAATTGTCCGGCCGCTTGAACAGGTCGTTCGCCTGCATCGCCGACAGCACCGCGCCCGAGGTTTCGAAATTGCCGCTGAGCGAGCGGATGCCCCCCTGGATCGCACGATCGAACTCGACCTGGGTCATCGGCTTGGCCCCCAGGAAATCGGCGATGTCGCTGCGCAGCGCCGCGACCGACGGACCGGTCTGGTCGGCCTGGACCGGGGCGGAGATGCTGTAGGGCGCGGCGAATTCCTGCGTGCGGAACCCGCCCCGGACGCCATAGGACCAGTGCTTGCTCTCGCGCAGGTCCATGTTCATCCGCGACAGGAAGCTGCCACCCAGCGCATCGTTGGCGGTCTCGAGGGGCAGCATGGCCTGGGTGCCGGTCAGCGTGGTGGGGATGGCGCCGACGATGACCGATTGCGGGCTGTCCGGCCGGTCTACCAGCACGATGCGCGGCGACGCGGCGTCGCTGCCCGGCGCGGGGAAGCGCTTCACCCCCGCCGGCGTGGCCGGCGCGCGCCAGTCGCCCAGCGTCCGTTCCAGCGCCGCCTTCACCTCGGCCAGCGGACGGTCGCTGACCACGAAGATCTTGGCCTTGTCGGGCCGCAGCCACGCCTGCTGGAAGGCGACCAGATCGGCACGGGTCAGCGCCGCCACCGCTTGCGGGTCGCCCGCGCCGCGCTGGCGGGAATAGGGCGACTCGGCGCCGTAGAGCAGCGGCGGCATCACCCGCGACGCCAGTCCCGACGGATTGGTCAGCTCCTGCCCGATCTGCGCCAGCTGCTGGGTGCGCACGCGCGTCACCTCCGCCTCGTCGAAGGCGGGATTGCGGACGATATCGGCGAACAAGGCCAGCGCGGGCGCGAGGTTCGCACTCGGCACGCCCAGGCCGACCTGGGTGCGGTCGCCGTTGAACCCGCTGTCGATGCTCGCGCCCAGCCGCTCGCGCGTCTCGGCGATCTGGACCGAGCCCAGCGTCTTGGTCCCCTCGTCCAGCATGTTGAGCGCCAGTTGCTGGGTGCCGAGCTTGGTGGGCACATCCGCCGCCACGCCGGCGTCGAACGACAGCGCCAGTTGCGTGACCGGCACGGCGGTGCGCTGCGCGTAGATCAGCTCGATGCCGTTCGCCAGCCGGCTGCGCTCGACGGCGGGGAAGCTGAGCGTCCCGACCTCGCCCATCGCCGGCAATCCCCCGCGCGTCCCCTTGACCGGCGTTTCCGGCGCGGCCGCGACCTCCGCCTTGGGCGGCACCTTCGCCTCCTCATAGGCGTCGCGCGGGCCGGGCACGACGGTCAGCGTATAGGAAGGCTTGCCCAGCCACTGATCGGCCGCCGCCTTGACGCTCGCCGGGGTCTGGGCGGCAAGCTGCTCCAGTTCCTTCTTGTAGAAGCCGGGATCGTTGGAGAAGAGCGCGCCCTGCGCCAGCGCCACGGCCTTGCCGCCGAAGCCGCCGACCGATTCCAGGCCGCGGATACGGCCCGCCGCCTCGGTGGTGGCGACGCGGCGCACCTCGTCGGCGGTGGGGCCGGTGCGCAGGAAGTCGGCGACGATCTGGTCGATCCGCTTCGTCACCAGCGCCGGATCGACGCCGGGGCGGACCAGCACGCGGATGCCGAACTGGCCGATCTGCGCCGAACTCCAATTATAGGCCGAGGCGCTGACCGCGAGCTTCTCCTGCTTGACCAGGATGGTGTTGAGCCGCGAGCTGGACAGGCCGCCCAGCGCCCCCGCCGCCACGTCGAGTGCGCGGGTCTGCGGGTCGTTGAGGCCGGGCACGGTCCAGTTGCGCACGATCATCACCTGCGCCACCCGATCCGTCATCGTCTCCACCTTGGGCGCGGCGAGCGTCACCACCGGGGCGATGGCCGGCGCGGTCTTCGGACCGGCGGGGATGCCGCCGAAATATTTCGTCACCAGCCGTCTGGCCGTCGCCAGGTCGACATCGCCGGCCAGCACCAGCACCGCATTGTTGGGCGCATAATGGCTGCGGAACCAGTCCTTGACGGTATCCAGCGTCGCCGCGTCCAGATCGGCCATCGACCCGATCGTGTCATGGCCATAGGGGTGGGTTTCGGGCAGCAGGCCGGCCGTCACCTTATAGTCGACCAGGCCATAGGGCTGGTTGTCGCCCTGGCGCTTCTCGTTCTGGACGACGCCGCGCTGCTCGTCGAGCTTCGCCTGGGTCACCGCGCCGAGCAAATAGCCCATGCGGTCCGATTCCAGGAACAGCGCGCGGTCGAGCGCGGCGGTCGGCACCGTCTCGAAATAATTGGTGCGGTCCTGGTTGGTAGTGCCGTTGAAGTCGGTCGCGCCCACCTGCTTCAGCGGCTCGAAAAAGTCGTTCGGGGCGTTTTCGGAACCGTTGAACATCAGATGTTCGAACAGATGCGCGAAGCCCGTCTTGCCCTTGGGTTCGTGCTTGGCGCCGACATCGTACCAGACGCTGACCGCGACGATCGGCGCCTTGCGATCGGTATGGACGATCACGCGCAGCCCATTGGGCAAGGTGAAGCTCTGATAGGGGATGTCGACCGCCTTGACGAGCGTCGCGACGGGCGCGGGTGCCTGTTGCTGCGCGGCGACGGGCGCGGCAAGCGCGACGATGGCGACCCCGGCCAGTGCCGTGATGCGAATGGTCATGATGATCGTCCCCCAATTTTCTCCCCTGGAGCATAGCCATGGCCGGGGCGGACGCAACACGTCACGAAAGGGGCACGCCCTGCCCCCTTGTGTTGCCGATCGGCAACACCATCTTCGCGAATAAGACGAACAGGGATCAGCCATGAACCTAGAGAAATTCACCGACCGCGCGAAAGGCTTCCTTCAATCCGCGCAGACCGTCGCCATCCGCCTCAACCATCAGCGGATCGCTCCCGAACATCTGTTGAAGGCGCTGCTTGAGGATGAGCAGGGCATGGCCGCCGGCCTAATCCAGGCGGCGGGCGGCGACGCCAAGCGCGCGGTCGCCGAGACCGACCTCGCCTTGTCCAAGATCCCGGCCGTGTCCGGATCGGGCGCGCAGTCCAGCCCCGGCCTGGACAATGACGCGGTGCGCGTGCTCGATCAGGCCGAGCAGATCGCGACCAAGGCGGGCGACAGCTTCGTTACGGTCGAGCGGTTGCTGGTGGCGCTCGCCCTCTCGCTCAACACGGCCGCCGGCAAGGCGCTGAAGACGGCGGGCGTGACGCCGGAAGGGCTGAACGGCGCGATCAACCAATTGCGCCAGGGCCGCACCGCCGACACGGCGGGCGCGGAGGACCGCTATGACGCGCTGAAGAAATTCGCGCGCGACCTGACCCAGGCGGCGCGCGACGGCAAGCTCGACCCGGTGATCGGCCGCGACGAGGAGATCCGCCGCACCATCCAGATCCTGGCCCGCCGGACCAAGAACAATCCGGCGCTGATCGGCGAACCCGGCGTCGGCAAGACTGCGATCGCCGAGGGGCTGGCGCTGCGCATCGCCAATGGCGACGTGCCCGACACGCTGAAGGACCGCCGGCTGATGGCGCTCGACATGGGCGCGCTGATCGCCGGGGCGAAATATCGCGGCGAGTTCGAGGAGCGGCTGAAGGGCGTGCTCGACGAGGTGAAGGCCGCCGATGGCGAGGTCGTGCTGTTCATCGACGAGATGCACACGCTGATCGGCGCGGGTAAATCCGAAGGCGCGATGGATGCGGGCAATCTGCTCAAGCCCGCCTTGGCGCGCGGCGAACTGCACTGTGTCGGCGCGACCACGCTCGACGAGTATCGCAAATATGTCGAGAAGGACCCGGCGCTCCAGCGGCGCTTCCAGCCCGTCTTCGTCGGCGAGCCGACCGTGGAAGACACGATCTCGATCCTGCGCGGTCTGAAGGATGTGTACGAGCTGCATCACGGCGTGCGCATCACCGATGGCGCGATCGTGTCGGCGGCGACCTTGTCCAACCGCTACATCACCGACCGATTCCTGCCCGACAAGGCGATCGACCTGATGGACGAGGCCGCCAGCCGCATCCGCATGGAGGTGGAGTCGAAGCCGGAGGAGATCGAGACGCTCGACCGCCGCATCATCCAGCTCAAGATCGAGCGCGAGGCGCTGAAAAAGGAAAGCGATGCCGCCAGCCGCGATCGCCTCGCGACGCTGGAGGGCGACCTGGCCAATCTCGAGCAGCAATCGGCCGAGCTGACCCAGCGCTGGCAGGCGGAGAAGGACAAGATCGGCGCCGAGGCCAAGCTGAAGGAACAGCTGGACCAGGCGCGCGTCGCGCTCGACCAGGCGCAGCGCCAAGGCGACCTGGCCCGCGCGGGCGAGCTGTCCTACGGCACCATCCCCCAGTTGATGAAGCAGCTGGAGGAGGCGCAGGGCCAGACCCAGGGCGCGATGCTGCGCGAGGAGGTGACCGCCGACGATATCGCCGGCGTGGTCAGCCGCTGGACCGGCGTGCCCGTCGACCGGATGCTCCAGGGCGAGCGCGACAAGCTCTTGCGCATGGAAGAGGTGCTGGGCCAGCGCGTGATCGGCCAGGCGGATGCGGTGCGCGCCGTCTCCACCGCCGTGCGGCGTGCGCGGGCCGGACTCCAGGACCCGAACCGGCCGCTGGGCTCGTTCCTGTTCCTGGGGCCGACCGGCGTCGGCAAGACCGAGCTGACCAAGGCACTGGCCGAATTCCTGTTCGACGATCCCAACGCCATGGTCCGCATCGACATGTCCGAGTTCATGGAGAAACATGCCGTGTCGCGGCTGATCGGCGCCCCGCCGGGCTATGTCGGCTATGAGGAAGGCGGCGTGCTGACCGAGGCGGTGCGGCGGCGGCCCTATCAGGTCGTGCTGTTCGACGAGGTGGAGAAGGCGCATGGCGACGTGTTCAACGTGCTGCTCCAGGTGCTGGACGACGGCCGGCTGACCGATGGCCAGGGGCGGACGGTGGATTTCAGCAACACGCTGATCGTGCTGACCTCGAATCTCGGCAGCCAGTTCCTGGCCAATATGGCCGACGACCAGGATGTCGCGACCGTCGAGCCGCAGGTGATGGACATCGTCCGCGCCCATTTCCGCCCGGAATTTCTCAACCGGCTGGACGAGATCATCCTGTTCCACCGGCTGGGCCAGGCGCATATGGGGCCGATCGTCGATATCCAGGTCGGCCGGGTCCAGCGGCTGCTGGCGGACCGCAAGATCACGCTGGAGCTGACCGACGCGGCGCGGGCGTGGCTGGGCCGGGTCGGCTACGACCCCGTCTATGGCGCACGACCGCTACGCCGGGCGGTGCAGCGCCACCTGCAGGACCCGCTCGCCGAACTGATCCTGCGCGGCGAGGTGAAGGACGGCAGCATCGTCCGGGTCGATGAGGGCGACGGGAAGCTGGCGCTGGCGGTGGAATAAGGCCTTGTACCTTGGTCAGAATGTAGGAGCCGGTGGGGACCGGCTCCCCACATTCTGACCAGAGTCGACCATTTGCAAGTCGATGCCCTGCCGAATCCCTGCGTAGCGTCGCGTCTAACAGATGGTGGCTGATCGATACGCGAATTGCGGCAGGCCGCATCCCATGCGCCGTCCCGGTCGCGCTCGATGATCCACCGCTGACCGAACTTGTAGCTCCACACCCAAATTCAACCATGAGGCCACCCGATACGACCCGTACGCCTTGATAGTGGCGACCGTCGATCGGCAGGTGATCATAGGTATAGACCGTCAGGCCGGCTGGCCGAACATGGTGGTCAGGCCGGAATCTCGTTACCCAGGCTCATGCGAATGCCTGCTCTGATGTTGCCGATGTACTTGGCCAGGACCAAAAAAAGCGCGCCCGGTTGCCCGGACGCGCCCTTGGTCGTCGGTGGTTCGTCGACTTAGAAGTTGCCGCGCACGATGAAGGAGAAGCGGCGGTCGTTCATGAAATAGCTGCGCGGGGCCAGCTGGCTGGGATCGCCGGTATAGGCCTGCAGCGTCTTGGTCGTGGTGTTGGTCAGGTTGACGCCCTGCACACCGATCTTGACGTATTTGTTGAGGTTCAGGAACGCCGAGGCGTCGAGCGTGCCCGTGTCGGCCTGGAAGATCGACGTATAGGGGAAGATCACGTCGGCCGCCGTCAACAGATATTTCGACCGCCAGTTATACGCCGCCCGCAGCGACACCGGCCCCTTCTCATAGAAGATCGTCGCGTTGACATTGTGCTTCGACAGACCCTCGAACGGCAAGTTGCCCGGCTTGATCGTCGAGACGTTGGACGGCGCGCCGGTGTTCAGGAAGCTGTTGGGCAGGCCCGAGCTGTCGATAAACGAATAGTTGGCGTTGACGCCGAAGCCACTCAGCAAGCCCGGCAGGAAGTCGAAGGTCTGCTGGTAGGCGACCTCGACGCCCTTGATCTTGCCCTTGCCGGTGAAGTTCTCCGGATAGCGGAACTGCACCGATTCGGTGACACCGTTGCTGGTGACGTTGCGCGGCAGGATCGATTGGTAGAAGAAGTTCGACACTTCCTTGTAGAAGGCATCGACCGTCAGCGAACCGACCCGCGCGAAATACCATTCCAGCGTGGCGTCGAACTGCCAGGCGGTGGCGGGCTTCAGGTACGGATTGCCCGAAGTCGCGATCGGCTGGCCGCTGGCCGCATCGGTGCCATAGGTCTGGTAGTTGCGGATGTTCGCCGAATCCGGCCGGGTCAGCACCTTGGAGGCGGCGAGACGCACGATCAGGTCGCGCGACAGGCCCAGCTTCAGGTTCGCGCTCGGCAACCAATAGGTATAGCCGGTGCGCGCCACGTCCGGCGTGGTCGCGCCGGTCGCGAACTGCTGGAGCGCGGCATAGGCGGATGCGCCCAGGCGACAGATGCCGCCCGGCGTCTGCGGCGTTCCACCGGGCGGGGTCACCGCCGCGCATCGACCGGCATAGTCTTGCACGATGCCGAAGGCTTCGCGGGTTGGGATGGTGAAGGCGCCAGCCGAGGCCACGTCGGTATGGACGAAGCGCACGCCGACATTGCCGTCGACGCGGACACCGGCGAACAGCGGATCGTTCGACCCGAAATTCACCATCGCATAGGCGTTGGTGTCCTGCTGGTTCACATCCTGGATTTCACCCGGCAGGTAGTAGGAACCGGGGATCGCCCCTCCACGCTGGGCGGCACCGACGAAACGGTTGGTCGCACCCGCACCGTTGGTGGTACGCCAGATATCGTTCAACGACTGGAAAAACGCCACCGACTGGTCGTAATTCTTCAGCAGGTCACCATTATAATAATAACCCCCGACCGGCCCCGGCGTCTGGCCACGGAAAAAGTTGGGGAAGGTATAAAAGTCGGTGTTCTGAACGCCGCCCTGCTGGATCGTCACCGGCGCGCCCGACCAGACTTCGCTGATCGCGCCCCAGTTATAGGCCGAGTAGCGCACCGTCTGCTGGCGCTCGGCATAGCGCGCGCCGAACTTGATGCGCTTCAGGAAATTGGCATCGTCGTTGAAGTTGTACGCGAAGTCGGCCTTCAGCGCATATTCCGAACCGCTGCTTTCCTCGAAATGGTCCATCGCCGCGCGCCAGAAAGTAGCGCGGGGATCTTTGAAATAGGTCGCATCGTCCTGGCCGGCATAGATGCTCGATCCACCCAGATTGACCGGGCGATGTGGTATAACGACCGGCAGGCTGCCAGTCAGGTCCAGTTCCTGGTCGGCAAAGGTCGAACCGAAGACCGCGAAGTCCTTCTGCGTCCGCTTCGCCATCGTATAATCGGCGTCGAGGTTGACCGCCCAATGTTCGTCCGGGTTGAACTTCAGATTGAAGCCGATGTCCTGGACGATATTGGATTCGTAGACCTGGCGACGCGACAGCGACTGCTGGATGCCGCCGGCTGGAACCGTGTCGCTGGCCGAACGCCAGCCCGTGCCCGGCAGAGTGACGATGCCCTTCTGGAACAGACCGCTATCGTCATATTCATAGTTCTGGAACTGGCCCACCGGGCATTCAGCGCGCGTCCCGGGGTTGCTGGTCAGGGGCGGCGAGGTGCTGGGGTCGTCGATGCGCGGCGAGCCGTTCGCATTGGGCAGACAGCCCGTAGGATAGGTGTTGTATTCCGACAGGTCGGGCGCGGTCTCGAACGTGTGCTCGCCCCAGCTCTGCGTCGAGTGCGAGCGCAGGAACTGGAGGGTGGCGACGGTCTGCTTGTCGGTGCTCTCCCACTGCGCGGCGAGCGCGATGCCGCGCCGCTTGCGGTCGAAATCCTGGCTGCGGAACTGGCCGCCGATCGGCGCATAGGCGTTGGGCCGGAAATCGGCGAAGCCGTCCGCCCCCGGCGTCCCCGTCGCACCGCACAGCGAATTAGCGGCGGGCAGCGTCACCGTGTCGCTGCTGCCGGGCAGCGGGTTGCGGCAGAGCTGCGACAGCACGTTGCCGGCGGTCAGGTTGCCCGACGGCGCGAACTGGTTGTCGCGCGTCTGGAAGTTGGTGATCTGGATGCCGTCCGCCCGGCTCTTCAGCCGCGAATAGGAGGCGCTGCCGAGCAGGCCGAGGCGACCGATGCCCGTATCCCAGGTGTCACTGAGCAACACCGAGCCGGTCGGCGTCCACTTCTTGCGGAAATCGCCGTAATTGGCCTCGGCGTTGAGGCTGGCATGGAGGCCGGGATTGTCGAACGGCTTGCGCGTGTTGAGGTTGACCGTGCCGGCCAGGCCGCCCTCGATCAGTTCGGCGGTGGCGTTCTTGTACACCTCGACCGAACCGAGCAGTTCGGCCGGCACGTCGGCGAAGTTCAGCGCCTGGCCACCGACGCCCGCGGCGAAGGCGTCACGCCCGTTGAACTCCGACCGGACGAAGTTCAGGCCGCGCACCACGACGCCCGAACCCTCGACCGAGAAGTGGTCCGGGTCGTTCGAGCCGGCGAAGCGGTTGATCGACACGCCGGGAACGCGCTGCAGCGCCTCGGTGACCGAGCGGTCGGGCAGCGCGCCGATGTCCGACGCGGTGATCGCGTCGACGACGGTGTCGGAATTGCGCTTGATGTTCTGGGCATTGGCCAGGCTCTGGCGGATGCCGGTGACGACGATCTCGCCCTCGTTCGACTCGCTCGGCGGCGTGGTGCCGTCCTGCGGGGGCAGGGTGTCGCCGCGCGCCACCTCGGGCGAGGGCGCGGTGCCGGTGTTGTTGGTCGCCGCCGGATCGGTCGCGGTGCTGGCCGGGCTGGCGGTGCCGGCCGTCCCCTGGCCCGCGACCGCGCCCGTCTGCGCCTGGGCCGGCGCGGCGAGCGCGACGACGCACAAGGCTGTTGCCGATACGCCGCAGTGCAGCAGTCTGGCGATGTTGAATGCAGTGGCGCCGCCCGTCGGCGCGGCAGATCGATACCCCATGACCCTCTTCCCTGGTTAGCGCTGCCATTACAGCTGCCGCTTGATCTTCGATTTGGTTATGCACGGAAAATCACTGGAGCAAGGAGATTTGTTTGCGGTATCATTGATCTGAAACACATGGCGTGACGATGGTGGACAAGCGTTGCAAAAAGGCAACGAGGCCAAATCATGGCGTGTCTTTAAATCTTATCATTGGAACCGGTTTCAGCCGGTCGGATCGAAATGGAGCGGATGAAAGGATGACCGAGACACCCCCTATCCGGGTCGTGATCGTCGGCGGCGGCACGTCGGGCTGGATGGCGGCGGCGGCGCTCGCCAAGCTGTTGCCGCGCCGCTGCACCGTCCACCTGGTCGAGTCGGAAGCAATCGGCATCGTCGGCGTCGGCGAGGCGACGCTGCCGCATATCCGCGCCTTCAACGAGCGGCTGGGCATCCGCGAGGCCGACTTCATGGCCTGGACGCGTGCGACCTTCAAACTGGGCATCGAGTTCCGCGACTGGGGGCGGATCGGCGACAGCTATATCCACCCCTTCGGCACCTTCGGGCGCGGGCAGAGCGAGGTGGACTTCCACCATTATTGGGCGCGGCTGATGCAGGCCGGCGTCGATGTGCCGCCGATCGAGCAATTCTCCATGGCCTGCACCATGGCGCGCGAGGGCCGGTTCGCGCTGCCGACCACCGACCCGCGCCAGATCACCACCACCTTCGGCTATGCCTATCAGTTCGATGCGGTGCTGTTCGCCCCCTATCTGCGCGCGCTGGCGGAGGACATGGGCGCGGTGCGGAGCGAAGGCATCGTCGTCGATGTCGAGCGCGACGGCGAGGGCGGCGACCTGACCGCGATCCGGCTGGCCGACGGGCGGCGGATCGAGGGTGACCTGTTCGTCGACTGTTCGGGCTTCCGCTCGCTGCTCTTGGGCGGCGCGATGGGCGAGCCGTTCCAGGACTGGTCGCGCTGGCTGCCCGCCGACCGGGCGGTGGCGATGCCGTGCCGCACCGAAACGGCGCTGACGCCCTATACCAGCGCGATCGCCATGCCGGCGGGCTGGCGCTGGCGCATCCCGCTCCAGCATCGCACCGGCAATGGCTATGTCTATGCGAGCGGCTTCACCGCCGACGACGCGGCGCGCGACGCGCTGGTCGCGGCGGTGGAGGGCGAGCCGATCGCCGACCCGCGCCTGTTGCGCTTCACCGCCGGGCGGCGCGAGCGAAGCTGGGTGGGTAATTGCGTCGCCATCGGCCTGGCCAGCGGGTTTCTGGAGCCGCTGGAGTCGACCAGCATCTATCTGGTGCAGCAGGCGATCACCGCGCTGATCGAACTCTTCCCCCAGGGCCGCGTCCGCGGCGTCGACCGCGACGAGTTCAACCGCGTCATCGACCTGGAATATGAGCGGATCCGCGATTTCCTGATCCTGCATTATCATGCGACCGAGCGCGACGATTCCGAATTCTGGCGCTATGTCAGGACCATGACCATTCCGGACAGCTTGGCGGAGAAGATGGAGCTGTTCCGTCGGCGCGGCCGGATCGTGAAGTATCGCGAGGGCGTGTTCCTGGATGCGAGCTGGGTCGCGGTCTATCTGGGCCAGCGCGTCCGCCCGGAGGGGCGCGACCCGCGCGCCGACCTGCCGGCGATGGACGTGCTGATGCGGGGCATGACGAACCTGCGCGACGAGGTCGCCGCCACCGCCGCCGCGATGCCGGGCCACCTTGCCTTTATCGATCGCTATTGCCCGATGAGCCCGACCGCATGAGCGATCGGCACGGACCGATCCGCCGGGTGCTGGTGGCCGGCGGCGGACTGGTCGGCTGGTCGGCGGCGGCGGCCCTGCAGCGACGGCTGCCCTGGCTGGAGGTGGTGATCCTGCCGATCGCGCCACCGGCCGATGCGATCGCCGACCGGATGCGCGCCACCCTGCCCTCGATCCTGGGCTTTCACGAGGATCTGGGCCTGTCGGACGCTGATGCGGTGGTCCGCACTGGCAGCAATATCCGGCTGGGGACGCTGTTCGAGGGTTGGACGACGGGGCGGGCCGGACACCTCACCGATTATGTGCACGCCTATGGCCGGCACGGGCGGCCGTTCGAGGGCGGCTCCTTCCACCTCCATTGGGCCCGTGCGGCGCGGCACCAGGTCCCAGCGCCGTTCGACCGCTTCTCCGCGGCGGCGGTGATGGCGCGCGCCGGCCGGTTCGCGGTGCCCGCCGATGATCCGGAGGCGCTGGTCGGCGGCTTCGAGCATGGGCTGCATATCGATCCCGTCCGCTATGCGGCGATGCTGCGCGCCTTCGCGCTCCATTGCGGGGTGCGCGAACGGGCGGGCGACCTGACCGGCGTGGAGATCGGCGAGGATGGCTTCGTCGCGGCGGCGCTGCTGGCGGAGGGCGACCGGGTCGAGGCCAATCTGTTCGTCGACGCCACCGGCCCGGCGGCGCGGCTGCGGAGCGCCCTGGACGATGCGCGCATCTCCTGGGCATCGTGGCTGCCCTGCGACCGGCTGATCCTGGAGGACGCGGCGGCGATGCCCGCCGATCCGCTCGACCGGGTGACGGCGCATGGCTGCGGCTGGCGCTGGACAGGCGGCGGATCGCAGGGGCTGGTCTATGCCAGTGCCTCTGCCGGGGCGGCCGAATGGGGCGGCCAGGGGGTCGCGATCGATCCCGGCACGCGGCCCCGCCCCTGGCTGCGCAACTGCGTCGCGATCGGCGATGCCGCGACCGCCGTGGAGCCACTGGAATGGACCAACCTCCATCTGGCGCACAGCGCGATCGACCGGATCGTCGCGATGCTGCCGGGTCGCGATTGCGCGCCCGTGGAGCTGGCCGAATATAACCGCCAATGCGCCGCCGAGGCGGAGCGGGTGCGCGACTTCCTGGCGCTGCATTATGCGGTGTCCGACCGGCCCGAGCCGTTCTGGCGCGCGGTGGCCGACGTCGCGCCGCCGCCCTCGCTGGCGCACAGCCTGGCGCAGTTCCGCGCGCGGGGGCGCCTGCCCTTCTACGAAGAGGAGACCTTCGCCAAGGACAGTTGGCTCGCCGTGCTGATCGGCCAGAACGTGCTGCCCGAGCGCGACGATCCGCTGATCGCGCTGGTGCCGCCCGACCGGGCTACCGCCGCCATGACCCATCATGCCCAGGCGCTCGCCGCCGCCATCGCCGCGCTGCCTCCGGCCGGCGCCGCCCATCCCATTCTGCAGAGGTCCCGATCCCGATGAACGAACATGCGATCCGCGACGTGGTGATCGTCGGCGGCGGCACCGCCGGCTGGATGGCCGCCGCCGCCTTCTCGCGCTTCCTCAACAACGGCCATACCCGCATCACGCTGATCGAGTCGGAGGAGATCGGCACGATCGGCGTCGGCGAGGCGACGATCCCGCCGCTGGTCAGCTTCAACCAGATGCTCGGCATCAACGAGAACGACTTCCTGCGCGAGACGGCGGGCACGTTCAAACTGGGCATCGAGTTCGTCGACTGGGGCCGGCTCGGCGACCGGTATTTCCACCCCTTCGGCAGCCACGGCCATGACCTGCAGGGCGTGCATTTCCACCAGCTCTACCTGCGCGAGCGACAGCGCCAGGCGCTGCCGCCGATCGCCACCTGGTCGATGAGCGCGGTGGCGGCGGCGGCGGGCAAGTTCGGCCGCCCCTCGCCCGAGGCGCAGTCGCCGATCCGCGAACTCCTCTATGCCTTCCATTTCGACGCCGGCCTCTATGCCCGCTTCCTGCGTCGCTATGCGGAAGCGAATGGCGTGACCCGGATCGAGGGCAAGGTCGCGGACGTCACGCTCCGGCCGGAGGACGGGCATGTCGCCGCGGTGACGCTGGCGGACGGGCGGCAGGTCGCGGGCGACCTGTTCATCGACTGTTCGGGCTTTCGCGGCCTGCTGATCGAGGAGGCGCTGGAGACGGGCTATGAACCCTGGGGCCAGTGGCTGCCCTGCGACCGTGCGGTCGCGGTGCCGAGCGCGCTGACCGGCGAGCCCGATCCCTTCACCCGCGCCACCGCGCACAAGGCCGGCTGGCAGTGGCGCATCCCGCTCCAGCACCGGATGGGCAACGGCCTGGTCTATGCCAGCCAGTTCCTCGACGACGATGCGGCGGAGCGCGAACTGCTCAGCCGGCTGGAGGGCGCGCCGCTCGCCGAGCCGCGCCGCCTGTCCTTCACCACCGGGCGGCGGCGCGAATGCTGGAGCCGCAACGTCGTCGCGCTCGGCCTGTCGAGCGGCTTCATCGAACCGCTGGAATCGACCAGCATCCACTTCATCCAGTCCGGCATCGCCCGGCTGATCGCGCTGTTCCCGGACAAGCGCTTCGACCCGGTCGAGCGCACCGAATTTAACCGCCAGATGCGCGAACTGTACGAGGATGTCCGCGACTTCGTGATCCTCCACTACAAGGCGACCGAGCGCACCGACTCGCCCTTCTGGGATCGGTGCCGGACGATGGAGGTGCCGGACTCGCTGCGGCGCAAGATGGACCTGTTCCGCGCCAAGGGCCGCGTCTTCCGCGATTCGATGGAGCTGTTCGCGACGACCAGCTGGGTCGCGGTGGCGTTCGGCCAGCATCTCTGGCCCGAGCATCACGAGCCGGCGGTGGACGCGCTGGACGAAGACCGCGTCGCCGCCGCCCTGGCGCAGATGCACCAGGGCTATGCGCAGGTCGCACAGCAACTGCCCAGCCACGGCGCCTTCCTGCGCCAGACCGCGCTGTCGCCGCTCGCCTCGGGAGCCGCGCCCACCCCTGTCCCGGCGTCTGCGCCCGCGCCCGCCGACGCGCTGCCGCGCTTCTCGTTCGAGTCGGATTCGCCCTTCACCGGCACGATGGGCTCGCCGGTATGAGCGAGGCGGCGATCCGCGACATCGTCATCGTCGGCGGCGGCACCGCCGGCTGGATGGCGGCGGCGGGCATCGCGCGGCTGGCGGGGGCGCTGCCCGGCGCGACGATCACCCTGATCGAGTCGGACGCGATCGGCACGGTGGGCGTCGGCGAGGCGACCATCCCGCAGATCACGCTGTTCAACACGCTGCTCGGCATCGACGAGGCGGAGTTCGTGCGGGCGACGCGGGCGACGTACAAGCTCGGCATCGAGTTCGTCGACTGGACGCGGATCGGCCATCGCTATGTCCATCCCTTCGGCCTGTACGGCATCGACATGGCGGGGGTGGAGTTCCACCATCACTGGCTGCGCGGCGCGGCGCTGGGCGACGCGGCGCCGCTCGACGCCTATTCGCTGGCGGTGGTCGGCGGGCTGGACGGGCGCTTCGCCCATCCCCGGCCTGACCAGCCCAATTCGCCGCTGGCGAAACTCGCCTATGCCTTCCAGTTCGATGCCGGCCTTTATGCCCGCTTCCTGCGCGCCCGCGCCGAAGGCTGGGGCGTGGTGCGGCGCGAGGGGCGGATCACCCAGGTCCACCGGCACGCCGAGAGCGGGCATGTCGCCTCGGTCGAACTGGCCGACGGCGCGACCATCGCGGGCGACCTGTTCATCGACTGTTCGGGCTTTCGCGGCCTGCTGATCGAGGAGACGATGGGTGCCGGGTTCGAGGATTGGACCGACTGGCTGCCCTGCGACCGCGCCTGGGCGGTGCCGTGCGAACCGGGCGGCGACCGCCAGCCGCTGACCCGCTCCACCGCGCGTCCCGCCGGCTGGCAATGGCGAATCCCGCTCCAGCACCGGATCGGTAATGGCTATGTCTATAGCAGTGCGCATATCTCGGACGACGAGGCGGCGGCGCTGCTGCTGGCCAATCTGGACGGGCGGCCGATCGCCGATCCCAAGCCCTTGCGCTTCACCGCCGGGCATCGCCGCCGCGCCTGGGTCGGCAATGTCGTGGCGCTGGGCCTGGCCGGCGGGTTCCTGGAGCCGCTGGAATCGACCAGCATCCATCTGGTCCAGTCGGGCATCGCCCGGCTGATGGCGCTGTTCCCCGATCGCGGCTTCGACCCGCTGCTGGCGGAGCGGTTCAATGCGGAGACGGAGCGGGAATATCGCGACATCCGCGACTTCCTGGTGCTGCACTACAAGGCGACCGAGCGCGACGATTCGCCATTCTGGGACTATTGCCGCACCCTGCCGCCGCCGCCGGGGCTGGCGGAGAAGCTGGCGATGTTCGCGACGAACGGCCGCATCCACCGCGAGAATAACGAGCTGTTCACCGAGACGAGCTGGCTGTCGGTGATGATCGGCCAGGGCGTGATGCCCCGGCGTCACCATCCGATCGCCGACACGCTGCCCCCGGCCGAGCTGCTGCACCGGCTGGGGCATATCCGCAGCGTCGTCACCGACACCGCGCGCGCGATGCCGCGCCAGGACGATTATCTCCGCCAGATCGGCTGCGATCTCGGCACATAAGGCGCCTTTCCATGTCCCTCCCCGCTCCCGCACCGCTGCCCGAATATCACGGCGTCGACCGCGCCCGCTTCGAGGCCGAGATCCGCCCCGCCGGGGTCCCTGCGATCCTGCGCGGGGTCGGCAAGGGCTGGCCGGCGGTGCGGGCGGCGGAGCAGTCGGACGAGGCGATCATCGCCTATCTCAAGCGGTTCAGCCATGCCGAGCCGGTCGGCGCGGTCGTCGGACCGCCGGAGATCGACGGGCGGTTCTTCTACACGCCCGACCTGTCCGCCTTGAACTTCACGCGCGGCCAGTCGCCGCTCGGGCCGTTCCTCGACCGGCTGCTGCGCGACCGGGGGGCGGAGCGGCCCTATGCCATGGCGGTCCAGTCGGTGCCGCTGCCCGAATTGCTGCCCGGCTTCACCGCCGAACAGTCGACCGACCTGGTCGATGCCGATGTCGTTCCGCGCCTGTGGCTGGGCAATGCGATCCGCGTCGCGCCGCATTACGACCTGGCGGAGAATATCGGCGTGGTCGTCGCCGGCCGCCGCCGCTTCACCCTGTTCCCGCCCGACCAGCTCGCCAATCTCTATATGGGGCCGCTGGAACTGACCCCGGCGGGCACGCCGGTCAGCATGGTCGACCCCGCCGCGCCCGACCTGGACCGCTATCCCCGCTTCGCCGAGGCGATGGCGGTGGCGCAAAGCGGGGTGCTGGCGCCGGGCGACGCGATCTACATCCCCTTCCACTGGTGGCACGCGGTCGACTCGCTCGACCCGGTCAGCATCTTCATGAACTATTGGTGGAATCCCGCGCCCAAGGCGATGGGCAGCCCGTACCATGCGCTGCTGCTGTCGCTGTTCGCGCTGCGCACCCTGCCCGACGACCAGCGGGCCGCGTGGCGGCTGATGTTCGACCATCTGGTGTTCCGCACCGGCGGCGATCCGGTCGCGCACCTGCCGCAATCGGCGCAGGGGGTGCTGGGCCCGGTCGATGCCGACATGGCCGAGCGGATGCGCGCGACCCTGCTCCAGAATCTGGGACGCTGAGCAATCGGGCTCCTGTTCGTGCAGGAGCCCGATACGGGATCAGTCGCGCAGCAGGTCGTTGACGCTGGTCTTGGAGCGGGTCTGCGCATCGACGCGCTTGACGATCACCGCGCAATAGAGCGCCGGCTTGCCGTCGCCGCCGCCCAGCGAGCCGGGCACCACCACGCTGTAGGGCGGCACATGGCCGCGGAAGATCTCGCCCGTCTCGCGGTCGACGATCTTGGTCGACGCGCCCAGATAGACGCCCATCGACAAGACCGCACCCTCGCCGACGCGCACGCCCTCCGCCACCTCGGCGCGGGCGCCGATGAACGCGCCGTCCTCGATGACGACCGGATCGGCCTGGAGCGGCTCCAGCACGCCGCCGATCCCGGCCCCGCCCGACAGATGGACGTTGCGGCCGATCTGCGCGCAACTGCCCACCGTCGCCCAGGTGTCGACCATCGTACCCTCGCCGACATGCGCGCCGATATTGACGAAGCTGGGCATCAGGATCGCACTCTTGCCGATGAACGCGCCGCGCCGCACCACCGACCCCGGCACCGCGCGGAAGCCGGCCTGGCGGAATGCCGCCTCGTCCCAGCCGCTGAACTTGGACGGCACCTTGTCGAACCAGTGGCCGGCCCCCGGTCCATTGTCGATCAGGCTGTTGTCGTTGAGGCGGAAGGACAGCAGCACCGCCTTCTTCAGCCACTGGTTGACGCGCCAGCCGCCCTCGCCGTCCGGCTCGGCCACCCGCGCCGTGCCGGCATCCAGCATCGCCAGCGCCTGTTCCACCGCCTCGCGCACCGCGCCGCCGGTGGTGAAGCCCAGCTCGGTCCGGTTGTCCCAGGCGGTGTCGATGGTGGTGGACAGGTCGTTCATGGCGTCTCCAGGATCTGTTCGAGCCACGGCGCGAGCGCGTGGATGTGGAAATCGATGTAGCTGCGATCGGCGTCGGGGGCCTGTTCGGACCCATTGTCGACCCAGACGGTGGTCATGCCGATCGCCTTGGCCGGCTTCAGGTTGCGCGCCATGTCCTCGACGAACAGGCTTTCCCGGGGGTCGAGGTCGAAGGCGGCGCATAGGCCGGCATAGGCCTCGGGCTGCGGCTTGGGGCGGAGGTTCATCGCGTGGATGTCGTGCACCGCCTCGAAACTGCCGCCCAGCCCCAGCCGCTCCAGCACCTTGAGCGCATAGGGCCCGTCGCCATTGGTGAAGACCAGCTTGCGCCCCGGCAGGCGGGCAAGGGCCGCGACCAGCGGCGCGTCCGCCTGCAACACGTCCATCTCGATATCGTGGACATAGGCGAGGAAGGCGTGCGGATCGACCTGATGCTCGGCCATCAGCCCGGCCAGCGTCGTGCCATGGCCGATGAAATAGGCCTTCTGGATGCGATGCGCCTGGACCAGGTCGACCGACAGCAGCTCGGCGATGAACGCGGTCATCCGCCGGTCGATATGCGCGAACAGATCGGCGCTCGCCGGATAGAGCGTGTTGTCGAGGTCGAAGATCCAGTTGCGGACATGGGAAAGCCGGTCGATCATCGCGGCGGGTCTGTAGGCAAGGCCAGCCTCCGGAGCAAGCGCCGGGACCGTGTCGGCCCTGCTTGGATCGGACGCGCAAATGCTGTAGCGGCGATCCCTTGACGCGAAGGCGCGGGGGCGGTCGGCGGATGGGGTTCAATCAGGCAGGATCGCGCCGCCCGGCCCGCATCGCGCGGCTCGGCCTGGCATCCGTCCTGTGCCCGATGCTGGCGGCCTGTGGCGGGGCGGGCGGGTCGTCGCCGGTGGTGACGCCGCCGCCGATCATCACCCCCGCACCCAGCCCGACTCCGTCGCCCGGTCCCTCGCCCACCCCCAGCAGCTACGAGACGAGCGAATATCGCGCGACCGTGGGCGCGGTGTCGATGAACGCGCTGGCCGCCTATAGCAGGGGCGCGACCGGTGCCGGGGTCGGCGTCGCGGTGATCGACACCGGCATCGACACGCGCAGCGACCAGTTCGCCGGGCGCATCGCCGCCAGCTCCGCCTCGGTGTCCGGAACCGAGGGCATCACCGACCAGAGCGGCCATGGCACCGCCGTCGCCTTCACCATCGCCGGGCGACGCGACGGCCAGGGGACGCAAGGGGTGGCGTTCGATTCGTCGCTGATCGTGCTGCGCGCCGACCGGCCGGGCAGTTGCGCCGCCGGCTCCGGCGCCAATGGCGACAGCGGCTGCAAATTCGCCACCGACGCGATCGCGCGCGGTGTCGATGCGGCGCGGATGGCCGGCGCCCGCGTCATCAACATCTCGCTCGGCGGATCGGACATGCCCGCCAACCTCCAGGCGGCGATCGCGCGCGCCACCGCCGCCGGCATCGTGCTGGTCATGGCCGCCGGCAATGAGGGCGCGGCCAATCCGGATGCGTTCAGCGCCATCGCCAACAATGCCGCGGTCGCGCGCAACCAGGTCATCATCGCCGGCTGGGTCGATTCGCGCGACCAGATCGCCGAGCGCAGCAACCGCGCCGGCAGCGCCGCCGCCCATTATCTGAGCGCGATGGGATCGAACGTGCGCGCGCCCGACCAGAATGGGATCGATTATCTCTGGTCCGGCACCTCCTTCGCCGCGCCGCAGATTTCCGGCGCGGTGGCGCTGCTGGCCCAGGCCTTTCCCAATCTCAGCGGCGCGCAGATCGTCGAGCTGCTGTTCCGCACCGCGCGCGATGCCGGCGCGGCGGGCGTCGACGGCATCTATGGCCAGGGCGTGCTGGACCTGACCCGCGCCTTCCAGCCGGTCGGCGCCAGTTCGGTCGCGGGCAGCACCGCCGCCGTCTCGCTCACCGCCAACGGCACGCTGTCCGCGGTGATGGGCGACGCCGCGCAGACCGGATTGGGGGCGGTGATCCTGGACGGCTTTAGCCGCGCCTTCGCGATCGACCTGGCGCGGACGCTGGCCCATGCCCGGCCGCAGCCGGCGCTCGCCAACGCCCTGGGCCTGGGCGGCCGGTCCGTGGCGGTGGCGCGGGGCGAGACCAGCCTGTCGATGACGCTGTCGGCGCGGGCGTCCGGCGACGCGATCCTGCAACGCAGCGCCCTGTCGGCCGGCGACGCGTCGCGCGCGCGGGTGCTCGCCGGGCTGGTGACGCAGCGGATGGGGCCGGACCTGAGCGTCGGGCTGGGCTTCGCGCAGGGGGCGCAGGCGGTCACCACCAGCCTGACCGGCATGGGCGAGCCCGGCTTCCTGATCGCGGGCGCGACGCTGCCCGGAATTGATGGCGGCGCGCGCCAGAGCGCGGCGGTCCGCCAGCGGCTGGGCGGCTGGGGGGTGACCGGCGCGATCGAGTCCGGGCGGATGCTGGCGCCCGGCACGCTCCCATGGGCCGAGGGCGACCGTGCCGGAACGGGCGGCTACGACCGCGCCCTGTTCGCGCTCGACCGCCGGTTCGGCGCGCTGGCGACGATGATCACCGCCACACGGCTGCACGAGGACGACACGATCCTGGGCGCGCGGCTGGGTCCGGGGCTCGGCGCGACGCGGGCGACGAGCTGGTTCGGCGAGGCGAGCGCGCGGGTCGATGCGGGTGGCGGCTGGTCGCTGGGGGGCCGCTGGCGCCAGGGCTGGACGATCGCGGCGGTGCGCGGCGGGATGCGCGGCGGCGGGCATATCCGCACCACCGCCTTCGCCGCCGACCTGGGCAAGGACGGTGTGTTCGGCGGCGATTCCTTCGGCCTGCGCATCGCCCAGCCGCTGCGCGTCGCCGGAGGCGGCGTCGATCTGGCGCTGCCGACCGGCTATGACTATGCGCGCGGCGCGGTGACCGACTGGACGGTGCAGCGGCTCAACATGACCCCGCGCGGGCGCGAGCTGGACGTGGAGGCGCGCTATGCGGTCGGCGTGGGGATAGGGTGGCTGGAGGCCAATGCCTTCCACCGCCGCGATCCCGGCCATATCGCCGCATTGCCCGCCGATACCGGCGTCGCGCTACGCTATGGGTTCGGCTTCTGATCCAGCGGTCCGCCAGCGCGGCGGGCCAGGGCGGCGATCGCGGTGCGGGTCGGCGTGGTCAGCGATGCGGGCAGCGCGTCCAGCGCGAACCAGCCGATCGCGGCATGTTTGCCCGGCTCGCGATTGACCGGCTCGCCCTGGTAGCGATCGACCCGATAGACCGGTGACAACCAGTGCATGCCCGTCGCCCGATCGATCTGATCGACGACGCAGAGCAGGTCGACCGGGTCGATCGCGATCCCCACCTCCTCGGCGATCTCGCGGCGCACCGCGTCGGCGGCGGGTTCGAACAGGTCGACCTTGCCGCCGGGCAGGCCCCAGCACCCCGCCTCCGGGTCGGTCCGGCGTTGCACCAGCAGCAACCGGCCGTCGACCACGATCGCGGCGCCACAGCCCAGGCGAGGTTCGTTCTGCATGGCAGCGCTCCTGCCCACCGGAACGATCGGCGGCAAGGGAGCCTATGCAAAGCACCAATACGCCTGCCTGCGCAGGCGCCCAGGGTTACCGCATCGCCTTCTTCAGCCGCGCATGGGCCGATGCCTTGATCTGGCAGATGCGCGCCGCGCCGACGCCCAGCACCAGCCCGATTTCCTCCAGATTCAGTTCCTCGACATAATAGAGCTGGATCACCTGCGCCTCGCGCTCGGGCAAGGCGGTGATCGCGGCGATCAGCCGGTCGCGCGTCTGCCCGTCCGACAGTTGCGCGAAGGCGTCCGGCCCATCGTCGGCGAACCAGGGCAGGTCGTCGGCATAGACCTCGTCGATCGAATCGAACCGCACCGCATCGGCGGTCGCATAGTCGGCGCGCAGCCGCTCGACCGACACGCCGATCCGTGCCGCCACCGCCGCTTCCTCGGGAGGGCGGCCGGTCGGATCGGTCAGCGCCGCCACGGCCTGCGCATAGTGCCGCCGCCGCTTCATCGCGCCGCGCGTCGTCGTTGCCTGGCGGCGGAGTTCGTCGATCATCGCGCCGCGCAGCCGCGTCGCGCAATATTGCCGGAAGCTGACCAGCCCGCGATCCTCGAACGTCGCCGCCGCCTCGACCAGCGCGATCAGACCGACCTGCACCAGATCCTCGACCTCGACGATCGTCGACATCGATCCGTGCACATGCCAGGCGATGCGGCGGACCAGCGGCAGATGCTCGCGCACCAGCCGGTCGCGGTCGTCGCCCGGCCGCCGCTTGGGCGCGTAGGTGAGCGGCTGGCCGTCCAGCGCCTGCGCATTCGCGAAGGCCTGGCGCATCGGCTCCGCGCTCATGCCGCCAGCGCCTGGGGCTGGGGCGCGCCGATGATCGCGACGACCTCGACCGCCTTGTCCTCGGGCACCTCGAAGAAGGACAGGACCGGCGTGTCGGGCAGGCAGGTGCGGATCAGCTTGCGGATGGCGACGCGGATCGTCGGCTGCACGACCAGCGCGAAGGGCTTGGCCTCGGCGATCAGCGGCTGCGCCGCCTGGGTCAGCGCGTCGACGATGCGGCGGCCGAGATCGGGTTCGATGACATGGCGGCGGGATGCGTCGGCGCGCATCGCCTGGCCCAGCAAGGCTTCCAAATGTCCCTCCAGCGTCATGACGCGCAGCGGCTCGCGCACGCCGCAGAGCTTCTGGATGATGAGCGGTCCCAGCGCGGGGCGGATCAGCTCGACCAGCTCCTCGGGATCGTTGCTGCGTTGCGCCGCCGTGGCGATCGCCGAGGCGATGCGGCGGAATTCGCGCAACGAGATGTTCTCGGCGAGCAGGCCCTTCAGCACCTGGGTCAGCGCGGTCAGCGATACCGGCTGCGGGCAGAGCGCGGCGACGAGCTGGCCGGCGCGATCCTTCAGCCCGTCGAGCAGCGCCTGCACCTCGTCCGGTCCCAGCAGGTCGGCGGCATGGCTGCCCAGCACATGGTTGAGGTGCGTCGCCATCACCGTGCCGGGATCGACCACCAGATAGCCCGCGCCCGTCGCCGCATCGGCATCGCCCGATGCGATCCAGGTGGCGTCCAGGCCGAAGGTGGGGTCCTTGGCGGGCTTGCCCTGGAGCAGGCCGACCGCCTGGCCGGTGTCCAGCGCCAGCATCTCGTCCGGCGACACCTGGTCCTCGCCGACGACGACGCCGTTGACCAGGATGCGGTAGTGATAGGGCGACAGGTTGATGTCGTCGCGCACGCGGCATTGCGGCACGACGAAGCCCAGTTCCTTGGACAGCTGTCGCCGCACGCCGGTGATCCTGCCCATCAGCGGCGCGCCACGCCGTTCGTCGACCAGCGGCACCAGGCCGTAGCCGATGTCGATATGCACCTGCATCCCGTCGCTCACCTCGTCCCAGCCGATCCGCGACGGGTCGACGGGGGGGACGGCGGCGGGCATCGGTACGGCGACCGGGCGGCGCTCGATCTGGCGCAGCTTCCACGCGGCGAAGCCGGCGATGGCGGCGGCGGGCAGCAGCACCAGATGCGGCATCCCCGGCAGCACGCCGAGCAGCGCCAGGATCACCGCCACCGGCGTCCAGGTCCGCGCGCTGCCGAACTGCGATCCGATCTGGCCGGCCAGATCCTTGTCCGACGCGACGCGGGTGACGATCGCGGCGGCGGCGATCGACAGCATCAGCGACGGGAGCTGCGCGACCAGCGCGTCGCCGATCGCCAGCAGGATGTAGTTATGCGCGGCATCGCCGATCGACATGCCGTGGCTGACCGGGCCCAGGATCAGGCCGCCGACGACGTTCGCCGCCAGGATCATCAGCGCGGCGATCGCGTCGCCCTTCACGAACTTGGACGAACCGTCCATCGATCCGTAGAAATCCGCCTCGGTCGCCACCTCGACGCGGCGGGTCTTGGCCTCGTCGGGGGTGATGAGGCCGGCATTGAGGTCGGCGTCGATCGCCATCTGCTTGCCCGGCAAGGCGTCGAGCGTGAAGCGCGCCGACACTTCGGACACGCGGCCCGCGCCCTTGGTCACCACGATCAGGTTGATGATCATCAGGATCGCGAAGACGAACAGGCCGACCACATAGTCGCCGCCGATCAGGAAGGTGCCGAACGCCTCGATCACATGGCCGGCTGCGCCCTCGCCCTCATGGCCATGGACCAGCACGATCCGGGTCGAGGCGACGTTGAGGCCGAGGCGGAACAGCGTCGCGAACAGGAGGACGGTCGGGAAGGCGCTGAAATCGAGGGGCTTCTGGGCGTTGAGCGCGACCATCAGCACCGCCAAGCTGATCGCGATGTTGGCCACGAAGAAGATGTCGAGCAGCGCCGCCGGGATCGGCACCACCATGACCAGCACGAGCAGCAGGATGGCGAGCGGCAAGGCGCTGCCGCGTGCGGTGGCGAGCAGCTTCATCTCAGCCTCCCATCCGGGCGAGCATCATATAGGCGAGGCGCGCATGATCGGGCCGGGGCCGGAGCAGGCTGTCGCCAGCCGCCGCCCTCTTGCCGTTCAGCTGTCCCAGCGTCGAACGGGCCCAGGTCAGCGCGCTGTCGGCGGTCTCGTTCGCGCCGGTGACGACGGTGGTGTCGTCGCCCATCGCCAAGGCCTGCGCGGCGAAGGCGAGATTGGCGCCCCGCGTCTCCCCGACGCTGTCGCCGCCCGCGCCCAGCTTGTCGGCGAAGCGCTGGTAGATGGCCGATAGCGAGCGCGGCCGGCCGCCATCATCATAGAAGACGCTGCGATTGGTGCGCGCCGCGCCGGGGAACAGGCTGGCGCCGCTGGCCTGCGGATCGGCCCGCATCGCCGACAGGAACTTGTTCGCGCCACCCAGCCCCAGGAAATGCGCCATGTACAGGTCGGTGCCGCTGGCGGCGCGGCCCAGATTGCCCTCCAGCGCCGCCTTGTTGTCGGAGGCATGTTCGGCCGCCATCAGGCTGGCGGCGGCGGGGTCGTTGCGCAGCGCCAGGATCGCTTGACGCGTCGCGCCATCCGCGACGCTGTAGCGCCCGCCCGAGGTGCCGATCGCATCGGCCGCCCAGCCCAGCCCATGTTCGGCGCCATGTTTCTTGACCACGGCCAGCCAGCTCGACTCGATGAACTGGTAGAGGCCCGAGGCGGAGGAGGAGCCGGCGCGGGCGGATGCGTTCAGCCCGCTCTCGACCTTGGCCTGGCCGAGCAGATAGTCGAAATCGATGCCGGTCGCATTGGCGGCATAGGCGATCGCCTGCTGGATACGGCCGGACTGGACTGGATGGACGCTCACGTCGAATCGATACCCCTGTTCGGGGTTCGATCAGCAAGAGCCGTGCCAGATGTCGGAGATGCCTTGTGCGGGACGCGGCGGCGGGCCGGTCACCGATGGACAGGCGGCAAGGGCGGCAACGCTTTGCCGGCCTTGCCGGTGAGGCTTCTGGATGGTGCTACCGTTATTTGCGGGGCCTACCACCATCCCGGTGAAAGCCCGGCCCCTGCCGCCATCCTGTCGGGAAGGCGCGCCCTTCAGGGTACGCGCCGGTTCTCCGCCGCATTGGCTTCGTTCACCGCCCGCGTCTCGCGCACGCGCTGCGCGAAACAGCCCGAGCCGCCGCCGGCACCGACGGTCGAGCAGCTACCGATGCTGTTGACGCCGACGCCGTCGCTCAACACGCCCTGCGCGCGCGCTGCCCAGCTGCGATTTTCCGGCGTGACCTCGAAGTTCCGGACTTCCTTGGGGATGCGGAACTGTTCCTCGGGGCTGCGCCGCTCGCAGACGACGATCTCGTCGCCCGCCGCGTTGGTCGGGCATTTCTCGTTGCCGTAGAGGATCAGCACGCCGTTCACCGGCGCGCCGCGACCAACACCCGCCTGCGTCGTCACCTTGCGCGGCCGCTCCAGACCGGGCAGCGCCGCCCGCGGTTCGGCATCCAGCTCGGTCGGGCGGTTGACCGGTCCGCTCGATGCGGACGCCGGCGGCGTCGTCTGCGCGACCGCCTGCCCCGCCAGCATCAGTCCGGGCGCGAGCAGCGCCAGCATCATGGTCCTCATCGCATCCACTCCTAAATGCGCTTGGCGGTCGCGATCGCGACCTTGCACCCCAATCGGATCAGCCCGGACAGGACCGGATAGCCGAAGGTATTCTCCGCTCCCGCCGCCAGGGCATGGTCGCGATGCTCCAATTCCTCGGCCTGGAACTCGACGATCGCCTCGGACAGTTCGGGGTCCGTGTCGCCCAGTTCGGCGAGCTGCTGCGAATAATGTTTGTCGATCTCGGTCTCGACCGCCGCAGTGCAGGCCATGGCCGCGTCCGGTCCCAGCGCCGCCGTCGCCGCGCCCAGCGCGAAGCCCGCCACCTTCCAGATCGGCTGGAGCAGAGTCGGGCGCACGCCGCGCTCGACGATCATCCGGTCGAAAAAGGCGCGGTGCCGCTCCTCCTGCGCCGCCATATGGTGGATCGCGCGCGCGGCGGGATGCCGGTCGCCCAGCACCGCCAGCTGCCCGGCATAGATGCGGATCGCACCGAACTCCCCGGCCTGATCCACCCGGATCATCGCCTCGGTCGCCTCGTGTCGGTCACCCGGTTTCCAGCTCATCGCGCTCTCCTCACGAGGCTCAAGATGGTGATCGCACCGCCCAACGAGAAGATGGCGTTGAAGCCGGCCAGGGAAATGCCGAACAGGGTCCATTGCGCCTGGTCGCAGCGCACCATCGGCGCCTTCATGATCGCCGCCAGCCGGTCCGCGGCGCTACCGCCGCTGGCACTGACGGTCGAGGTGCAGGCGGTGAAGCCCTGCCACCAATGATATTCGACACCGGCATGAGCGACGCCGATCAGGCCCGACAGCATGATCGCCAGCGCCGCCAGCACCACCATCGGTCGCCGCAGGCTCGGCTGCACCAGCCCGATCCCCGCCAGCACCACCGCGGCATAATGCGGCCAGCGCTGCCAATGGCACATCTCACACGGGTACAGCCCGCCGATCAGCTGCGATCCCCAGGCCCCGACCAGCAGCGCCGCAGGCAACAGCAATGCGAGCCAGTTCGCCCGGTACCAGCGATGCGCGCTATGTCCGATCACTTGGTGCCCGTCTTCGTAACGGAAGTCTTGCCATCGGCGGCCGGCGGCGTGACGCGGGTGGCGGCGGCGACCTGCGCCGGGCCGCCCAGCCGGGCGATCGTCTTCAGCGCATATTGCAGCTGGAAATCTTTCACGCCGTCCTTCTTCAGCTGGTCGGCGGTGGCGATGAAGCGGGGATCGTCCTTGGTATCCTCTTCCAGCACCGCATTGTCCGCCTTCACCTCGTTGATCAGGTGGCGGCGCAGATCGGCCTCGCGGAACACCGGGCGGACCTTGTAGTCGGGGTCGCTAAGCTGCGGCACCCGGATATCGGGCTCGATCCCGCCCTCCTGCACCGAACGGCCGGACGGCGTGTAATAGCGCGCCGTGGTCAGCCGCAGCGCCGTCTCCGGCCCCAGCGGCAGCAGCGTCTGCACCGATCCCTTGCCGAACGAGCGCTCGCCCATCACCAGCGCGCGGTGATGATCCTGGAGCGCGCCGGCGACGATCTCGGAGGCGGAGGCGGTGCCGGGGTTGATCAGCACCACCACGGGCAGGCCATGCGCGTCATCGCCGGGCTTGGCGAAATAGCGTTCGATGTCGGCTTTCTCGCGCCCGCGCTGCGACACGATCTCGCCATGGTCCAGGAACGCGTCGGACACGGCGATCGCCTGGGTCAGCAGGCCGCCGCCATTGTCGCGCAGGTCGACGACATAGCCCAGCGGGCGATGGCCCAGCGCCTTGTCGATCGCCATGATCGCGGCGCGCGTGTCCGCGCCCGTCGCCTCGGAAAAGGTGTTGATGTTGATATAGCCGACATCGCCACGTACTTCCCACTTCACCGGCTTCTGCGTGATGACCTCGCGCATCATCGACACTTCGATCGGCTTGGTCGTGCCGGGGCGCACCAGCGTCAGCGCGATCTTGGTGCCCGGCTTGCCGCGCATCAGGCCGATCGCCTCGTCCAGCGAGTCGCCATAGATCAGCTTGCCGTCGATATGAGTGATGTAGTCGCCGGACTTCACCCCGGCGCGCGCGGCGGGCGTATCCTCCTGCGGCGCGATCACCTTGACCGCGCCGTCCTCCATCGACACCGTCAGGCCCAGGCCGCCGTAATTGCCGTCTGTCATGATCTTCAGGTTCTGGAAATCGAGCGCATCGACATAGCTGCTATGCGGGTCGAGCGAGGTCAGCATCCCCTGGATCGCGCCGTTGATCAGCGTCTTGTCGTCGACCTTGTCGACATAGTCCGCCTTCACGCGGTTGAACACGTCGATGAACCGCTCGAACTCGCCATAATTGCCCGAATCCGCCGCGGCCATCGCCGCCGTCGCCAGCGGGATAGCCGATAGCGCGGCCACGATCGCGGTGGCAGTCAGAAGCGAACGACGCATGGAAAACCCCGACCCGGAAACTAGCCCGCCTGTCTAGCGGATAACGCGCGCGGGAGCAAAGCAGACCGGCGCTGAACCCAGGATGAGCGACGCCGAACGGTTCAGCCGGTCAGCGCGGTCATGTCGACCGGCCGGCCCCGGCGGCGCAGCTCCACCGTGACCCGCGCCGGATCCCCCGCCGCGCCGCCGGTCCGCCCCGCCCGACCGACCGGCTGCCCCGCCGTCACCGTCGCGCCGGGTTCGACCAGCAGATCCGCCATGCCGGTCAACAGGCTGGTCCAGCCATCGCCATGATCCAGGATCAGGATGCGGCCATAGTCCCGGAACACACGCGCATAGCGCACCGTGCCGCCCGCCGGCGCGCGCACCCCCGCGCCCGGCCTCACCACGAAGGTCAGGCCCCGCGCCCGCACGCCGGAATCGGACATTTCGCCAAAACCGGTCACCAATCGTCCCTCGACCGGCAGGCGATAGACGGGTGGTGGTGGCGGCGGCACCACGCTGCCGCTCGCCAGCGGGCGCGGCAGCGGACCGGGCAGGATCGCCAGTTGCGCCGCCGTCACCTCGCCCTGATCGGCCTCGGTCATCCGGTCGATCGCATCGCGGGCCCGCTCGCCCAACGCCAGCGCGCGATCCTCTTCACTCATCGCCCCGCGTCCCAGCACCGCCGCGCGCCGCCGATGCAGCGATTCCAGCGCCGCCAGCGCCACCCGGTCGCGTTGCAGCTTCGCCCGTCCGTCGCGCAGCGCCACGGCCGCGATGGCGGCATCGCGGCGCAGCCCGCGCACGCGGGCCAGTTCCGCCCGCACGCCCATCGTGCGCGCCCGCACCACCGGCAGCGTACTGCCCAGGACAGCGCGCAGATGGACCAGATCGTCGACCGATCCCGGCTGCGCCACCGCCGCGATTGCCGGGCGGCTGGCGAGCGCCTGCAAGCCCGCCAGCAACCGCGCGACCGGCGCCTGCGCCGCCGCCAGCCGGGCGCGCTGCACCGCCAGTCGCCGCTCGATGATCGCCGCGCGCGCACCCGCCGCCGCCAGTGCGGCTTCCGCCCCGCGCACCCGTTCCGCCAGTGCCTGCTCCTCGATCGCCGCGCGCGTGGCGGCGTCGCGTTCGCGCGCCGCCGCGATCGTCAATTGCGCCGCCCGCGCACTGGCCGCCGCCGCCGCGCGCCGCGCCTCGGCGAGAATGCGGCGCTGGTCCGGCATCGGCGTCTGCCCCGCCGCCCCGCTCGCCAGCAGCCAGACGGCGAACAGGCCGACCGCGAGCGACCGCCGCCGTTCAGCCTTCACGATGATAGGGATGGTTGGCCAGGATGCTGGTCGCGCGGAACAGTTGTTCGGCCAGCATCGCGCGCGCCATCAGGTGCGGCCACGTCGCCCGGCCGAACGACAGCAGCAGGTCCGCCTCCTGCCGGGCGGCATCGTCGAACCCGTCGGCCGCCCCGATCAAGAAACGCGCCTCGCGTACGCCATCGTCGCGCCACCGGCCCAGCTTCTCGGCAAAGGCCATGGAACCCAGCATCTCGCCCTTCTCATCCAGCAGGATGCGGCGGCTGTGCGGGACGGTAGCGGGCTCCCGACCGCCCGTATCGGGCAGTTCGGTCACCCGCATCGGCCAAGCGATCCGCTTGGCGTAACGATCCAGCAGTTCGGCCTCGGGCGACCGCCCGATTCGGCCCCGCGCCACGATATGGAGCAGCACGGCGGCGGTCCCTCAGTGTGCGGAGGGGGAGTCCGTGCCCGCGGTCGGCGCGGGGGCGTCCCCGAACGACCACATCCGCTCCAGATTGTAGAAGGATCGCACCTCGGGCCGGAACAGATGCACGATCACGTCGCCGGCATCAATCAGCACCCAGTCGGCGGTCGGCAGGCCCTCGATCCGGGGGCTGCGGCCCATCTCCGCCTTGATCTTCTCGGCCAGCTTGCTGGCCATGGAGGCCACCTGCCGCGTCGAGCGGCCGCTGGCGATCACCATGTGATCGGCGATGGTCGACTTGCCGGCGAGCGGAATGGTGACGGTTTCGACCGCCTGATCGTCATCGAGCGACTCGAGGATCAGGCGATGAAGCGCCTCCACCTCCTGGGCATCGGTGGAACGGGGCACGGAAGGGGTAGTGGCCAAGGGAGCTCCTAGGAGGACTGTCCGCGCGCGAAGCGCCGGTGCCAGTCGGGATCGCCGGCGCGAATGCCGGTGGCGGACGTCGGATCGGGGCGGAACCGCAACAGCACCAGGGCTGGCACACTCCACACCGTCCATCGTTTCGCGGCCGACTGCGATCGCCGGAAACGTCGCAGCCAGGCCATCGCGGGGGCCGCGAGGGCACGACCATCATATCCCGGACGCGCGACAACCGCAATCGGGATCGCACGGGCGATGCCGCGCCAGTCGCGCCAGGCATGAAATTGCGCCAGATTGTCCGCGCCCATGATCCAGATGAAGCGCCGTTTGGGATAGCGCCGCTGCAAGGCGCGGATCGTATCGACCGTATAGCGGGTGCCCAGTCGCGCCTCGATCGCGGTCGCCCGGATCGGCGCGCGGCGCGCCTGTTGCCGGGCGGAGGCCAGCCGGGCCGCCAGCGGCGCCATGCCCTTGGCGGGCTTCAATGGATTGCCCGGCGACACCAGCCACCATGCCTCGTCCAGGTCGAGCGCCCGGATCGCCGCCAGCGTGATCGCCCGATGCCCCCGATGCGCCGGGTTGAAGCTGCCGCCGAGCAGCCCGGTGGTGATCACCCACGCACCTGCCCGGTGCCGCGCCCCAACCACTTATACGTCGTCAGCCCTTCCAGCGCGACCGGTCCGCGCGCGTGCAGCCGCCCCGTCGCGATGCCGATCTCCGCCCCCAGCCCGAACTCGCCGCCATCGGCGAACTGGGTCGAGGCGTTCCACAGCACGATCGCCGAATCGACCTCCGCCAGGAAGCGTTCGGCGAGGCCCACATCCTCGGTGACGATCGCATCGGTGTGGTGCGACCCATGCCGCGCGATATGCGCCAGCGCACCGTCCAGCCCGTCCACCACCGCGACCGAGGCGATGGCGTCGAGATATTCGGTGTCCCAATCCGCCGGCTCTGCCGCCTCCGCGACGCCCAGCGCCTGCGCCGCCGCATCGCCCCGCAAGGTGCAGCCCGTGGCCGCCAGCGCCGCGACCAGCGCAGCGCCCGCCGGATAGGCGCGATCGATCAGCAGCGTCTCCATCGCGCCGCAGATGCCGGTGCGGCGCATCTTGGCGTCGCGCACCACCGCCTCCGCCATCGCCGGATCGGCCGCGCCATCGACATAGACATGGTTGATCCCGTCCAGATGCGCCAGCACCGGCACGCGGGCCTCCGCCTGCACGCGCGCGACCAGACTCTTGCCGCCGCGCGGGATGATCAGGTCGATCAAGCCCGCCGCCGCCAGCATCGCCCCCACCGCCGCCCGGTCGGTGGTCGGCACCAGCTGCACCGCCGCGATCGGCAGGCCTGCCGCGGCCAGCCCCTCCGCGAAGGCGGCATGAAGCGCGCGGTTGCTCGCCGCCGCCTCGCTGCCCCCGCGCAGGATGGTGGCATTGCCGCTCATCACGCACAGCGCGGCGGCATCGACCGTCACATTGGGCCGGCTTTCATAGATGATGCCGATCACCCCGATCGGCACCCGCACGCGCGACAGCGCCAGCCCATTGGGGTGCACCGCACGATCGATCTCCTGTCCGACCGGGTCGTCGAGCGCCGCCACCTGCTCGACGGCCGCCGCGATCGCCGCCACGCGCCCCTCGTCCAGCCGCAGCCGGTCGAGCATCGCGGCGCTCAGCCCGGCCGCCCCGCCCGCCGCGACGTCGCGGGCATTGGCTTCCAGGATCGTCGGCCCGGCCGCCCGAATCGCCGCCGCCGCACTGCGCAGTCCGGCCCGGCGCCGCTCCGATGGCAGCCGCGCCAGCGCGGCGGCGGCGGCGCGGGCGGCGGCCGCCATGGCATCGATCATCTCGGCGGGGGACAGGACAGGATCGGTCATGCCATCCTGCTATCACCGCTCACCGCAAATGCCGAGCGTCGTATCGTCGGTCAGAGCGCGACCGGTCGGACCCGGCCCGCATCCCAGACATGGGTGGCGAGCTGCGCCTGTGGCGTGTCGTCTACTTCCAGCGCCGCGACCGTTACCCAGCCATCCGCCCGCAACGCCGCCGCCTCGTCCTCGGGCGTGCCATGGGGCAGGAACAGCCGACGCCGCTCGACCGTACCCGGCATCACCAGGGCATCGGCATAGATGGAAAAGCCGGTCGCCGCCTCCTCGCGTCCGTCCGGATGCACGACGACATAGGTGCCGCCCCGCCCCAGCTCGCGCGACGCGCCGCTCGCGAACAGGGAAAAGCCCAGCCAGGACTGATATTCGAATCCGTGCCGCTCGGTCGGGTCCAGCGTCATCGTCGCGGACCCGGCCAGCCCCCGCGCGATCGCCGCCAGCCCCGCGATCCGCGAGACCAGCACGCCACCCGCGTCGAACGCCCGCAACCGGTCGAGTGCGGCCTCGAACGGTCCGGTCGCCTCGATCAGCGGCAGATAGGCGGGCGCGATCGCCGCGACGCCGCCGGCATCCTTCGCATCCAGCCGCTCGCGCAGCGTCTCGATCTGCTCTGCCGCGACCGGCATTGGCCCGGCGGCCAGCGTGTCGACCAGATCGGGCAGGGTGAAGTCGATCGATACATCGGCGATTCCCGCCGCCGCCAGCCCTTCCACGGCCACCGCCACCACTTCGCGCGCTGCCGCGACCGAATCGAGGCCGATCAGTTCGGCCCCTACCTGTCGCCGTTCGCGCGCTGGAGCCAGCGCCGGCCCGCGCAACCGCAACACTGATCCCGCATAGGACAGGCGTACCGGCCGGGGATGATGCCCCATGCGCGTCGCCGCGATCCGCGCGACCTGCGCCGTCAGGTCCGGGCGGACTGCCATGGTGGCCTGGCTGACCGGATCGACGAAGCGCACCGCGTCGCGCAATCCGCCCGCCTTCAGCCGCGCCGCCAGTTCCTCGGCGAATTCCGCCAGCGGCGGATCGACGCGTTCATAGCCATAGCGTCGCGCCGCCTCCAGCACGCGCGCCTCCACCGCCGCGGCGGCATCGGCAAAGGGAGGAAGGCGATCGTGGAACCCTTCGGGGAGCAGGCCGGGCTTGGTCATGCCCGCGCGGATAGCGCCACCGGACGCCGAGCGCCACTGTGCAGCGCATCCATCGCGATCATCCGCGCGCGCGTCGCATCCGCTTGCGCAAGGCGCCCGGCATCCAGCGCGCCGCGAACCGCATCCGCCCGGCGGTCCGTCCGACATAGGTGTGGACGGCATCGCCATGCACCGCCTTCCACGCCGCCTCCGCCACCGCCTCGACCGGCGTCAATTCCATGCCGGCCGCGACCACCGTCTCGCGGATCGTCCGGTTGCTCGCCCCGGCAATACCGTCGAGCAGCGGCGTTTCGATGAAGCTCGGCACGATCGACCGAACCTTGATGCCGGCCGCCGCCCACTCGCCGTCCAGCGCCTCGGTCAGCGCCCGCACCCCGAACTTGGTGGCCGAATAGGTCGCCAGCCCCGCCGATCCATAGATGGCGGACGCGGAAGCGGTATTGAGCAGGCACGCTCCCGGTGTCCGCGCCAGATAGGCATGGCCGATCTTTGCACCGTTGATCACGCTCATCAGGTTGATCGCCACCGTCCGGTCGAGATCCTCGAACCGCGCCTCCGTCAGAGGCCCGCCGGTCCCGATTCCCGCATTGTTGTGCAGGACATCCAGTCGCCCGCCGGTCGTCGCGGTGAATGCATCGAGCGCCGCCACCCAGGCATCGCGATCGCGCACATCCATGACATAGGTCTCGACCATGCCCGCCGGCAGCAACCCGGCCGCCTTAGCTAGTCCGGCCGCATCCACGTCCGCCAACCCGACGCGCCATCCCCGCGTCGCGAACAATTGCGCCGTCGCTCGCCCGATCCCCGATGCGCCACCGGTGATGAAGATCGCCTTCACTCGCCTCTCCCTCGATTTTCGGTAGAGACTGAACCGGAAACCGGCGTACGTCCATCGCGATCAGGGGGGTATCGTTTCAAGCGGTCGGCAACGGGGCTTCGAGCGCGGACAAAGAAAAAGGGAGGCCGGTTTGCACCGACCTCCCCAATTCCATTCCCGCGAGGGGGAAATCGCTTACTGACCCGAACCAGCGCCCGGACCGTAGGTGATTTCCACGCGACGGTTCTGCACTTCGCGGACGCCGTCGGCGGTCTGCACGCGCAGGTTGGTCTCGCCGAACGCTTCCGTCGAGATCACGCCGTCGGGGATCGACCGCGAAACCATGTACGCCTTCACCGAGTCGGCGCGACGCTGCGACAGGCCGACATTGTACTTGGGCGAACCCGAGGTGTCGGTGTAGCCGGCCAGCATGACCTGCGCATTGCCGCAGGACTGATACTGGGTGACCGCGTTGTCGAGGATCGACGCTGCTTCCGGGGTGATGTCCGACTTGTTCCACTCGAAGAACACGATGAACGGACCCGGCTGGCACTGCACCACGGGAGCGGGCTCCGGCGGCGGCGGCGGCGGAGCCCGCT